>JAZNJW010000001.1:0-16042 GCA_045578255.1 Paludibacteraceae bacterium
TTATGAAACCAAATTTTAAAGATATTGATATCAAGAAAGTGGCTGCTTCGCATGTAGAAGGAGCCAATGAAGCTAACTGGAAAACACCTGAACTCATTGATGTTAAGCCAGTTTATACAAAAGAAGACCTCGAGGGTATGGAGCACCTCAACTACGCTTCAGGTATCCCACCATTCTTGCGTGGCCCTTATAGCGCCATGTATCCTCTCCGCCCTTGGACTATCCGCCAATACGCAGGTTTCTCTACTGCAGAGGAGTCTAACGCGTTCTACCGCCGTAACTTGGCTTCAGGTCAAAAAGGTCTGTCTGTAGCATTCGACCTCCCAACTCACCGTGGTTACAACGCCGACAACATGCGCGTGGTAGGTGATGTGGGTAAAGCAGGTGTAAGTATCTGCTCACTCGAGGACATGAAAGTGTTGTTCGCTGGAATTCCATTGAACAAGATGTCTGTGTCTATGACTATGAACGGTGCCGTTCTTCCTATCTTGGCGTTCTACATCAACGCAGGTTTGGAGCAAGGCGCGAAACTCGAAGAGATGGCTGGTACAATCCAAAACGACATCTTGAAAGAGTTCATGGTGCGTAACACCTACATCTATCCTCCTAAGTTCTCTATGAAGATTATCGCTGATATCTTCGAATATACTTCACAAAACATGCCTAAGTTCAACTCTATCTCTATCTCAGGTTATCACATGCAAGAGGCAGGTGCTACCGCAGATATTGAGTTGGCTTACACCTTGGCTGACGGTATGGAGTACCTCCGCGCTGGTGTGAACGCAGGTATGGACGTTGATACCTTTGCTCCACGTTTGTCATTCTTCTGGGCTATCGGTATGAACCACTTCATGGAGATCGCTAAGATGCGTGCTGGTCGTATGTTGTGGGCAAAGATTGTGAAGTCTTTCGGTGCAAAGAATCCAAAATCTATGGCATTGCGTACACACTGCCAAACATCTGGTTGGTCACTCACCGAGCAAGATCCATTCAACAACGTAGGTCGTACCTGTATCGAGGCAATGGGTGCAGCGTTGGGTCACACCCAATCATTGCACACCAACGCATTGGACGAGGCCATCGCATTGCCAACTGACTTCTCTGCTCGTATCGCTCGTAACACACAGATCTATATCCAAGAGGAGACTAAGGTATGTAAGGCCATCGACCCATGGGCAGGTTCTTACTACGTTGAGCAACTGACTCAAGAGCTTGCAGACAAAGCTTGGGCACACATCCAAGAGATTGAGAAACTCGGTGGTATGGCTGCTGCTATCGAGACCGGTATTCCAAAAATGCGTATCGAGGAGGCAGCTGCGCGCACACAAGCACGCATCGACTCTGGCGAGCAAAAGATTATCGGCGTGAACGAACACCGCTTGGCTCACGAGGATCCAATCGATATCCTTGAGATCGACAATACTGCTGTTCGTGAGGAGCAAGTGGCTCGTTTGCAAGAGCTCCGCGCTCACCGCGATGAGGCAGCTGTACAAGCTGCGTTGGCAGAGATTACTGCTACTGTACAAGAGTGGGCAGATGGTAAAAAGTGCTCTAACAACTTGCTCGCTTTGGCAGTTAAGGCAGCAGGTCTGCGCGCATCATTGGGCGAGATCTCTGACGCTTGCGAGAAAGTGGTTGGTCGCTATTCAGCAACAATTAGAACTATTTCAGGCGTGTACGCATCAGGAACTAAGAATGACGAGTTCTTCGTTAAGGCACAAGAACTCACAGCAGAATTTGCTAAGAAAGAGGGTCGTCAACCTCGTATCATGATTGCTAAGATGGGTCAAGACGGTCACGACCGTGGTGCAAAGGTGGTAGCTACTGGCTACGCTGACTGCGGTTTTGACGTGGATATGGGTCCATTGTTCCAAACTCCTGCTGAGGCAGCTAAACAAGCTGTTGAGAACGACGTTCACGTTCTTGGTGTATCTTCACTTGCTGCTGGTCACAAGACATTGGTGCCACAAGTGATTGAGGAGCTCAAGAAGCTTGGTCGCGAGGATATCATGGTGATTGCTGGTGGTGTGATCCCAGCACAAGACTATGACTACCTCTACAAGGCAGGTGTGGCTGCAATCTTCGGCCCTGGTAGCCCAGTGGCTAAGTCTGCTTGCACCATCATGGAGCTTTTGATGGCTGAGTAATCATGCCGTAACATATTCATCTGGAGGGCATACCCTCTGGATGTTCCAACTGGGAGAGTCAGCTTGGTTGCTGGCTCTCTCTCTAGTGAAGATAGATTCGTGATTCTAGTTTCATGATTCTGGATTCGGGAGTCGGGACTCAAAAAATAATAAATATGAAAACAATCCGTGAGATATTTCGTATAGGCTATGGACCAAGCAGTAGCCATACCATGGGACCTCGTAAGGCGGCTGAGATTTTTCTGGAGCATCATCCCGATGCTGCAAAGTATCAAGCGCACTTGTATGGCAGTTTGTCGGCTACAGGCAAAGGTCACTTGACCGATGCAGCCATTATCGATGTGATTCCATCGGTGGAGATTGTATGGCATGATGAGTTTTTGCCATTTCACCCCAACGGCATGCGTTTCTGCGCGTGGAACGAGAATGGTGATTTGCTAGATGAGTGGACTGTATATTCCGTAGGCGGTGGCGCATTGGCGGAAGATCCTGCCTCATCGCCTCATCGCCTTATCGCCTCATCGCCTAGCAGCGAAGCGTCCATCTATCCACTTACTCGTTTGAGCGATATCAAGGATTATTGCGATAAGATGGGCTGGGACTATTGGGAGTATGTGGAGCACTACGAGGGCAAAGAGATCTGGGACTATCTGCGCGAGGTATGGCAAGTGATGCGCGAAGCAGTGGAGCGCGGTTTGGATCACGAAGGGGTATTGCCCGGACCATTACACCTCCGTCGCAAGGCAGCGAGCTATTATATTAAGGTGGCAGGGTATAAGGATAACCTTCGTACGCGTGGTTTGGTGTTCTCATATGCCTTGGCTGTGAGCGAAGAAAACGCATCTGGTGGTAAGATTGTTACGGCTCCTACTTGTGGTTCATGTGGTGTGTTGCCTGCGGTATTGTACCATACATGGCGTTCGCGCGACTTCTCTGAAACACGTATTCTGCATGCTTTGGCAACGGCAGGATTGATTGGTAATGTGGTGAAAGAGAATGCCTCTATCTCGGGTGCGGAAGTTGGTTGCCAGGGTGAGGTAGGTGTAGCTTGTGCGATGGCTTCAGGTGCTGTGAATCAGTTGTTTGGCGGTACACTGTCGCAGATTGAGTATGCAGCTGAGATGGGCTTGGAGCACCACTTGGGTATGACTTGTGACCCCGTGTGTGGATTGGTACAGATACCTTGTATTGAGCGTAATGCTTTTGCTGCTGCTCGTGCGTTGGATAGTAATATGTATGCCGCTTTCTCCGATGGTACGCATAGCGTATCGTTTGATAAAGTAGTGGATGTGATGAAGCAGACGGGCCATGATTTGCCATCGCTCTATAAAGAGACTTCGCAAGGAGGATTGGCAGCTATTGCGGGAGACAATAGGTGAGAGACTAAAAGCTAATGGCGAGAAGTTAGAGACTGGATGTATAAAGATTTTAGAAATATAGAAACACCATTTTATTTCTACGATACAGGGTTGTTGCAAGCGACGCTGGATGCTATACATTTAGAAATAGATGCCTATCCTCAATTTTGTGTGCACTATGCGCTGAAAGCCAATGTGAATTCAGAAATATTGCGTTTGATTCGAAATGCTGGATTTGGTGCTGATTGTGTGAGTGGTGGAGAAATCCAAACAGCAATCGAAGCCGGCTTCCCAGCGAGTTCGATAGTGTATGCAGGCGTGGGGAAAAGCGATAAAGAGATTATCCTAGGTCTAAGAAACGATATTTTTTGCTTTAATGTAGAAAGTATTCCAGAGCTAGAAATCATTAATGAACTGGCTGTGCGAGAGAACAAGATAGCGTCGATTTGTTTGCGAGTGAATCCAGATATAAAAGCGCACACTCATACTCATATACGTACAGGAGTAGCAGAAAATAAATTTGGCATAGCTTTAGACGATATCATGTATGTGATAAAGTTAGCTAATACAATGTCCAACATAACATTCAAAGGCTTGCATTTCCATATTGGTAGTCAAATTACTGAGATGGATGATTTTGCATTGTTATGTACGTGTATTAATCGGCTTCAAGAAATGATGGAAACAGAAGGAATAAAGGCTGAGATAATCAATGTAGGTGGAGGCTTAGGTGTGGATTATGATGCCCCTCAGATGCATGCTATTCCTGATTTTCATGCGTATTTTCAGATATATATTAACAACTTGCAATTGAGGCCATGGCAAACATTGCATTTTGAGTTGGGGCGTTCCGTGGTAGCGCAATGTGGAACACTTTTCACACGCGTATTATATGTGAAAAAAGGTGTGCAAAAGCAGTTTGCGATTGTGGATGCAGGAATGACAGATCTGATTCGTCCTGCACTATATCACGCGCATCACAAAATTGAGAATATCAGTTCTACAGCCAAGACATATGAGTATTATGATGTAGTAGGACCTATTTGCGAATCAACGGATATATTTGACAAACAAGTAGAAATGCCAACAACGAAGCGTGGTGATATGTTGGCGATACATAGTATTGGTGCTTATGGTGAAGTGATGGCATCGCACTATAATTGCAGAGCATTACCGAAAGCATATACAGATAAAGAAATATAATTATATACATATAAAAAAGAATGAGCCAATTGGCTCATTCTTTTTTATTTACGAATAGGATCACACGTGAGTTCAATGCCTAACTTGCGGAAGATTTTGCGGTCCACTTCGGAGAGCATTACCGTGGAGTGGACTTGACAACCAGCTAATTGTGGTAGGGCTTCCAAGGTCTTGCGGCAGTTCTCGTCGTGCAAGGATAGGACAGATAATGCCACCAACACCTCATCGGTATGCAAGCGTGGATTACGCCCTCTGAGGTAACTGATTTTGGTGTGTTGGATAGGTTCAATCATCTCCTGTGGGATGAGCTTGACATCATGGTCGATGCCTGCGAGGTATTTTGTGGCATTCAGCAAGAGGGCTGCACTCGAACCGAGTAGGGGAGAGGCTTCGGCGGTGATGATGGTACCGTCATGTAACTCGATAGCTGCTACTGCCATCGCATTATTGCGCTCTTTGCGCTCGTTGGCTGCCACCGTTGTACGTCTGTCTGCGGTGCTAATACCTACTTGTTTGAATAGACGGGCAATACGATTAACTACTGATTCGCTGATGTCACCATTGGCAAAGTCGTTCAATGCATGGTAGTAGCGGCGGATAATCTCCTGTTTGCTGGCCTCACAACATGCTGCGTCATCATCTATGCAAAAGCCCACCATGTTTACGCCCATGTCGGTAGGCGATTTGTACGGGTTGTGTCCGTAAATGCCTGTGAATAAGGCATCTAATACAGGGAATATCTCCGTATCGCGGTTGTAACTAACTGCCGTCTTGCCATATGCCTCTAAGTGGTATGGGTCAATCATATTCACATCATTGAGGTCGGCTGTGGCTGCCTCGTATGCCATGTTGATTGGGTGCTTGAGGGGCAGGTTCCACACAGGGAAAGTCTCGAACTTGGCATATCCTGCTTGATTACCTCGTACATGCTCGTTGTAGAGTTGCGAGAGGCAAACCGCCATCTTGCCGCTGCCAGGACCAGGAGCAGTAACAACCACTAATGGGCGAGTAGTCTCGATATAATCGTTCTTACCAAAACCTTCTTCCGAGTCAATGAGTGCTACGTTGTGGGGGTAGCCGTCAATCGTATAATGATAATAGGTGGTGATACCCAGTCGCTCCAATCGTTGGCGGTACATCTGTGCGGATGTCTGACCGCTATAGTGAGTGATTACCACGGAGTTGACCACAAAACCACGATTCATAAACTCGTCGCGCAAACGAAGTACATCCACATCGTAAGTAATGCCTAAGTCTTGACGTACTTTGTTTTTCTCGATGTCGGATGCGGATATGACAATCACAATCTCCAATGTATCACGGAGTTGGGTGAGCATCGTGAGCTTGCTATCTGGCTGAAAACCAGGTAGTACGCGACTGGCATGAAAATCATCAAAGAGCTTACCCCCGAGCTCCAAATAGAGTTTGTTGCCAAACTGCGCTATACGCTCTTTGATATGCTCCGACTGTATGCGGATGTACTTCTCGTTGTTAAAGGGTTCAGTATTGTTCAACATAGTTCAGTATTGTTCAATGTTGTTACTCTTGTGGGTTGGCACCATCGAAGCAGTAGGTACATACTTTGCATTTCGGTAGTCCGATGGCGGCGATGAGGTCCTCTATCTTGGTGTATTTGAGTGACTTGAGCGCGAAGCGGTCGCGCAAGGCGCGTATCATGCGTTGGTACTCCAAGGAGTCGGTAGTGGCATATGCCTTGATACGCTCTGGATTATTGGCTGCTTCTTCACCCTCTAAATCCGCAATGATACGGCGTGTGATGAGTTCCATGTCCGACTTCGATGTGGTGAAGTTCGTGAATGGACAGCCATACATGATGGGTGGACACGCAATACGCATATGCACATCTTTGGCACCTGCTTCTATAAGACAACGGGTGTTGTCGCGGAGTTGTGTGCCACGCACGATAGAATCGTCGCAGAAGAGCACACTCTTGCCACGTAGGATAGAGTAGTTGTGAATGAGTTTCATCTTAGCAACGAGGTCGCGTGTGGCTTGTTGCGATGGGGTGAAGGAGCGAGGCCAAGTAGGCGTATATTTGGTGATGGCGCGTTGGTAAGGCACGCCCGAAGTGTGCGAATAACCAATCGCCATAGCAATACCTGAATCAGGAATACCGCAGACAATATCGGCTTTCACGTCGTCGCTATTACCCATAGCATGACCACATGCATAGCGCACTTGTTCAACATTTCGACCTTCGTAGTCGGAGGTGGGGAAACCGTAATACACCCAAAGGAAAGAGCAAATCTGCATCTTGTCGTTGGGTTTGCGGAGTTGCTCCACGTGGTCAGCATATACGCGAACAATCTCACCAGGGCCCATGAAATACTCGGTTTGGAAGCCGAGATTGAAAAAGGAGGATGATTCGCTGGCAATAGCGTAGGCGTTGTCTCTTTTACCTAATACAATAGGTGTGCGTCCCCATGAATCGCGAGCAGCGATGATACCATCTTCGGTGAGAATAAGTATGCTGCATGAACCTTTAATTTGCTTGTACACATTCTCAATTCCGTCCACGAAATCTTTGCCCTGAACGATTAGCAAACCTACTAATTCAGTGGGGTTTACGCGTCCGCTACTAAACTCAGAAAGGTGCACTTTTTGCTCGAGCAAGTGGGCAACCAAATCGTCTTGGTTGTTGATCTTGCCGATGGTGCTGATAGCGAACCGTCCGAGGTGCGAGTTGATGAGCAAAGGTTGGGCATCGGTGTCGGAGATGATACCAATGCCTGCGTTGCCACTGAACTCGTGTAATTCATCTTCGAACTTGGTTCGGAAGTGCGAGTTTTGTATGTTGTGAATGCTTCGTTTGAAGCCCCTTTCTGTGTCGTACGTTGCCATACCCGCTCGGCGTGTACCGAGGTGGGAGTGGTAGTCGGTGCCGTAGAAGACATCGGTGACACAACTTGCTGTTGAAATAGTCCCGAAGAACCCTGCCATACTTATTTTGTTAGGTAATTAGTCAAATTTTTCTCAATACGAGCAGCGATGTCCTCTGTTTCTGCGTCGAGGACGAGTTTTTCGCCTGTGATACCTTCGTAGAGTTCTACATAGCGGGCGGTGATACCTGCTACTACTTCGTCGGTCATCTCTGGTACTTGTTGTCCCTCTTTGCCTTGGAAACCGTTGTCCATCAACCACTCACGCACAAACTCTTTGGAGAGTTGCTTTTGTGGCTCACCTGCCTCAAAACGCTCCTCATAGCCCTCTGCATAGAAGTAGCGGCTGGAGTCTGGAGTGTGCACCTCGTCCATAAGAAGAATTTGATCGCCATGCTTACCAAACTCGTATTTTGTGTCCACCAGGATAAGTCCTTGTTTAGCGGCGATCTCTTGTCCACGGTTGAAGAGAGCGAGGGTGTATTTCTCCAATTGCTCGTACTCTGCCTCTGGGATAAGTCCTTGAGCGATAATCTCTTCGCGAGAGATGTCCTCATCGTGTGCACCGATCTCAGCCTTGGTAGTAGGGGTGATGATTGGGGTAGGGAACTTCTCGTTCTCGCGCATGCCCTCTGGCAGTTTTACGCCGCAAATCTCACGCACGCCGCTCTTGTAAGCACGCCATGCAGAGCCGCAGAGGTAACCACGCACGATCATCTCTACTGGATAGCCCTCGCAACGAACACCTACGGTCACCATAGGGTCTGGAGTAGCTTGCTTCCAGTTAGGAACGATGTCCGCCGTCGCATCGAGGAACTTAGCAGCGATTTGGTTGAGGATTTGGCCTTTGAATGGAATACCCTTTGGCAGGATCACATCAAAAGCAGAAATACGATCGGTGGCTACCATAGCGAGGCAGTCCTCACCGATGAAATATACATCACGCACTTTGCCGTGGTACACATTGGTTTGACCAGGAAAGTTAAAATTGGTTGCTGTTAAAGCTTGCATTGTTGTATGTTTTTTGTTCGCTCTTCTCTCGGTGATCTCTCGGTCGTCTCTCGGTAAAGGGTGCTGTCGTTGCCGTCCCGTTGCCGTGTCGTTGCCGTGTTTGTCTCGAAGGAGACAGGTAAGAACCAAGAAAGATACTATAGTTTATTTACACCTTATATATTATTTATACTCATCCCATGATTGGATAGCGAGGTCGTTGACATCGACGGTGCAGAAGGCGTTGATGAACGCTGCTGCAAGGCGTGCATTGGTGAGCAATGGCACGTTGAGGTCAATAGCCGCACGACGAACGTGGTAGCAAACATCGTTTTGTGGGTCGGTAACGATATCCTTTGGTACACTCACTACGAACTCAATCACGCCTTCGCGCATGAGGTCGATAGCTTGTGGAGTGCCTTCCTCAGATGGTTGGTAAACCGTGGTGTTAGGGATACCTGCCTCTGTGAGGAAGTGGCTTGTACCAAGGGTAGCGTAGATATTGAAGCCCTTCGCGATGAGTTGGCGTGCAGAATCGAGCATCTGTGCTTTTTGCTTTGGTGAACCGATAGAGAAGAGTACATTCTTCTTAGGTACGCGCATGCCTACGGACAGCATAGAGGTCAAGAGTGCAGCGTTGGCATCCTCGCCGAGGCAACCTACCTCACCGGTAGAGGTCATGTCCACACCGATGACAGGGTCGGCCTTTTGCAGACGGTTGAATGAGAACTGCGATGCCTTCACACCCACATAGTCGAAGTCGAAGAAGTTCTTGCTTGGTTTCTCTACAGGGAGACCGAGCATGATACGAGTGGCTATGTCGATGAAGTTGATCTTCAATACTTTAGACACGAATGGGAACGAGCGTGAAGCACGGAGGTTACATTCGATCACCTTGATCTCGTTCTCGCGAGCGAGGTACTGGATATTGAATGGACCAGAAATGTTGAGCTCGCGTGCGATTTGACCAGAGATCTTCTTGATTCGGCGCACGGTCTCTACATAGAGTTTTTGTGCTGGGAACTGGATGGTTGCGTCGCCTGAGTGTACACCAGCAAACTCTACGTGCTCGGAGATAGCGTATGCGATGATCTCGCCATCCTTAGCCACAGCGTCCATCTCAATCTCCTTGGTGTTGAGCATGAACTTAGAGATTACCACTGGGTGCTTTTTGCTCACAGTTGCTGCCATCTTGAGGAAGCGCTCGAGCTCCTCTTGGTTGAAGCAGACATTCATCGCCGCACCTGAGAGTACATACGATGGACGAACGAGCACTGGGAAGCCCACCTTGTCGATGAAGGTCTTCACATCCTCCATAGAGGTGAGGGCGCTCCATTCTGGTTGATCTACACCAATGCGGTCAAGCATCGCAGAGAACTTATCGCGGTCCTCGGCGTTGTCGATGCTTCGAGCGGTAGTACCGAGGATAGGCATATGTTGTGCATCAAGCTTGAGTGCGAGGTTATTAGGAATCTGACCACCAGTAGAAACGATGACGCCGTGTGGGTTCTCCATTTCGAGAATATCCATCACGCGCTCGAAGGTGAGCTCGTCGAAGTAAAGACGGTCGCACATATCGTAGTCGGTGGAAACGGTCTCTGGGTTGTAGTTGATCATCACGGAGCGGTAGCCGTTCTCGCGGATAGTCTTGAGGGCTTGTACGCCGCACCAGTCAAACTCTACGGATGAACCAATACGGTAAGCACCCGAACCGAGTACTACGACAGACTTGCGGTCGTTGAGGTACTTCACATCGTTGGCTACACCTGAGTAGGTGAGGTAGAGGTAGTTGGTTTGAGCAGGGAACTCTGCTGCGAGTGTATCTATCTGTTTAACAACAGGTTTAACGCCCAAAGAGAGACGATGCTTGCGCGCTACGAGTACCGCAAAATCCATATCCATTTGTTCGCCTAATCCAACGGCTTTCGCGATTTGGAAGTCAGAGAAACCTTGGATCTTGGCTTTGCGCATCAAGTCCTCGTTAATGTTTTGGAGGGTACCTGCTGCTTTGAGTTCGTTGTCGGTTTTAACGATATTTTGGAGTTTCTCGAGGAACCAACGGTCAATCTTCGTGAGCTCGTGCAAGCGGTCGATGCTGTAACCCGCATGCAATGCTTGCGAGAGGAAGAAGATACGTTTGTCGGTTGGCGCTGCCAACGCGTGATCGAGGTCGTCCACGTGCAGTTGTTTGTTCTCGGTGAAACCGTGCATGCCTTGACCAATCATACGAAGACCCTTTTGGATGGTATCCTCGAAGGTACGACCGATAGCCATCACCTCGCCCACAGACTTCATGCTGGAGCCGATCTCACGATCTACGCCGCGGAACTTACCGAGGTCCCAGCGTGGGAGTTTTGCTACGATATAATCGAGTGTTGGCTCGAAGAAAGCAGGCGTATCTTTGGTGACAGAGTTCTTGAGCTCGAAGAGGCCATAGCCGAGGGCGATCTTAGCAGCTACGAAAGCCAATGGATAACCTGTCGCTTTAGAAGCCAACGCAGAAGAGCGAGAGAGACGAGCGTTCACCTCAATCACGCGGTAGTCTTCTGAATATGGATCAAGAGCGTATTGCACGTTACACTCACCCACGATGCCTACGTGACGAACAATCTTGATGGACAACGCACGGAGTTTAGCCGCCTCAGACTTGGTTAGTGTTTGGGTAGGAGCAATCACGATGGACTCACCGGTGTGAATACCGAGTGGGTCGAGGTTCTCCATGTTGCAGACGGTGATACAGTTGTCGTATTTATCACGAACTACCTCATACTCAATTTCTTTCCATCCTTTCAGCGATTTCTCGACGAGCACTTGTGGAGAGAAACTGAAGGCTTTCTCTGCGATGATGTTGAGCTCTTCCTCGTTGTCGCAGAAGCCAGAACCCAATCCGCCCAATGCGTATGCAGCACGGAGAATAACAGGATAACCGAGCTCTTTAGCGGCAGCACGAGCTGCTTCGATAGTCTCGCATGCTTCGCTTTGGATGGTCTTGACGTTGATCTCGTCGAGTTTCTCTACGAAGAGCTCACGGTCCTCGGTGTCCATGATAGCTTGTACTGGAGTACCGAGTACTTGTACATTGTATTTCGCCAATACGCCGCTCTTGTAGAGCTCCACACCGCAGTTGAGTGCCGTCTGTCCGCCGAAGGCGAGGAGTACGCCATCTGGACGCTCCTTCGCAATCACTTTCTCTACGAAGAATGGGTTAACAGGCAAGAAGTAGATCTTGTCTGCTACGCCTTCGCTGGTTTGTACGGTAGCGATATTAGGGTTGATGAGTACGGTGTAGATACCTTCTTCACGAAGGGCCTTGAGGGCTTGTGAACCAGAGTAGTCGAACTCACCTGCTTCACCAATCTTGAGTGCTCCAGAACCGAGCACCAATACTTTCTTGATATCTTTTTTCTCCATGGCCGTTATTTATTAAGAAGTTGGAAGAAGTTATCGAATACAAATTCAGAATCTTTTTGTCCGCAGTTCATTTCTGGAATGAATTGTACTGCCATCCATGGTTTCTCTGCATGGCGGATACCCTCGTTGGTGCGGTCGTTCATATTGATGAACCACTCTTTCCATTCCGCAGGTAGGGTAGTGCCGTCCACTACATAACCGTGGTTTTGTGCGGTGATATAGCAACGTTCGCCACCTACGATTTGTACAGGTTGGGTAGCACCACGGTGACCATATTTATGTTTCAAAACTTCTGCGCCTGCTGCGAGAGCCAAGAGTTGGTTGCCGAGTCCGAGGCCCAACAATGGTTTGTCTTCGCCTTTCTCGAGGAAGGTCTTGATATTTTCGATTGTCACAGCGCAGTCCTCTGGATCGCCAGGACCGTTGCTCAGCATCAGCGCGTCAAACTCGAGAGTGTTGAAGTCGTAGTCCCATGGCACGCGTGTCACCTCTACGCCTCGAGAGAGTAGGTAGCGGATGATACCTTCTTTTACTCCACAATCCACGAGGACCACTTTCTTGCCAGCCCCTGCGTTGTAGGTAACTACCTCTTTGCATGAAACTTGTGGCACGAGGTTTTCGTCGTTCGCTACAGGAGTAGTGTCGTCGCCTTCGAAGATGAGGGTAGCTTGCATCGTGCCGTTCTCGCGTAGATGCTTCGTGAGTTCACGGGTATCTACGCCAGTGATAGCAGGTATCTGCTCACGGATGAGCCATGATGCCAAATCCTCGTTGGCATTCCAGTGGCTATACTCAGGGCTGTACTCGGTCATGATTACTGCCGCAGGGTGGATGCGGTGGCTGTCCATAAACTCGGACAAACCGTTCTCCAAACTGCTGCATGCAGGCACGCCGTAGTTGCCAATCAATGGATAGGTCATCACTACGAGTTGACCTTCGAAGTTAGCGTCGGTCAGCACCTCTGGATAACCAATCATGGTGGTATTGAATACGAGCTCTCCTGCTACGTTCTTCTCGTAGCCAAATGATGTACCCTTGAAGCAGGTGCCATCGGAGAGTTTCAATGTTACTTTTTTCATATTCTTGCCTTTAACCTTTAATCTTTAACCTTTAACCTTACCGAAGGATTGTCTCGCTACGATCTGGACCTACTGACACTACATCAATGCTTACGCCAGTCTCTTGCTCGATATATGCGATATACTCTTTCAGTTCTTTGGGCAACTCCTCATAGGTGCGGCAAACTGATACATCGCATTTCCATCCTGGGAACTCCTTGTAGATAGGTTTGATATTGTCGGAGTCTGCCTCAAATGGGAAGTAGTCAATCTTCTCTCCATTCAGCTCATAGCCCACACAAACCTTGATAGTCTCAAAGTCGTTGAGTACGTCGGACTTCATCATAATCAGCGATGTCGCACCATTCATCATCACGGTGTATTTCAGTGCTACAAGGTCGAGCCAACCGCAACGACGTGGACGACCAGTAGTTGCGCCAAACTCATGTCCTATCTTACGAAGCATCTCGCCTGTCTCATCAAACAACTCGGTTGGGAATGGACCTTCGCCTACGCGTGTGCAGTATGCTTTGAAGATTCCATATACCTCGCCGATATGTTGTGGAGCTACGCCGAGTCCAGTACATGCGCCTGCGCAGAGGGTATTGCTGGAGGTAACGAAAGGATAAGTACCGAAGTCCACATCAAGCAACGAACCTTGTGCACCTTCTGCCAAGATACCTTTGTCCTCGCGAAGCATGTGGTTCACCACAATCTCGTTATCCATGATTGGGAACTGCTTCATCTCCTCAATGGCATTGAGCCATGCACTGTCGTCCGGCAACTCGATGCCACCTAATTGCTCTTGGTGAGCAGCACGCAATGCATTGTAACGTTCCAAGAAGTCAGGGCGCAGGATATCGCCTACGCGAAGACCATTGCGCGCAATCTTATCGGTGTAGGTAGGACCAATACCTTTGCCAGTGGTACCTACTTTCTTATCGCCTTTCTTCTTCTCCGAAGCGGCATCCAACATACGGTGGGTAGGCAGGATGAGGTTCGCGCGTTTAGCGATTTGCAAACGGCTCTTTACATCCACACCCATTGCCTCGATAGCGTGAATCTCCTCCATGAGGATAATTGGGTCAATCACCACGCCATTACCAATGATGTTGGTGGTGCCATCGCGGAAGATTCCTGATGGTACGGTGTGGAGCACAAAACTCTTATCACCGAAATACAAACTATGACCAGCGTTTGGTCCACCTTGGAAGCGTGCTACTGCTTCATAACGAGGGGTCAATACATCGACGATTTTGCCTTTGCCTTCATCGCCCCATTGCATGCCTAATACGACATCTACTTTTTTCATATCTTTATAAATTCACTTTGTTCATTTATTGTTCGCTGCGCTCACGTTGTGGGCTTCGCGTTTTGTGCTGTTTTGCCGCGTTGTTATGTTGTGTGTCGCCGTGCGACGTTGTTTCTGTTATTAACGTTTACATGTAACGTGTCTTTAGCACATATAACGTCCGAAGGACATACAACGTCTGCAAGACTTACAACGCAGCTCCGCTGCTTAAATTCCAACTTGTTGGAATATATAATCCACATTCTTCATGTAGTAATCCAAACTGAAGCATGCGTCAATCTCCTCGTTGCTCAGGTGTGCGGTTACGCCTTCGGTCAGTTTGAGGTTCTCTTGCATCTCGCCGCCTTCCATCAGCGTCTTCATTGCCACAGGTTGCACGAGGTCGTATGCTTGTTCGCGTACAAAGCCCTTCTCAATCAGCGCATTCATCACGCGTTGCGCGAAGATTGCGCCGTGGGTCAGCCCGATATTGTGCAGCATGTTCTCTGGATATACCACGAGGTTGTCGAGGATACCCTCAAAGCGCGCCAACATATAGTCGAGCAACATCGTTGCATCTGGCAATACGATACGCTCAGTGGAGCTGTGGCTAATATCACGCTCGTGCCAGAGGGCGATGTTCTCGCTGGCGGTGCACATATATCCACGCATTACGCGCGCGCACCCGCATATATTTTCAGAGGAGATAGGATTGCGCTTGTGTGGCATAGCCGATGAACCTTTTTGTCCTTTCTTGAATGCCTCTTCTACTTCGCGCACCTCTTGGCGTTGCATATTACGCACCTCCAGTGCCATCTGCTCTAAGGTACCTGCAATCACAGCCAAAGTAGCCAAATAGAATGCATGGCGGTCGCGACCCAACACTTGTGTGGCGATTGCCGCCGACTCAATGCCGAGGTGCTCGCATACGTAGGTTTGGATAGCTGGTGGGATATTCGCGTAGTTACCTACCGCGCCTGAGAGCTTACCTGCCTCTACGCCTTTGGCTGCCATCTCAAAGCGCTCAATATTGCGGCGCATCTCCTCGTACCAGAGTGCCCATTTCAGTCCAAAACTGCTCACATCGGCGTGCATACCGTGGGTACGACCAATCACTGGGGTGTACTTAAACTCATTTGCACGGCGTTTTAATACCTCAAGGAAAGAGTGCAAGTCTTTGCGCAGAATCTCATTGGCTTGTTTGAGCAAATAACCATTGGCTGTATCTACCACATCAGTCGAGGTCAATCCATAGTGTACCCATTTGCGCTCCTCGCCCAAACTCTCGCTCACGGCGCGGGTAAAGGCCACCACATCATGACGGGTGATCTCCTCAATCTCGTGGATGCGGTTGACATCAAAAGTGGCTTTTTCACGAAGCAGCTTCACATCCTCTGCAGGGACTACGCCCAAGGTGCTCCATGCTTCTGCAGCCAAAATCTCTACTTCGAGATAAGCATTGAACTTATTCTCTTCTGTCCAAATGTTGCGCATGACTGCGCGGCTGTAACGTTCAATCATATATTTATAAATTCACTTTGTTCATGTTTTGGGTTCGCTTCGCTTCACGAAAATGATTCGCTTCGCTTATGAAAGTGGTTCACTTCGCTTCACGAAAATGATTCGCTTCGCTTATGAAAGTGGAAGTCGGAGGCCAAGCGGTCTTAGGAAGACAAACTGGTAA
>JAZNJW010000002.1:0-204988 GCA_045578255.1 Paludibacteraceae bacterium
AGTGTCAACTCGTATATAGTTCCCTTTTTTTATGTGATAGTGTGAAAGTTTGGGTTGTTTGCATCTACAGCGCAGCGAACTACTACCAGAGGGATCGTACTCTCATCGTACCCTCATCGTACCTCAGAAAACCTATTTATGGCCAAAAGTAATCTTTGGCAGGGCAACATTGTCTATCTGTTTTTATGACTTATTTGCTATATCACAACACTAGTGTCCACTAAAATTTTCTATAATTTTTGTTTTTAATAAATGTCCTTGTTTTTTACTCACCAATGCAATTTTCTGCATTCTTATGAGTAAAAACAAAACATAACAATTTGATTTTTAATTATTTTTGTAGGCACGCAGTGCCGTATTTTTGTTAAAAATTTCTCCCGCCTTTCCGCCCTACACTCTAAACTGAAAATAGCGAAAATGTCGCTATTTACTTGCCCACCTCATAAAATTTCATTACCTTTGCACCCGTAATACTAATTCTACCACGCAATGTCCAAAAGTTATCACAATATATCGCACCTTTTATTTCGCATATACCACCTTCTATGTGTATTAGGATTGATGTATTTCTTCACCTCTTGCCATTGGCATGAGGCGAAGGAGGTGATTGCCGCAGCGGATAGTTTGGATCAGGCTGAGCATGTGATATACAGCGATACGGCTGCATTGGGACAAACCATTCGCACATTGGATAATCCTATGGGCAGGTTATTGATGAGCAATACCCTCGGTAAAGCGCACTATTACATGGGGCGAAACCTTAGTTTATCCAATCATATTGCCGAAGCTGCGGAGCATTATATTGAAGCCGACCGATTACAGATAGATGACCCTATCTATCGTGGACGCATAAAAACATGTATGGGTTATATCTGCGCGCAAAATGATAATGATAGTCTGGCATTGATTTTTTATGAGTGTGCACATGAAGACTTCGTAAAAAGCGGCAATAAGTGGAGATGCGCACAAAGTTTGTTGACTAGAATAGAGTTCAATGTCAAACTCCTAAATTATTTAGTAGCGGATAGTCTTTTGCAGATAGCACAATCCTATCAATTAGATAGTTCGTATCAAGCACGTTATTATGAAACAAAGGGACTTTATTTTTACGAACAACAATTATACGATTCGGCATTGGTGTATTTCAATCAAGGATTAAATTATTGGCAAAGTGAAGATGAGAAATGCTTTAGCTATTTGAAAATCATGCAATCGTATTATTTGGGAGCAAAAGACATGAATAGTGCTGTTTGTTATGCCAAATTAATAGTAGAGTACTCTACAAATCCAAATTATTTATCTAATGCATACTATTGCTTGATGCTAGATGCCAAAGAAAAGGATAACACGCAATTACTGAGTAAATATTCTCATGCACGTACAGATGCTTTAAGATTGTTACGTAATAATACTAACAAATATTCAGAAGCCACTCCTAAACTGATGGAGTATTTGCTGGATCCATTCCCTTTGCGCTGGATGAGAATCGTATTGTTCACTTTGGTGATTTTATGTATCGTTCTTGTACTAAGTATTTTTGCTTATCGCAAGCACACCATTACTAGAATACAAGTGTCAGATGAGCAATTAGTTATTTTGTCAGCGCAAGTGCGAGAACATAAGGATAAATTACAAGAGCAAAGTAAACTACATTACTATGAAAAGCATCTAGGTAAAATTCGTAGAAAATATCCTAAGCCATTAAATAGATGGAATGAGTATGCTGAATTAAAAAAAGATATTCAACCTTATTTACATAATTGGCTTTTGGCATTGGAAGATCTGGACCTTACAAATAGGGAAATGGTATTTTGTGTAATAAGTTTTATTTATCCACAAATGGCAACAGAAGATCTAGCCAACTATCTATGTGTTACTAAAGAAGCACTCCCTGTTCGCAAGAATCGTATTGCTAAAAAATTAGGTATCACATCCATAGAATTGGGTGTTTTCTTACAGAATTTAGCTAATAATAAGTAATAAAGCCATTTCCGCAACATTATCAAATGTGAATTATAACTATTTGATAATCATATAAATACCCACTCCTAAAACCTTATCAGTTCTATTGTTTTCTTGCACACTTCATAGTATTGTTGTAATTTTGTGAAAAATTTTAAATCAACAATATTATGAAGAAGATTTTAGTTATCGCATTGTTTGTACTAGGTATCTACAATGCACCCATGTTTGGAATGATTCAAGAAATTTCCTTGACCGAGTTGTTTTCTATTATTCCATTAGATGATATAGAAGATGAGGGTGCTGGTGGAAGACCTAATCCCAATCTTTTCCGTGCTTCTGTTGATGGTAATCAATTATCAATAGGCGCATACACAGACATGCCTGCGTATGTAGAGGTGATTGATCAAGAAACAGGTGAAGTGGTAGTAGAAGAGGAATTCTTAGAAGAAACAGAAACTACCATTAATCAAGCAGGTGCGTATATTATACAAATCTATTCAGGCAATACCATTATGACTGGTGAGTTTGAGGTAGAGTAACAAATATCTATAATATAATAATGAAAAACATTATGCGTACAAAATTTTCGCTTGTTCTGCTGATAAATGCAATATGTATCATTGCCGCCATGCCTCTAATGGCGTCTGATGATTTTTACCTCAACAACATGACATCACCCCAAGTGAGCGATATGTTCCGCTATGGGAATGTAGAGACGTCATTATTTACAGGAAAGTTGAATTTTGCAATCCCAATCTATAGCTTAGAGGATCCTGATTTTGATTTAGATATAGCATTGCGATATAATTCGGAAGGATTTAAGCCGAGGAAACACTCGGGATATGTAGGTTATAACTGGTTCTTAGAAGCTGGCGGTTGCATTACTCGCGAGGTAAGGAATATTCCAGATGAATATCAACGTGATTATAATACAAGTAATTACAAGGTTAAGGGAATGTTGCCCTTTACATTGTATGATAAAGTAGATAAAGACTCTATTTTTATGTTGCATGATGATATCGTTAGAGAATGTGGAACATATTCTTTTAATTTAGACACAGCTTGTAATTACGATATAGACTATTTACCAGATATATTTAATTTTAATTTCTGTGGCTATCACGGAAAATTTATGATTAACAATCAAGGTGAAGTTGTTATTATTGATGGTGATTATGTGAGTGTTGACCTATCAGAATTTAAAGACCTTCCAGCTATATCTAATGCATCTGCATTTCCTACTCCAAATGTATCTTCTCGCATAAAAATTATAACCACAGATGGATATACTTATATTTTTGGAGGAGATAGGTCATCTATAGAATATTCATTGGCAGCATCTGATACTAAAAATATCCCTAAACAATTTCCTACTCCTATTAACACATGGCATCTCAAGAAAGTTATAGCTCCTAATCAACGTACTATATCTTTTTATTACAAAGATTTTGAAACTAATAATCCTCAAAAATCCGATCCTTTATGGATGTTTAATGAATATTATGATTATTTTAAGGTAACAGATTCTTATCGAGTTGAAAATATTGGTCAGATAGATGTAAATCCTGAAGATATTAATAAGATGTCACAGAACATCAGCAAAGGATGTATCATTGATTCAATTGTTGTGTCTGGTCACAATAATTTACACATAGCTTTTCATAATAGTATTGCTTCTCATAAATTATATAACCATACGTATTATAGCTTATGCAATAATAACTATATGCTAGATTCTATTCTAGTAAGAAGTGACAATCGAATACTCAAAACAGCACGTTTAACAAGCATATATAAATCATTTTTACATAGCAATTCCACTGGGTTTGGTTATTCTTGGCGTTTCTTATCATCTGTAGATATTGATGGAATAGGTAAATACTTGCTGGAATATAATCATCCTACTCGTTATCCTGATTTATATGATTCTGGAAGTGCAGATCTTAATAGGATCGACTTTTATGGTTTTTGTAAGTCAAATGTCTTTTCTGGTACATTGAAAAAAATAACATATCCAACTGGAGGATACCAAACATTCACATTTGAAGAGAACCGTTATGGTACAGAGAGAAGATACAGCACTTATGATACAGCAGATGTCCAGATGTCTTCTATAACCGTGACTAATAGACCTATTTCAGGCATCCGTATTGCAAGTATCAACACATACGAAGATAATGAACTGGTAGAAAAGAAAACATACACATATAATCAAAAAGGAACAAATAAATCATCTGGTATTTACTATGATCAAGCACGAATCTATTTTGCTAGTGATTCAACACAAAGTTTTCTTACTCACAGCAATGGCTGTTATAGTTTTCTTGATAGTCACATTGGATATTCCTATGTAGAAGAAAAAACAAACAATATAGCAACTGGTGAAGAATATAAAGTGGGGTACACTTTCAGTATAGGCAAGCAGTCATTCAATTCGTCAACAGACCTAACTATTAATAGAATACCAAAAGAAAGAGCGGTTATTTTACCTTTAAATAATGTAGACTACATTCTATCGGGCATGCTCAACTATGACAGTAAATTAGACGGAAATGGGAAGTTGCTGCTCATGGAATATTATAAAAACAGCGTGCTAATTCAATCTACTCAGTTTGAGTATAATGGAATAGATAAACTAATGAATGAGTTAATACCCCAAGTTCCTGGTTCTATAGGATGTACCGATACAATAGTAATTTTCTCACATTATTTTGCCCCTATAACGCGTAAACTTTTTGTTTGTCCAGACGTACTAAATCAAAAAATAGTTAAGGAGTATGATTCCACAGGACATTTTCTTATTAATTCAACAAATTACATTTACGATTCCAAATTTCGAATCAAAAAAGAAACAACTACCAATAGTGATGGCGTAACATATTTTACTAAATATTCATATGTAGATGATTTGTCGTTTTCAAACACCAATCTTTCTTCTAATCCTTATGCTTTTTTAATTAGCCAAAACAAAATAGATAAGCCCATAGAAGTTGTATCTGGATATATACAAGATAATTTAGACTACATAACCAAAGGTCAAATTAATTTGTATAATGTTGAAATGCGAATGAAAAGTACTAGCAATGCGAATTCTAGGATAATGTTAGATCCAACACTTCCACCAGTACCTGATTCATTGAATATTAACAACTATGTATGGTATCCATCATTACGTAGCACGTTAAACCTGCATGTGCGTGGTGGAGTTTTAGATTACATTCCTATCGTTGGCAGAGGGGATAGTATTGTATATGATAATCGCTATGCACTAACATGTAATTATTCCTTTGATCCATTATATCGTCCTGAAATAATAGCTCCAGTGGGTAGTCCTCAAACTACATATACTTGGGATGGAATTTATCCTGCATCCAAAACGGTGGATAATATGACTTGTACATATACGCATATTCCTCATGTTGGTCTAACATCTTTAATTGACGAACGTGGACTTCATACAGGATTTTCCTATGACACCAATGGAAGACTAATTGAGATGTATCAGATGCATAATAATCAAAAAGAAATATTAAGCTCCTATGCCTATCGAACAAAAACAGATCCAGAAACAGATGAACAGTCTAATTGTATTGTGACAATGGTTCCTTCTACCCCAACGAATAGTTTAAGTTTCCATTTCAATTCTATGTCTGTCTCTGGTAGTGGTTTAGTGAATACTATTATTGATCATTATGACGGCATAGGACGCTTATATCAATCTATAGCATTAGAAAAAAGCCCAGAAGGTAATGATATCGCGAGTATGACCGAATATACTGGTCTTAATCGTGCTACTAAGCGTTGGTTGCCATTGTCAATCAATACTGACGGACAGCCGCTACAAACTTCCAGTTATATTTCTCAGGCATCTTCTTTCTATAATGATAGCCGTCCGTATCAAGAAACGCTTTACGAGGCATCAGCATTAGATAGAGTGACGGGGGGCAAACGTCCAGGAGCAGATTATGCTACACATCCAAGTCATCAAACCTATGAAATTAATGCAGATGGTGATGACATTCGAATCTACAATGTCATATATAATGAATTACCCAATGGAAGTGTTGAAACGCTATTGAATTACGATGGTTTGTACGACAATTATACGCTGTATAAAAATACTCTATCAGATGAAGATGGCAAAAGCATAACTACTTTTACAGACAAACTTGGTAGAAAGATATTAGAGCGCCAAAATGGTAACGATACCTATTATGTTTATGACCACAAAGGACAACTCTGCTTTGTCCTGCCACCATTAGCCGCGCAACAAATCACCGATGGCACGCACAGCGATACGATAGATGTACTGAAAAAATATGCGTATGTATATAAATACGATGAGCGAGGGAATCAGATATATAAACGTTTGCCAGGATGTGAGCCAACATTGATGGTTTATGATGTCTCCAACACACTTGTAATGAGTCAAACGGGTAATCAACGTGAACGTGGTAATTATTGGACCGTCTGTAGATACGATAATCTACGTCGATTAATTTACACTTCCGAGGTTAATGTAAATAGTACTTATGAAGGTTATTTATCCGCTTTTAATGAATGGTACATGATTGAGCAGTTCTCTATAGAGACTCAAACCCATCCAATGGCAAATACGGGATATTCGCGGAATTTCTTCCATAACCGCCCAACCACATTGCTTACCGTTAATTATTATGACAACTATGATTTTCTAAATTTTGTATCTAATAATCATCAAAGCCATATGTCGTTTTCTGACTTTAATGGAAATGCTGCTTATGCGAATGCGACAGGTTTACTCACGGGTACACGCACTTATTATTTAGATGGTTCGGGCAATTATTCCGAAACTGTGTATTACTATGATTATCGTGGTCGAGAGATTCAACGTCGTACTACCAATCATTTAGGTGGGTACGATGTGTTATCAACTCAGTATGACTTTGCAAATAATATTACCGATACATGGTCTAGTCAATCTACTAACAATGGATTAATTACGAATGAACATTATCATTACACATACGATCATGCGAACCGACCTTTGACTACTACATATACATTTAATAATGAATCACCAATTGTGCTGCAATCCTATCACTATGATGAACTAGGACGTGTACGTAGCCGCCATATACATAATGGAATAGATAGTATAGCATTTACCTATGATATACGTAACCAAATTACTAAAATCAAGTCGTCGAGTTATGAGCAACAGTATTATTATAATCTTCCATGCCCTATTGGAAACGGAACAGTCACACCTGCTTACAACGGTAATATTTCAGCTACGACATGGACGTGCGATAACCAAGTTAACGGCTATATGTACTACTACGACAATATGAATCGACTAACATCTACATATAGCATCCTTAATAACGAATGGGGAGATTATTACTACTCCGAAAATTTTACTTACGATGCACATGGTAATATAACAAATCTTTATCGTTGGGATGACTACGACGTAATAGATAATCTATATATGACCTACAATGGCAATCAATTGATGCAGATAGAAGACACATGGGAGACGTACAACTATGAGGGAAAAGAATATCACGACAATAATAGTAGTACGGAAGATGATTTTGCCTACGATGCCAATGGTAATATGCTCAATGATCTTGATCGTGGCATAGCAGCGATACGATACAATCTGCTGAATTTACCCGATATTATTCAATTTACTGATGGCAATCAGATTGTTCACCGCTACGATGCGGCAGGTAATCGCTTATCTACAGACTACTATACACGCAAACTCAATATTCCTGTTCCATTGGGTATAGTATTCTCAGCCGCTGATAGTATTAACAAGTATCATCTCACTCGTGATGCTTTTCATAATAATATTGTATATACAGCGAACAATAATGATGCGTATGGCATAGAATTTGTGCACAATCCAGAGGGATATATTCGCTATTATAGCTCAAGTGAGCACTACCACTTCTACTACATTAAAGACCTCTTGGGTAATATCCGTGAGACGTATGTGCACCCAGAAGCGGGATATAAAGAATGTATCCAGCGTATGCAGTACTATCCATCTGGTTTGCCTTGGGAGTATGTATATAACTCTTCCGAACAACCGTGGAAATACAACAGCAAAGAGTTCGTGGAAATGCATGGGCTGGATGAGTATGATAGCGAGGCGCGTTGGTATTATCCTGCCATCTGTCGAACAACGACGATGGACCCACTGGCGGAGAAGTATTATTCAACATCACCTTATGCATGGTGTGGGAATAATCCTGTGAGGTTTGTGGATAATAATGGACGTTATTTTGATGAGGCGAACGAAGAAATCGCACAACAAATCGAAGATACGTGTAATACTATATTATCAACTTCCACTGATAAAAATCAAATAAAAGAAGTTGAAAAAACATTAGATGATGTTCAAAAAATGCGTGAAGATGAAGAACGAGAATATCGATTTAAACTTAGCCCTACTGATTCAAAAGAATCGCCATCAACGCAGTATGTGGGAAATAACGCTGATGGTCATCAAGTCATATTGATGACTTCGAACAGTGAGCAGATAAATGATGCACTCTTTCACGAAATAAGACATGGAGGACAAATTGCACGAAGTGAGTTGTTATTAGATGCAGAAGGCAGGTGGCTGAATTATGGAGTAAGGAAAGAGATAGATGCATATAAAGCTCAATGGGGAAGGTATAGAAGATTGATATTACCCATAAATGATGGATCACATGTCTTGCCTGAAGCTAAATCAATAAATTATTATGGAATTAACAAAGCGATGGTTCATTCTATAACAGAAAATCTCCTATCGAATGATTATGTTTATCCACCTAAAGCTTATTATAATAATATACAGTTATGGAGACAAAATTAATAAACAAATTACTTGTAATTTTTATAGTAGGTATTTGTACTTCTTGCGGCGTAAAAAAGGATATAACATATCATTATGAGACATATGCGCCTTTAAAAGAGACATTGGATTTTAATGATAGTGTATGTGTGTATAGTTGTGTGGATTTATTCAATCCTAATGACACAACTTTTGATACATGCTATTACAAAATGAAGAAAAAACACATAATCCTTTATGCAAGAGAAAATTCTGATGAAAACAATACCAGTTCTACCCAATTAGAGGATACATTCCAAATGAGAAAACTTGATTTTGTATATGATATATTTCCAAAAATATATGGAATGTCTAGAGGGTATTTAATGCATTATTCGAATTTTTTATATCCGCTGGCTTGTGAAGAGTGCTATTCTTTCTATAGACCTTGGAAATTTTATGAAAGATACCGCAATGGATTTCAATTTACAACTGATACAATATTTGTACTTGACAAAAAGTACATTTTTTTAAAGAAGGAGTCAATCATGCATTCCTCAAACCTTCTTAGAGATTCTGGGAAGAAACTTTCAAAAGATATATCGCAATTTATAAAAATTAGAAAAAACTATCAAGGAAAATGGAATAGTCGTTATAATACAATATACGGTTATTATAATCAGTTATTAAATACTTATGAATATGTGAATTATGGTATAAATGCACAAAAAGTATTTACTCTTGATCAAGATGAATTGTTACATAATACTTTTACATACATTGTTGATTCATGTGAAATAGAAGAAATAGAGTTTGTAGATAGTACCACATGTCTTCATTCAATATCCTATAGGATAGACTCACTTTCTCCGTATATACCGACTAAGGTGGATACATGCTCTTATAGCATAAAAGGTAATCATATTACAATTGCTGCAGAAAACAGTACAAACTATGGTAGTATGAAATCTGATGTGCTTGTTTATTGCGAAGGCATATTATTTTACTCAAAAGTATATGATATACCAGATAGAAGGGGGTATGCAAGAACAATGATAGTGAAACCTTTTATACTTGAGGGATTAGACTGGGAAAGTGCATCATCAAAAAGAGATGCTATCCTAGATGCTTATTTTAATGTATACGTTCCAATAAACTATTAGCAAAAATATTGTTATGAATCCAATAAAATCAATAACGCTTTTAATAACTATTCTCTGCGTATCCATGCTATACGCAGAAGAAAACACCTATATCAAACAACAAGTTGCATACAAAGACCCAAGTGCCAGTGGCAAAGAACTGACTTGGGATTTTGGTATGCTGAGTCCAATCAACGAAGAGTACACCGTAGTGTATTCCATACCCGATAGCAACTACATGCACCAATGGTGCGCTACCGAGCATCGTACACGCTACTACTATACCCTTACCACCGATACCATTTGGCGCACGGGGTATGAAAATCCAACCACCTTCGTGCAATATACCCAGCCCGAAGCGGTCTTGCGCCTGCCATTGCGCTATGGTGACACCCTCACTACTACCTTTGCAGCCAAAGGTGAGTACGGTCATCGCATACCAATGACCCTATCAGGTACGAACACCATAGAGGTGGATGCACAAGGCAAACTCATCCTGCCCGATAAGACCTACGAGCAAGTGCTGCGTGTGCATAGCCAACGCCAGTACGTGGAAAGTGGCTTGGATAGTACAGCTATGTTAGTAGATAAGTACCAATGGTTTGCTGCGGAGTCCTATATCCCCGTTTTCGAGAGCGTAACCGCCTACGAGATGGTAGAAGACAGCATACAGTTGGCATTCCAAACATCGTTCTACTACCATGTAGAAGATACTACCGACTCCAATCCGAAGGAGTTAGCGCCCGTGGTAGATGAAACGCTGGAAGATACTGCCCCAGTACTATTAACGGACTTATCGTATCTGCCTAACCCTGTACAAACGGATTTGCAAGTGCGCTATACGTTAGTACAAGATGCTACGGTATATATGCACATGCACAATGCATTGGGCATGCCGATGTACTCCACATCCGCACGCACAGAATCCGCAGGCGAACACATGGTGCAAATCAATATGGGCGGATGGATGCAGGGCGAATACACCCTCTATATCCATGCCGATGCCCAATTAGTGCAGCAAGTGGTGATAAAGAAGTAGGAATACAAGTGATGAAGTATTACTTATTATTCATAGGACTATTGTTCTCAGTATCTATGCAGGCATATTATTCAACATCACCTTATGCGTGGTGTGGGAATAATCCAGTGAGGTTTGTAGATCCAGAGGGCATGGATATTTACGATATTGATTCAACGGGTACCATTGTTCGTCAAGAAGAAAATATAGAAAAGGATATTTTGTGGATAGTGGATAAAGATAAAAATAGAATTGATGGCAAAAGTATTGAATTTGAGTATGGTACCATAAAGACACAACAAAATGATAGTACCACTACACTTACTTTCAACACTAATCAAGATGGAGCAAAGGCATTTCAATTTTTAGCAGATAATTCTATAGTAGAGTATTTGTTGGTTACTACATTATCCAATTATTCAATTCTTACAACTCAGCATCTCGAAGGCAATGTAAGTCCGTGGAAAGTCATACAAGATGTTTTAGCAAAAAAAGATGTTATAAGTATTATGATTCATAATCACCCTGGTAATTCAAGACCTTCTGGATTTAAAAAAGATGATAAACGAGGTGATAGATTTGTGTCTATGTTACTTGATAAAATAACCAACAATACTATCGAATATAGTGTCTATCAATCAGGAAAACAACAGGTGGTTGTATATGATGCAAAAAAGATATATCCGGCCATCCCAGCAAATATATATATTAATAGTATATTTTGACGACCATGAAAAAACTACTATTTTTAATTCTACTAATTTTACCGAGTTGCCAATCTTTAAGATTGTCTAACTTAACAAATGATATCATAAATATGTATATTGGTCAAAATCCAGAAGAAAGGATAGAAGATATTTGTATTGTTAATACAGAGGATGATGAAAAAATTGTATTTGAAATAGTTAATTATTATGGCGGTATGAGACACTGCAATGATACAGAATATTATTGGGGAGATATTAAACGAGCTACATACAGGGTTCCTATCTATGGCACTTTGAATAAATTATTTGTTACGGCACGATATATTATCCCACAAGAAAGAACATGCAATTTTGACGATTTTTGGTTATGGGAACCTACACTATGGAGGGTGACAATAAATAAAAGAGACCAAACTGTGTCTGCTTATAAAGAAACTCCATTCATTGATGAACAAGATATAAAAGTAGATGATCTAAAAGAGTTAGTAGAATCTTATTTGAATAAGTAATATTTCTCCTAATCACATTTATTGACAAATATGAACCCAATAAAATTATTTTTAACTTTATCAGCTATTCTCTGCGTATCCATGCTATACGCAGAAGACAACAATACCTATATCAAACAGCAAATAGGATAATGTTATAAATAAGGAAGGAGGTTATTTATTATGAGGTATTATCTTTTATTAATCGGATTTTTATTGACAGTATCCATGCAGGCATATTATTCTATATCCCCTTATGCTTGGTTCCCAAACAGATAAAGAAAATGCGATAAAATATTATAGAAATAAACAAGATTACCCACATGCAAATCCTGATGCCGTACTTGAAGTAATGTATTTAGGAGCAGATGGTAATTTTAAAAGAAAAAACTACTAACGTCTTTATACTCTCAATATATGAAAAAAGTAATTCTATTATGTTGTATATTATGCTCGCTATATATACATGCTCAAGAGCAACTGCGTTGGAAGCACGTAGAAGTTCCACAATATGAAATAGTGGACAATAATTTTCTACATTTCCTTGATAGTGGTTATTACAAATATTCAAAGATGGCATGGTGGGATAAAGTATGTTCTTTAGGTGGATATATTTATAAAACAACAGAAGATGGTACAGGATGTACACCTGTAAATGACAATCAACTCTATTTTTATATCGAGTCGGTGGAAGCAGATGAAAATTATGCAGATTTCACACCTGATGGAGTTGTATTATATCGAGAAAAAATGTTGTTTCTAGATGAAGAAGAAATAAATTTATCTTGTGCATTCCGCTCTTTAGATACAATTATATCAATTCCTATTGCATGGAATGTTGAAAGATTTGATACGATTACAGGTTATCCATTCCCTATTGAAGACGGAGGTATTTCGCGACTATTTGGCACATATGTATTTAAAACTCCTAAAGGGATAGATACGACCAAAGTACACATAAGTTCCACACTTAGTAGTAATCAAAGCTGGATACAACGCGATTGTAAATGGTTCAAAGATAAGAACCTTGCTCCAAATAAAGATTGGATATCTTACGAAGCGTTAGAGTTATCATTGGCTAGTAATAATGAGAAATCTCTTATTGAATGGTTAGTAGCTTTAGAGGAAAATTACACACTAAGTGATGAAGAAAAACTATATTGTTTCTTATCATTAGTATATCCCGAATTGGCTGCTCATCAACTATCGCTGTACATAGATGTGAACTTTGAGTCGGCAGAAAAAAATGTATTGAAGATATTTTCTACTACAAAGGAGCGTTTGTACTATGATTTGTTGTGTCGAGTTTCTAACTTAATGAAATAGCATGTTTAATTATGAACCCAATAAAACTATTTTTAGCTTTATCAGCTATTCTCTGCGTATCAATGCTATATGCAGAAGACAATAACCTATATCAAACAACAAGTAACTTACAAAGACCAAGGTGCCAGTGGCAAAATAATTAAGATTATAGAAGGAGGATAATATGAGATACCACTTACTACTTTTTTGTTTACTATTATCCCTTGCTTCCGAGGCTTATTACTCCACTTCGCCTTATGCGTGGTGCGGAAATAATTTTGTGAATGCTATTGATCCTGACGGCAAGGATAGTATCTATGTTAATGATCAGTCTGAAAGACCTTCTGATTGTGGGATTGCAGGGGAAACATATACTGCAACCGTTGTAGTAGTGCAGAATGGTGAGATTGTTGGAGAATATAGAGGCAGTTCATATCCTAATTCAACTCAAATAGTGATAATTCCACACCATATAATACTATTAATGAAGGCGATTATCCTTTTAACAATAAGTATGGCCATAAGCAAGGTACTGAAAAAGGTTTGAATATAATAGATGATAATGGTAATCGTACTGTTCCTGGAACAAATAAAAATGGAGAAGATATAACTATAGAATTTGGTAATGTACATTCTGGAAAAAGTGATAAGGGGAACTACAATAGTAGAGGTTCAGAAGCATGTATAACCATACATCCTAATGATGCTGACGCATTTTTTTCGCATTTCACTTGGGTAAATGATAAGAAAACAACAGGTAATTCTCAAGGACGGATTTTTATTAGTCGCGATAAAGAAACGAAAGGAAAAAAGAGATGAAAAATGTTATGTCTATTTTTTTACTCATATTTTTCTCCATTTGCATTTTACCAGTATCACAACTTAATGCTGAGGAAAAGATATGTGACAATTTTTCAGATTCAGAATGGGTTATATGGTTCGCAGATTCGTTAGATATGAATGCCGAAATAGGGGAATTGCGAAATGAGTATATATTTTGCCGCTTACAGTCTGAAGATGCAGAAAGTTTTATAGAATTCCTTTATTATGCCATAAATGAGAAAAATAAAGGAAAAATCAAAAAGGAATTACAGATGCCTATACATGATGATATTGACATAAATAGATGCAAATATAATGTGTCAAAATCAAAAACAGATCGAAGATTTAAGAAATGGCTGATGTATCAACTTAATCATATTGAGAAATTTTGAGTTATGAAACCAAAACTTTTAAAGAAGATTTTAGGCTGTCGGTAAAGTATATGAATGAAAAAAAGATTAGTAAGATGTTATATCGTTTAAACAAATCGAAAAAAGTATATTATATCGCAGAAGGAAAACCTCTAGACATTAGTAAATATAATACAAAAACTCGTACAATTACTTGGTCTTCTAGAACTGGTATTATAACAGAAACATTGTATGAAATGGCTCCCGTAGAAGTTTTAAATCATGAAATAGACCATGCCTTGCAACATGACCTACATCCTGCCGAACAAAAAAAGGATGGAAAAACGGAGGATGAAGCATATGGAAATAAAGAAGAAAAGCGTGTGATAGAAGGGAGTGAACAAGAAACTGCAAGAAAAATAGGTAAAATAAAAGATGATGAAGTAACTCGAACGAATCACAATGGTAGTCCATACGAAACAGTTTCTCCTATTTCGAATGAAGATGAAAACTCAATTTAAATAATGGTATGAAGCATAAGGTAATTATATTAACTGTACAATTATTTTTTATTTTTGTAGGTTGCAACCCAAAAACTCACGTACGCAACAATTATGATGATGGTGTCGTTGACTCGATTGTGGTTTTAGGACGCAATCCCAATCTATTTTACTCAAGGTCAATTGGACGATATGAATTTGTGGATGCTTGTTATAGGTATAAAACTATAGATTGTAATTCGACACTGATAACTGATAAGGATGTCATAGAAGATATTATCAAAAAAATTAACGACTTAAAGAGGCTTGATCTAAAAGATGATAATATGGGTAATCCTAGTGATTTTCCTTACAAGCCAATTATGAGGAATGGTTGTGTATATTTTCTAAACAATGATTCAATTGATGTGATGATTTTATTAGTCCTTTATACAGAAAATGGCAAACAAATACCCATTTGGATTGATTTAAATCATACTGATATATATGAAAATCGTTTTTCTTCTTCTAAAGAGTTAGTGCACGTTCTATACAATTTATTAGGATACGATTATTGATAATTAATATATATTCATATGTGTAATATATAACTGAGTTATAAGTAAAATGAATAATATCATGCGTAAAATAGGCATTTTGATAATTTTGATTATCACACTTTGTAGTTGCCAATCACTCAGATTGTCCAATTTGACAAATGATATCATAAATATGTATATTAGTCAAAATCCAGAAGAAAAGATAGAAAATATTTGTATTTTTAATAGAGAGAATGAAGAGGAAATTATATTTAACATACTTAATTATTCTGGAGGTATGAGACACTGTAGTGATACAGAATACTATTGGGGAGATATTGAACGAGATACATACAGAGTCGTTGTTTATGGAACTTTAAATAAATTATTTGTCACTGCACGATATATTACCCCACAAAAGAGAATATGCAATTTGGAGAATCTTTGGTTTTGGGAACCTACAGAATGGGTGATAAATATCAATAAAAATGACCAAACAGTGTCCGTTTATAAAGAAACTCCATTCATTGATGAAAAAGATATAAAAGTAGATGATCTAAAAGAGTTAGTAGAAGCTTATATTCATAAATGATACCATATAGGTCTTTCATATTATTGGCAACATTCCTCCTTTCATACAATATATTTCCTAATGTGCATTATCAGCAAGCATATTCTGAAATAGTTGATATGTTAGAAGGTAACAAACCGCTATACGTCAAGCAAGCAGTATTTATGTCAGAACGAGCATACTTACAGGGGAATTTAGATTATGATGCTTTTAACGGAGAGATATTGCGTATAGCTACATTTTTACATGATTTTATACAAATCAACCAATTAGAACGATTTCATACAGGGAAGCAAATGGCTATTTGTGAGTATTTTTTCAAACCATGGTCCGGTAACAACTATACACCATATACCTATGATTTTGGCGATGACTATCTTGATGAAGATTGGCATTATATGTTAGTATCACGTGTGTTAGATACACATAAAGGGCGATGTCGTTCTCTACCTTGGGCAATGATGGTAATCGCTGAAGAATTAGATGCTGAGATGTATTTAGCATATGCCCCTAATCATGTGTATATAATGTATCCTAATCTTGACAATCATTACCCTGAAAAATGGGTGAATGTGGAGGTGACATCGCAGCAATTAGTACCTGCATTTTGGATAAAAGAGCATTTTGAAATCCCTGATTCCGCAGTGCATGTTGGTACATATATGCAACCTTTAACAAAAAAGCAAATCGTTGCTCGTCAATTAGCAGACCTTGCATTTAGTTATTGGCAGCAAACGGGGAAATATGATTCATTTACCTACAAATGTGCAGATGCATCATTGCGTTATTATCCAATGAATCCGAATGCTATTCTAATCAAAATGAATTCTGTTAAAGCGCTGTTAGTGCAGCATTTAGAAGAAACGAACTATCAAAGAGATTATCTAGCGGACTCATTGAATCATGCTTATATGACTTGCGAAAAGCAACTACAACAAACTCACTTTGTTATTCCTGATGACAACAAATACATAACCTATAAATAATAATAATAATTAAGATTGAAAAAAAAGGAGAATTATATGCGATACTACTTATTGCTTTTTAGTTTACTATTATCCCTTGCTTCCAAGGCATATTATTCTACCTCACCTTACGCATGGTGCGGGAATAATCCCGTGAGGTTTGTGGATCCAGATGGAATGGATTGGTATATGGATGAAGATAGTACCATTGTGTGGACTGATTATGGAAGCCAACAAGAGATGGATGACAATGATGTCCAAGGCACTTATTTAGGAGAAGCATATGTGGAAATTAACGGGTCATATGACGAGCAATTAGGAGAAGGTAATAATTTATTTGGTGAAGGTGCAATTTTAGCAACTGCAATTGTATATGGTCCAAAAGGAGCAAATGATATTGCGGAATATGCAGCATTTACCATGTCGTCTGATTACGAAGAATATGGTGCTATAGAAGATGGTGTTTATGTGGTTTATTACAAAGAAAGCACTGGACCGATGGGGTCTCATTGGTCAATAGAAAATGGAGATCCTATTTTATGTATCAATAATGATAACAAGGCATATAGTAAACATCCTGAAACTTATCCTTATTCAAAAGAAAAAAAGAATGCATTATGGATTCATCGCAGCAATAATAATGGTGATATGTTGCCAGTAGAAAAGGGAACTGGCAAAGTAAAACCTTTATCTACAGGATGTATTATTATTGCTCCCTCTTATAATGGTAGAAGAGGGTGGAATCAGTATAATTCACAATTACAAGGAATAAAAAAATATCCAATAAGATTAAAAAGAAGATGAGAAAAATAGTTTTAATTATATTAATATTTGCTGGTGCTGAATTATATTCTCAAACTTATCGAGAAAGGATGGATTTTAATTCTATAGAGTTAATCCTACAGGATAGTATTCCAATATTAATTCAAGATAGTAATTTTCATGATAAAGCAGTAATTATGAATATCACTGATGAGGATATATTCTATTGGATTACTGCATACAAAAAACGACATAATCAAATATTTATTGATGCAGTAAGTGAACATCGAGCTTATACAGGATGGAGTAGCCTTAAAAATGGTGCTTTTCAAATAATTTTAATAGGCAATAATGGTTTGATAAAGTTATATAATCGTCCCAATCGTAAAGCGAAAGTTATAACTTTGCAAAGTAATTATGAAGGTCGCCGAACTGTGGTTGATTTAAACATTAAAACTGGTTGGGTAAGAATACTCTACGATGGCAAAAAGAAATATTGGATTCCTTTTGAGGAGCAATGTGCCACATATTATGCATGTGGAGGATAATTTACATACATTAAATTTTATGCTATGAAGTTCAGTATTCTTATTATTGCTATGTGCTTCTTGAGTGTTGTAGCAAGAGCGCAAGAAAGTCCGACACTTGTAATGACAGATTGTAATTTTGATTATGATTATCGTTTGAGATATTATTTGTCTCCCTATGAAATTCATACACCAGAGGACCTCATACAACAAGCAAAAGAATTGCCTTCAATTCAAAACCCCAGTGATGATATATACTGTGATGTTATGACTATCAAAGATAAGTATTACAATCAATTCTGCAAGAAAATGTTTTTTTTATGTGAATTGCTGGATGAAAGCTATGGACTACAGTCTGGAATCTGGGTTGCGGAAGGTGAATTAACGGTAATACTTTTATCTGCTGTTGAGTATGGTGATAATGTAACTCCGATTTATGAAACAGCTGATTCGGAAAACCCCATTATATGTTCAAATGCATCTCGAAAAAAAGCTATAGTACATGATTATTCGCAAAATCGTTTATTGGTAACTTTTCAACAAGATAGTGGACAATACTATACAGGTTGGGTAGATAAGAGTGATACTTGTGCGAGTGGATATGGTTCCTGTTAATTAAAAAAATAAAAATATCAAAATTATGAACTCAATAAAATCATTTTTAGCTTTAACAGCTATTCTCTGCGTATCAATGCTATATGCAGAAGACAATAATACCTATATCAGACAGCAAGTAGTTATAAACCTATAGATATAACAAGTTATGAGATATTACTTATTATTCATAGGACTATTCTTATCAGTATCCATGCAGGCATATTATTCAATATCCCCTTATGCGTGGTGTGGGAATAATCCTGTGAGGTTTGTGGATCCAGAGGGAATGGAAGTTGTAATTCGAGATAGCGTCAGCGATACAGAGGTTGAATATGAATCTGGAGAAGAGTATACTGGTGATAATGATTACATTGTCAAAGTTTATTCAGATTTGGATGAGCTTAAGCAGGATCATCCAGAGGTGGCTGCAATGATTGAAGAATTAGCGGCTAGTGAAAAAACTCACTATATAGAGTCCACCTTGGGATACAATTATCATATAGCTACATATTCTCAATCCAAAGATACTCGTACTCTAAAAAGTTCATGCATAAAATACAGTCCTTATAAGTACACAACAGCAAATGACGATTTTAGAACTCCTCGAGTAGGACTAGCACACGAATTGAAACATGCTTTGGATACTGACAATGGCACATTAGACAAAACATTGATTCAAGGTGTTCCTTTTAGTGAGATTATTGCCATACGAGTAGAAAATTTAATACGTAAAGTTTTAAATGAACCCATGAGAACAACATGTTATGGAAAGAAAATTGATGAAAAGTATCTTAAGTAATATCATTCTGTTATTAATCTCTATGAATGCCTTTGCTGGTTTTTCTTGGGAAGAAGTATATGAATCTAACAATTGTTTAGTTCCTTGTTTTATTAGACATAAAAACAATTGTATATTGATTCTTGGACCCAAAAATGATGTCTATCCTTATTTAGCAGAGTGTGGTTATATCAATAAAGAAAAAAACAAGGAAATGGTTTTCTCTGCAGATACTTTTATTGTAAGTAGAAGTGTATTCAAGGAAATGGCATATTATAAGATCACACAAGAATACCCATGGGTAGATAGTGTACTTCAGAATAATGAATTAGAACATTTCATAAATAAACATGGAGCATTGATAACACCCCCCGACATTTCCTGGCAAGAGGATGATTATATGGTGGCAAAAGCATTTTATGAGGGCTATCTATTTTACCGAGATTGTGAAACAGGTCTGCCTGTACGCTTATTAACTGATGATGTGATAGATTACCTCGTACAAGAAGCACATGCTAATGCATATGTTCACGATGACACTACTTGTACAAAATATGCATTATATAGCTATGATAGAACATGTAATAATGCAAACATGTATAAATTAGCTTATTGCCTAATAAATGGAATGTCAAGGGAATCGTTTGAGACTCTCTTTAATAACGATAAACCATCGTTGAATAAGATAACTGTATTATTTCAAACAGATGAGTGTGGATATCCAGCCAAGATAGAAAGAATAGAACAAAGTCGTAGTGTTGATTCCTTGCTTTTTAGACAAATCGAGACAATTTTACTGAATAGTGCTATTCGATTCCAGTTTTTTTGCGGAGATAGTGGGCAGTTGACTCAAGAACAGGAGCGGAAATTAATTGAAATAAAAGCAAATACAGCATTGATATGTATCTTTCTTCAGTTCAATATATTAGAATCGCGGATACGTCAAGATTTTAATGTAACATACGAAGAAGAAAAACTTCAATGTAATTGTACAAAATATGATTTTTATAAAAAATACATTGATAAGTATATCAATAGGTAATTAAATTATTTTCATTATGAACCCAATAAAATCATTTTTAGCTTTATCAGCTATTCTCTGCGTATCAACACTATACGCAGAAGAAAACACCTATATCAAACAACAAGTTGCATACAAAGACCCAACTGCCAGTGGCAAAGAACTGACTTGGGATTTTGGTATGCTGAGTCCAATCAACGAGGAGTACACCGTGGCGTATTCCATACCCGATAGCAACTATATGCACCAATGGTGCGCTACCGAGCATCGTACACGCTACTACTATACCCTCACCGCCGCCTTTGCAGCCAAAGGTGAGTGCAGATGCAGTTAAAATAAAATCATCGTAAAAAAACAAATCCTCCCCTATAAATCATATTTACATCTTCTTCTCTAGCTCCTGGAGGCGTTTCATGATGTCTGGCAACTGCTTGAAGCCTACACTACTGCGGCGCCAATTCATCGCGTCAATTGCTGGCGAACCCTGATACATACCTGCCTTGCGGACACTACCTGCGATGCCAGATTGTGCACCAAATACACAATTATCTGCCACCTCAATATGACCCGCTACACCCACTTGACCTGCAAGAATACAATGCTTACCCACTTTAGTGGAGCCAGCAATACCCACTTGTGCGCAGAGGAAGGTACTTTCGCCCACTTCCACATTGTGCGCCACTTGCACAAGGTTGTCAATCTTAGCATTGCGGCGAACAATAGTCGCCCCCATCATAGCACGATCAACAGTCGTATTGGCACCAATCTCTACATCATCTTCAATAATCACATTGCCAATCTGTGGGAGTTTTTGATTCACACCCTTCGCATCGGGTTCAAAACCAAAACCATCGCTACCAACAACCACGCCCGCGTGCAAGATACAATCGTTGCCCACCACGCAGTTGTAATAGACTTTCACACCCGAATATAAGATGGTATTATCGCCAATTTTTACATTATCACCGATATAGGCATGCGGATATATTTGCACGCCTTTACCCAACTGCACATTCTTTCCGATATACGCAAAGGCTCCGATATAGGCATCTTCGGGCACAACAACGCCTTCGCTGATGAAAGATGGTTGCTCAATGCCCTGTTTGGCAGGATTCATGGCTTTTGCCACGAGTGCAAGCAGTTGGCCCATCGCTGCACGGGCATTCTCCACGCGGATAAGAGTGGCATTCGTTTCGCCATCAAAAGCGATGGATTCGGTCATAAGTACCACACTGGCACCCGTTTGAGGCAAATACGGCAGGTACTTAGCATCGCAGAGGAAAGTGAGTTGCCCCTCTTTGGCACTCTCAATAGAGCCCACGTCCCAAACTTGGCGATTGGCATCGCCCGAAATCTTACCGCCAAGAAGTGCGGCTATTTGTTGTGCAGAAAATTTCATAAACTGAAAAGTGTAAGGTAAAAATTGAAAGTGTAAAGTTGTTATTTGATTCTAAATAAGTATCGCTTTTGTGGTTTATAGGTGAGCGTTTCCATGTTGAGCATATCGGAAGCCTCAGCTATATCGCGAACGGTGCCATCCTTGAGAAGAATACCGATGGATTCGCCCTTTTCGCTATAGGTATTCGATGTGGAGATATGCTCCACAAAGAAGTATGCTCCTTCCTCTTTGCTAATGCCAAAACGAGTGGCATATTCTTGACATAACTCTTCGCGTTCGGCTGCTGTGAGCGGTTGCTCGATAACCTCACCTTTGAAAAGTTGGCGATTAGTAAACGCTTTGCACAAGATATTGAGCACTTTATCATCACTATTCGCCCAAACCTTAATCGCCGAAAGAAGGTCGGAATCGTCTAATTGGGCGTAGGAGGCGATGAGGCGATGGGGCGATGGGGCGATGGGGCGATGGGTAAGGAAATATTGTAAAGCAGGTGAGCAAAACAATGCTTTTCCTTGATGAGCCAAATACTTGGCACGCTCAAGAATCTTGATAAGCAATTGTTCCGCAGCCACGCTGGTGTGGTGCAGATATACTTGCCAATACATCAGTCGGCGAGCCACGAGGAACTTCTCCACGGAATAGATGCCTTTGACTTCCACTACGAGGTGGTTATCCACCACATTCATCATCTTCAGAATACGCGCGCTCGCCACACTACCTTCGGTGACTCCGCAGAAGAAAGAGTCGCGGCATAGATAATCGAGGCGATCAACATCCAATTGCGAAGAGATAAGTTGATGAAGGAAATGCTTAGGGTACTTATCCTGAAAAATATCTATAGCCACAGATAACACTTGTTCATAGTTTTCCGTTTTCACCTTTCCGTTTGCCGTTTTCACCTTTCCCATGTCACTCTTAATCTCCTGCATCATCATCAGACTAATGTCCTCGTGCGACATGCCCGAAGGCAACATACCCGCTTCCTCAAACACATGGGAGAAAGGGCCATGACCAATATCGTGCATAAGGATGGCAGCCATAGCCGCAGTACATTCGTCATTGGTAATCTCCACCCCTTTTTCTCGGAGCGAAATAATGGCCTCGTGCATGAGATGCATTGCACCAAGTGAGTGCAAAAAACGACTATGCATAGCGCCTGGATAGACAAAAAAACTCAATCCCAACTGACGAATACGATTCAGGCGTTGCATATACGGATGCTGCAAAATGTGAAACAGCACACCATCGGGAATACTGAGAAAGCCAAAAACTGGATCGTTGATAATTTTTCGCGTCTTAGTCATCTGTTGTTCGTTTTTAGACGTATAAAAGCATGCAAAGGTAAGCAATTTTTTGCATATGAACAAATTTTTGCCCATTTTCTTGCATATGTGCGAATTTTGTACTAATTTTGCAGCGAAGTAAATACCAAGAAACATATGAAAGTAATCAATTTATCGGAGCAGCCATCGTTGCTAAATCAGTATTTGAAAGAGATGCGCAGTATAGAAGTGCAGAAGGATAGTATGCGTTTTCGCAGAAATATTGAGCGCATCGGCGAGGTGATGGCGGTAGAAATTAGCAAACAATTGACGTATGCGGTAGAGCAAGTACAAACGCCTTTGGCTGTAGCAGAGGTGGAAGTGATGCAAGATAAGGTGGTTTTGGGCACCCTTTTGCGTGCTGGTTTGCCAATGCATCAAGGCTTTTTAAATATGTTTGACAAAGCCGAGAATGCTTTTATAAGCGCCTACCGTAAAGAAACTATCGGCAGACGCGACGAAACACAAATAGAGATAGTGTCGGAGTATTTGGCAGCACCTTCTATCGAGGGAAAGACGCTGTTGATAGTAGATCCTATGTTAGCTACTGGTTTGTCAATGGAGGTTGGATACAATGCGTTATTGAGTCATGGAACTCCGAAGAAAGTGCATTTGGCATGCATATTTGCCACACCGCAAGCAATAGCTTATTTATCGGAGACGATGCCTGCTGATACCACACTATGGTGCGCCGTGATTGACCCAGAATTGAACGAAAAGAAATATATCGTTCCTGGTTTGGGTGACGCGGGTGATTTGTGCTTTGGCGAAAAGCTATAGAGCATATGGTGAAGAAGTTGGGGAGATACCTTTCGGGATATTGGAAAACGATATTGTTGGCTGGCATGATACTATATGCTAGTTTGTTTCGTGTACCACATTTATCGTTGCCCCCTATTGTACATGGGGATAAATGGGCACACATACTGATGTATGCTTTATTGGGAGGCATGGCATGGTGGGATAGTGAGCGTTGCAGCGTGAAAGGATGGTGGCGAGTGCTGGTGTCGGTGATAGTGCCGATACTATATGGTGGAGCCATCGAATGGGTGCAGGAGCAGTGGTTTTATCCCCGTAAAGGCGATTGGGTGGATTGGTTGGCAGATAGCATAGGTGTAGTGGTTGGCTGTGGAATAGTAATGGCGATATATGCAATAAGGAGTGCAAGAGATGACGCAAGAATGGTTAAATAGAATTGCATTAACATGGGCATTGCGCCATCGTCAGAAGTATGCGCGTGGTCTATTGGATACATACGGCAGTGCTACAGAGGTGCTGAAGTTTGTTCCAAACGTGGTGGATAGCGCAGCGATGCGTCGGGCGGAGCAAGAAGCGCAGTTTGTAGAGCAGCATGGGATAGCGATGTATTATTTTCAGGATGCGAACTATCCGTATCGTTTGTCGCAGTGTGTGGATTCGCCATTGATATTGTATAGCAAGGGTCAGATGAATGTGAATCCGAAGCATGCGGTGAGTGTGGTGGGGACGCGAACTCCTTCGGAGCGTGGCAAAGATTGGTGTCGTAAGATGGTGCTAGAGTTGGCGGAAAAGGTGCCTGACATAACAATTATTAGCGGTTTGGCTTACGGCATTGATGTGGTGGCTCATATGGCTGCTTTGGAGGCAGGTGTGCCGACATTGATTATACCTGCGCATGGTTTGGATCGTATTTATCCTGCGGTGCATCGCAATGTGGCGGTAGCCTCGTTGCAGCATGGAGGGATATTGACAGAGTATATGCATGGGGTGGAGCCTGAGCGCTATCATTTTGTGGCACGCAATCGTATAGTGGCGGGATTAGCCGATGCGGTGGTGGTAGTGGAGTCGAAAGAACGTGGCGGGTCGTTGATTACAGCGCAGATGGCTCTGGACTACAATAGGGATGTGTTTGCGTTGCCTGGTAGGCATAATGATGCTACAGCGATGGGATGTAATCGATTGATTCAACAGCATCGTGCGCACCTGATTACTTGTGCGGACGACTTGGTAAAAGCTATGCGATGGGAGGTAGAAGAGAAAAAAGCATTCCAAACAACGATGATGACATGGCTGGAAGACCTGTCGCCAGCGCAAAAAAATCTATACGAAAAACTCTGCGAAACCGAGGACGGTTGGCATATCAATCAATTGGTGATAGAAACGCAGATGCCCTATCAAGAGGTGGCGACAGAGTTGATGTTGATGGAAGTGAATGGCTTAGTAAAAGGATTGCCTGGAGGTATGTGGCGAGCGGTAGAGAGATGAATTTTGCTAAAAATAGATAGAAAACTTGCGTATTTGCATTTTTTTTCGTACCTTTGCAGCGAAATCCGTGAAATAACAAAAATATCAGAATATGAAAACTCTTTTAGAAAATTTAGGTTCGATTTTGGTTCTGCTTGGCGTAGTTTGCCTGGCAGTGTATTATTTTGGTGTACAAGTAAATGCTTTGCTTGTAGCAAGTATGGTGCTTGAGGTGGCAGGTGTATTTGCATACATATTGCTCAATAAGCGTTTGAAATAAGCTTGTGATTATTCGCCTTTGCGATATCCAGTGCCACGCCTATCATGGGGTGCTGGAAGAGGAAAAAGAGAAAGGTAACACCTTTCGTGTGAATATCACGGTAGATATAGACGCACCTATAGGCATTGACTCAGACGATATCCAAGATACATTGGATTATCGTCGTTTGTGTGATATAGTAGAAGCAGAAATGCGTATTCCTTCTGATTTGATTGAGCATGTAGCATGGCGGATTAAGCGGTCGATTTTGGCGGCTTTTCCATTGGCGAACGAGGTGAGAGTGCGTGTGGCAAAAATGGCACCGCCAATGAGTTTGGCGATGGATTGGGTGGAAGTAGAACTATAAATATAGTTTCGCATCAATTATCAGTAGATAATAACTTTCGCATCAATCAATAGATAATAATTAACGATATACAATTATGGCAGAGCATACCGATGCAATAAAACAACACTTGACGGGCATGTATCAAGACTGGTTCTTGGATTATGCTTCGTATGTGATATTGGAGCGTGCTGTACCCGCAATAGAGGATGGTTTGAAGCCAGTGCAACGTCGTATTCTACATGCTATGAAAGCAGTGGATGATGGCAGGTACAACAAAGTGGCGAATATTGTGGGACAGACCATGCAGTATCATCCCCACGGTGATGCTAGTATTGGTGATGCGTTGGTGCAATTGGGTCAGAAGAACTTGCTGATCGATTGTCAAGGAAACTGGGGCAATGTGCTGACGGGAGATGGTGCTGCGGCACCGCGTTATATAGAAGCACGATTGAGCAAGTTTGCGCTGGATACGGTGTTTAATCCTAAGACCACGCAATGGATGATGTCGTATGATGGACGTAAGAAAGAGCCTATTCATCTGCCGATAAAGTTTCCTCTGTTGTTGGCGCAAGGCGTAGAGGGTATTGCAGTGGGATTAAATTCGAAGATTCTGCCTCATAACTTCTGTGAGATTTGCGATGCAGCATTGGCCTATTTGCGAGGAGAAGCATTCCAACTATATCCTGATTTCTCGACGGGAGGCGAGATAGATGTGAGTAGGTATAACGATGGTGAACGTGGAGGAGCAGTGCGTATTCGTGCGAAGATTCAGAAGTCAGACGATAATCGTACGTTGATTATTACGGAGATACCATTTGGTACGACTACCACCAAGATGATTGAAACCATTACTCGTGCGGTGCAAAAGGGTAAGATAAAGGTAAGGAAAGTAGATGATTTTACAGCTGCTGATGCTCGTATTGAGGTGCAATTGGCTCCTGGTAGTTCGTCGGACAAGACGATAGATGCGCTCTATGCTTTTACGGATTGCGAGGTGAATATATCACCCAACTGCTGTGTGGTACAAGATAAGAAGCCTATCTTTACTAATGTGAGCGATTTGCTTCGCATGTCGGTGGAGCATACGAAGGCTCTACTGAAATGGGAGTTGGAGATTCAAAAAGCAGAGTTGGAAGAGCAGTATTTCTACACATCGCTGGAGAAGATTTTTATAGAGAATCGCATTTATAAAGAAGAAGGTTATGAGACGGCTCCTGACAAAGAGAAACTGATTGCCTTTGTGGATAAGATGTTGGAGCCATGGAAAGCGAAACTGATACGCGAGGTTCGCCGTGAAGATATAGAACGATTGTTTGAGATTCGCATGATTCGTATCACACGTTTTGACTCAAAGAAGGCAGATGAGCTGATGCGTGACTTGGATAAGAAGATCAAAGCGACGATAAAGAACCTAAAGAACCTGAACGATTATACGATTGCATGGTTCGACTCGCTGAAAACGAAATATGGTCATTTGTATCCACGTCGTACCGAAGTGCGCAACTTTGCCAATATCAATATCAAGACTGTGGTGGAAGCCAACGAGAAATTGTATATCAATCGTGCAGAGGGCTTTATTGGTACAGCGCTCAAGAAGGATGAGTTCTTGTGTAACTGCTCGGATATAGATGAGGTGATTATCTTCCACAAGGATGGTAAGTATAAGATTGTGAAGGTGGCAGAGAAGATTTTTGTGGGTACGGATATTATCCATATAGACATCTATCGTAAGAACGACCATCGCACCATCTATAATGCTATCTACCGCGATGGTAAGGGTGGTATCTACTATATGAAGCGTTTTGCGGTGACAGGTATAGCTCGTGATAAAGAGTATGACCTGACACAAGGCACTAAAGGTTCGCGTGTGATGTACTTCACAGCCAATCCAAATGGTGAGGCTGAAGTGATTCGTGTACAACTAAAGCCGGCATTGCATCTGAAGAAGGTAGAAGTGATAAAAGACTTGAGCGAATTGGCGATTAAGAGTCGTACTGCCCGCGGCAATGTGCTCACCAAATACGATGTGAAATCGATTACGCTCAAGCAGAAAGGTCATTCTACATTGGGTGGACGAAAGGTGTGGTTTGATCCAGATGTCTTGCGCTTGAACTACGATGGGCAAGGTATGTACTTGGGTGAGTTCGTAGAAGACGATCGCGTATTGGTGATTACGAACACGGGCGATTATTTCTTGACCACATTTGAGTTGACATCCCACTTCGAGCAAAATATTTGGCGTATTGAGAAGTTTGACCGCGATAAAGTATGGTCGTTAGCAATGTGGAATGCCGATTTGGGTTACTATTATGGCAAGCGTTTTCAATTGGATGCACAGCTGAAGGTGCAGAATATGTTGGGCGATAATAGCGATAGTAAGATGACTATTCTGACTGATTCTGTAGAGCCTATTTTCCGCATCCGTTTTGCGGATGAGACCAAGTTGCCAATGGAAGTGCAGATGTCGGAGTTTATCGAAGCTAAGTCGGCGAAAGCCAAAGGTAAGCGTTTCTCTACGTTGGAGATAGTTGAGATAGAAGATATTACTCCTGCGCCGGTTGTTGAAGAAGAGTCGGTAGAGAGCGATGAGGAGATGGGTCGTGATGGCGATGGAGCATCTGAAGATACCACAAGCGTTTTAGGAGATGCGGCTGCGGCTATTAGTAAAGACGATGTAAAGGTGGTGGATGTGCCGTTTACTATCACCAACGAAGTTCCTGAGGATAGCAAGCCTGTGGACGAGCAGTTGAGTTTATTCTAAACACAACGATATGTCGGAATCATTGATTATTCAATCAGAGACCAAAGCCGAACGTTATGCGGAGTTAATGGTTCAATTGCATTCACTTTTAAAGGGCGAATCGGATATGATTGCTCGTATGGCGAATGTTGCAGGTGCTTTAAAGGAAGTATTTGGCTGGTGGTGGGTAGGTTTTTATCGCGTGATAGGTGATGAACTGGTGTTAGGTCCGTATCAAGGTCCTATTGCGTGTGCGCGCATCGCGTATAATAGAGGAGTATGCGGAACGGCGTGGGATAAAAAGCAAACGGTTGTCGTGCCCGATGTAGAGCAGTTTCCTGGTCATATAGCATGTAGCAGTTTGTCGCGTTCGGAGATTGTAGTGCCACTGATGAAAGATGATGAAGTGGTAGGCGTGTTGGATATTGATAGCGAGCAGCTGGATATGTTTGATGAAGTTGATCGAATATACTTAGAGCAGATAGCGGTGTTGATAATGGAAAAGTAATGTTATAAATAGTAAAAAATATGAAAAATCATGCCTTTATGACTATTCTTTTATTGCTCATGACGAGCATAATGACGGCTCAGAGTCTGACAAATGAACTAGATACTGCTAGTAGCAGTAAACTGCAATCAGAAGACCAAGAATTAACTTTTGTGGTGGTTGAAAAAATGCCTGAATTTCCCGGTGGTTCTCAAGCAATGATGAAATATATCGGTGAAAATATTAAATATCCTGCTCTTGCTCAAAAGAATAATATTCAAGGTCGTGTTATTTGCCAATTTGTGATAGACAAGGACGGTAGTGTAACTGAAGTGGAGGTAGTTCGAACGAGTGGAGATCTATCTTTGGATGCGGAAGCAGTACGCGTTGTGAGCAGTATGCCCAAATGGGTCCCTGGTATACAACGAGGAAAAGCGGTGCGTGTAAAATATACGACCCCTATTAATTTCAGGTTAGGTAATGGCAGTAAGAATGAGGTTGCTGCCACATCAAATAGTAAAAATACGCAAATGCGTCGCGATTTACCACAATTTCCTGGTGGATTTGACAAATTAAATGCGTATATCAAGGAGAATATACGTTATCCTCGTGCAGCATATGATCGTGGCATTAGAGGTAAAACAGTACTGGAATTTTGGGTAGATGTAGATGGTAGCATTAGCGATGTGCACGTGGTAGAATCGGCGACTTTTAAGTCGTTAGATGATGAGGCAATACGTTTGGTAGGTTCGATGCCTAAGTGGTTGCCCGCATTGCAAAATGGTGAACCTGTAAAAGCAAAATTTAGGTTGCCAATAGGATTTGGCGTATAATGACACATTATTTTATGTGGTAGTGTGGTAGTGTGGAAGTGAATGTTGAAGGAGTGAAGGAGTGAACGAATTAAGGTTGAAGGAGTGAAGGAGTGAACGAATGAAGGAGGAAAAAAGAAAAAGCCACTTTGTCTGATGACAAGGTGGCTTTTTGTTTTCTATTGTCTATTGGCGATTATTTTCTCTGCTATTTGTACTGCATTGAGCGCGGCACCTTTGCGAATTTGATCGCCTACACACCAAAACGTGATACCGTTTTCATTTGCTATGTCACGGCGGATACGACCCACATATACATTGTCTGTGCCGCTAAGGTAAAGTGGCATAGGGTAGGGGAGATCAGAGGTATTAGAATTTGTGATTTCGTTGTGGGATATTTTGCCAAGATGAGTTGGGTTGTCAATGATTTGTACGCCTTCAGCATGAGACAGGGCCTCGCGTACTTGGTCGGGAGTGAGAGGTTTGGCGGTTTCTACCCATACAGCTTCGGAGTGAGCGCGCAGTGATGGCACACGAACACAAGTAGCCGATACAGCAATATCGGAGTGCATGATTTTGCGTGTCTCGTGGTACATCTTTAGCTCCTCTTTTGTATAATCGTCATCTGCAAAGACATCAATTTGTGGGATGAGGTTGTATGCTAGTTGGAATGGGAACTTCTTAGGCGAAGAGGCAAGAGTATGGTCAGATGATGTAGCGAGTAGGCGGTATTCTTCCTCCAGCTCAGCCATAGCCGACGCACCAGCTCCAGATGCGGACTGATACGAAGAAACGTGTACGCGCTTGATATGCGAAAGTTCTTCAATAGCCTTGAGGCAGACCGCCATGATGATAGTTGTGCAGTTGGGGTTGGCAATAATTCGTTTTCCTCCCTCTTGTAATGCTTGTTGGATATCCTCAGGGTTGATTTCAGGCACAACCAAAGGACAGTCATCATTCATGCGGAAAGCGGAAGAGTTGTCAATCATGATTGCTCCATAGCGAGTGATATCTTCTGCATATTCCTTCGAAACCGAACCTCCCGCAGATACGAATGCGATATCAATGTTGCGGAAGAGGTCGCCATGCTGAAGCAGTTCTACGGTATATTCTTTTCCGCAGAAGGTATATATAGTGCCTTCACTTCGTGCAGAGCCGAAAAGTCGAAGATTGGATATAGGGAATTGTCGTTCCGCTAAAATGCGAAGTAATTCTTGTCCTACGGCGCCCGATGCGCCAACGATAGCGATGTTCATATGGTGTGTATTGTTTAGAGAACGGCGCAAAGCGCCCACTGTTTAGTATTTAGTAGAGAGAGAAAAGAGGACTGTTTAACACGAAGTTAAACAGCCCTCCTAAAAATTAAAGCAGTGAGATTGTTATTTCTTCAGCTGCCTCGAAAGCAACTTTACCTTCGCGAGCTAACCAGCCCAAAGCGAGGTTCAAGTCATCATTTTTCAGTTTTGTAGCTTTCTTCAAAGCTTTGAGAGTGAGAGCACCACCTTGTAATGCATTCCAGATCAAACCTGCGTTCTCACCAATTTTAGTTGTAATCATAATACCTTAAAAAATAAAACAGTTAATATAAAAATGCGGCTATGCCGCGTTAAAATAGTTTCACGTTCTTGGTGCTGGTTTCAGAAGTTCAGTGGTTTAGAAGTTCTGAAGTTTTTTGAAAATTAAGCAAGCGTTGTGTCCACCGAAGCCATAATTATTGCTCATGGCGTAGTGGATATTTCTTGATTGTGGCTTATTGAATGTAAAATTGAGATTATAGTCAATCTCAGGGTCATTATCGCCATCTTCGTGATTGATAGTAGGCGTGACCATTTGATGTTGCATAGAAAGGATAGAAATGACCGCTTCAACCGCACCTGTTGATCCGAGTAGGTGTCCTGTCATTGATTTGGAAGATGTAAGATTGATATTGTATGCATGCTCTCCAAACACTTGTTTGATGGCTTTTACTTCGGAAATATCTCCAACGTGTGTGGATGTGCCGTGTGTGTTGATATAATCTATATCTTGCTGTGTGATTCCTGCTTCTTGTATGGCAAGTTGCATAGCCTGTGCAGCTCCTTTTCCTTCGGGGTCGGATGCAGTAATGTGGTAGGCATCGGATGTCATACCTGCTCCCACAAGTTCGGCATAGATGGTAGCACCACGTGCAATGGCATGTTCGTATTCTTCGAGTACAAGTGTAGCAGCTCCTTCTCCTAATACAAATCCATCTCGAGAACCAGAGAATGGTCGCGATGCAGTTTTTGGATCGTCATTGCGTGTGGATAGTGCATGTATGGCATTGAATCCACCTACTGCGCTGAACTCAATTACAGCCTCACTACCGCCAGTAATCATGACGTCTGCCATGCCCAATCGAATGTAATGAAAAGCGTTAGCAATTGCATGTGAAGAAGAAGCACATGCAGAGGCCGTAGAAAAATTAATACCTTTACATCCGTATCGAATCGCTAAAATACCAGGTGCTATGTTGGAAATCACTCGTGTAATGAAAAATGGACTAAATCTGGGTGTTCCATCGCCAGTAGTAAACTCTGCTATTCCATCGTTGAGCGTGTGTAGTCCTCCCATACCGCTTCCATAGATGACGCCATATCTATGTGCTTGCTCTGGTGTGATAGTTAGTTGTGCATTTTTAATAGCCTCATCACTGGCCGCGATCGCTAAAAGTGCATATCGATCATAACGACGAAGTTCTTTTCGATCGAATAGCGTAGAGAAGTCATAATTCTTGACTTCACATGCAAATTTTGTCTTGAAATTTGTAACGTCGAAATGCGTTACAGGTCCTGCACCACTATGTCCTGCTACGAGATTTGCCCAGCATGTGGGGATATCATTTCCCACAGCTGTAATCATTCCCATGCCAGTAACTACGACTCGTTTTAGTTCCATATCTATCACACAACAACGAGTCTACGATGAATCGTAAACTCGCTAATGTTAAGAACATGTAGGCGTATTATGCCTGAAGTTTCTCAATGTAATCAACAACGTCTTTAACAGTAGTAATCTTTTGAGTATCCTCATCAGGAATAGAAATACCAAACTCTTTTTCAAATTCCATGATCAACTCAACAGTATCCAAAGAGTCAGCGTTGAGATCTGCGGTAAAATTTGCCTCGGGAGTAACTTGTGATTCTTCAACACCCAGCTTGTCCACGATGATTGCTTTTACTTTAGCGTAAATGTCTGCCATAATACAACTTTTTTTGGTTAATAATATTCAATATTTTCTTTTTTTTTATCCAATGTTACAAAATCGACTGCAAAGTAACAACTTTTTTTTGGAATTTACAAATTTTCTGACGAAAATGTCTATTTATTTATGCATTTTGAGTATTATTTTGCCTATTCTTGCTCCAGATTTGCCCATTTGTGCCAAAAATACGGAGTCACCTTGCATGTTTTTAACGTAGTGATTTGTGACGACTTTGTGTGTATGTGCTCCAATGATGATATCAATATCTTTGGTGGATTTTGCCAATTGTGTATCGGATGGTTGTTGTTCGTTTTCGAATGTTCCCATATGACTTAGGCACACCACTAAATCGCAACGATGTTGGTGTTTGAGTAGCGAAGCGATGTCTTGTGCTACGGGTATGGGCTCAAGATATTTGACAGGTGCAAAATTTCTTTCGGCAATCAACCCTTCTGGATTAACGCCTAAACCGAATACACCAATTTTCATTCCATTGCGTCGAATAATAGTGTAGGGTTTTACAATTCCTTCGAGTGGCGTGTTTTTTACATCGTAATTGGCACTTACGACATCAAATTCTGCTTGTTTGAGAATAGTTGCTAGTGTATCTACTCCGTAATCGAATTCGTGATTGCCTAAAGTGATGGCATCGTATTCCATGCGATTAAGTGCATCTACTTCTACGCGTCCGTGGTAGAAATTGAAGTATGGTGTACCTTGTGAATAGTCTCCTGCATCAAATAGCAATAGATTGGGATCATGTACTCGTTCTTGTAGGATGATTCCCATACGTCTCGCGTAGCCAGCATGATTGCCGTCGCGTTTACCTGCTGCAATGGGTTCGATTTGAGAGTGTGTATCGTTGGTGTGCAGGATGGTGATAGTGGATTGTTCGTCATCACATGCGGTACAGAAAATCCCCAATAGTATGGTGGTAATCAATATATTAAAAACGTTTTTGAATTTCTTCATGTGTTAGTATAGTAATGATGGTTTGACCATTGTTTAGGAATTTGGCGGGATGCTTTTCGGCTAATTGCTGAATTAAGTCGCGCATTTCTACTTCTGTGAGTACTTTACCAATATGGATAGCCATGCGGTCTGCTAAAGCGAGTGCCATCGTTTCACGCCAATGTTGTTGTGCTGTGCCTCCTGCATCTTGTACTTGGTGTATGACTTGCAATAGTGTTTCAGCGGGATTTGTTTGCCCTAATTGTACGGGAACCGCTGTTATACTATAGGATGTAGGTGAGAATTGGTCTAATCCAAAACCGATACTCTGCAAGTCTGTTAGCATGGATTGCAGCGTGAGTATATCCATGTTGGATAATTCAATTATTTCGGGAAAGAGTAAGGTTTGAGTTACTCCTTTTTGCTGTGCGATTTGCTGCAGCAGTTCTTTGTATAGAATAGCCACATGTGCTCTATGCTGGTGTACAAACATGATACCGTCGCTGGTCGGTAGGACAATAAACTTGTTTTGCCATTGCATGATTGGTGTAGCCTCATTGATTTCAGGAAGTGTGAAGATTTTGTTTTCTGTAACAGTAACCTCTATTGTTGTTTGAGGTTGTGCGTACAAGGTTTCCCACCCCTGTGCATTGCTACGCGTAGGTGTTTGCTTGAAGGGGCTGTAATGGGGATTTACTTGTATGCGGGGCATGGTTATTTGTGCATGCTTTTGCATTGGTTGTGGCATGTCTATAACCGTTTCGCTGGAAAAGTCCAATGACGGTGTGACATTGAATTTGCCGAGTGATTCTCGTATTGTAGCCAGTAGGATTTGGAAGATAGCTTGTTCGTCAGCAAATTTGATTTCCGTTTTTGTAGGATGTATATTTACGTCGATGGCTTGTGGGTCAACGTCGAAATAGATGAAATAAGAAGGTGTATGTTCGGCAGACAGCAGTCCAGAGTATGCAGTCATAATTGCTTTATGGAAATACGGGTGACGCATGTATCTTCCATTGACAAACATATACTGTTGGCTATTTTTACCAGCTGTTTCGGGTTTACCGATGAATCCGTGGATATTGACCAATTCAGTATGGGTGAGAATATCAACCAAGTGACCCGTATAGGGTTTGGATGAGTGTCCAAAAATAGCTTCTATTCTCTGTTTCGTACTACTGATTGGTAATTCAGATATGATTTCATCGTTATTGACAAGGGTAAATTGTATGTGTGGATTTACTAGTGCAATTCGATGATATTCGGTGATTAGGTTACGCAGTTCAGTTTGGTCTGTTTTTAGGAACTTGCGTCTTGCAGGCACATTGTAGAAGAGGTTTTTGATTTTCATATTGGTGCCTATAGGGCACTGTATCATTTCCTGATTGAGTACTTCAGATCCTGCAATTTCTAATTTTGTCCCAATCTCGCTGTTAGGTTGTCTGGTGAGTAGTTCGACATGTGCGACAGCGCAGATACTGGCTAGTGCTTCTCCGCGGAAGCCCATGGTGTGTAGTTGGAATAGGTCGGCAGCTTGTTTGATTTTGGATGTAGCATGTCTTTCGAAAGCCAATCGTGCGTCGGTTGCGCTCATTCCTTTGCCATTATCAATTACCTGTAATAGTGTTCGCCCCCCGTCCCGCACGATGATGCGTACGTGTGTAGCGTCTGCATCGATGGAGTTTTCAACCAACTCTTTGAGGCATGATGCAGGTCGTTGTATGACTTCGCCAGCAGCGATTTGATTGGCGACACTATCTGGTAATAGATGAATGATATCACTCATAGCAAATAGTAAAACGCGAACAAGAGCAATCCCAGCAGTGCGATCCAGAATATGAGTTTGGATTTTCGCTGGTTGGTAACTTGGCGTTTTTTGAATGTATTGGCCTCGTGTGCTTCACGGAAGGAACCACGATGAAGACGCGCAAGCTTATCCTTGCGCGCCTCCTTTTCTTTATCATAGTAAATGGGGCGATAGTCCCACTCACGTGGTTTTGGTACTTTTGGGAAAAGAACCGACATTATTTAACGATAGATTGGAACTGAGCATCTGCTTGGTATTTAGCAAACTCGATGTCAGTTTGAGCTTTAGTTTTCAATTGTGCATCACGTTGGATAGCGAGTTTGAGGTTTGCGTATACAGCCTCACGGTCGTTGGTACGTGCACCTACGATAGCAGCCAAGTATGCTGTGGTAGCGTTAGGTTTCTCCACTTTTGCCAACGTTTGGCGTGCAGCAGCATAGTCTTCGTTCAAGATATGTTGAACAGCAGCATTGTTGGTAGCCTTGTTGCCATATGCATTTTTAGCAGCAGCGTATTCACCCTTCATGGTGTAGAGTGTACCCATGGCAGCTTTGAGATCACCTTCTGTGCCAGCAGCTTTGCCCAAGTATTGCTCTGCTTTTACGATGTCGTTTTCAGCCATAGCAGCGATACCAGCGTTGTAGTTTACGTCTGGGTTGTTAGGTGCCAATTGCAAAGCTTGTGCGAAGCAACGGCGTGCTTCAACTACATTACCTTGTGCGAAGTGGAGCATGCCCAAGTTGTTGTGGCCACGATAGTCGTTAGGATGGAGTTCAATCACTTTTTTGTAGAGAGCAGCTTTCTCGTTAGCATTGTTGGTAAGAGTAGCAGCGTAGAGGAGCTCATCAATGGTCAAAGCGGTAGGATCGTTTTTAGCCAAAGCAGCGATTTCGTCGTCAGCCTTACCGATGATGTCGGTGGTAAGGATCAAACGGCTACGACGCAATGCAGGCAATATTTCCTCTGCGATAGCTTTGTAAACAGCGCTCAAGTTTTTGATTTGTGCCTCACGCTCTTCAGGATCTGTGTACATGCTGAGCACGCGCAGAACCAACTCTTTGTCTTGGATGTTGCTCTCTTCCATAGCTTTTTGGAATCCGGCCCAGTCCTCAGCGGTAACGTTAGATTCGATGTCTGCTTTAACTTTCGCTTTTTTGAGTTGTTGTTGCAAATATTTTTGTGTTTTAGCTTGACGTTGGTCAGCGAGTTGTGTATTGAGGTCCATGTTACCGTCAGGTGAAGCGTAACCAGCCACTTCGATTTTGCTGATAGACTTGTGTTCTGCTTTATCAGCATCTTTGATAGCAGCGTGGAGATCTTTCATCTCTTGTGATTTGAGCTCAGAGTTGCGAAGGGTAGATTGTTGGATGAGGAAGTGGATGTCAGCCTCTTGCATCTCTTGGATGATACGTTGGAACTTGTCAGAAGTGATTTGTGGTTTAACCTCTTGTGCAGTAGCAACTACTAATTTGGCTGTAGAAACAACGCCATCAGCGATTTTCATTTCAGGAATTTCTACTGTTTTGTTGCCATTAGTAGCAGTAAATCGGAGGTACAATTCTGATTTCTCCATAGCTGGGATGTAGTCGAAAGTAGCTACTTGGTTGTACTTTCCTCCCTCTTTGTAGGAAACTACTTGTCCGTTTTCTTTTGCACTTTCGCCTACGTAAACTACAGGTTTAGCAACAGCCTCCCCACCCTTGTACTTGAGTACAGGTGTTACGGTTAATACAGCTTTTTTAGCGAATTTTTTCACTGGGAATGTACCCGTGATGTTAGCCTCGACTTGGTTACCTACTACTGCAAGTGGGCTAGGGTTTACGCTAACTTGTTCTGGTTGAACAGCGGTTCCGCAGGATGTCAGCACTGCGAGTGCGATTACTGACACAAGGAATAATGATTTTTTCATGAGTTTTTGTTGTTTATAAGTTTGATAAAAATTCTCGTTTTTTGATGTTTCTTACAAAAAGTATGCAATACACACAATTTATCGGCTGCAAAGGTACTAAAAATTTTGCAAACCACCAAATTTTAATGTGTTTTTTTTTTACAATTTCGTAGTAAAGTGGGTATCTGCGTTTTTATTCTTAGCACGCAAGCTAAGATTAATGGAAGTGTGGTAGTGTGAAATGTAAAAATATACTAACAGATAATTAACCATTTGACAAGTTGAACCGCGCCGTATATGAGGGCGTAAATTGCTACTAGCAAGAGGGAGATTAGAGCGTATGTTAGCGATGCTTTTTTCATGTCTATCTTCGGCTTATCTTCGGCTCATCTTCTGCTGATGGGCGAGACGTACACTTGTATCAAAGAAAGGACAGCTGGAATATAGTTCCACACTACCACACTACCACACTACCACATAAAAAAATGTGTCGAAATGTAATAAAAATGGCAAAAATTTGTATAGATAAAAAAAATTCAGTACTTTTGTGGTGTTTTAGGATGAAAAGAGAAACGGTGTGGATATTACTAGTTTGGGCATTGAGCTGCTGTGTTCCCCTTTTAGGGAAAGCACAGGAGCTCGCTTCGGATGTGGAGGAGGTGATGCTGCAAGTGACCGCCAATGATACGTTTTACCTTGCTCGCATGACCGATATATACGTATATCCGAAGATGGTGTTTAAGAACAAGAAACAAGAACGCTTTTACTGGCGTACGGTAAGGGATGTGAAAAAGACACTTCCTTTTGCAAAGGAGTTGGCACGCGAGATGGAAGTGGCAGACTATCAATTGGCATTATTGCCCGATGATAAAGCCCGTCGCCAATGGTGGCGCGAACATGAAAAATACCTGTTTAAGAAATACGAACACCATTTCCGCAAAATGACCGCTTCACAAGGTCAGATGCTGATGAAACTGATGGACCGCGAGAGCAATCGTACGAGTTATGAGATAATAAAACATTATCGTGGGAAAGGTAGTGCGAACTTCTGGCAGTTTGTAGCCAAGTTATTCAAAAATGATTTGAAAGAAGAGTATGATGCGACAGATAAAGACCGCATCGTGGAACGAGTGATTAATCTGGTAGAAGCGGGGCAGTTGTGAAAACGGGAAGGTTAGGCATAGTACTATTGATGTGGCTGGTGGTAGGTTCGGTCAGTGCTGAGGAATGGCAGGATGATTTTTCTGATGCAGAAGCCTCGCACGCTGCATGGTTGGGCGATTGGAATTGTTTTGCCATTAACCAATATGGGCAGTTACAGAGTCAAATAAGCGGTGCTGCAGAAAGTGCTCTGTATCACACAAGTACTTGCGCTGTCAATGCTGAATGGCAATGCAAAGTGCGCATATCAGGTGCGTGTAGCGCATATAATCACGTACGTTTTTATCTTACATTGACCGATGGTGATATATATAGCGATGGATATTTTGTGCAGATAGGGGGGGCAAAAGAGAATATTACCCTATACGAACAAAAAGATAGTGTAACGAACAAAATCATAGAGCATTCGGATCGCGTGAAGTGTTTGGATAGTGATGCTTCGTATGTGCGCGTTCGTGCGACGCGTGATGAGAATGGTGTGTTCCATCTGTTTTCTTGGGTAGAAGGGCTTGATACGACGTGGGTGGAAGAGGGCGTTGCGTTTGTGCCCATAGTGGAGAGTGCGTATAGTGCGCTTTATGTGCGGAACACTAAGACGCGCGGGTATGATTTCTACATAGATAATGTGTATGTGCGTGGTGATGAACAGCGGGAAATAATAAATACAGATATAATAGGTGAAAAGGCGAGTGTAGAATTATTATCAGAAAACCTATCACCTAATCACGATGGATGGGAAGATGAGGTGTGCATTCAATACCTTGTGCCCGGCGATGATTATCTTGCCACATGTGCTATTTATACAGTCAATGGTCTATTGGTCAAGTATTTATATCAGCAGTCTCCCATATTATCATCCGGAAATATCTGTTGGGATGGTACAACGGAAAGTGGGAGTACAGCAGAGATAGGAGTATATGTTCTTTACATTGAGTTACGCAATAAAAGCACCCACGACACCCTTCGCCAACGTATGGCTGTGTCGCTGACCCTATAACCAGAATTTACGCATGTCGCGGTTGATGACGATAGCCGCAGTAATCACCGACAGACTATCGCTGATAGGCAATGCCCACCATACGCCCCATATAGAGTCCCAACCCAAGGATTGGAAGAGTATGGGCAAGCACAATATCAGCGGGATAAGGAACAATACCTGACGCGTAAGACTGAGGAAAATAGCCTTAGGCGCCATACCGATGGAGGTGTAGAAGTTACCTGTTATCATTGGAAAACCTATCGCGAACATCACGCATAGCATAATGCGAGCAGGCGCAATAGACTGCGCTATCAGCAACTCATCGTGTGTGAAAAGACGGATAAATCCCTCGGGCCAAATCACGCCAAATAGCCACAACACACCCATCACGCAAGTGGCGCAATACACCGACAACTTGAATGCTCTCATCATACGCGCATATAGGTTTGCGCCGTAATTGTAGCCCACTATAGGTTGCATACCCTGCTGGATACCCATGACAATCATCGAAAAGAAGAACATAAAGCGATTGGTCATACCGAAGGTAGCGATAGCCATATCGCCTCCGTAGCGCTTGAGTTGGTTATTGAGTACAATCACCACAAAGCATGCTGCCATGTGCATAAGGAAAGGTGCCATACCAATACCCAATGCGCGCATAGTGATGTCACGCTTCAGACGCCATATACCGCGGTGGAAATAGATAACCTCCTTGGGATTGAGGAAAATAATGAGTTCTATCACCACGGACACGAGTTGCGAGATCATGGTTGCCAATGCCGCACCGCGTACACCCATATCTAGCACGAAGATAAAGATAGGGTCTAACACGACATTCAATGCCACTGCCAATATGGTCGCATACATGGATATACGCGGGTGACCAATGGAGCGCAACATACTGTTCAGACCATAGTAGATGTGAGTCAGTATATTGCCCAAGAGTATAATTTCCATATAATCACGCGCGTAAACAATCGTGGCATCGCTCGCACCAAAGGCATACAGGATAGGGTCCAGCCAGAAGAGTCCCACCACCATCACCAGTGCACCCAAGAGCACATTCAGTATCACCACGTTCGCCAGCACATCGTTGGCTGAACGGTAGTCTTTTTCGCCGAGTTTGATAGCCACCAGCGAACTGGCACCCACACCCACCAATGTGCCAAAGGCTGCGCAGATGTCCATAAACGGTTTGGCTACCGTCAGTCCCGACAACGCCAACGCACCCACACCGTGACCGATGAAGATGGAGTCCACCATGTTGTAGAGCGACATGGCGGTCATGGCTATAATGCCTGGGGTAGCGTACTTGAGCAGCAAGCTACGGATAGAGGCTGTGCCGAGTTCGGTTATCTTAGGTGCTGACATATCGTTTCAAACATTTGTGCTGCGGGGTGTCCGTCTTGCAGGGAGATAGGCATACCTTTGTCGCCTCCTTCGCGAATCGATTGTACCAGTGGCACTTGTCCCAAGAGTGGGATATTCAACTCCTCTGCCAGTTGCTTGCCGCCATCTTTACCGAAGATATAGTATCGATTATTAGGCAACTCGGCAGGTGTGAACCATGCCATATTCTCTATCAGACCCAAGACAGGCACATTGATTTTCTCATTGAGGAACATATCTACACCCTTGCGTGCGTCCACCAGTGCCACAGGTTGAGGCGTAGTCACTACGATGGCTCCTGTCAGGTGCAGGTGCTGTACCAAGGTCAGGTGAATATCGCTGGTGCCAGGAGGCAGGTCAATGAGGAAATAGTCCAGTTCGCCCCAATTGGCATCTTGAATCAGTTGCTTGATAGCATTGCTCGCCATACCGCCGCGCCAAACGACTGCCTGCTGTGGATCCACGAAGAAGCCTATAGATAGCATCTTCACACCGTATTGCTCAATTGGCTCAATCAGGTTGCGACCATTCACAGGGGTGGAAACTGGGCGACAGCCTTCGGTGTGAAACATCTTAGGTATGGATGGACCATGTATATCGGCATCCAGCAGACCGACCTTGTAGCCCATTTTAGCCAAGGCGATAGCCAGATTAGCGGAGATAGTGGATTTGCCTACGCCACCTTTACCCGAGTGAATAGCAATCACTTGCGCTGCGCGCAGGTTCTCCACCGAGTCAGACTTAGGTGCCATGTTTTGCTTGATGAACTTGGTGTGGATATGCACTGCGGCATTCTCATCCACGTATGTATGAATAGCCGTTTCCGCTGCTTTGAGTACGGATTTGCGGAAAGGGTCGTTGTCTTTTTCGAATATCAGCGAGAACGATACTTCCAAGCCAGAGATGCGGATGTCGTCCTCCAACATCCCGCCTTCGATGAGGTTCTTGCCTGTGCCTGGGTAACGCACGTGCTGTAGTGCATCAATTATTTGTTGAGGATACATTATTTTTAGTTTAAAGTGTAGTTTATAGTTTAAAGGCTGGAGGTATAGTTTCTGCCATACGAGCGATAGGTATCTTTTTCTATTTCTATATCTGGTTCGATAAGCGATGGTTCGGCGGGCAACTCCCATGCTATGTACTTGATTGTCAATCCTCGGTCGAGCCATTGATGCTCGTAGTGTGTTTGCAATGCTCTTGCCTCACTAGCCTCTTCGCCTAATAGTCTGATTGCTTCTTCGCCATAGAGGTCGCACGTATTCACAAGGATAGGATAGTGATTCTCCTTCACCATTGCTTGTGTATATGTATATAAGAAAGGGCTATCGGTTTTTAGGTGAATAATACCATTTGGTTGTAGCAGTTGGTGATAGCGTGTCATGAAGTAGGTGGAGGTCAGGCGCTTGGTGGCCTTCTTCATTTGTGGATCGGGGAATGTAATCCAAATCTCTGCCACCTCATCGGGTGCAAAGAAATGGCTAATTATCTCTATATTCGTACGCAAAAATGCCACGTTCTTTATCCCTGCCAACTCTGCTTGCTTGGCGCCAGCCCACATACGTGCGCCCTTGATGTCAATGCCGATATAGTTTTTGTTGGGATTGCGTTGAGCCAGTCCTACGGTATATTCGCCACGTCCGCAACCGAGTTCCAATACGATGGGGTTGTCGTTGTGGAAATATTCCGCATGCCATTTGCCGCGCATGGCGACCACTGGGCTATCTACCACACACTCGCGTGCTCCGCATTGAAACACATTGTGGAAAGTTTCCATCTCCGCAAATTTCTTCAGTTTATTCTTGCTCATTATGATATTGAATTGTGAGACCTACATCTTGTATTCCTTTCAAGTACTCGGTGCGCATAGCTTGTTGAATAGTGAATTGGTATGTGCCTGTTTGTTGGAATCGGTGTTGTTTTGCCAATGGGAATTGCAATTGATAGGTAGTCATTCCGTTTCCTATCCATCGTCCGAATTCATCGGCTAAGAAACATTCTATGGTGTCGCATTGCAGTAGTGTGTCGCCTTGCCATTCTGCAAAGAAAAGCCATAGGTTTTGGTAGGGATAGGTTCGATTATGGCGTATACTGATGTACATGTCGTAGGTGGCAGATGTGTTCTCTACGTTGGTTTCATAGTTCAATATCGAATCTTGATGCCAACCATCGGCAGGGATGGCAAGGAATTGATTGTAGATATATTCTTGTTGGCAAGCCATCAATGAAACCAATATGATTAGCAATATAACTCCTTTGTCGTGTTTCATTATTGTTGTGGTTTGTTTTGTCGATTGGATACGTGTCGATTATCGCGGCGATGTCCGTTGGTGCCCTTATTGCGTTGATTTTTCTTTTTGTCGAAACGTGTTAGGTCGTCTTGTCCAACCACGTTTTGGTAGTCAATTTCAATCATATCGACGGATGATTGTTTTCCACCCAATGCGGCAGGTTTTTCGCCACGACGATTCATCTCAATGATATCTTTTGCTATTTTGGTAGAGATAGTTTGCAGATTAGCGGGATGGTGTGCATCGGTAGAATAAGTGATTTCTCCTTTGATTGGATCAGCAGAGAAGTAATAATATGTAGCATCTTGCGTTTCCAATGTCTGGTGTCTGGAGGGCAATCGTTTGACAGCTTCTTCATAAATAGGTGTTTCGTAGTTTAGGCAACATTTGAGTTTTGCGCACTGTCCTGCTAATTTCTGCGGGTTCAATGATAGATTTTGCAATCGTGCTACGTTGGTGCCTACGGATGTAAATTGTGTCATCCATGTTGAGCAACATAATTCGCGTCCACAAGGTCCTGTACCACCAATTCTTCCAGCTTCTTGTCGTGCTCCGATTTGCTTCATTTCGATACGGACGCGGAAGGTTTCGGCATACACTTTGATAAGTTGACGAAAATCCACACGTCCTTCGGCAATGTAATAGAAAATAGCTTTGGTGCCATCTCCCTGGTATTCTACATCGCCAATTTTCATTTCCAATCCGAGTGATTTAGCCAGTTGTCGAGCTTGAATCATCGTGTTTTGTTCTTTAGCATGTGCTTCGGCGGCACGTTGTTTGTCTGCCTCTGTGGCAAGTCGGAGGATATTGCGGAGTTCGTATCGTTCGGTGTTGATGTGATTTTTTTTAATCTGTACTGGTACTAAACGTCCGATTAGCGTCACTTCCCCCATATCAACGCCAGGATTGGCTTCCACAATAACGATTGTACCTTTTTCGAGTGGTAGGTTCTCAGAGTTGTGATAGTATCCTTTGCGCGTGTTTTTGAACTGCACTTCTACCAAATCAGTTTCGCTGCCCGTACGAGGGATGTCGCTCATCCAATCAACAACGGGCAACATATGATGTGAGTTTCGATTACAAGATTTTTTGGTGATTTGGCACGAACCATTATGAATTACAAATGTTTCTTCCATAGACTTATTTTTTTACCATGACAATCATTTGCAGACATAGATCAAAGAAGATAATTTTGGCATTACCATTTTGGGCAATTTGCTGTTCTGCTTTGCCTAATTCATCCATCATTCGTTCCACGTTGTTTTCATGAATAAACGGAGCAAACTTATTGGAAAAGTTTCTTTCGGCTTCCGTTTGATAGTTCATGTCTGCGCAATGAAAATTAAATATATAGTTTTCTCTTATTTGTTGCTGTGCGTACTTCAAAAATGCTTTTTGTTTTTCTCTTCCTTCCTTGGCGTCAGCTATTTCCATGCTCCATTTGCGCAGTTGTAGAAGTGCGCTATAATCTTTTTTCTGTCCGACCAGCCAAGCATTTCGCATTAGAGCCACGAAGTCGTTGAAATAGCGGGTTTGGTCTTCGCTTTCGTTGACTGTTTTTAGTGCAGTGATATAACTGCCATTTGCCATGTGTGCTATGTCGTGTGCATTGGTGGATGTGATGTTGGTGAATTGCTCTTGCAGCGCTTTCGCTATGGTGGTAAGTGATAGACGAGGTATTCGCACCTCTTGTGTGCGGGAAATTATAGTGGAGAGCAGTAGTTCGGGTTGTTCGCTTATCAAAAGGAAAAGTGTTTTATACGGTGGTTCTTCGAGGAGTTTAAGTAGTTTGTTGGCACATGCTGCGTTCATTTTTTCGGGCAACCAAATAATCATCACCTTATGTCCGTTTCCAAAACTTTTTAGCGATAGTTTGCGCAATATTTCCCCGCTTTCTTTTTCATAGATAATAGCTTGTTTTGTTTCGATGCCCAATTGTTGATACCAGTCGTCCAAATCAAAATAGGGTTGTGACAAGACGAGATCACGAAATTTATCCATATAGTCATCGCATACATCTCCAGTGTCGGTTTTGACAATTGGAAAAGCAAAATGCAGGTCAGGATGTTGTAGTTTTTGGTATTGCAGGCATGTTGGGCATTTGCCGCATGAGTCTTGTTCGGTTCGATTGGGGCATGCAATGTATTGTGCGTATGCTAATGCGAGCGGTAATTTACCCACACCAGTGGTGCCGGTAAACAGCTGTGCGTGTGCAATACGTCCTTCGCGTACTGCTTGCCGTAGTTGTTTTTTTACTTCCTCTTGCCCTATTATATCACAAAATTGCATACCAATTCAAATTAAGCCGCAAAGTTAGTAAAAAAAATACATATACGCAAGAAAAAAGGCTGAATGTTGAAAGAAATAATATAATTTTGCAAAAAAATTTGGTCACGTCAAAAAAATGTAGTAATTTTGCGGGCTCTTTCGTGTAAAGGGCATACCATTAATATTAACCCGAGCAGGCAACTCGTGTAGTTGTAGCTCATAAATAAACTAAAAACAAATGGCAACAAAAATTCGTTTGGCTCGTCATGGTCACAAGGACTATGCTTACTACCATATCGTAGTAGCAGACAGCCGTTCGCCACGTGATGGCAAAATTATTGAGCGTATCGGTTCTTACAACCCAAACAACAATCCTGCAAAAGTGGATTTGAAGTTTGATCGCGCTTTGTATTGGGTAAACGTAGGCGCTCAACCTACTGACACTGTTCGCACAATCCTTTCAGGTGAAGGGGTAATGCTGATGAAGCACTTGAATGGTGGTGTAGCAAAGGGTGCTTTTACCGCAGAAGAAGCACAAAAGCGTTTCGATGCATGGAAGGCTCAGAAAGATGCTAAGTTGGGTAAGATTAGTCAAGCAGAAGCAGACAAGAAAGCTGCAGTTGCAAAGGCGTTGCTTGCTCAAGAAGTAGAAGCTAACAAGGCAAAAGCTGCTGAGGTAGCTAAGAAACGTCAAGAGGCTGCTGATGCACTTGCTGCAGCTGCTGTAGAGGCTGCTCAAGAGGCTGCTGCCGTTGAAGCTACTGCAGAGTAATCCGCAAGAAAAATAGGTTTTCACCTATGAATAGAGTTCAAAACGATGTTTTGAGCTCTATTTTTTTGTTATGTGAAAAAAAAGTAGTATCTTTGCAGGTTCTTAGTAATGTAATTTATGCCCACATTAATCATCGTTTGCATAGTACTTCTATTGTTGAGTCTTCTCTTTTCGAGGGGACGTTGGTATGCTCCCACAGTATTGCTATGTGGTGTATGGTTGGCGAGTATTGTGGCATATGCGTGGATTGATCGGGGATTGCATCCGTTGCGTGCAGATATTATTCAAGTCATTATCTATTGGTTGGTTGGTTTTTGTTTTGCTTCATGGGTGGTGCAATCTGTGTATATCAAGCCATTATTTGATAAGGTTTATTCGAATACAACGGCTCGAGATATGTATTACTACCTAACTCTCTTGACAGTCCCTGTGATGATTGTGGAAGTTGTAATGGTGGTTCTTCACAGTGATGGAAATCCGTTTAGTGCACTACGCGATGCCAATGTATCAGGCGTTAATGGTATTCGTACCACAGGATTCTTTGTGCTATTCTGGATGGTGAGTTATATCATGGAGCTACAGGTGGTAAATCGAAATAATGTCGGAAGAATAGTGATGTTACTTCTGGTCAATTTGTTTTATGCTTTTATTTCGATGGGAAAGATGAATTTTATGATTTTGTTCCTTGCAACTGCGATTGTTTTTAGTCAACGTCCTCAATTCCGGTTGTGGCATATGGCAATAGGAATGAGTGTGTTGTTGTTGCTTTTTGTAGGGGTACAACAGATGCGAGGATCTTTTACTACGCCCGAGCGTTTTACGGCTTTGTATATGACTAGTAGTTTGGGCAATCTCAATAGTAATTTGCAACCAAAGTCTTCTGTGCAACTTGGCGAAAACACTTTCCGTTTGTATTATTCAGTGAAGGCGAGGTTGGATGGAGGGAAAACGCAACCAGTCGATCCAATCTTAGATTTTAAACGTGTGGAAATAGGATATTATGTGTTTGGCTCCAATACATATACTGCGCTCTATCCTTATTACAAGGATTTTGGGAGAATAGGGGTGATTGTTTTTGCGATCGTGTTGGGTGCTATATTTGGTTATTTGTTTAAAACGGCAGAAGATGGTAGCGAATTTGCGTTGGTGTTGTATGCCATTTTGTCGGGTACTATAGTTATGCAGTTTATTGGCGATACTTTTTTCACGGTGCTATCGCAGAATATTCAGTATGTGATTGCAACAAGCATTCCATATATTATTAGTAAGTTTCATCTTTTTGAGCGGAAAGTTCGAGAAGTATGATGATAGACATCTTATTGGCGACATATAACGGAGCTGCATTTGTAGAAGAGCAAATTCGCAGTATTATGGCACAAACTTTCACTCAATGGCGATTGTTGGTACATGATGATGGTTCGACAGATGATACGATAGAGATCGTTGAGCGCTTGAGTGAAGAAGACGCGCGTATTCTTCTCATTCGTGATGAGCAAAAGCACATGGGTGTTGCACGTCATTTTATTCATATGTTGCAATATGTTGAGGCTTCATACTGCATGTTTTGTGATCAAGATGATGTTTGGTTGCCCCATAAAATAGAAAAGATGTATGCTCTCATAAAAGATCGCAGGCAAGATATCCCGCAGGTGGTTTATTCAAATGCATACGTGTGGAGTCCTGATAGAGGAATTATTTCTCATAAAAATACGCTTACTTATCCCACCACATTGCGCCAGATGCTATTTTTAAATACAGGCATACAAGGTGCTGCTGCGATGTTTAATCGATTGATGTGCCATTATATGTCCCAACCTTTGGCCGCTTATGCAATGCATGATCATGTGCTTTTGCTGGTAGGTATATGTTTTGGGCAAGTAGATTATTTGCACGAACCACTGATGTATTATCGCCAGCATGATAACAATGTCACAGGGCACGCACCAGGTAGTATTCGCAGGAAGATTCAGCTATTGTGGCAAAACCGTCACGTCCCGTTGGTTAGTCGTTTGCATTTAGATGGGGTAAAAGCCTTTTTTAATCAATTTCATCGAGAACTTTCATTAGATGATTGGCAAGTTATTTCTGCTTTTTTGCAAATGCCCCATCAGTGTTTCCTGAAGAGAGTACAGCAAATTCTTCATTACAGATTTCAACTTTTCGACTCTATTCTTTTATTAATAATCAAGTTGTGTATAAGAAGGTATATATGAAACATATATTAATAGACGGAACATGTATTTCGTGTCGTATTGATGGCCTTTCCCAGTATATACTCAATGTGGTATTAAACTGGGAACTTCTACCCAACTATCAATATACGCTCCTCTTGCGACCAAACCAATGTCCGCCTACATATATGCGTTTGTTTCGTGAAAAAGGGTTGTATTTAGATGAAGTTAAGATTGCTCCTATTGGTCCGAAACGCGATCTTCAGTTCGCGCTCTACTTGTTGAAAAATCGCCATTTTGATGCAGCTTTCATTCCTAGTAACCAATTTCCGTTGGCATTGCATATCCCCGCATTGTATACTATTCATGATCTTATATATGAGCAATTCCCTGAACAATTGGGTAGATGGAATGGACTGAAACGGTGGTATCTTCGTTTGGTAACGCGAGTAGGATTACGTCGTGCTAAGCAAGTAGTAGCGGTGTCTCAATACACACGCAGTCAGATTTTACGTCGATATGGTAAGGATTTAGACGATAAGATACAAGTTGTGTATGAAGGATGGGAACATCTCCTATTGCATGAGAAAGATAAATATGAGCTCCCGCAAGATGTCACATTCAAAAATTACATACTATATGTAGGTAGTTCACGAGCACATAAAAATCTAAGCCGTCTTCTCGAAGCTATTCAACAATGTCATTTGCAATTACCTCCCGAGTGGGGATTCCTATTTATTGGTAGCAATACAATGTTATCGAATAAACAAGTGCAACAAATCAAAGAGATTAATGCAAAGTGTCAAGTGGTACAATTCACAGGATGGAAAGACGCTTCATCGTTGGCTACCTATTATCGCCATGCCAAAGCACTGATATTCCCCTCTTTGAGTGAGGGGTTTGGTATTCCTATTTTGGAAGCGTATTTTTATCATTTGCCTCTATTGCTCAGTAATCAAGCTTCTTTATCTGAGGTGGCAGGTGAGGCTGCAATATATTTTAATCCATATGATACAAACGAAATAGCACAAACTATTTTGCAATTTGTGCAGCAATCAGATCATTCCAATCTGATTGCGCTTCAAACACAGCGTTTGGCAAGATATAGTTGGAAATATGCCAGTAACCAACTCAATGTTCAAATCCAGCAAATCTGTAAATCAATATGAGTAAAATAGCTTTCGTAGGTAATAGTTTGCAAACCATGTGCAATTTTCGCATGGGTGTACTTCTTGCGCTGAAGCATTTGGGAAATGATATTGTGGTCATAGCACCTCAAGATCGAGATATTTATGCGCTTATGCAAAGTGGCATACGTTTCATCTCAATTGATGTGGATTGCAAGGGTATGAATCCATTGGTTGATGTGTGTTTGATACACCATCTTAAAAAAATCTACCAACAAGAGCAATTTGATTTGATTTTCCATTATACTATCAAACCTGTTATCTATGGCGGATGGGCTGCTGCAATGGCTAAGATCACACAAATATCGGTTGTCACAGGGTTGGGATATACTTTTCTGCGCAATGGGTGGATCAATCGTATAGCCAAATGTTTGTATAAAAATTCGCTCCGTCATGCCAAAGAAGTATGGTTTCTCAATCAAGATGACAAAACGCTATTTGTGGAGCAAAATATCGTTTCTATTTTCAAAACTCGCATGATTCATGGCGAGGGTGTTAACACTCAATTCTACCAATCTGACCATTCGCCCATAGCTCCTTTTACGTTTCTTTTTGTAGGTCGGGTACTATGGGATAAAGGAATTGGTGAATTTGTGGCTGCGGCTAAGGTCGTAAAAAAGCAACATCCACATGTGCAGTTTCATATTTTGGGCCAATTAGGAGCCAACAACCCCGCTTGTGTAGGTATTCAGCAGATGCAGAAATGGGAGAATAGCGGGGTGGTAAAGTATATGGGAGAAACCGACAATGTGTTGCCTTTCATTCAAGATGCGAGTTGCATCGTTCTGCCTTCTTATCGAGAGGGGGTGTCGCGTGTGCTGATGGAGGCAGCATCTATGCAACGCCCTATTATTGCCTCAGCCGTACCTGGATGCAAGGAGATAGTAAGGGATGGCGAGAATGGGTTTGTTTGTGAACCGCACGACGTGAATAGCCTAGTGGCTTGTATGATGCATATGCTCTCTTTGTCCGACAATGAACGCCAGCAGTTTGGTGCAATGGGAAGACGATGGGTGGTACAATGCTATGATGAACAAATTGTTATTCAGCGATACATCGACAAAATCTCAGAACTATTATGAATACTAAGTTAAATATATCAATTGTCCTTTATAATCCTATTTGGCAGCAAGTGGAAGACCTTACTCTTGAACTCTTGCAATGTCAGTATGTGCATCATGTATATTGGGTAGATAATTCACCCAATCAACGAGAGAATATACCGATTTCATCGCAGAAGCTACATTATATTTTTAATAACCACAATATGGGGTATGGTGCTGCGCATAACATTGCCATACGCGAGAGTATCTATGATGATATTCCTTTTCATTTGGTCATAAATCCCGACATTATTGTAACTGCTAATGATTTATCTACTTTAGTGCAATTTGTTTTGTCACATGCTGAAGTGGGATTACTTGTCCCTAAAGTGGTTTATCCAAATGGTCAATTGCAATATCTATGCAAACTTCTGCCAACTCCTTTGGATGTGTTTGGTCGCCGTTTCTTACCCAAAAAGTGGATGGAAAAGCGTAATCAACGCTACGAACTACGCCAGTCTGGGTATAATAGAATAATGAATATTCCGTATCTCAGTGGATGCTTTATGCTCTTCCGAACGAAGGCTGTGCAAAAAGCAAAACTATTCGACGAACAATTCTTTATGTATCCCGAAGATATGGACCTTACGCGACGTATTCATCGCGACTACCTGACCGTTTTTTATCCGCATGTAACCATCACCCACAATCACGCGCAAGCTTCTTATCATAGCTGGCGTATGATGTGGATTCACGCTATCAACATGTGTAGGTATTTCAATAAATGGGGTTGGTGGCATGATCCAGAAAGGCGTATGTTCAATCAAATGGCATTACAAGATTATGCCTCATCTACGCCAGATGCTACTTCACGGTAGGTATGCAAACTCAGATTGTCGCTCACAATTTTCAGTGCAGACAGATTGTCGAATCCCATGCTGGCTATATAGGCTAATTCCATGTCAAAAACGCAGTCACGATAATCTGATTGTAGCACAAAATCTGTATTGCTATAGCATACTGCCTTCAAGCAATTCTGTGAATGACGTAGGTATATTACTGGTATATCAATCAGCTTTAGTTGGGGCTCAGGGTATGTTACATTTGGGTGATTCAGTCGTACTTCTGGCACGCAAACTGCACTACCGATGGCAAAATTCGAACTTCCTGCGTAGCCAATGTTTAGCAAACGTGCATCGCGTGGTATTTCTCGCAACGAACGAAGCACATTTAGTGCGCCCACACCAGTCACTATGATTTCCCAAAATGTGCCATCTTCCATTCGCCATTGCTCACCATGCCAACTTCCAGATAAGTGTTGTTCAATCAGTTTCTTCTCTCCAATATGTTCGCCCGCTTCGGCCAATATGATAAAGTGTTGCATTTTTATGTAAAGTTTATAATTTTGCCCGCAAAGGTACAAAATATTATTGAATAATCCAAGTATGATTTGTTTATTTAGGAAAAAAGCAGTAATTTTGCGGGCAAATTGAAAAATCATCAAGTATTATGAAAAAAGATTTGTATTGGGCATGGATACTCTTACTAACACTGGTCTCATGTGGGCCAACAGATGAGCAGTGTGCTCAAGTTCTTGTGTCGCAAGCACGTACTTTGGTTATAGATGGTCAATGGCGTCAAGCGAGATTGGTGTTGGATTCACTACATGCCACATATCCTCACGAGGTGGCTCAACGACGTGTGGCGAACGCATTAGAAGATAGTATCGAATATTTGGAAGCAAAAAAAAGTCTTGCATATATTGACTCCATCTTGCCTCCATTGGAACAACGCTCGGACGACTTACTCAAGCAATTCCGCTACGAAAAGGAGGAGAAGTACGAGGATTATGGTCGCTATGTCCATCGTTTGCTTGCTACGGGTAGCAATATCTCGCGCAATTTCCTGCAAGCATATGTGCGCGATGACAGGCTGACTATTATCAAGAGTTATTATTTTGGTGCAACCCCCATGCAGCAGCAAACGATCATACTTTCTGCGGCAGGTGAAGAGGTACATTTTGCGGGTGCAAATCACGCCTTTGAGGCGGAAGGATGGCACGAGATAATGACCCTAGAGGATGAACCTGCGTTGCGATTGCTCAATTTTATCAGTTCGCACATGTCCGATAGAGTGCGCGTGAAAGGCGTTGGTGACAAGCCTTCCAAATCGTGGGTGTATTATCTCAATGATAAGGAAAAAACGGCTCTTTCGCAGACCTATGAATTAGGTTGGCTGATGAAGGATATTCTCCAATCAGAAAATATCCGTAACCAATCACTTCGAAAAATAGATCGCTATGAGCAAAAATATCAATAATATGAATTTTTCCATGTCCGACATAGAAATCATGGCTCCTGTAGGGTGTTGGGAGAGTCTGGCTGCGGCTATCGAAGCAGGAGCAACTAGTGTGTATTTTGGTATTGAGTACTTGAATATGCGTGCACGTTCATCTGCCAATTTCACCACCCAAGATCTTCATACTATTGTCGAGCGTTGCCAAGCGGTGGGAGTCAAAACCTACCTCACACTCAACACCGTTATGTATCCTGAAGATTTGCATTTGATGCGCGAGATTGTGGATCACGCCAAGGAGGCAGGATTGAGTGCTATCATTGCATCAGATATTGCAGTTTTGCAGTATGCACATGCGGCGGGAGTAGAGGTGCACCTATCTACGCAATTGAATATTGCCAACACCGAGGCATTGAAGTTTTATGCCCAGTATGCCGATGTGGTCGTGTTGGCGCGTGAACTGAATATAGAACAAGTGGCGAGCATCTATCGTGATATTCTTGAACAAGATATCCGCGGCCCTAAAGGCGAACTTATTCGCATCGAAATGTTCTGCCATGGTGCTTTGTGTATGGCGGTAAGTGGCAAGTGCTATCTCAGTTTGAACAATTTGGGTGCTAGTGCCAACCGTGGTGCTTGTATGCAGATTTGTCGCCGTGGCTATGTAGTAAAAGACAAAGATACCGACCTTGAGTTAGAGGTGGATAATCAATATATTATGTCGCCTAAAGACCTCAAAACCATCCATTTCCTCAATAAGATGCTTGATGCAGGTGTACGTGTACTCAAGATTGAAGGACGCGCGCGCGGACCAGAATATGTCAAAACGGTAGTCGAGTGCTACCGCGAAGCGGTGCAACTATGGACTGAAGGCAATGGGCGATGGGTGATGGGAGATGAGGCAATAGAAGCAAAGATTGAGGAATGGAACACTCGTCTTGCCCGCGTGTTCAATCGCGGCTTCTGGGATGGCTATTACCTTGGTCAGCGCCTCGGCGAATGGACGCACACCTATGGCTCGCAGGCTACACGCAAAAAGGTCTTTGCCGGCAAGTGTACCAACTTTTTTAAGAATATCTCCGTGGCTGAGTTTTATCTTGAAGCCACCAAGGAGATTCGCGAAGGCGACGAACTGTTGATTACGGGCGATACCACGGGAGCATACGAACTGCTCGCGCACGACATCCACGATGCCAAAGGCAATGTGCGCACCCAGATTCATAAAGGCGAATACTTTGCTATTAAGACCGACAAACTTGTACGCCGTGGCGATCGTATTTTCTTGTTGAAGGTAGAGGAGTAAACCAAAAAGGCTTGGCATCCGCCAAGCCTTTTTATTGTACTGTATCAGAACGTTGTTCCTATATATTTCTCTACAGTCTGACTGTCCACATGGTGAGATTTTTCGAGCCACAACCATGTCGTGTTGCTCTCTTTGCCGCAATACTGTATTTTGGCTTGTATCGTACCAGCTTCTGCGGGTATAGGGAAAGGTTGACCATACGTTTGCCACTCTCCATCATCTATGCGATACACTATTTCGCCTCCTTGCATCACCTTATTCATCACCACCAAGCGAGGTGTTGCCAACGTATCCGTCTGAAAACATGCAGCGATAGGAGCGGCTACCAAATCCAATGTTTTTATACCTGGTTGCTGAATATGGAAGTTCCGTCCTGTAGCGGCCAATTGCGGAACGAACACTTCATATACCAGCCTATTATATTCGCTCAAACTCAGTGCGCTGCGGTTGTTCCATGCGCGCTCTGCCAAGCCGTATATCTTAGGATAAAGTTGCCATTCCACCTGACTGAACGAACGAATTACCTCTGCCCACAACTGCGCATTCATGCCCACTACGTTTGGGTGAATCAGTGGCTCCCAATCAAACGAACGATACTCATCCGTATAACCTCCCCAGTTCAGTCCTTTCTCCTCGTGGTGATTGCAGTACGCGAAGTCGAAGTACAAGCGGTTAGCGTTCGCCAATACCACAGGATAACCTGCCTCTGCCATCTCTAATGGTTTGGTATTGCTATTGAGCCACGAATAGCAAATCGCCTTGCTTTCAGCAGGGCAGAAGTGCGTGATTTCCTCCCATCCCATTGGTTGGAGGTTATAGCGATTGAGGATAGCCAATACCTCATCAATAAATGCCTGGTGTTCTTCTTTTGTAAGTGCTCCCTTTGGCACTTCGTCGCCGCCGATATTGAAGATAGTTAGCGGGTGTTCTGCTTCCTCGTGCATCTTCACTATCTCAGTCACAACGTGATCAATAAACTCTACCGCATAGGGTTTGGTTACATCAATCACGTTGTCAGTATAGTTTTGTGCCGACTTATACACACGTGCATCAAATGCGCTATCAGTCAGCAAGTTACCCATTGCTTTTTTGCAAGCACGCATATGCCCTGGCATATCTATTTCAGGTATTACCCGGATGTGACGCTCGTTAGCATATCTCAGTAATTCTATATATTTCTCGCGCGTGATGTAACCGTTGGCTGTAGTCGGCGCATTAGGGTCCCAACCTCCACAGTACATAGGCAATAGGCACTCGCTTTCATCTACGGTGTATCCGCGTTTTGAACCAATGTCCGTCAACTGTGGCAATCCTGGAATCTCCAATCGCCACGCCTCATCATCCGACAAATGGAAATGTAGCACATTCAGTTTGTGGTATGCCATTATGTCCAATATGCGGTAGATGGAATCCACAGGGTAGTAGTTACGTACTACATCTAGCATGATACCGCGATGATGCAGGTCGGGATAATCGGTCACTCTTCCGCATGGCACTACTTCTCCCCATTGGCTGAGGGTCTGTTTGGCATAATACACACCCGTCTCATCGCTTGTTTCAATCGTAATGCGCTCAGGGGCGATTATCATGGTGTAACCTTCTTTTACTATGTTGGCGTCGGTACGAATCACTATTTCTGCTTTCGCTACCTCGCACACTCCACCTGCGTACTCCACTTTTTTAGGTTGTGGCAACAATGGCTCCAAGCCTTCTCGCCCATCATCCATAGCTAATTGCCCATCGCCTAATATCCTCTCCACATAATCATACACATACGCTCCGTCGGCATATGGTGTCTTCTCCCATGTCACGATGCCGCGTTTCATCTGCTCAGGACGTGTGAATGGTGCATAGGTACAAGGGATACTGATAGGATTTTCCGTTTTTACTCTTCCGTTTTCCCCTTTCCTCTTCACCAAGAAGAATCCCTCTGGACGTGATGTCTGACGGATTGCGTTGCCGCGACAACGCAGTGTGAATGTGCGACTGCTATCTGGCAGCAGTACTTTGAATTCTTTCGTGGGCTCAATACTATGGTAACTGGCTTGCAACTCTGTCTGTTTGATTTCTTCTCCTGCGGTAAAAATAGGGTGGAGTGACATATAGTTGAAGTATAGCACCCAACCTTCGTTTGTGATGGGCTTGTTGGATTGGTTAGTCATCGTGAGGTACATCTCACATATACCGGGCTCCACATCATTCGCGCCCATTTCCCAATGGAGCAACATCGGGGCTTTGGGCATACAACTGCTCAGCGTAACGAACAACATTACAACGAGAATCTTTCCTGCGTTTTTCATATCTTTCAGAATTTTATGGTTGTAAAAACATGCAAAGGTACGCAATAATTTGCATATATCCAAAAATTTCACTACCTTTGCCGAAAAATTATACCAAAAATCATTCGCATGAAAAAGTTTATCAGTCTTTTTGCTTTTCTATCTGTCGTTTTCATCACTGTTCATGCACAGCGTGTTCAGGTTGGTGCAGAGCAGACGAAGCAATATCTGCCTTTGCTCAAGGATAAGCGTGTGGCGTTGCTGAGCAATCATACGGGCATCGTCATCCAAGGCAACGACACCATCCACACCCTCGATTTGCTGCTCAAGCATGGCGTGAACGTCACTGCTATTTTCTCGCCAGAACATGGTTTCCGTGGCACGGCGCGCGAGGGCGAACATGTTGCCAGCAGTGTGGATGAAAAGACGGGCATACCAATTCTTTCGCTCTACGATGGCAAGAGCCAGCGCCCGTCTGAAGAAGCTATGCAGACGTTCGATATCCTTATCACCGATATTCAAGATGTAGGACTTCGCTTCTATACCTATTATGTCACCATGTTTCGCCTCATGAGCGCTTGTGCGCAAGGAGGCAAACAGTTTATGGTCTTTGACCGCCCTAATCCCAATGGATTTTATGTGGACGGTCCTATCCTTGATATGAAGCACAAGTCGGGTGTAGGGGCGTTGCCTATTCCAGTGGTGCATGGCATGACGTTGGGCGAGTTGGCATTGATGATTAATGGCGAGAACTGGCTCGCTGATTCCTTGCAAGTGGAGCTTACGGTCATCCCTTGCAAACACTATACCCATCAGACGCTTTATCGTTTGCCTATTGCTCCTTCGCCTAACCTGCGCAATATGTTGGCTATCTACCTCTACCCGTCGGTTTGTTTGTTCGAGGCTACGCCTATGTCGTTGGGGCGTGGCACGGATAAACCTTTCCTATGCTATGGTCACCCTAATTTTAATGCACCTCGTACTGAACCCAGTACTTATGGAACGGCCATCACTTTCCATCCTACTCAATCCACGCAGAAGGGACGTATTTGCGATGGTGTGGACCTCAGTGGTATGAGCGAGGAGGAGGCACGCAAGGTGGGCTTCTCGTTGCGCTATCTGCTGGATGCTTACAACCATATGCATATGGATAATTATTTTTTCCGTTCATTCTTCGAACTGCTTGTGGGGCAAGATTATATCCGTAAGATGATTATCCAGGGTAAGAGCGAGGAGGAGATTCGTGCTCGCTGGCAAGACGATGTAGCTAACTTCAAAATCCAACGCCGTCCTTACCTTCTCTACGAAGAATAATTTATCTAACAGCCGCAGGCGGTCTAACTGCATAGCGGTCTAAAATCTAACTTCTAAAAAAAATATATGAACCCACTAACCATCTTGATTGTCATAGCATGCTATTTTGCATTGCTTTTCTTGATTTCTTATTTGGCGGGCCGCAAGGCAGATAACGCAGGTTTTTTCTCTGGCAACCGCAGTAGCAACTGGTTGCTGGTGGCGATGTCCACTATTGGCGCTGCTATCTCGGGTGTCACTTTTGTTAGTGTACCGGGTATGGTGGCTACATCGGGCTGGGCGTATATGCAAATGGTTCTCGGCTTCACTGTTGGACAGATTATCATTGCCTATGTGCTAATCCCATTGTATTACAAGCTGAACCTCACTTCTATTTATCAGTATCTCCAACAGCGTTTTGGTATGAGTACGTATAAGTCGGGTGCATGGCTTTTTTTCGTTAGTAAGATGCTGGGTGCCAGTGTCCGCCTTTTTGTGGTGGGTGAGGTCTTGCAACTTTTGGTCTTCGGTCCTCTCGGTATTCCTTTCTGGGTCAACGCAATTTTCACGGTGCTGATTGTGTATCTTTGCACTTTCAAAGGTGGTGTTAAGTCGCTTATTTGGACGGATTTACTCAAGACTTGCTGCTTGATTCTGTCTGTGGCATTGTGCATTTATTTCGTGTTGCGTGCAGGGGTGAATATCGATGGTTGGATGTATAGCGATATGACCCGCACCTTCTTCTTTGACAACCCCAAGGAGGGCACATATTTCTGGAAGCAGTTTCTTGCGGGTGTTTTTCTTGTGATTGCTACTACGGGTCTCGACCAGGACCTTATGCAGCGTACATTGTCGTGCAAGAACCCTCGCGAGAGCCAGAAGAACCTCATTGTGGGAGCATTAATGCAGATTGTAGTGATTGGTCTTTTCCTTTTCTTGGGCTTTTTGCTGTATTCCTATGCTAACCAGATGGGTATTGCTCAGGTGGCACAACTCAAGGGCGACGATGTCTTTCCTTTCTTGGCGACGGGCAACTATTTCCCTGTTGTGGTGGGTGTGTTGTTTATTGTTGGTTTTATTGCGGCAGCCTATTCAGCAGCGGGTAGTGCGCTTACTGCTCTCACCACTTCGTTCACTATTGATATTCTTAGTAAGGAGAGTGATGCTCATCTTACCAGGGTTCGCACACTTGTTCATATAGGTATGGCAATGTTGATGGCAGTGTGTATTTATGTGATTCATATGTTAAACAACGATTCGGTTATCCAGACGGTGTATAAGGTAGCCAGCTACACGTATGGTCCACTTTTGGGTATGTTTTGTTTTGGTATATTCACTCATCGCCAGGTGCGTGATCGTTGGATTCCGTTGGTAGTTGTTTTAGCTCCAGTTGTCACATGGGTTATTGATGTTCATTCAGCTGTATGGTTCAATGGTTATGTTTTCTCTCACGAGCGTTTGATCCTGAATGCTTTGCTCACTTTTGTGGGTATGCTTTGCCTCATCAAGCGCAACAAATAACCCCATCTTTCCACTTTTGTTGGCTCTATTAATCATTCCTTAATCGATGCCACCCGTCCAATAGTTCAAAAGAGTGTGCCCTATACATCGACACACTCTTTTTCTTTATTTTTGAGTATGATAATGAATACTTTTTAGTTTGCTTTTCATTGCAATTGTTACCTATTGTCAAAAATAATGTTTGATTTAATTGTTTATAATTTTTTTAGTATATTGTTCCTCTTTTTTCATACTCTTGCACAAAATTACGACAATTTTCGTTCTTTTCTTGCAAATATGCTTTTTTTGTCGTACCTTTGCAGCGCAAATCTGTTGTATGGGGATGTTTGGTTTTGACAGCAGGTAGAACAGGTATGTAAGCACGCCGAGCATGAACACCACTCGTTAATCGGGTTCGCCATTATAACTGGCAACAATACTGTAGCTCTCGCTGCGTAATCGAAGCATAGTAGATTCGCCTAGTTTCGGCACAAGGTGCTGAACCGAGACATCGCTCCAAGCCAACGTCCAGAGGCTGAATGGATCAAGCGGTGCGGAAATATCGGGACTGGTTTTGGTAGGCTGCGATACCAAAATGAGATGTAGTAGATAAGGCAATGGTTGGTGGCTTGGGTCTTGCCATTGTTCGAAAATAAAGGCCAAGATAAGCGTGTAGAAAGCATATTGGTTCCTTGTTTGGACGCGGGTTCGAATCCCGCCATCTCCACGTCGGAAGGTGCTCGCGAGACAGAAATCTTTTTGCGATTTAAACTCGCCGCAATTCCTCCTCTAAAACCATACTCACGAAGTTGGGTTTGTTTTGATATTATTTATACTAGATTTTTGCCAACGGCTTGTGCTATCGGTCGGAGCGAGGCATACATGTCGCAGAAATCCTGATGGTTGAGTTGCTGGGCCGCGTCGCTTTGTGCGCACGCTGGGCATGGATGCGTCTCGATAAGCAAACCATCAATACCCATAGCCGTACATGCACGCGCCAAATCACCTATGCCATACGCATAACCCATCGCGTGGCTCGGGTCTAGGATAATAGGCAAGTTGCAATGCTCTTTCAGCCATGCCACACCGCACAAGTCAAGCGTGAAACGGGTCTTGGTCTCAAAACTGCGGATACCACGCTCACACAATATCACCTGTTCGTTGCCACAACTCATAATAAAATCCGCACAATTGACCAACTCCTGCAAGGTCGAACCAAATCCACGCTTCAGTATCACTGGCTTGCCCGACTGACCCGCTGCTGTTAGCAATCCGTGGTCATACATCGACTTGGCACCTACTTGCACAATATCGGCATACTCCACCACCTTGTCAGCATGCGTAGCATCGCGCATCTCCGTGGCAATAAGTAGTCCGTATTTCTCACGCATCTCTGCCAACAGCTTCAATCCATCTTCACCCAATCCGCGAAACGTATAAGGAGAAGTGCGGGGCTTATAACAACCTGCACGCAATATACGAATACCCTGCTGCTTAAGCATCTGACATGATTGCTCTATCTGTTCCCTGCTTTCTACAGCGCAAGGACCAGCAATCATCAGCTGATTCTTTCCATCACCGCCAATATAGGTGTCGCCAATCGCTATACGATGTGTGAATGACTCATATGATCGCGAGGAGAGCTGCATATCCGTAGGCATCACCCACCATGCTTCCGCCACAGACTTTAACACGTCTGGCAGTTCGCTAACAGAGGAATGAGTAATAAGTACGTACTTATCCGACTTGCGCACACACAAGGCACCTACTTGCTCAGCCATCGAGCGCACACGTGATATATCTATATGTATAGGAAGATGGATAACCATTTTTATTTACAATTTAGTTGAAATCGATAATATGGTGAATAGATATGATACCGATGATTTGCGTATCCTCAGCACTCTCGGTAACCGCCAACGTAGTGATATTATGCTTATCCATAATCGCCAACGCATCCGTGAGCAAAGCTTCTTTAGCAATGGATTTATAAGAAGGTGTCATAATCTGTTCGGCAGATATTTGTATATCGTTGAAACGCTGTATCGCACGACGCACATCACCATCGGTAATGATACCTTTGCATTGTCCGATAGGAGACAATGTGTCGTACACTAACGTCATACCCAAATGCTTGTCGCTCATTTCGCATACCACATCACGGAAGATCGTGTCCAACTGCACACGTGGAACGTGCGTGGTCATGAAATTTTGCACTCGTCCTAGCAATTTCCTGCCTAATGCTCCACCTGGATGATACACCGCAAAATTTTCCGCTTTAAACTGCCGCATCTCCATTAAACATACCATCAAAGCATCTCCCATCAATAGCGTAGCCGTAGTAGAGGTGGTAGGTGCAAGTCCTAATGGACATGCCTCATGGTCTACATGCACCGACAAAGCATAGTCTGAACGTAGCGCCAAAGGCGATTGCATATTACCTGTCAATGCGATAATCGTACAGCCAATACGATGAATAGGATCTATAGCATTGAGTATCTCGTTGGTCTCTCCACTATTACTAACCAAGATAACCACATCTTTATCGCTAATCATGCCTAAATCACCGTGCATCGCTTCTGCCACGTTCACGAAGATAGAGGGAGTACCTGTACTCGCAAAAGACGCTGCCATCTTGTGGGCAATGATACCCGTCTTACCAATACCCATCATTACCACTTTACCTTGGCAATGATATAGTACCTCAACGACTTGGTTGAAGTGGTTATCAATGCTGTTTTTTAATTTCTCTAATTCGCGAATCTCTTCCTCGAATATTTGTTTTGCTCTTATTGCGTACATTTCAATAAAGAATTTGAAAAATTCTAATGGTATAATTAAGCGTTTCTAACCAATTGATCAATTGCCAATGCTTGTTTGAGTATTGACTCTACGTCGCTTAGGTGCACTTGGTTCGCAGCATCAGAGATGGCTTTCTCTGGCTGAGGATGTACTTCAAGGAACAACCCATCTACTCCCACCGCTACTGCTGCACGAATTAGATGTGGCACCATCTCGCGATTGCCACCCGTCACGCCCGCTTGATTGCTAGGTTGTTGCACAGAATGGGTAGCATCAAATACCACAGGATAACCATACTCGCGCATTTTCACGAGCGAGGTCATGTCCACGATGAGGTTGCCATAGCCAAAACTCGAACCACGTTCGGTGAGCCAAATGTGTGGTGTAGTGTGGTGTAGTGTGGTGTAAGTTGGTGTAGCATTGTTAGGTATGGAGGCCTCTATCTTGGCTATCGCACCACGCATATCCCATGGAGCCATAAACTGACCTTTCTTCACGTTCACCACTCTGCCTGTCTTTGCAGCAGCTACGAGCAAGTCGGTTTGGCGCGATAAGAATGCAGGAATCTGCAATACATCTGCCACCTCAGCCACGGGTGCGCATTGCCACGACTCGTGCACATCGGTCAGAATAGGCAGTTGGAAAGTAGATTTAACTTCTTGTAAGATTTTCAATCCCTCTTCCATACCCACACCACGCTCCGACATACTCGTGCGGTTGGCTTTATCGTACGATGACTTGAAATATAACGTGATTCCCAATCGCTCGCATACCTGCTTCAGTGTTTCGGCGGTATGCATTACGATATCACGGCTTTCTATAGCACAAGGTCCTGCAATGAGAAACATGTTGTTGTAGGTTAAAAAGTTTTAACAGTTTTAAGGGGTCAAAGGATTATGCGTTGGTATAAATGCGCATCCAATCAATCTCCATCTTGCCAGTACCCTTCACATGCTCAGGTAAATAGCTACGCATCAACAGATGCAACGCTTCGCCTGCTAATGGGTTCTTGCTACGCGCAACTTCCACATCATTTACATAGTTCACCGCCTCTTTTTCATTCCAAACGAGGGTGTAAATAGCATCTTTCACTTGCTTATCGGCAGGCAATATATGCAATGACTTTTTTGCTCCTGCAGTAGTCAAACAAACCACGTGTTTAGCTTTGCCTGAGAGATGCACCTTCGCTTGCAACACACCTGCCTTTGGCGCAATCGCTTCGGCTGTATGCCACACATCACTTGTATATGAAAATGGGTGCATAATCATACCTTTGGTTGGATGCCAAGCAGGGGCTGTGGTTTTCTCTTTCTTTGTCTGAATACTCAGCACACGGTTAGCAACTTGGGTATTTCTACCTTGGGTATAAGCTTGCAACTCGTTTACATGTGAATGATTAGCTTTCAACTCTTTGCTTGGATAGAGGAAACCTGTTTGCCATACGTCGGACAATGGTGCAGTCTCAAATTCAGCAGCCCACGCCATCTTATAAGCCTCCAAATCAGCAATTTCTTGCTCCGTATGTTGGAAATAGAAAACAATATCCGCATGCTTTACCAATGCATCATATCGTTTCTCTTGTTGGCTTTCAGGGGTGGTAAACCAGCGCTTTTTGTTCTTCCAAAACGCATTCGTTTGTTGAAACTCTGGTACTTTCACTTGTTCTGCCAATTCCAAGTACTCTGCCACTTCTGCTTTCTCTTTCCATGCTTCTTTCTTTAGCAGGTTGTAGAGTATTACAGTTGAGTTCCATTTCAATTGTTTATATCTCGCCATCTTTTTACCTTCTTGGGTATCTTCATAGCGAGTAGTAGTCAATTCTTTTTTCTTGGCTTGAAAATCAGCCGATTCCACTACTTTCTTCAATGTGTTGTATTCGGCAAGTATCTCGCTTTTCTCCACTTGTCGGTAGCGCACTATCAGTTGTGCTTGCTCTTGCAACCATTGTTCAAATGCTTTGGTATTCATCATTTTCATGTCTATAAACTCTAAACTTTAAACTCTAAACAAGACGCTGCAAAGCGTCTAACAATTCTTCTATTGTATCCACAAATTGCGGTGCGTATTGCTCTTGCTGTGGAAGAAATGCCAATTGGCGCATATGCTCAATTTGCAGTTTCAATCCTTCATAGAAGCCCTGGTAGTTTAGTATGAAAATCGGCTTGCGGTGTTCATCCACTGTACCACTTGCCACCACGTCCATCATCTCATCCAGCGTGCCATAACTACCGGGTAGGCAAACGAAACAATCAGCCAATTCCTTCATTTTTTGCTTACGTTCGTTCATGTTTGCCACCGTGTATAGCACATCGCAGTTGTCTGCCATTCGTTTGGCTTGGATGATACGTTGCGGAATGACTCCTTCTACTATACCACCAGATGCTTTCGCCGCATTGCTCACGCGTGTCATCAGTCCACCTGTAGCACCGCCATACACCAAGGTATGCCCTGCCTCGGCAATCCACTGACCCAGTACATCACCGAGAGCCAAATACTCCTCTGGTATCCTATCTTTCGCGCTACAATATACGGCTATCTTCATCCCTAAACACTAAACACTAAACCCTAAACACTAAACTAAATCACGCATCAATCTTCGCGTACGTAGCGTTCTTCTCGATGAACTCACGGCGAGGAGCCACATCGTCGCCCATCAACATTGCAATGGTGCGGTCTGCCTCAGCAGCATTCTCGATAGTCACTTTCTTCAGCAAGCGACGAGCAGGGTCCATAGTTGTTTCCCACAATTGCTCATCCGACATCTCACCAAGACCTTTATAACGTTGGGTCTTAATCAGTTTCTCATCGCCATTAGCATGTTTCATGATGAAATCGTGACGTTGTTGGTCGTTCCAGCAATACTCTTTGTAGCTACCCTTCGAGCACAAGTAGAGTGGTGCCATCGCGATATACAAGTGCCCTTGCTCAATCACCTCTTTCATGTGGCGGAAGAATAGTGTCATAATCAGCGTAGCGATATGCGCACCATCCACGTCGGCATCGGCCATGATGATTACTTTATGATAGCGAATCTTGCTCAGGTTCAATGCCTTAGGATCTTCTTCTGTACCGAAGGTAATACCCAATGCAGTAAATATATTGCGTACTTCCTCACTCTCGAACACCTTATGCTCCATCGCTTTCTCCACATTCAAGATCTTACCACGCAATGGCAGGATGGCTTGAATCTTACGGTCGCGACCAGTCTTAGCGGTACCACCTGCAGAATCTCCCTCCACGAGGAACAATTCACACTCAGCAGGGTCTTTGCTCTCGCAGTCAGCCAACTTTCCAGGCAATCCACCACCACCGAGAGGCGACTTTCTGAGTACGCTCTGACGAGCATTACGTGCAGCGATACGTGCTTGGGCAGCCAAGATCACTTTCTCTACAATCTTCTTGGCATCATCTGGGTGCTCTTCCAAGTAGTTACTCAACGCCTCACTGACCGCAGAAGACACCATACCTGCTACCTCCGAGTTACCCAACTTAGTCTTTGTCTGACCCTCGAATTGTGGCTCTGCTACTTTCACGCTGATGATAGCGGTCAAACCCTCGCGGAAGTCATTAGGATCAATGTTTGCATTACCATCTTTGTCTTTCAGTTTTGCTTTCTCCAGCATCTTGCTCTCCTCAGCGTATTTCTTCATCACGCGAGTGAGTGCCGAGCGGAAACCTGCCACGTGTGTACCACCTTCGATGGTGTTGATATTGTTTACATAGCTGTGTACATTCTCGTTGAAATCGGTGTTGTAGATAATTGCCACCTCTACTGGAGTACCATATTTCTCGGTATTCAAGTGAATCACCTCTGAGATTAGCGGAGTACGGTTGCCGTCAATGTAACGCACGAATTCGCTCAATCCTTCTTCTGAGTAAAATACCTCGCCCTTTGGACTGCCGTCTTCGTTCTTCTCACGCAGGTCGGTCAAACTAATGCGAACACCTGCATTCAGGTATGCCAACTCACGCATACGGTTGGCGAGAATCTCGTAGCGATATACGGTTTCTGTAAAGATGCTACCATCTGGCCAGAATTGTACACGTGTACCTGTACCTTCGCCTTCTGCGTAGGTACCAATCACCTCTACTGCGTTCAATGGTTTACCTTTGGAGTAGTCTTGCGCATGAACTTTTCCATCGCGGCGAACTTCTACATGCAACTTGGTTGAGAGTGCGTTCACGCAGCTCACACCCACACCGTGCAAACCACCAGACACCTTGTAGCTGTCCTTGTTGAACTTACCTCCGGCGTGCAACACGGTCATGACTACCTCTAAAGCACTTTTGTGCTCTTTTGGGTGCATATCCACAGGAATACCACGACCGTTATCTTGTACAGTGATTGAGTTATCCTCGTTGATTGTCACTTCGATGTGGTTACAGAAACCTGCTAGTGCCTCATCAATAGAGTTGTCCACTACCTCATATACTAAGTGGTGCAAACCCTTCAGCGAAATATCGCCGATATACATCGCAGGGCGTTTACGCACTGCCTCCAAACCTTCGAGCACTTGAATACTCGAACCATCATACTTTTCTTGTTGTTCTACTTGTTGATTCAATTCTTCCATATTGTATGTTTTATTTATTTCTAAAATTATTTGCGTGCAAACAGATAAATTTCTCGCACGCGCGCACAAAGCGACTGCAAAGGTACAAAAAATATTCGATATACACAATACCTCTATGTTGGATTTTTTGAGATGTGTTCTCAAAACGCATAAAAATCACGTTTAAAGCAAAAGGGAAAAATTATAGGGTATTAGTATAATTCAAAAGTGTCTTAAATAGAAGATTGTTTGTAAAAACCGTATATGGTACTTACTCAACTTGTAAGACTAATCCTTTGAGATATTCACCTTCTGGATGGTAGATATTGATAGGATGATCTGCAGGTTGATGCAGCTGATGTAATATTCGTACTTTGCGTCCAACTTGTGCAGCAGCAGAGAATACTGCCAAACGAAACATATCTTTATCAATGGCTTGTGAGCAAGAGAACGTGAAGAGGATACCTCCAGGACGAATCGCTTGCATGCCTTTGGCATTCAAACGTTGATAACCACGCAAAGCATTCTTAACAGCATCGCGATGCTTAGCAAAAGCAGGAGGATCAAGCACAATAAGGTCGTACTTGTTCTGATTCTTAGCCATAAACTCAAACGCTTCCTCGGCAAATGCCTCGTGTGGTGCATAGTCTCCAAAATTATGTGCTACATTACTGCGTACCAAATCAATTGCTTTTTGGCTTACATCTACTGAGTGAACTAGTTTAGCTCCGCCACGGAGTGCATAGACGGAGAAACCACCCGTATAACAAAACATGTTAAGCACTTCTTTGCCTTTCGCATACTGTTCCAATAGAGCGCGGTTATCGCGTTGATCAATAAAGAAACCTGTTTTTTGTCCGCGCAGCCAATCGATACGAAAATCCAACCCATTCTCTTTCGCCCAAAAATCCCCGTTAAAATCCGCTTTATCCGCACCAATGAGATAACCTACTCGCTCGCCTTGAATAAGAGCCTTATGGGGCAATGTATCATCGGACTTGTAATATACTTTGTTTACCTGTGGCACAATTTCCACAATGGATTCTGCTATTTCTTGACGATGCTGATGCATTCCCACCGAATGAGCTTGAATCACAGCTGTATCTGCATATACATCTACAATCAGACCAGGAAGAAAATCACCCTCGCCATGCACAAGACGATACGTGTTGTTCTCTGCTATAATCAAACCTAACGAACAACGCACGTCATATGCCGCACGAATACGTTCTTGCCAAAAATCAGCAGGCAGTGCACTTGATCCGAACGACAATATGCGCACAGCGATAGAACCAATCTGGTAGTGGCCAACACCTAGGATATTTCCATTAGAATCAACCACTTGCACGATTTCTCCTTCTTTTGGAGTGTCATATGGATAATCTTTATCCAATTGAATGCTGCTAATTGCACCCGAAAATACCCATGGGTGAAAGCGTAGTAGCGACTCTTCTTTATGCGGTTTCAGATGAACAGTTATCATGATTCTTTTGGGGTGTTGGTCGGGTTATTGGTTTCTTGCTCCTGATGTTTTCTTTCCAATGCCTCTTGTTGGCGGCGACACTGTGCCTCTTTTTCTGCTTGTTTGAGGGCATCAACTTCTTTTTTTGCGAGTGGTTTGGTAGCCTTCAATACTTTATATATGAGCAATGTAGCCCATGCATCGGTGGATGCATAGCGCGCTTGCTCGGGGGTGAGATGCGAGTTCTCCCAATTGGTTAGTTGCTGCGCCTTACTAATTTTTTTGCCAAAAACAATGGCAAAAATCTTTTGTAATCCCAATTCCATAATACCATATTTGCATACGATAGACTGTAAATCAATGCAGTTGGCAGGTTTGAAATCACGACGACGACGCAAGCCATTGAGATCGTCTTTAAAAGCCAATCCTACTTTACATATAGCTGGGTTGGCAAAGATATTTGCCAATTCTTGTGGCATTCCTACGTGTGTCAAACGGAAGAGAAAGCATTTTTCTTCAGTGGCTACTTGCACAAGTGCTGTGGGATAATGCACACCACGTTTAAATGAAGGACGTGCCTCTGTATCCACACCCAAAATCGTTTGTTGACTGAGATAGGAAATGGCATCGGCTAACTCATTAGGATGATCTACAATGATTACTTCTCCCTCAAAATAGGTGATAGGGAGGGCTTGAATAGCCGTTTTAGCAATATGTGCCGAAAAAGTATTTGGTTGCAACTTATTCATCTTTCAACATGGATAATGCATGCAGTGGGCGAAGAACATTCAGTAGTTTTTGCCCCCAATGCTGGTCAAAAGCTTCAAGGCAATTGACAAGCGCATCATTCATCACACGCTCATCACGTGTTTGATAATTACATGCTAAATCTTTGATTTCTTGATATATATCTGCTATATCCTCTGAGATATATGCGGTAATGGGCTCATCGGAATAACGCATGTCTTCCATATAGACTTCCAAATAAGCATCATCACTTCCCAGCGTATGGGCAATTGATTGGCGCAATGCATCGTATTCTGGTTCCGAAACAAATCGCTCTGGATACCCATCCATCTCCTCCGCAGTTCTGGGTAATAAACGCGCTTTAAGATATAAGAGCGGCAACATACAAAGGATTTTTTCGATGAAATCAGATTTCTCATATGGTCCCTGCTCTAAAAAAATACATAGTTGCACAACTACCGTTACAAATTCGATGGCTGGCTCTTGATAGACATAATGTGTAGTATTTGTGGACATATTTATTCAATTTGTTTGCAAAGTTACTGCTTTTTTCTCATTTATACAAATGTTTTTCTAAATAATATTTGTAAAAATTATTTCAAGCGATAATTTACGTGGTGTAATCATACGTTAGAAGAAAAATTGGTGCGTTATTGTGAGCAAAATTAGGAAATATTTGCATATTCTCAAAAATAATTGTACCTTTGCAGCATGAAAAAATTCTTTATAGAAACCTATGGCTGCCAGATGAATGTGGCAGATAGCGAAGTAGTAGCAGCAATCATGCAGATGACAGATTGCGAGTTAACGGATGATATTCATCAAGCAGATATTGTGATTCTCAATACTTGCTCCATTCGTGATAACGCAGAGCAGAAAGTGCAACATCGCTTGCAAGAACTGAAGAGTGAAAACGTGAAGCGAAAAAGTGAAAAGGGAAAAGAGAATGCACAGCGACTGATGATAGGCGTAATCGGATGCATGGCAGAGCGCATGGGTGAAACATTGATACGCGAATATGGTGTGAATTTTGTGGTGGGGCCAGATGCTTATTTAGATATACCTAATCTGTTGGCACAGTGTGAGTTAGGAAACAAGGCTATTAATATCGAACTGAGCACCACAGAAACTTATCGCGAAGTGATGCCTGCTCGTATTGGCAAACAGATTTCAGGATTTGTTAGCATCATGCGAGGATGCAACAATTTCTGCTCATATTGTATCGTACCCTATACTAGAGGTAGAGAGCGTAGTCGTGATGTAGAGAGTATCAAAAAGGAAGTGCTCGATTTGCAAGCTAAAGGATATAAAGAGGTAACGTTATTAGGGCAGAATGTTAATTCCTATAGATATGAATGTATGAATGGGGAAGGTGAAGTGGAAGTGGTGGATTTCTCTACATTGCTAAAGACTGTGGCAGAGCTAGTACCAGATATGCGTATCCGTTTTACTACTTCACATCCTAAAGATATGTCAGACAAGACACTAGAGGTGATAGCTGCTCATGATAATTTGTGCAAATTCATTCATTTGCCTGTGCAGAGTGGTTCGAATAGGATTTTAAAACTTATGAACCGTAAGTACACACGCGAGTGGTATTTGGATCGTATAGCTGCTATCCGTCGTATTTTGCACGATGCCGCTATTAGTACCGATGTTTTTTGTGGTTTTCATAGTGAAACACTCGAAGATCATGCAGAAACATTGTCGCTGATGAAGGAGGTGGGTTTTGATTCTGCATTTATGTTTAAATATAGTGAACGCCCGGGCACGCACGCGCAAAAGCATTTGCCAGATAATATTGATGAAGCGGAGAAAGTAAGACGTTTAAACGAGATTATTACGCTACAAACTGAATTGTCGCTTCGGAGTAATCAGAAAGAAATAGGCAAAGTTGTAGAAGTGCTGGTTGAGGGATTCTCTAAACGTAGCAAAGAGGATATGTATGGTCGTACAAGTCAGTACAAGACTGTAATATTCCCTCGTGAGAATAGGCATATAGGTGAGTTTGTTAAAGTGCAAATTTATGATGCTACAGCGGCTACTTTGAAGGGTAAAATCGTAAAATAATGCATTTTTAATTAATTTTTTGTATTTTTTTTGCAAAAAATTTGCACGAATAAGAAAAAAGTAGTACCTTTGCAGCGAAAACAATAAATTTTCATAGTTAAGGTTTAGGTTTAATGGCAACGAGAGGCTGGGAAGTTTCTCGTTGTTTTTCAACTAAAACGCAACGATGAGTGTTGTTTTCTTATTTTTTTGTGTATATTATGAACGAATTAGATAATACCCAACCATTGCTTCCAGACATGAGTGATGTGGAAGAGGCTCGCAAAGCTTTTATTGCGAGCGAGATTTTTAATCGTAAATACGAATAATAGATATGGCAACAACTTACATGACCGCAAACGGTCTTCAAAAATTGAAAGAGGAACTCCAGCACTTGGAGAGTATAGAGCGTCCACGTGTGATAGCAGCCATTGCAGAGGCACGCGAAAAAGGTGACTTGAGTGAGAATGCAGAGTATGATGCTGCTAAAGAAGAACAAGGTGTGCTTGAGAGCAAGATTGCTATGCTCAAGGCTAAGATTATAGATGCGCGTATCATTGATGAGACAAGTATTAGCACAGATGAAGTACAGATCTTGACCAAAGTGCGTGTGCAAAACATGAAGACGGGTCAAGAGAAGGTATATCAATTGGTTACTGAAGGCGAAGCTAATATTTTAGAAGGCAAGATTGCTACTACTACTCCAATTGCCAAAGGATTGATGGGTAAGAAAGTGGGTGATACGGCTGAAGTGGTAGTGCCTGCTGGCAAATTGGAATTCAAGATATTGGAGATTAGTATTTAATCACGTTGTGTAACGCATAGCATAAGTATAGGTATGACAATCTTTTCTAAAATCATCAATGGTGAGATCCCAAGCTATAAGGTAGCAGAGGATGATCGCTATTACGCTTTTTTGGATATTAATCCGTTGCAAAAAGGACATACGTTGATTGTTCCTAAATTAAGTGAACCTGAAGCGGACTACATCTTTGATTTGGAAGATGATTTGCTAGGGGATATGATGGTGTTTGCGAAAAACGTAGCAAAGGGTATCAAAGCCGCTACAGATTGCAAGCGTGTGGGTGTGGCTGTGATTGGATTGGAAGTGCCACACGTGCATATTCATTTGATTCCTATTAACAAGGAGAGTGATATGTCCTTTGCTAACCAAAAGATGACATTGCCTGCAGCAGAAATGGCGGAGATAGCCAACTCTATTGCAGAAGCAATTGAGAAATAATCGTTCTAAATATATAAAAAAAGCAAGCACTTGTCAAATGTGCTTGCTTTTTTTGTTTTCTATCCTGGCTTATTTGCGCAACCATGTTTGGCTTCTGCCCAAAAGTCCTGCTTTATCCAATGAACCGCGCAAAACGAGTGTACCATCTTTATCTAGATAAATCTTTGCATAATAGAATTTACCATTATCTGGATCAAGTACCTTGCCACCACGCAATTCGCCATCCTTGAGTTGCATATCGCGTACAATCACCAATCCTACAATAGGCTTGTTGTGGTCCTCGCCAGTACATTCGGTACATACATCATCACCCGAACCCGTCAGCAATCCTACAATTTTGCCATAATACTTACCATTTTCAGCTTGATAGATGGATACTACTGACATCTTCTCGCCAGTTTTGTCATCTACGGTTATCCACTCGCCCAAAATAGGAGTTTGGGCCAAAAGGCTTGTACTCATGAGTACAAGTGCTAGTAAAAAATTGATTTTTTTCATATTCGCATAATTTTTACGAGGCAAAAGTACAAAAAAATTATGGAATATACACAATCTAAATCAAATAATTTTGATATTTACATAAAAAATAGTAATTTTGCAGCCAAGATTTGAAAATACAAAACATATGAAACTCGTATTTGCATCCAATAACCAGCACAAGTTGTTAGAAGTTCGTAAGATACTAACCGCTCCTATTGAAGTGGTGAGTTTGCGTGATATAGGTTTTTATGATGAGATAGAAGAAAATGGTTCCACCTTGGAGGCCAACTCCGAAATCAAGGCGCGGGTTATATGGCAATGGTTGGTGTCACATGAAATGGAAAAGGAATATGATGGGGTGTTTGCGGATGACACAGGCTTAGAGATTGAAGTCTTGGGTGGGCAGCCTGGTGTATATTCGGCGCGATGGGCAGGTGAACCCTCTAATGATGCCAACAACCGACAAAAAGCATTGTCTGCTTTGGCTGGTATGGATAATCGTGCAGCGCGATTTCGAACCGTCATCACATGGATAAATAGCGAACGTAGTATTCAGGTGGAGGGGGTTGTAGATGGGGAAATGGCACGAGAAGAAGCGGGTAATGGTGGATTTGGCTATGATGCGATATTTATTCCAAAGGGATATAATGAAACGTTTGCTACTTTAAGTCAAGAGATAAAGAATACGATTAGTCACCGCGCACGTGCTTTAGTAGCCTTGCGCAAAGCAATAGATAGCACATTGTAATTATGAAAAAAGCATTCCTGATTGCCGTTGGCTGTTTGGCATATCTTTGGTTAGCAGCCAATACATATATCGATACTTCGAAGGAGAATTGGACCTACGGCATGATGCACCAATGGCGTGCACATTCGGCGTACTCGGAGGCCAATGAGGTGGTGGCAACAAAGCACAAGGTGTATGCTCTCTCCACACACTCTCTATTTTCGGTGGATAAAGTGTCTGAAGAGATTGCATACCATAATAGACAAACAGGATTGAATGCTTCTACCATTGAGCATATTTATCATAATGCGGTCTTAGATGAATTGTTGATTTGCTATCAGAATGGTCAGATAGATATCATTGATTCGGAGGATAACATTTATAATATTCCCGACCTATATCTCAAGCAAACCAATCACTCTAAGCAAATCAATGATATTCACATGTATCAGTCGAAAGCATTTTTGGCGATGCCATTTGGTATTATTTGTTTGAACATGAAGAAACACGAAATTGAGGACACGTATTATATTGGTCCTGGTTCTACTGAAATAAATATTCGGTATATTGTTATTCAGGGAGATAGTATATATGCGGCATCTGATGAACAGTTGTATATGGCTCATTTAGGTGATAATCTTATGGATTATGCCTTTTGGCATAGGTTAGATTTGCCTATGGGTAATACATTGGCGGGCATGCGCGCACACGGCAATAGGATTTGTATCATTCGCGATAACGTACTATGGTCTCGCCAGCATGGCAAGTGGATAAAACATCCTTCTTCTTTCTCATTGCGTGGTTTTGCTCAAACTGCTACGCAACTCTTTGCATTGCCCAATGAGAAATACGGAGCGTTGGAAATACGACCTGATTTCTCATTGCAAATGAGCATTTCATATGGATATATTATGGATATCGCGCAATCAAACAATGAGTACTGGTTGGCTACGCAGTCCAATGGATTGGTACGAGCTAAAGATAATACGTATCAAGAGTATCATCCAGAGGGACCACTGAATAATACTGCTTATCGTATGCGCTTTTTTGGTGATAGGCTATATGTTCTGCCTGGTGGTAGATGGGCTGTACAGAACTTCACTTTTGGCGAAATCATGTTCTATGAGAATAGCCAATGGACCAATATTACCAATGGTGAACTGACAGAGATGGCTGACCATGCTTTGTATGATTTTATGAATGTGGCGCAAGACCCATTTGACAAAGACCACTATTTTGTCACCAGTTATGGTACTGGTTTATTGGAAATGAATGGTACTACTCTTGTCAAATTGCATCTTCCGCACAATAGTGCGCTCAAATCGGCGGTTGCGAATGACCCCGACTTATATACGCGTACGGATGGAGCTATGTACGATGAGCAGGGCAATCTATGGGTGTTAAATGCGAGCACGCGCCCTGAAAACATCTGTATATTGCCCAAGGGTGGAGGTGAGAATGATTGGGTGTCATTTAATGTGTATCATGGTAACAACCGTATCGCGATGATGACGCCAGGAGAGATGTTGATAGATCGTCGTGACTCGCAATGGAAATGGATTCCTCTCTGTCGTGATAACACGGGATTGATTTTGCTGGATGATGCTGGCACGCCCACGCAGCCTCGTGATGACAAAGTCATGTATCGCAATGAATGGTACGACCAGAATGGCAAACAAATTATTCCTGAGTATATTTATACTGTGGCGCAAGACCGTGATAATACCATATGGGTGGGTACGTCGCGTGGATTATTCTTGATTCCGCCTACTGTGGATTTCTTCTCATCGAATCGCTGTGAGCGTATTATTATTAGTCGTAACGATGGTACGCAACTGGGTGATTATCTTTTGGAGAATGAGCAAATCAATTGTATTGTAGTAGATGGTGCTAATCGCAAATGGATAGGTACCGCCGCTTCGGGTGTTTTTCTGCTTTCGGCGGATGGAGAAGAAACGATTTCGCATTTCACAACCGAGAACTCACTCTTGCCCAGCGATAATGTGTTATCGATTGCTATTCAAGAATCTACGGGTGAGGTGTTTGTTGGCACCAGCAATGGACTGGTGTCGTATATGAGCGATGCTATGGAGCCAGAACCTAATTTCAGCAATATGTATGCTTATCCCAACCCTGTATATCCCAATTACAAGGGTGTAGTGGTCATCAAAGGGCTGATGGAACACACGGAAGTACGTATCGTGGATGCCAGTGGCAATCTGGTAAAGACGATAACGGCCAGTGGCGGTGAAGCCGTATGGGATGTTACAAATGCTTATGGCGAGCGTGTAGCATCTGGCATCTATACTGCCATCTGCAATACAACGGATGGTGCCGCGTCAGGCCACACCAAGGTAATGGTGATGAATTAGGCGATTCTTTTTTTCACCCAATCATAGGCGTAGCATAGCGGAATGGATGCTATGATGATAGCTATCATAAATAGCAGCTTCGCCCATATAGCGTCATATATTGCCATCGGTAAATGGAATATGTAATAGGTAATGGCTTTTATCCAGCCTGCTACCATAAGGTGTAGCGCAAGGATGGTTAGGGTGTGTCTTCCTATATATAATAGGGGTTGCAGGGGTGGCAATATACGTTGCAACCATATTCCAAAGGCCATTACGCCTATACACCCGACCGCTGCGGCGGGTAGTGCGAAGAACAGATTTCCATAGGTATTCTCAAACACTCTGAACTCAGCTGTCTGTGTGCTTAGCGTTGCACATAGTCCCATAGCTAATACCATGAGCACTACCCAGCGCATTGCTCCCCAACGGGGAAGGTGCGTATTGAGCGAGTGCAAATAGTTGCAGCTGCGCACAAAATATCCTGCGTAATAGAATATCATCATGCTCAATGCTCCACCTATAGCAAATGGCAATGGAGGGAGTTTCATTACGGAAAGAATGAAGCCGCCACAGGTCATCAGCACTACGGCTATCAACAACTTCTTGGCATTAGCTTTGATAGCTTTGAAGCACCAGAAGAACAAACATTCTGTCAGCATCAGGCAGGGTAGGAACCATAATGGTTTGCAATGCAGCATCCAATGTTCTAATCCCAAAATGGCTCCTACGATGGGTTTCCACCATGGGACAAGTGTGTGCGCATCTGCGCCCATATGGCGAGCAATAATGAGCCAATAAATATAGGTGATGACATTGAAGATGAGGTAGGGCAGAAGCAGTCTGCGTAATTTTCTGTGCCAGAAATCGGAGAAGGAATGGTATTGAGTGGGAGATGCAAAAAGCCCTGATAGGAAAAAGAATAGTGGAATAATAAATGCGCGTACCACTGTTCGGTAGGGATTAGGGATACCTACGTGCAACAAGATGACAAGGGCGATGGCAATGGCTTTGCAGTAGTCAATCCATATGATTCGTTGGGAACTCATGGTGTGTTTGAAAAAATATCCATCGTTATTTGTGCGGTGTCAGGTATATAAATATTTGCAAGCGATAGTACGCTATGGAATAGAAAGTCTGTTCGGTAACGTTTCTGGTGATTAGCGTGCAATGCGCTCACTTTTTGTGGATACTGCTGTGCGAACGAATCGGAGTACCATACGAAGCATGCAGGATTTTTGGTTGTTTCGGCTCCTGCTGCATGCAACCAATATCCGTCTTCGCCCAATGATTCACCATGGTCTGATATATAAAGGAGTACTGCGCATCGTTCCTCAAGGCGCTGAATCATGGAGTCAACCACCAAATCCATGTATCGTGCGGTATTGTCATACGAATTGATTACTTGTTGGCGGGTATTGCTGGTCACTACGCGGTTATCGGTTACGGGTTGGAAATACTGATGTGGGGTAGGGACATGGTTGTTGTAGTACCAATGGCTGCCTATGGCATGTAGGATGAGTAGGTTTTTGTGATGTTGCAAAGCTAATTGCTGGTCCATAGCTGGCAATAGTTCCTCATCGTACCAACCAGAGAATACAAATACCGATTTGCCAGCATTGAGCCAAATGGCGGTATCACATTCGGCGGGGAAGGAGGCAAAGGTCTCTCCCAAATCTTGGTTGGATATCCATGCGGTATGATAGCCCTCTTGTCGTAGGATAGCTGCAAAACTGGTTTCCGAGAACTGGTAAGACGGATGCAGCGAGTCGGCGCGTGTCAGCAGCACGGGTACACTGGCCAAGGTGTGGGTATGCTCCGAATACATGTTGGGAAGGGAAACAAGATTCTCCCGTTGCTGCAGCAGGGGTGTCGTAGGGCGGTTGTAACCATTGATAGACAAGTGGTCGGCTCGCATGCTTTCGCCAATCACTACCACAATATCCAGCGAGTCGAGAGAGGAGGTTGCGATATAATGGGGCAACACATGGGGAGTACGGCGCTGATTTTGCAAGTGAATATATTGCCGCATGCTCTCCACGATGTGCATCGGGTAGCGTTGGTTGAGGCTCTGATGCAATCGGCTATGGCTATGATAATATACGAGGAGCAATGCTGCGGCTGCTAATGCGTGCCACCATGCGTGGCGGGGAGGGGTGATTCGCCAGCGCCACACCACCAAGGCTATTCCTACGGCTATATTGGCGAGTACCCATACGATTAGTCCCCATGTGATGACACCAGATGCTTCTTCGATATTGGTGTGAAAGATGCAATCAAGCATCAGCGGTGTGATGGTAACTCGGTACATCACGCGGTAGTACGACACAGCTGCACCTACCATACCATAGATAGGCAATGCTACTGCTGCCACATACTTATGGAGTGCCGCAAGGTATATCAGGAACCACGAAACGATGCTCACAGCCACCACATACACGCCGATGGTGGCAATGCCATGCCATCCTGTAACGGGATTATCTAAGAAATCGGGCAATATCACGGCCAGCGCTATCCATAGTGTGGCAACGCAGGTGTAGAATAGATATTGCCCATAGGTTTTCATTTGCGAATAATTAAGATCGAATAAGATTCATAAACTCTTCGCGCGTTTCGGGGCGGTTGAATGCACCTGTGAAATCGCTGGTGGTGGTGATGGCATGTTGTTTTTCTACTCCACGCATCTGCATGCACAAGTGCTCAGCCTCAATCACTACCATCACGCCCAGTGGGTTGAGGGTGTTTTGGATACATTCTTTGATTTGGGTGGTCATGCGCTCTTGCACTTGCAATCGTCTGGCAAACACGTCCACCACGCGTGCTACTTTGCTCAAGCCTGTGATTTTGCCATTGGGTATATATGCCACGTGCGCTTTGCCAAAGAAGGGCAACATATGGTGCTCGCAGAGCGAATAGAATGTGATGTCTTTCACTACCACCATTTGGCGATAATCTTCCTCAAACAATGCGGAGCGCAGGATGGCTTCGGGGTCTTGTTGATAGCCTTGTGTGAGATATTGCAAGGCTTCGCCCACGCGTTGTGGTGTGCGCATAAGTCCTTCACGTTGAGGGTCTTCGCCTATGTGATGCAATAGCTGTTTAATGTGGTTGGCTATTGCATCGGTGGTATCGTTGTTAGGGATAAATGGGGGTGTCATTGAATGATTACAATTTTATCAGGAACTACATATGTGCTGCCGACCATATCGGGAAACAACTCCAAGAATATTGCTTTGTATTGGTTGGCTTCTTCTCTGGTTTTGAAATTACCGATACGCACTTTCCAGAATGGTGGTTCGGAGATGGTATATACGGGTAGTGAGAGCAGTGGTTCTACGCGTTGTTGGAGGGTGAGGGCTTCCACTTTGGCTATTTGCTGCGTGTTTGAAGCATATATTTGCACACGAAATCCATCCAATATTTGCTCCCCGCGTACACGACCGATACGTTTGTCCATCATCAATTGTCTGATTGCGGAGTCTTGGTGTACGATGGCGTGTGCCATATCATCTACGATTAATACCACATTGGTAGTGTCGAAGGCGGTGCTATCTGCTTCGAATTGTACATCTAAATGGGTTAATGGCTCTAATGGCTCATTATCTTGTGCGGCGGCTGTGCCGCAAGCGAATAGTGCAATGCTAAGTATCAGGAATATCTTTTTCATAGGTCTTGCTAATTAATATCTAAACGAACTACCGCCCACAAACTCGCGCAAGAATGATGTAGGAGGTATCTCGCGTTCGGGTATTGATTCGAAATAGCTGAGGTATTTTTTCAAGCGGTGTGCGGTGGTGTATTCATCGCAATATTTGGGTACTTCATCCAAGATGGGTTCGGCATGGCGTTTCAGTACGGCCAGTTCGAAGAGCAATGCCGAGTTGAACATCACATCGGCTTCCTCTTGGAAAGGTGCTATCCAACGGTCCTCGCCTCGTTGCACGCTGTCAAGGCGAGCAATCGTTTCGCGAGCGGAGTAGCCGCGATAGCGATAGTCGCGTACGATGCGACGGATGAGGCGCACATCGCTGGTAGGAATCCAGTTGTGATTGTCCAGATTGACTGTAGTGAGCGAACTGACATAAATCTTAAAGGTTACTTCGCGTGGGATGTTGGGCATCAGTTCGGGGTTGAGTGCGTGCAGGCCCTCCAGAATGACTACGGTGTCTTTCTCCAGACGGAGGGTGTCTCCGCGGTACTCGCGCATACCCGTTTCAAAATTGTAGAATGGGAGTGAAACAGTCTTTCCCTCCAGCAGGTCAGCCACTTGCTGACGGAAGAGGGGGAGATCAAGGGTGTGCAGGTGCTCGAAATCCCATTGTCCATTCTCATCGCGTGGAGTATCTTCGCGGTTGACGAAATAGTTGTCCATGGATATCACTACGGGGCGAATACCATTCACCATCAGTTGTATGGTCAAACGTTTGGAGAAGGTGGTTTTGCCAGAGGAGCTAGGTCCAGAGATGAGTACGAATTTAGGTATGCCTCCTTCGCGATGGGCTATCATGTCGGCTATTTGTGCCACTTTTTTCTCGTGGAGGGCCTCAGATAGTTTGATCATCTCGAAACTCTTTTGGTTTTTGCATGCTTTGTTGAATTCGCCTACATTGCTGATATGCAGCAGTTTGTTCCAGCTGCCAAACTCTTTGAATATGCCAAATCGTTTGTCCTGGACGCAACGTTCTTCCAATTGGTGAGGGTTTTTGCGTGATGGGATACGCAGCAAGATGTTTCCTTGATACAGTTCGATATCAAAGAGGTTGATATACCCTGTAGATGGCATGAGTGCTCCGGTGTAGTAGTCGATGTAATCGTCCATTCGGTAGTATCGGCAGTAGGGGTTTCCCAGTGTCTCGAATAGGGTGGTTTCGCCTTCGTTGCGTTCGCCGAACAACTTAATCACTTCTTTTGTTTGTCGTTCTTCGGTAACGATAGGTCGGTCAGCATCAATAATGGTTTGCATGCGCGTTTTGAGTTGCTCTACTATCTCGGGTGTGATTGTTTTGGCTTCGTCACGTGATTCGCGTATGGTGCAATAGAATCCTTTGCTGATGGGGTGTTCGATGCGCAGGTCACAGTTGGGCCACAGTTCGCGTACGGCGCATGCCATGACCATGCTGAGTGTACGGATATAGCAACGCCTACCACTTTCGCTGGACGCATCTATAAACTCAATATCTTTGGGTTTGTAGATGAGGAAGTTAAGGCTTTGTACCTTGTAGTTAACTCGTGCTGCTATGACGGGGTATGGCAGGTTGAGTGCCAATTGGTGATACAGGTCATAGAGTGATGTGCCGCAAGGTATTTGCACATACTGTTTGTTGTTTTTGCAGTAGATAGTGATTAGGTGTTGCATGTTTTCTCCTTTCGCTTTTTTACCATGTGTATCTTACGTGTGAAAACTTGCTTGCAAAGGTACAACAAAAAATGCATATTTGCAAGAAAGAAACGAAAATTGTTGTATTTTTGTGTCAGACGCCTACGGACGCCTGCATCACTCAGCGTAGTTTTCCCTTTCCGTTTTCCCCTTTTCGTTTTGAGTTTTCCGTTTCCCCCTTCCCCCCTCCCCCTTTGCTTTTGCTCATCCAGCAACGTGTTGCTTTTTATGAGCAAAGCAAAGTATGTTTCTTTATTTTTTTTATTTTTGTAGCTCGTTACGAGCGTATTTTTGTTTCAAACTAATCCCTCCTCGCTCCGCGTATGTTCCGATACATTCCCGATACATACCCGACACATACCCGATACATACCCGATACATATGAATACCCCATGAATACTCTATGAATATCCCACGAATACTCCTTATAGCTTAGACAAATAGGAGAAAAAAAACCAACCGCCCTTTGTGGGGGCGGTTGGGTTATGATTTTTCTGCGGGAGGGGTGTCCTACTTCCGCAGAGAAGGGTAGAAAATTAACTATCCTATTTAATAATCAAAGAATGTGATTAGAGGTGGAGAATTAGTGCCAAACTGGAAGTTGTTGCCAATTTTGTGGAAATCCCATTTCTCGACAAGAGAGTAATCTATGCGGTTCTGATAGTAAAGTCAATAAATTTTGCTTAAAACTATTATTTGGACTAATTACATCAACAATATATTTTAAAGCAGATAAAACAGCAAAGAGTTTGTTTTGCTTTATATTCTCAGCATCTCTTCGTGAGAAGAATGGATATATTGTATTATAAGGCATTTTAATCTTTACAGAAAAACGTCTATTCCAAATCCGGCTATGGTGTGCACAACAATTGCGCAATCCAGAAAAAGCATGCAACCAATTAGCAAAAACAACTACATTAGGAATACCAAATGCTTTGGCGACCTCTTTTTTTAAATCATTATTTTTTAAAAGCTTATATAACCAACTTAATGTACCAAACGAAATAACTTCCATTGTCATCCATGATGGTGGCATATCAGGGGAGTCGTATTTATTATAAAAATGTTTGATAAAATCTTCACCGCTTCGAGAGACATCGTTGTATATATCTTGAGAAATATTATCAAAATCACTACAAGTACTTGTACCTCTTGGAATCAGCGTTGCAGGATCATACCAATTAGTATCTTCGTACCAATGACTATCTTTAGTATACTCGCTATAAACTTGTGATAGTTTTGTGCGTACTGCCACTTCCACTTTCTCCAATTCATTGAATACTAACGCACGTAAACGTCGGTCAAAGATGTATAAATCAATAATGTCTTGAAAAGAGATATCATCTCGTATAAATTGATGATCAAATTCAGGATTCGTGTTATCTTGAAATGGATATGTGTAAGCACGTAAACGGTAGTAGCTGATGTTCCCTAAATAATCTTTTGCTAAATCTTTGTTTTCAAATAACAAACCACGTTCCTCTAACTTTGTTATTTGTTGAGCAATTGTTAATGGCTGTTTTTGGTATTTCATATGATTCAAGATTGATATGTTTCCTTATAAAAACTCGAAGACCTCCCCGGGTGCGCTATTCAAGTGGGAAGCGTGGGAGGTCATATCGGTTGCAAAGGTAATACAAAAAAACGAATTGTACAAGTTTTTTGCAAGAAAAAGTGTATTTTTTCTATTTTTTATGTGAGTTTGTAAGGATTCTAATCAAAATTTGTGCCAAAAACGTATAAGTGTACACAAACAACCGCCCTGAGTGAGCGGTTGTGGTGTAAGATAAGCCCGAGGACTAATAAATAGGTTTGTTGATTAGCGCATGCCGCCACCATCACCTTCTCCGTACATCATGGTGAATGTACCGCTACCAGCCATGATAGCATTTGCTCCGAGGAGCTCGATTGCCTCTGTTTGAGGCGCGATATATATCTTTTTCATAAGTTCTTTTGTTTTAGTGTATAGTGTAAAGTGTAAAGTGTAAAGGCGGGGAGAATGCGGATTTTGCCGCAATTCTTGCCTCTAACCTTTCGCCTTATAGTTTTTGACCTTGTGCGTTAAACTTCTCGCCATTGCGGATGATGATGAGTTGACCATTCTCTATGAGCTTGATAGTGGTGTTCTCACCGTTGGTGATATTCTCAAAGCCAGTCGCTTCGTCCTCACGTGTCACTACGCGTGCACGAACATTCTTAATTTCTTCACCGTTAGCATCAGTGATAGTGAAGAGTCCAGACAAGCCACGTATATCTACAACTTCTTTGTACAAATAGCCGTGTTCACCTACATAGTATTGGGTTGAACCATTAGTTTGACCACTTGCACTATAGAAACCTTCGAAGAATATTTGCACGTTCAGTTCACTCTTAGTAATATTTTGACCTGAAGCTGGATCTGATTGGATAGTAACGTTCTCAACTACGAGTTCGCTCATATTCGCTTTAGGAAGAACGAGATATGGCACACCTGCAGAGAGTTCATACGTCTCCTCAAGTTCAATATCGATACTTTCGTCAGTTACGTGTTTGGTAATAGTACCCAGTGAGTATGCTTTACCGATGACAGAAGCAGGCATGTTGAATGGCACGCAGAGAGTGTAGAAGCCATCGTTAGCGGTGAAGCTGCGCTCGATTTTTACGTTGACTGTTTTGCCAATGTTAGCAGCGATAACATCATCGTTGTTACCAGTTGTGAGGGTGATGGTTGCTAGTTCTGTTGGGATAGTACCAGAGATGGTAACGTTATATGCATTACCATTAAAAGCAGATACATTACCTGTAAGTGTTACATTATTGCCATCTTTGGTAACAGTAACTGATACATTTTCGTTCATACCAAATGCATTACCTTCACCAGTAACCCAGAAGTTTGCATTATATTCGCCACTTGCTTTAGTAGGGTCAAAAGTAGGTATAACAAATTCTACTGTGTATGGCAATGATTCTGCTTCGTTAACCCAATTAGCAACCATCGCTAATTCATAAGCAAACTCAGTTCCTTCAAAATTTGTAGAATACTCAGTGAGAGTAACTGTCGCGTCTTCAGCTTCAATTGTAATAGGTTCAGCAGGAGTAGATGACATAGCTAGATGTAACTCATAATACTCTTCGCCCATTTGAACATGCAATACGGCATCAGCATAAGGAGCATCAGGATCAATGTTAGAAAGCGTACCATCAATAAAGGTAGCGTCTGTTCCCTGGATTGATACAGAGCAATCTTCATAAGCCAATGTACCATCTGCATCTTCAGTAAGAACGAGGTATACCTCTACTTGATAGGTTGTACTTGGGCCACCCATGCAAACCATAGGCCAAGCTTCTGTGTCAAATACAAAGTTTGTAATCACATCTTCTACTACACTGTACTCTGGCTCGGTTACTATTTCTGGGTAATCTACAGTGAGCGCATTGGTCTCATATGTCCATGTGAAAGTGTACTCGCCTGTTGCATCTGCATAAATTTTCGCATTTACTTGTGCCTCTTCAGAGTCTTGTTTTTTCTCGCTAAAGATGAATCCTTCGTGGTATTCGCGAGTCATTGTCCCGTCATTTCCTAAATGAGTATCTCCCTCCTTAATTTTGAATTCGGTAGTGCTTTCTGCGGTTAAATTAACTGTTACAGAAGCGGTTTTCCCGTCAGCAGAAGGAATAAGGCGTGTTGCTATCCAATTCCATTCGTTCATACCTCCGCCTAAGAATACAGGTGCAGGCACATTGGTGCCGTCAGGATATGTAACACTCAATTTGTTTCCTTCGTATGTCCATGTGAAAGTATATGTACCCGCAAGGTCTGTAATGATAGTTGCCACTTGTCCCATACCAGCATTGTCAAATGCCCAATCTGTACAATTACTACGCCACATTGCGCCATTATTGTATTTGTATGTGCCGTTAACGACAACATTGAATGTATATATTTGGTTTGCCTCTAATTCTACCTCTACAGAAGTTGTTGTTTGATCATCAGCTTCGGTAAATACTTTGTCTTCATCATCAATACCTACCAATTTTACATCTTGTGCAACAGAACCTGTCACCCAATCTGAGAGTTCTGCTTCAAGCGTATAATTTGCGACATTTAATGTGTAGGTGATTTTACCAGAACCAGCTTCCTCAACGTTTAGTGAGTTGTTACCACTACTAGGAACTGACCAATCGTATGAATAATTTCGTACTGCCTTGTATGTATAGTCACCAGCTGCGAGTTCAACATTCTTCTCCAATGTGTAGATGTTTTCATCACTAGTAGATTGCGTCATATTGTTATTCGCATCATTTAGATTCCAATCTGAGCCAGTAAGCGTTTCAACACCTACGATGGTATAAACTGGTGCTGCAAATGATGAAGTAGTAGTAAGTTTAAGATTAGTTCCATCAAATTCAATAGTGATGCTTCCTGCAGCCGTAAGTACAAAATTAATATTATCATCCCCAGCTTCAAGTACATTTTCTACTGCAGGTTTCAAACAGCTATAACCCCATTTACCATTCCATGTTCCATCTGTAATGCGGAATTTATAATTTTTGTTTGCTTCTAATCCTGTAACAGTATGGGTGTATTTTCCTGTTACATTGTCCCATGTCATTTTGATTGAATTTGGTGACCAAACTTCATTGCCTTCTCCATCAATTGTCATACCAAATCCAGCAGCATTACCGGTGAGGTAGCGGTCTGGCACTGCGGCAGGAGTGTAAGTAGACCATGTACCAGAGCATGTGTATGAACCATTGTACCACATTGCTGTTGATTGTGTAATGGTATATAGGTCTTTAGTATCCGTAGGAATATCTAACACTGCAGTACGAGCATTGTAATCGTTTTTACCATCTTTGCTCACACGAATGAATTGTACTTTTTGATAGCGTGCGATGTCAATATCTAATTTCCAAACATTACTTTCCCATAGAGCTAATGTCATAAGTGTGCCTAACCCACTTTTCATTTCGCCTTGAGTGCCAGAGGCATATGCACTAATAGCAGCATCACCTTGTGTCCACCATTCATACTCCATCTTGCAATAAATGGTTTTGATAACAGGCTCAATGTAGTCGTAGTGGGCAACGAGAGTATATTCGCCAGAAGCCTTTGTTGTAATGTTAATAGGATTAGCAGTTTCATTTGCAGATTGAACACCAGTTCCTAATGTCCAGCCTGAGAATGTATAATCCTTGAACTCAGGTGCCTCAACAGGATATCCAGTACTCTCGCCTACAGAGATAGTTTGGCTTGGTTGAAGCTCCGTTGTTCCACTCATCCATGTAACCTTTACATCATGCTTTGGTTCTGCAGCAGAAGCAACTGTAATGGTTGCAGTCGCTGTAGCAGTAGAAGTAATTTCTGTAAAATATTTTGGATTATAAGTAACAGTTGCCGTAACCGTATAAATACCTGCTGTAGTAGCAACGAACTTGCCATCAGAAACTGTAGCACCAGTACCGACGGAATAGGTGGTTGATTTGATCTCGTTATACTCTGCGTTTGATGTTAGCTTTGGAGTTAAAGTAACCTCCTCTCCAACTGAAACAGAATTTGAAGAGGCGGATAAAGAAACGGCAGATTCTTCTTGATAGTTGGTTTGATAGAAAGTAGGATTTCCACCATCTCCGTTATCATTATCTCTAAACAATAGGGCGTTATTGGTAGTTCCACTTATTGATATATTCTCTTTTTTGCAATCCCACCAACTATCACTTCCTTTAAACTCAAAGTTCTTATTGTCATCGTATACATACATACGATACATGTGGAAGGTACAACCAGAGTGGGTAAATGTCGTTTCTAGATATGTAATTTTAGAGCCAGGCACCACTCCACCATCAGTGCCCCCCCAATGATTAATTCCCCATTGAATCTCATCTTTCCATTGATGATAGTTATTAGAGAGACCTACATAGATATACCTCTGTGTAGCTCCATACGCATTCATCCCTATCGCACACAGGATGGCTGCGAAAAATAAGAAGATTGATTTTTTCATAAAAATTAAATTTAATGTTATTAATATTTTTTGTTTGTTCGTTTCACTCACGTTAGTGGCTCGCTTCGCTCACGAATAGCGGCTGAAGCGTTAAGTATAAATTACTAGTGTTGCGATAATTAATGATATATCCCCTTTCCGTTTTCCCCTATCTTTTTTTGTTTTGGTTTGCCAATGCGCGGAGCGCATTCTTCCAACCGAAACAAAATATTTTCTTGATTTTTAATTATTTTTGTAGCAAGCGCAGCGTAGCGTATTTTTGTTAAAAATAAATACATTGCTTCAATTATGGCTTTTGCTTTGCTCACAATGTGCCCGAATAATCTTTTGTATGGGGACATTAATGCAATATGCATTCTTCTGTCCTCATACGAAAGATATTCTCCTTGATTTTTAAATATTTTTGTAGGCACGCAGTGCCGTATTTTTGTTTCAAAATAATCGCAACAGTTTCAAAGATCTCCTTTGCGGCAAAGCCGCGTTACATATAATCGTCGCAGTCTATCTTCGGCTTATCTTCGGCTCATCCTCTGCTGCGAAACGATGCCAATAAATCACCTCTCATAGGTCACTAACCTACAAAAAGCAGAAGCCGAGGCAAAAAGCCACGACAATGCATAATAAAACATTTCTGCGAAATTATCTCTGCGCGAATGGCACAAAATACCCCCCCCATTTTGAAGGGCTAAGAGCGAAGATTTTGCAATTGTGGTAGTAGTTACCATAGCAGGGGAGGTGGTGGTATTAAAGATTTCTTACAAATTAGGGCACAAAGTTACGGATTTTTAATAACTTGCGCAATAATTTGGGGTAAAAAAATGCACTTTTTCTTGTGCAAACGTTTGCATACAAGGGGAATTTTTGCCAAAAAAGACAACAATAGAGGCAATTTTCTTACTGACGACAACTTTGAAATGTTCTAGCTGCTTGAGGGAATGGATGGTTATTCATAAGTTCATGGCAAGCGCTTTTTACTTTGAATAATCTTTTGTATGGGGACATTAATGCAATATGCATTCTTCAGTCCCCATACGAAAGTATTTTCCTTGATTTTTAACTATTTTTGTAGGCACGCAGTGCCGTATTTTTGTTTCCAATATAATCAGTTCTTAAGAAAATACGCACGTGAGTTAGAGCGATTTGCACATGCGGCGGAAACGAACGTGGAAACAGATAGCGGCGATTGCCAAAGCAAAAATAAATCCTATCCAAATACCTGCAGCACCCAACTTCAATGGGAATGCACACAAGAGCCCCACAGACAAACCTATCAAGATATACGAAACAAATGCAATCACCATTGGTACCTTCACATCCGTCAAACCACGCAACATCGCCGCTCCAACTGCCTGTAAACCATCGGCATACTGAAACAACCCTGCAATGACAATCAGCTCAGATGCAATAGCAATCACCTCCTGGTCCTCTGTGAAAAGCATCGGGATATAATTGCGCAGACTGATCATCAACGCTGCACCAATGGTATTCATCAACAACACAAGATGGATACTGGCGTTACTCGCCATACGCACGCCATGGATATTGCCCTCGCCCAACTGGTGAGAGACACGGATAGTGGTGGCAGAACCAATACCCAACGCCAACATAAAGGTCATGTCGGCAATCTGATTGGCTACCTGATGAGCCGCCAATGCCTCCTTGCTAATCCAACCAATAATGACAAACGAAGCAGTGAACAGGAACGTCTCCAGCAATGTTTGACCTCCAATAGGAAAACCAATCTCGGCGAGCTTGCGAATGTGCTTCCAAGAAAAACGTTTCCACGCCATTCGTAAATACGGACGCCATTCTTTGCGATAGGCCATCACCGCCCAGAAGCATAACGGCATGCCGATACGCGAGATGAGCGAACCAATACCTGCACCCGTAGCACCCATCGGCTCAAAACCCCAGTTGCCGTAGATAAATACCCAATTGAGCAGGATATTCAAACCGTTCATGAGCAAGGTAATGATCATTGCCACCATCGTATTGCCTAAACCCTCAAGAAACTGCTTGAAGAAAGAGAAGAAAAGAAACGGCACCAGCGAAATGACAATCAATATATAATAAGGTCGAGCCACACGAATCACTTCAGGATCTTGACCAAAATAATCCAAAAAGGGAATACAACCGCCTAACAAAAGCAGCATCACGGCACTCAGCAATACCGTGAAGAGCATGCCGTTTTGGAAGAGAGAGGCTATAGGTGATTGACTATGGGCTATGGGCGATTGGCTATCGGGCGAGGAGGCACCAACTTGGATACCCACAAGAGGCGTGATACCCATCAATGCACCCATGGCAAAAACCATCACGGTGAAGAAAATTGCATTGGCAAAACTGACAGCTGCTAAGTCCACCGTAGCATAATGACCCACCATTATCGAGTCGAAAAGACCCACTAGCGAAGCTCCTAACTGAGTGAGCATCACAGGCAAAGCGACTTTCAAATTGCGCTTGTAATAGGGCAGGTATTCCTTAAACGAAAACATACTATATCCGATTGGACTGCAAAGGTACAAAAAACCGAGCAATCTACAAAATTTATAGAAGACTTGTGGGCGTTTTTCTGTTAGTCAGACTGCGAAACGCGGATAATATTGACAGAAATTTGGATAATTCAAAAAAAAGTTGTAACTTTGTCGGCGAAATTTTATAAAATGCGGTGAAAATCGCAAGTTACTCATATGAAAAGAATACTATTCATATTGCTGATTGCAATGGGATGTATCGCGTGTCACCGACAAGCACGCGTGGTGGAAGCTACAGGCGAGATAATCATGGTGGATAGCACAGCCGATGCTATTCAAGATACTACCTACTTGAGCCATCTCGCACCTATCAAACAAGATTTGGAGCAAGAACTCAATATTCCTATTGGTTATGCACCTGCCGCTATGCAAGTCTATCCGCCCGAATGTCCTATGCTCAACTGGGCCAGCGATGCGCTATTAGCTATGGCACGGCAACGCTGCCCTGAGCCCGTAGATGTAGCGGTGGTGAATATAGGTGGCATGCGATGCGAGTGGGCGGCGGGAGACATCACCTTCCGCAATGTGTTCGAACTCATGCCATTCGACAACGAGTTAGTGGTGCTTACACTGCAAGGAAGTGACCTGCAACAGCTTTGCGAGATATTTGCCTATAGCGGCGGACAAGGCATTGCTGGTATGCGCATCAAAGCTGTAGGAGACAAGGTGATGCAACAAGAAGCCCTAGTTACCATCAATGGCAAACCACTCGATACGAACCGAACCTACACCGTCGCCACCAGCGACTATCTCAGTCAAGGCAACGATGGCATGCTGCCACTGAAAAACTACCTCCAAATATGGAAATCCAACGAGAAAATACGCGACTTGTATATCGAGTATATCAAACAAGTGAAAACCGTACAAGCAAAGGTAGATGGACGCATGGGAGTCTTACCTCGCCCATAACTCTCACCTCATCGCCTCATCGCCTCATCGCCTTATCACCTCAAAAAAACGAAATATGAAAAAGATTTATTTGATACTCGCACTCTGTAGTGCATGGGTGGCAGGTATGGCCTGCACCAATTTTTTAGTAGGCAAAGATGCCTCTCAGGATGGCAGTACGATGATTTCGTATGCTGCTGATAGTTACGCCCTTTATGGTTTTCTGCACTTTGTTCCCGCAGCCGACCATGCAGAAGGTGCTGTGCGCGAAGTGAAAGACTGGGATACGGGCAAACCGCTTTGCACCATCCCACAAGTAGCACATACCTACAACGTGGTAGGCAATATGAACGAGCATCAGCTCGCTATCGGTGAAACTACTTGGGGCGGACGTCCCGAACTGGAAAGTGGCGAAGGAATCGACTATGGTTCACTGATTTACATCGCTCTTGAGCGTTGCAAGACCGCGCGCGAAGCCATCAAGTGCATGACCGACCTCGTGGCTGAATATGGCTATGCCAGCAGCGGTGAGACCTTCTCTATCGCTGACCCTAACGAGGTGTGGCTCATGGAACTCATTGGCAAAGGCAAAGTGGAGAAAGGTGCCGTATGGGTTGCCACCCGTGTGCCTGACGACTGTATCGCTGCGCATGCCAACCAAGCACGCTTCACCACCATCAATTTTAAGGACAAAGAGAACTGGATGTGGAGCAAGGACGTGGTATCTTTTGCACGCAAACAGGGTTACTTTGAGGGTAAGGACAAAGACTTCAACTTCCAAGAAGCATATGCGCCATACGACTTCTCAGGGTTGTATGTATGCGAAGCGCGCGTATGGTCATTCTTCCGCCAATTCTCCGATGATATGGATCGCTACTTCGACTTCGCAACGGGCAAGACCTTCGTTGAGACAGGTGGTAAGTACGCAGGCGAACGTATGCCACTCTATATCAAACCTAACCACAAAGTCAGTGCCCAAGAGCTCAAAGACTGCATGCGCGACCAATACGAAGGTACACCTCTCGACATCACCCAGGGCCCTGATGCAGGTCCATGGAATAGCAAACTGCGCTATGGTTCATTGGGCTTCCAATATGACTCCGTACAATATTGGTTCGAGCGTCCTATCGCTACCCAACAAACGGGCTGGTCATTTGTCGCACAGATGCGTGGCTACGAAAGTGCTCATGCGGGCGGAATCCTTTGGTTTGGTGTGGACGATGCTGCCACTTCGCTCTACGTGCCTATGTATAGCACCATCACTGCTGTGCCAGAATGCTTCCAAGAGGGCAATGGCGACCTCTATACCTACTCACCTACCTCTGCATGGTGGACCTACAATATCGTAGCTAACTGGGCATATAGCAAGTATTCGGCGATGCTGCCAGATATTCAGAAGGTACAAACAGGTTGGGAGGACAAGTTCAATGCACAAGTGGCCATAGTGGATGAAGCTGTGGCTGAACTGAACGCTGCGGATAAAGCCGCATGGCTCACCAAGTACTCTTGTATGCAAGCGCAGGAGTCCACCGCAGCATGGAAAGAGTTGGGTATATACTTGTTTGTCAAGTACCTTGATGGCCAACAACGCAAGGAGCAAGACGGTGAGTTCCTGCGCAACCCTTATGGTCTGCCAGAAGGTCCTAACCGCGTACCATACCCAGCAGAATACTTGCAAACAATCCACGAGCATGTGGCTCATGAATAACCCTATTATCTAACATCTAACAGCCGCAGGCGGTCTAACAGCGCAGCGGTCTAATATCTAATAAATATGAACATCCAAGAATTACACCCACAAGAGGTTTTCTCAATCTTCCACGAGATTACCCAAGTGCCTCGCCCATCGAAGCGCGAAGGCAAGATTATCGAATGGCTCAAAGCCTTTGCAGTAAAGCATAACCTCGAACACACTGTCGATGAAGCAGGCAACATCATCATGCGCAAACCTGCTACTCCTGGCTACGAAGACAAACCAGGCGTAATCCTCCAAGCGCATATGGATATGGTGTGCGAGAAGAACAACGACACCGTGCACGATTTCGACAATGACCCTATCCACACCTATATCGATGGCGACTTCATCAAAGCTGAGGGCACTACCCTCGGTGCGGACAATGGTATTGGTATGGCGCTCATGTTGGCGGCTATCACTTCCGACACCCTGAAGCACCCTGCACTGGAGTGCCTCTTCACAGTGGATGAAGAAACTGGCCTCACAGGTGCTTTCCGTCTGCAAGACGGTTGCCTCAATGGCAAACAACTCATCAACCTTGACTCCGAGGACGACGGACAAGTCTTCATCGGCTGCGCAGGCGGTATCGACACCCTCGCCAAAATGCACTACTCGCCTATCGCCTTATCGCCTAATAGCCTCCTTGCCTTAAAAATCAAGGTCGGCGGTCTCATGGGCGGCCACTCGGGCGATGATATCAACAAAGGTCGTGGCAATGCCAATAAGATCCTCGTGCGTTTCCTCTATCAACTCCTGCCTTTCAACATTCAACTTTCAACCATTAAAGGCGGTAACCTCCGCAATGCGATTGCGCGCGAGGCGGAAGCAGTCATTGCTATTCCTATGGCCTACAAAGAGGATATCCGTGTGATGCTTAATCACTATATCGCTACTATCGAGTCGGAGATTGGCGATATAGAGAAGGATTTCTTCATGACTCTCGAAACAACCGATATGCCTGAGCTGTTTATCCCCGAGGCAGATGCAAAACGCCTCTTGCAAGCCCTCTACGCTTGCCCTCACGGTATGATGGCTATGTCGAAAACCATGCCTGGTTTGGTAGAGACCAGCACCAACCTCGCCAGTGTGAAGATGAAAGAGGATGATAAGGGCGCATATATCGAAGTGAATACCAGCCAACGCTCTTCGATTGAGAGCAAGAAACACGACCTAAAGCAGATGGTAGAATGTGCTTTGGCATTAGTTTGTGATGAGGTGACGCATGGCGACGGCTATCCAGGTTGGGCGCCTAACCCACAATCGCCATTGTTGGAAGTGACGAAGAAAGCATATCAAGACCTCTTTGCTGCGGAGCCAAAGGTATTGGCTATCCATGCGGGCTTGGAGTGTGGTTTGTTCTTGGAGAAGTATCCATATTTGGATATGGTGTCTATCGGTCCTCAAATGTTCGGTGTCCACTCACCACAAGAGCGTTTGAACATCACTTCCACAGGCAAATGCTGGCAATGGCTCCAACGCGTACTCGAAACGCTGTAACCGCCTAGTAATTGGCTCGCTCTTCTCTTGGTTGTCGCTCGGTGGAATGGGGGATGGTAAAGAGAATGGCAATCTTAAAAATAAATGACCATTTGTGTGCAAACACAAATGGTCATTTGTTGAGTGTAGAGCCCCTCGATAAATTATTGTCGAGCAAACGCTTTCTTTAAAGCGATCCTATAGGCATCACGGTAGTAGGTGAAGAAGTTCTTCCACTCAGCTTGCAATGCCAAACGGACTGCAGATTTGCGGATGGCAGCTGTCTTCTGTGGCGAGAGTGTGAGGTAATACTCAATTGTATGCACAATATGATTAATCACATCTGCTGTATTGCTATCGTTGCGATAAATAACCGCCACGCCCTTATCAATCGTAGTACAACCCTGCTCCTCGCACCATACGCCATAGCCACTCAAGCTGGTAGTGATGGTAGGCACATGGAACGCCATACTTTCCAACGGTGTATATCCCCATGGCTCGTAATAACTTGGGAAGACAGTCAAGTCTAGACCGATGAGTAGGTCGTAATAAGGCAAGTTTAGCACACCATCGTTGCCGTTGAGATAAGTAGGTACGAATACCACATGTACATTACCAATTGTAAAGTCTTCGCATTCTAAGTAAGGGATCATCACGAAAGCCACTACTTGTTTCGTGCCTTTCACCTTATCGCCTAATCGCCTCATTGCCTCTAGAAACACGTCAATACCTTTGTTTTTCCATTCAAATCGACCTGCCGTACCAATCAGCATATCGGTGCCCTGTGCATCTATGCCTTTCGCGCGTGCGAGGGATATTAAGGTGTTGCGTGCACGCTTACGCGCTGCCTCAAAGTCCTTTCCTTGTGGCACAAAGCCCTGTTCAAAGCCATTTGGGGTAACAATATCCACTGGTTTGTCGAGCAGTTGTTTGCACTCGCGAGCAGTGATGTTACTCACAGTAGTGAAGCAGTCGGCATAGTGCGCTGCTTTCTTCTCGGCGGAGTGTTTGCTGACCATATTCAGCTCCTGCGCCATCTGATCGCCATGGAAACCATCGAAGCAATCATATAGCGGTTTGCCATTGCCTGCGATACTACGACCAATACTGGTGGCATGGGTGGTAAAGAGCGTACCGATAGCAGGACAATGCTCGCGCAAGTAAAGGATAGTGAATGCCGTTTGCCATTCATTGCAATGCATCACGGTGGTAGGCATATCAAGATGGCGATACAAACTCTCTGCCACTTGTCCGACCGCATAAGCAAAGAGGCAACTCTCATCATAATCGCCGTAGGCAGCATGGCTCTGCACGCCATACTTCTCCCACATATGACCGAAGATTTGGTCTTTCTCCGCCCACAGTTCATCCCACTTGAGGAGCACTGCAATAGGGTTGCCGGGCACTTGCCAACGACCTACCCGCACACCTTTAGGACGCCAACCTTTGAGAACGGTCTTGCTCTCTTTGAAAGTGAGATTGGAATGGTCCCCGAAATCGGGACCGAAAAATACTACTTTATCTTTGTGTTCTGCTTGCATAGAAGCGGCACGCGTAGAGAGAACGGCATAAATACCGCCTACACGATTGCACACTTCCCAACTCGTCTCAAAAATATATTGGGGCTGCATGATTATCTGTAATTATTATTGACTACGATGCGGTCAATATCGCTAATAGAGTTATACAATATTGGAGTAGTAGAGAATTGATTGTTTTTGCTTTTGATAAGAGGCATTGCTTTGAGTCCAGATGGAGTAGCCCAATAAATCATATTGCGGTAAGCATCTACGTGGATAGCGCCAGAAGCTTCGGAGTCAATAGATGTGATATTTTGTCCGTTGAAGTTAGCTACGAACAAACCTTCAGGTGTGGTAATATACCATTTTTGAGCCATAGCATCCAGTTGTAGGCGATTGATTGATTGGTCAGGGAATATATCCCCCATTTGGCTAGCGTAGAACGTAGAGTCGTTAAAGGTGACAATAGTGTCAGTTGCGAGTTCAATCATATGCACATCTTCTCCATCACCCATGATAGGATCTTCTAAGTAACCATGGATTAGGTGCTGGCGTCGGATGGTATAATCTTTCAGCATCATAAGGATGGAGGGGGATATCGTTTTGTGCACATGGAAATTGCGTGTACGATGATAGTCCTTGCCATTTTGTGTGATATGAATACCGATGGATATACTGTCGGTAGTTTTTTTGCTATATTCCTTGAAATATACAATAATCACTTTATCGGTGAGTGTACCCGATGTGATGACACAATTTTCGGGCAAATCCCATGCGTAAGTGAGTTTATAGCCATAAGGATTATATACGTTTGCCGTTAATACGACATCGGTATAATGACAAATAGAGTCGGTAGAAGCCACAAAAGAGGGGACGGTATCATATACCGTAATGGTGCGGCTATATGTGTTGTACTTGGCACTATCCACCATAAGAGTGACGGTGTATGTTCCTGGCTTGGTGAAGGTATGATGCGGATTTTTGAGTACGCTATTTGTTTTATCCCCAAAATCCCAACTCCAATCCTCTCCTTCACTACTATGATTGCTAAATTTCACTAATTGACCAGCTTTTGGCTCTGTAGGTGAAAATGTGAAATCTACCTCTACTTTTTTGCATCCGACAATCATGATTGCTAATGCAAAACATATCATCATGTATTTGTTCATAATCTTATTTTTTGTTTCTCCACCACGTCATTTGTCGTTTGGCATAGTGGCGTGAGTTTTGTTTGATCATTTCAATCGCTTTATCCAGTGTCCACTCTTGTCGGAAATACCGAAGTAGTTCTTTATATCCCACCGTATTGACACTATTGGGCAGGGTGGTATAGTCGAACTGAATGGTGGGGTCAAGTGGTATGTTTAATTGCTGGAAAGCAGCTTTTGCTTCTTGCAGCAATCCGTTTTTTATCATCTGGTCCACGCGCTGGTTGATGCGCTGGTATAACTCTTCTCTGGGGCGTTCAACCATCACATATTCGATACTGAAATCGCTTCGGTTGGCAGTGTGATTGGGTTTGCCTTTTTTGCGAAAAGAGGAATATGGTTGTCCACATGCGAGACAAATCTCTAAGCAATGCATGAGACGTTGTGGGTTTTGCTGGTCCACCTCGTTCCAATAACTGGGATCTGCTTGCTGAACCTGTTCTTGCAACCAGGATAGTCCTTTTTGCTGGTACTCGTTACGCACATTTTGGCGAATGCTATCGGGCACTGATGGCATCTCATCGAGTCCGTGGCATAGTGCATCTACGTACATCATGCTTCCTCCAACCATGACAACAATCTCGTAGGTGAGAAAGAGTTGGGCGAGTAATGCTTCACATTCGCGGGCAAATTGTCCTGCATTATAGGTTTCGGTCAAGCCCAAGAAACCCACCATGTAGTGTTTGACTTGTGTCTGCTCTTGTGTCGTAGGGGCTGCGGTACCGATAGGCAGATCACGGTAGATTTGGCGAGAATCAGCGCTGATGATGGGGCAACGGTATTGCTGGGCAATTTCAATTGCACGAGTAGTCTTGCCCACTCCGGTGGCACCTATGACAACGATGAGTTTTTTCACATCCTTACGTATCTAACCAGCGAAAGTGTAGCTGTTGAGTATCAGAACATTGACCCGTCGTCGAAACTCAGGTCTTGGAAACCGTCTAAATCCAAGTCGCCATCATCGTATTGACTATCGCCATAGAAATCATCATCAATCTCCCAATCGTTGTTGGTCTTGCTCGTAGCCACGGAGTCCTCTGTTTGTAGTTGCTGTGGCGCATTGCCCTTCTTTTCGGTGCACGTCACACCTGTGCATATACCAGGAAGAATCTCGGATAAACACCCAAAGAAATAGCGCTCAAACATAGGGTCGAATACGTAAATCATGCGTTGACCACGCTCTTCCAAGAGTTCGCTCAAGCGGGTAGATTCCATGACCATATTGTCGTATTCAAAGTTGCTCCCCATCTCCACTAATGTAACTTCTTGGCCTTTCTCCCAGCGCTCGTTGCACATATAGAAAGAAGTCATCTGATCGTCAGGGTAGCCTGCACTCTGGAGAATTGCTTGGTGCAATTCGAGAAATGTGGCATCGCTATCAGCTTCAAACACGCGACGGAAATCATCAATCTCATCGCAGGAAAAAATCAGTTTGTATATCATACTTCAGTATCATTTGTTGTTTTCACAAGGCTTTAATTACTACTAATTAGCCCAAAGAAAACCAATCAGCCGCAAAATTACTACATTTTTCTTAAATATGCAAACTTTAGACTCATTTTTTTGCGTTATAATGGTACTATTGTGTTGTTGAGTAAAAGATAATAGCTTATCTTGTGGATTATTCTGCAAAAAAAAACATGCAATATTGCATATATCAAAAAAAAATTGTAATTTTGCCCGATTTTTATATTTAATTGTTTGAATATATGAAAATTTTGAAACAAATAACCGCCGTCAGATTGCTTCAATTAAAAGTGATCAAGTTTCAGCCTAGAAACCCGTTTGTATGGGGCAATGGTTGGAGTGCACCGATGTATTGTGATGATCGAAAGATTTTGTCTTATCCCAAGATGCGCGATTTTATTCGATTAGAGATTGCGCGTGTGATAGCGGAAATGTATCCAGATGCCGATGTGGTAGCAGGAATAGCTATGAATGCTATTGCGCATGGCGTGTTGGTGGCAGAGCAGTTGAGTTTGCCTTTTATATATGTGCACCCTACTCCTAAAGATCATGGTTTAGAAAATCAAATTGAGGGTGATTTACGTCCTCGTCAGAGCGTGGTGATTGTTGAGAATCAGGTGAATACAGGAGAAAATTGTCTGAAAGTGATTGAAGCAATTCGCAATAATGGTTGTGAAGTACTGGGCGTCGTGAGCATATTTGATTATGGTTTCCCTGAAACGCATGAGAAACTGAGGAATGTAGACGTGACACTAACGGCCATTACGGATTTTGAATCTGTATTACGTCATGCCAAAGCCATGGACATTATCAGCGAAGAGCAAGGTGAAACAATACAAGAATGGCAAAAAGATCCAGAGAACTGGAAGAAGTGATTATGGCAGGAACGAAATACGAAAGCAAAATAGGGCAGATTTTATGCAATGATGAGGTCGTTTTTGGTGTATTGAGCAATCTAGAAAATCTTAAACGTTTTGAAGATGCAATACCTAAAGACAAAGTGAAAGACATAGAGATAAGCACAGATTTTGTGCGTATTCAAGTGAATGGTTTGGCACAGAAATTTGTGGTGCGTATCGTGGAGAAAGAGGAGTTCAAGACCATTAAGTTTGGTGTAGAAAATATACCAATGGATGTGTTTTTTTGGATTCAACTCAAGCAAGTGGCGGAGCAAGATACACGTATAAAATTGACAATAAAGGCGGATATTCCGATGATGTTCCGCATGATGTTCGAAAAGAAATTACAAGAGGGACTAGACCAGGCAGTGGATATGCTATGTCAGGTACCTTATCATAACTGGGTAAATTAATTACTATGGGACACAAAAAAAGAAAAAAAAGGCACCCTCGAATTCATCGAGAGGGGTATGGGATTATCTTTACATTGGTGACACTGATATTTATTATTAACGTATTGCTATTTTTGTATGTGTCGAATTGGATATTTGCTATTTGCTTGATATTGAGTGCTACTTTGCTGATTTTTGTTACTTATTTCTTTCGTAATCCGATGCGCTTGGTAGAGGTAACCGATGAAAATTTCTTGATTGCGCCCGCAGATGGCAGAGTGGTAGTTATTGAGCCTACGGAGGAGCATGAGTATTTTCATGAAAAGCGTTTGCAGGTAAGCATCTTTATGTCGCCACTGAATGTGCATGCGAATTGGTACCCAATAGAGGGAAACGTATTGCTATCGGAGCATCAAGATGGTCGTCATCAGGGAGCGTGGCTGCCCAAATCGAGTACAGAGAATGAGCGTTCGTTGGTAGTCATCGAAACGGCATCAAAAATTCAGATTGCAGTTCGCCAAATCGCGGGTGCTATGGCGCGCCGTATAGTGACCTATGCTAAAGCTGGTCATCATGCGCAACGTAATGAGCATCTGGGATTTATCAAGTTTGGCTCACGTGTAGATATGTATCTGCCATTGGATACAGAGATTTTTGTGACTGTAGGTGAAGCCGTTCGCGGTAATGAAACAATCATTGGTCGTTTACCTGAGGTAAAAGAATAAGTCAAGTGTTTAACAATAAACTAGATAAGAAAATGGATAAGTTTGAATCTCTATTTACAGAATATGCTTGTACACTAACTGATGAGTTGGTGAAGAAAAATACTGCAGACATACTAGCCAAACATATGGCAGAAAACAACACACGCGAAGTGTGGATGCAATGTTTGAATCAGATTGACCTTACCACGCTCAATGGTGATGACACGACTGCTAAGGTGGCTCAAATGGCTGAACGCGTGAATGATTTTGAAGGACACTTCCCAGGTGTGCCCAACGTGGCTGCGATGTGCGTTTATCCCGCTTTGGTAGAAACAGCGCGCGACGTACTGACCGAACCTATCGGTATTGCCGCTGTGGCTGCGGGATTCCCTGCATCACAAACCTTTATCGAGGTAAAAGTGGCAGAAGCAGCTATGGCTGTAGCTGCGGGTGCTACGGAGATTGACATCGTAATCTCTATAGGCAAATTCCTCGAAGGTAACTACCAAGAGGTGTATGACGAGATATCCGAAATTAAAGCTACTATTCGAGATGCACACCTGAAAGTAATCCTCGAAACAGGCGCACTGAAAACAGCAGAGAATATCTACAAAGCCAGTATCTTGGCAATGGCTGCAGGTGCCGATTTTATTAAGACATCTACAGGCAAAATAGCTGTGAATGCTACACCCGAAGCCACATATATCATGTGCCATGCTATCAAAGATTGGCACGCGAAAACGGGGCAGAAAGTATGTTATAAACCCGCTGGTGGTGTCAGCACTACCGACGAGGCTGTACAACACTATACGTTGGTCAAAGAGATTTTGGGCGAGGAATGGCTCAATAATCAGTCTTTCCGCTTTGGCGCAAGTCGCCTTGCCAATAACCTGCTCAGTAGCATTATGGGCGAGGAAGTAAAGTATTTTTAAAAGCCCCCTAACAACCCCTCCCCTCAATGGGGAAAGAGATGAGGTCAGAGGTTAAAGGCAGGAAGTATGGCAAAGATTATTTCTAAACGTTTCTTCTCGGAAAACGTGGCGGAGCTTGTCTTAGAAGCCCCGCTGATTGCGCGTAGCCGTCGCGCAGGTCACTTTGTGATGGTACGCGTGGATGAACACAGCGAGCGTATGCCACTCACTATTGCTGATGCCGACATCGAACGCGGCACCATAACATTGGTGGTGCAACGCATGGGTGTGAGTAGTTCCAAACTAGTGGCACTGGAGCCAGGCGATGAAGTGGCGAACTTGGTCGGACCATTAGGCAAAGCCACTACCATCAAACAGTTCGGCACAGTAGTTTGCGCCTGCGGTGGCGTAGGTGCAGCACCCATGTTACCTATCGCACGCGCACTCAAGCAAGCAGGCAACCGTGTTATCACCGTACTGGCAGCACGCACCGCGGAATTAATCATTCTGCGCGAGCAGTTGGCTACGGTGTCGGATGAAATGATTATCATGACCGATGACGGCTCGTTGGGTCAGAAGGGCTTGGTAACTATGGGCGTGGAGCAAGTGATACAACGCGAGAAAGTGGACAAATGTATCACTATCGGTCCTGCTATCATGATGAAGTTTGTGGCACTAACCACCAAGAAATACGATATTCCTACCGAAGCTAGTCTCAACACCATCATGGTGGACGGAACAGGTATGTGCGGCGCGTGCCGCGTGACGGTGGGTGGCAAAACAAAATTCGTTTGCGTGGACGGTCCTGAGTTTGATGCCCATGCAGTGGATTTTGATGAGATGCTCTCCCGCCTTCGCCAATATACCTCAGAAGAGAAAAATGCCTACGAAGTATATCAACACCACGATTCTACTACCAACGATTCAAATGATAACGCTTCAGCCATCAACGTGAGCGAAGCGAACCGCCAACGTGAAGCCAATAACGCGTTAACCATCAACGTGAGCGAAGCGAACCTCAAGGCCAAAGAGCGCGTGGCTATACCACGGGTGAAGATGCCAGAACTGGCACCTGAGGTACGCGTGCAATCGCTATACAAAGAGGTGAATCAAGGTTTGACCTTTGAGCAAGCCATCACAGAGGCACATCGCTGCTTAGATTGCAAAAACCCAACCTGCGTGCAGGGGTGTCCTGTGAATATCAATATACCTGGTTTTATCAAGCAAGTAGAAGTAGGCAATATTGTGGGTGCTGCGGAAGTGATTCAACAGAGCAGCACGTTGCCCGCTGTATGCGGACGTGTGTGCCCGCAAGAGAAACAATGCGAAGCACAATGTATCCACTTGAAGATGGGACACGAACCTGTGGCTATTGGTTATCTGGAACGTTTTGTAGCGGATTATACTGCTGCTAACGCTTCATTCACCAACGTGAGCGAGGCAAACCACCAACGCGAAGCCGTTAATGTGAGCGAAGCGAATAAAATAGCGGTGGTAGGTAGTGGTCCTGCGGGATTGGCTTTTGCAGGCGATATGGCTAAACTGGGCTACCAAGTGACGGTCTTTGAAGCCCTACACGAAGTGGGTGGTGTATTACGCTATGGTATTCCAGAATTCCGTTTGCCTAACGCGGTAGTTGACCGCGAGATTGATGGTTTGCGCCGACTGGGCGTAACCTTCCAATGTGATACGATTATCGGTAAGACACTGACTATAGAAGACTTACAAGCACAAGCATTCAAAGGTATCTTTGTAGGAAGTGGCGCGGGATTGCCACGTTTCATGAATATCCCTGGCGAAAACCTTAATGGTGTGATGTCTTGCAACGAATATCTAACTCGCGTGAACCTCATGGGCGCAGCCACCCAAGACAACGATACCCCATTGCTTCGTGCAAAAACAGTGATGGTGGTGGGTGGTGGAAATACCGCTATGGATGCGGTGCGTACAGCCAAACGATTGGGTGCAGAGCGTGCTATCATCGTGTATCGCCGTAGCGAAGAGGAGATGCCTGCGCGCATAGAGGAGGTACGCCATGCCAAAGAAGAGGGTGTAGAGTTTATGACCTTGCATAATCCTATTGAGTATCACGCCAACGAACAGGGGCGCGTAGCAGAAGCCGTACTGCAAGTAATGACTTTGGGCGAGCCTGATGAGTCGGGGCGCAGAAGTCCAGTGGCTGTAGAAGGAAAGACGGTGACGCTGCCTGTGGATCTGGTAATCGTGAGTGTAGGTGTGAGCCCTAACCCATTGATTCCATCAACGGTGGCAGGATTAGAAATCTCGAAGAAAGGTACGATTGTAGTCAATGACCAAATGCAGTCGTCATTGCCAATGCTTTTCGCCGGTGGCGATATTGTGCGTGGTGGCGCGACTGTAATCCTTGCTATGTCAGATGGACGCAAGGCGGCACAAGCAATGGATGAGTACCTAAAGAATGAAGATTAATGAGAAACCGTATATAATCGAATTAACTACCCTTGTGAGAGGGTAGTTTTTTATGGTAGCATGCTAAATATTCTTGTTCGCTTTGCCCAGGAGTAGGGTGAAATTCTGCTTTGTGGAGTAACCCCAATACCGATAAATCCATAATCGTGCTGTAGCCACTACGCACGATTATTTTTTTTGCTTGTTGCATAAGTGGCAATAATTCTCTATCCTGCATATGGGGGATTAGGGTGACGGACCCAACTTGTGTGGTAGTCATAGGACCACCTATTTTGCCTCGCACGATTAAGATTGATTCGTTGCTTTCCTTGAAGCGATTGACAAGCTCCTGTTCGAAATATGTACGCTGTGGTTCTAAACCTGAGAGAATAGCAAGGATAGCATAGCCCAACTTCCGATTTCCGATTTCCGATTCCTGATTTCTAAACCGCGATAGTGGACCGATGTATGTTGCCTGCTGGTCAAAACGATGACCATGTGCCAATGCACCTGCCAGATTATTCACAGGGTCGGCATAATCGGGTACCCATACCTCGTGATACCTTCTATAGATGCACGCGTGCAATGCGCGCGCGAGGGGTTGGAATATTCGTAATCGCTTGGGCAGTTGCACATAGAGTTGGTGTGTCATATACACGCAGCGCGTCTGGCGCGTGAAGAGTCCGAATCGATTATCGGAAACTACCATATCGAAGTGCTCTATTGCTAACTGTTGGCGAAGATAATAGTGGTCGGCTATGGTAAAACGAATGAGTGCGGGAATGGCGCGCAGATAAAAACCACGTTGCTGGGCATTGTCGGTATAACGAAGTTCCAATGAGGGTAGATCAATCACACGCAAATCAGGAAAGGTCTGGCGAAGCAACAGAATACTCTCACCATCTCCACCCAACACCACTTCATCGCCTGCCGCAAGGTATTGGCGAATTAGAGGGACACAACGAGTGGCATGCCCTAGTCCCCAGTTGAGTGGTGCAATCAAGATTTTCATGCGCTGACAATAACATCTATACCTTTTTTTCGTAGAGGAGCAGCGATGGCATCCATCTCCGCAGCAGGCACTTTGGATAATGTTGGTAGAGGTGTAGCACGGTCAATGACATAGATCATTACCTGTTTCGGGCGCAAACGATCCACCATATTGTACCATGCAGATAGTTCATCGGGGGTGGTGTTATCTATTATCTGCCCATTATATTCGCCACGAAGGAAACAGGTTTGCAACGTGAAATCGCCATTAAAAAGTGTGAGCCACTGTGCAATCTGCTCTACGGTTAGATTGGGATTGATGGGTTTGTCAATCAGGCGCATGGTAGTGTCAATAGCCGAATCTAACTTCAATATACGATTGTCGCATAATTGAAGTGCTTCTACCACGTCTTTTCTTCCTAATTGGGTAGAGTTGCTGAGCACAGATATTTTTGCCTGCGGACAATATTGATCGCGCAGAGCACAAGTATCATGAATAATTCCCAAGAAATCGGGGTGCAGCGTTGGCTCGCCGTTGCCACTGAAAGTGATGACGTCTAGTTGTGAATGTAGTGTTGATAGTTTAGTGTATAGTGCCTCACGTACCTGTTCGCGTGTGGGCAATGTGGGATGCGTGATGGGCTGATTCCAACCACACTCGCAATACACGCAGTCAAACGTGCATAGTTTGGCTGTGGTAGGCATGAGATTCATTCCCAACGAAACACCCAAACGGCGCGAACGGATAGGACCATATACGATAGAATCGAAGAGCATAATTGGTGTGTAGTGTATGGTGTGAAGTGTAAAGGCAGGGTTAGCGGACGATGACACGATTGCCGAGTGCGCGACAAAGTTGACTGCGAAGTTCCAGAAGCTTCGGTTGCTGCTCGATAATAGTGTTGATTAGTTTCCAATCACCACGTTGTTGCGCATCTTTTAACATGGCTTGCATGGAATCAATACGTTCGTCAATGACGGTATATTTTAATTCCAGAAGGAGACGTTGTATCAGTTCTGGTAATATGTCAGTTTCATTTTGTTGTACCTCTTGTATCACATTCTCAGAAATAGCTTTTCTGCTATAAATACGGCTAAGTTGATATTTATCCGCAATCATATTCACGGCTAACTGGCTAATTTCCATATTAGGATGATATCGGAAGAATACGGATGAAATGAAATCGGCTTGTTTGTAATGAGTTGTAAATTCCTCTATAACACGTTGGTATAAAGGATTTGTTATTTCGATATGATCACTTTGTATTTCTTGAATAATATACTCACCAGCACAGATTGTCCTGCCTTCAGTTGTTTGATATATTGTTTTCTCACCATATCGTATAATCACTTGTATGAGATTCTGTATGTTTCGTTCTTTGTGGGTGAGAGGATTCGTTGCGGTGGCAGAAATATTTGGGTCGTTTGATAGTGGTTGAGTAGTATCTTCTGTGGTTGTTTCGGTGCTTTGTCGTTGTTCTGTTTCTTTGCGTTTTTTGCGTTCTTCTGCTTCTTTTCTACGAATTTCGACAACTTTTCTAGTTAAAACATCTTCTGGCATGGAGAGTAATGCTGCCGTATCCTTGATGTAAACTTGTCGTTTGATGATATCCGGAATAATGGCTATAGAACGAACAATTTGCAGAATCATTTCCGAACGTTTTGTTGGATCATTCTGTGCTTCTTCGCTCAAGAGCTTTGTTTTGAAACGAATGAAATCTTGGTGGTTGTTATCCAAGAAGGTTTGTAAGTCGGAGGCGTTTCTACTTTTTGCAAAACTATCTGGATCTTCTCCTTCGGGCAGTAGAATAATGCGCACATTGAGTCCTTCTTCGAGCATCATATCAATACCGCGTAATGCCGCTTTGATACCTGCTTTGTCGCCATCATAGAGTAGGGTAATGTTCTCGGTAAAGCGGTGAATGAGCCGTATTTGGTTGATGGTAAGTGCCGTACCGCCTGATGCTACTACATTCTCAATGCCCGATTGCACCAGTTGAATAACATCCATCTGACCTTCTACAAGGTAGCAACTATTGCTTTTAGAAATAGATTGCTTAGCTTGGTACAGTCCGAAAAGTTCGTTATGTTTCTCGTAGATGAGCGAAGTGGGTGAATTGACATACTTACCCACTTTATCGTTCTTCACCATCAGTCTGCCAGAGAATCCCACTACTTTGCCACTAACCGATAGAAAAGGGAACATCACTCGCCCGCGAAAACGGTCGTATAGTTTGCCATTCTCGCTTTTGCCACAAACACCTGTGCCAATATAGGGCGGATTTTCCGAGTCATTAAGAAGGTACTTCTCTTGAAAACCTTTAGTTTTTGCTACAGACCACAATGTAGATTTTTCTGGTGAATAGCCTATCTGGAACTTACGAATTGTATCTTCTCGCAAACCACGTTGACGGAGATAACTCATTGCTACTGCCTTACCTTCTTGAGTTTCCCACAATTGCTCCTGAAACCACTTATTGGCGAAATCATTAACTACGAACATGGATTCGCGGTCATCTTGCTTTTGCTTTTCCTCCGCTGTGAGTTCGCGTTCTTCAATTTCAATATGGTATTTCTTGGCGAGTTGGCGCAAGGCTTCCACATAGGAGCACTGCTCAATCTCCATAACGAATCCCACAGAGTGCCCAGCCTTGCCACAACCAAAACACTTATATATTCCTTTGCTGGGTGATACGGTGAAAGAACCCGTCTTTTCATCATGGAAAGGACATAGACCAATGAGATTGGCACCGCGTTTTTTGAGTGACACATAGTCTCCTACCACATCTTCAATGCGAGCTGCGGAGAAAATTCGATCGATGGTTTCGCGTGGAATCATTGGTTGGTGTATAGTGGGTGTATGGTGTATTAGGTTAGAGTTCCCAAAGGTAGATACCTAATTTAATTTGCCATTGGTCGAATCTGCCACGGGTGTATGGATTGTAAACATCAGTTACATGGAACGACTTAGCTTTGTATGGATTGATGATACCAAAGTCGTAGCCTCCACGCACAAAATATCGTTCGTATTGGATACCAGCACCCACACCCCATGTGACGTTGATACGTTGGAGTGCAAAATTATTATCCATAGTATATCGATCCACTGTTTCAATAGTTGGTTCAGCATTGGCAAGGCGTTGTTTGAAAGTGTGGTTTTGGAAGGCCAATCCACATTGTAAGGTAGGACCGGTGTATAGCATTAACCATGTGCGCTTGGCTATTTCGAACTTGTATTGCCAATCAACAGGGATCTCCAATTGGTGATATACCTCTTGCGTTTTCTCACGAGGGAAATAGGCTATTCCTGTCTGTTTCCATTCAGATTCATTGGCACCAAAAGTATAGTTTAATCCTATCGAATATCCGAATCCAGCTACGATGGTTGCATCGTAAACCACACCCACTTTGAATCCGTTGTATATGGTAGGTGTTAATTCCTTTTCTTTGCCAGAGACAGGTAAATTAAGTCGTGTAACGGGTTGGGTATAGCCGATTTGTACACCAAAAAACTGTTTATTCTCTGCTTTTGTCAGTAGGATGCCGCTCCATACTAACACTATCATTAAAAATATTTTTTTCATATTCATGTTATTTATCTATTATTTCGTTTTCTGCTACTACTATTTTCTATTTCTTCCTCATCTTCTTCATCAGCAGCTGCTGATATTGCACCTGCCACAGGGCGTGTAGTACGTTCTGGGTGGGAGAATATATCTTCGGGAGTATGTGGTCTTTCTGCTTCTGCCCAGAAGAAAGATGTCAGTTGTTTTTCTGTATCCAGAGCTTGGTCTAATGGAATCATCACCCCTGTTGTGGCTGTAGTAAATACCACATAATCAATTTGTCGGTTGGTTAGAAATACTTTTACAAAGCTACTTTGTGTTCGATTCACGCCCATATATGTTCCGTCATCTTCTTGAGGGTAGAAGACAGTTTCTGCGTTGCCACGTACATCCACCAAATATACATCGCCATCACGTACGTAAGCATACATTTCTTTTCCTGCCATTTGATTGAATTCATTGATACCATCTTGCATAATAGCAATGGCATTACCCTGCCCATAGAGGTAGTCAATATCCTCATTTTTGATATAGATATCTATTTGGTCAGCGGATATTTGGTTTTCTTCGTTCCAACAGATAGGCATGCCAAATAATGTGATAATGGAATCACGGCCATGATAACGTGCAGAATCGCAAACGGCCTGCAAATCACTGCGATAAATACGTACATTGCGATAGGCGCGTAGCTGTTGGTAAGTGGTGTCTGACCAGATGGTATCTGGTTGTTGTGCTGTGAGTATCGAATCAATGAGTATGCTATCGCGTTCAGCCAAAGTATATATCTGATATGGTATTTCTTCTGTCCAAAGACTATCGGCATGCATGTACGTATAAGTAGTAGAATCAGACCAATCCAGCAACATGGCACTATCTGTAACGTATGCACGGTTGTTACTCTCCCACATCTCAGCTTTGTGCCCATATAGTGTCATGGAATGGGTAGAATCTACAGACTCAATATTACCAATACATTTGCCATATCCTTGTGCTTTGTCGTAGTATATTGTATCGCCAGTAAGGGTCATCCCATCAACATGTATAACTTGCGAACGATCTAATAGCATCGATAGTTCGGATTTGGTGTTGTACCAACCGTTGGTGGAAAGTATTGTGGTTTCTTCCTCATAGAGGATAGTGGTTGGTCCGACTAAATCCGACTGATAACTTTCTGTGTTATATCCCAATGTATCAGCGGTTAATATGAACTTCGGATTGATGAGTTTTACATCAGAGCGGAATATAGCCTGATGGTTGTCTGGTGTGTATTGTCCCCAATGAGATGTGAGTGTGTTGAGACTATCCTCAATCATACCTCCAGAAAAATAGTATGCTATGTTGCGTTTGCGGTCGTAGTTGAGACTGTCGGTGGTCAATGTGGTTTTCTGGTGAATAAGACGCACTTTATGGCGCAAACGAGCAATTTTGGTATTACCATTATAGAAGAGGACATCACCAAATCCTTCTAAGGTATCTCCTTGTAGCATATGCACATGACCAAAAGCGTGTAGTGAGTTCTCTTTTTCAAAGAAATATGCTGAATCACAAAACATCAATACTGAGTCGTGGCGAAAGCGCACGTTGCCGCGTAGAATCTGTGCATCGGGTAGGCGTTGTTCGTCAAACGATAGCGTTTCGGAGTGTTCCAAGAAAACCAAAGAGACTTTTGTGGTATCTTGTGCTACTATAGTACAAAGACCATTGCCAATAGCCAATAGCATCAATATCGTTAATATGTATCTCTTATGTATTCTCACTTTTCCGTTTCCCCTTTTCTAATGCACCCAGTTAGGATATTGGAAATCGCATCCACGCCATGCAGGATCGATATTTACATAGATTTCTTTTTGTTTGTTGGCTATCCATTCTTGAATTGTCTCAGCACTTTTCTTTTGCGTGAGCATATTGCGGATGATTTGAAAATCATCTGTCAGGTTTGCTTTGTGTGCTTCGCGTTTGCTTTTTAATCGAACAATGGCACATACTTCTTTGTTTTTTGCTCGATCCATCATGGTGAATGGTGTGCTAATATCTCCTTCGCTCATAGAATATATTTGTCGAGCTATTTCAGGGGGGAGTTCTTGATATTCGAACTTGCTAGCTCCTGAATTTGCATTTGTCATTAGACCTCCGCTCATGACAGTAGATTTATCTTGTGAATAGCGAGCTACTGCGTGCTCAAACGATAGACTATCTGACAGGATTAGTGTTCTGATTGAATCTAAACGTGCGATGGCATTTGTTTTGTCTTCATATGATACACGTGGTTTAAGTAAGATATGGCGACAATTGATTCGATCACCTTTTTTCTCGATAAGTTGAATGATGTGATAACCATACTCTGTTTGTACGATGCGTGACACACGTTTAGGGTCGGTAAGGTTAAATGCAACTTCCGAGAATTCGCTCACCAATTGTCCTTTTCCTACAAAGCCTAATTCACCCCCTCGTTTAGCCGATTCAGTATCTTCAGAATAAAGACGAGCCAACATACCAAAGTCAGCATTGCCACTTGTAATACGTTCTGTGAACTCACGAAGTTGTGACTTGATACGTTCCGTTTCTTCTATAGGAACAGGAGGCTCAAAACTCAATATCTGTACTTCTACTTGTGCAGGTACCATTGGCAACGAGTCGTTGCTCAATGAATTGTAGTATCGTCGTACTTCAGCAGGTGTAGGATCAATGTTTTCGGTTAGTTTGCTCTGCATCTGTTGAATAATCATTTGATTGCGTACTACGGTCATCATTTCCTCTCGGATTTCGGAGCTGGTTTTACGGAAGTATTCTTCCATTTTTTCTTTGCTACCAATTTGCGAGATATAGTAATCCATACGCATATCTACTTGATGACTAACGGAAGATTCGTTGGCCTCAATGGAGTCTAATTCCGCTTGGTGCAAAAATAGTTTTTGTACTGCTAATTGCTCTGGAATAACGCAATATGGGTCTCCAGAAATAGGCTGACCTTCATATTGTGCACGAAGGCGTTCTTCTTCCACTTCGCTACGTAAAATAGCTTCGTCACCTACAACCCATATAACCTCGTCAATGATGTTATCTTGTGCTGCTACCCACGAGGAAAGAAGTAGCAGAAGCACACACAATTTACTCTTCATATCGTTTTAGTTGTCCTTCTTTAATAGCCTTGTTGTATAATGCTTCTTGTTCGTTGTGGAGAAATTCCACTTGGCGTTGTGATAAAATAATTTTCTTGATTTCTGGACGCGCATAATCCAATGGCATTTTTTGTCCAGATTGATGCATCGCTGTGATTTGCAGCAAATAGGTGTTTGTTGAATCTTGTAGTTCGATTTGTTGCTTATGTTTTAACTGTTTATCAAGGTCATCCGTCTGAAATGGCATACGGAGTAATATTTGATTGATAGTTTTCCAATCTTCGGTAAACAACTCGTATCCAGTAGCATACTGATAGGCGAATTTTTCAATCCATTCTATATTTTCTTCGTCAAAAGGATTTTGAATTTTTTTGCGAAGAAGTTCCATGTTCGGTGCTTCATTCGGGATAACGAGGAGAACACCTTGTAATATCGTTTCTCGCAGGATGAAGTGGCTATTATGCGTTTCGTAAAATGCCTTTACGAGAGTATCTTCTACTTCATGTGGCATTCGTTGAGCAATAAGTCGTTGCTCATATTCATGAATATACAATGAACGCCGATAATCCTCTACCAAATGCTCAATAGCCTTGTTAGGTTTATCTTTGGCTCTATCGTATGTAAGTATATCTATCGCCCATTGGTGGATATATCGTTCTGCCACGCGTGCGCTATCTTCGGTTGATAAACCAGCCGTAAGTTGCTCTATTTCAGCATGGGTAATGATTTGCCCCCTGCATTCAACCAATGCACCACTATAGCGTTTTTGCTCGAATAGTGTACAACTATTTAGCAATACGATGCTTATAATCCATACAAATGCTTTCTTCATATCGCACTAAAAATCTATTCAATCGGCAAAGGTACAAAAAAAATTACATATTTCCAAATCTTTCGATATAAATTTGCTGATTATCCACAACCTCTGGTTGTGTGGTTGGTGTGTAGATAGGAGCTTTTACACCCTGTATCTTTTTGTTTTCTGCTGTTTGATGCCCACTATCAGTACACAATTTTTGACTACTGACCTCGATATGTACTTCATCATAAATCCCGCTATCTAGAATATGTTGCAATAGCATTGCACCGCCTTCAACCAATACAGAGTGGATGTTTCGTTCCGCCAAGTCGGTACAAATATAGTGCCAATCGGTGTTTTCGCGATATACGATGGTGGGTGCTTCATCTGAAAAAATCCTGCTTTCTTTGGGCAATACACCATGTCTATCCAACGTGATACGTATCGGATTTCGCCCAGCCCAATGGGTGGTTAGCAATCGGGGATTGTCTAATAAAACAGTGCGTGTGCCTACCATAATCGCCATGTTCTCAGCACGTTGCTGATGTACCAATTGTTTGGTCAGTGGCGTGGAAATCACCAATGGTTTTCCCACCTCATCACCCCTTCGCCTCATTGCCTCATCGCCTCTTCGCCTATCTATATACCCATCGGCTGTTTGTGCCCATTTTAGGATGATGTAGGGTCGATGTTTCTCTTGTAGGCAGAAGAAGCGTTTGTTAAGTTTGCGACATTCGGCCTCCAATACACCTACTATCACCTCTATGCCTGCCTCTTGCATCATTCTCACGCCGCGACCTGCCACTTTGGGATTAGGGTCTAATGTGCCAATGACCACCCGTCCTATACCTTTACGGATAATCAGTTCTGCGCATGGGGGCGTTTTGCCATAGTGGCTACAAGGTTCTAAACTGACGTATAATGTACATTGCTTGTAATCAATCCCTTCTGGGTGTGCTTTTTCTGCATTGTGTATGCAGTTGGGTTCCGCATGTGGACCTCCATATTGCATATGCCAACCTTCGCCGAGAATCTTGTCGCCCTGGGCGGTATGGTGCACCAATACGGCCCCTACCATGGGGTTAGGTGCTACGTAATACTCGCCTAATCGTGCTAATTGTAAACAACGATTGATATATAATTTTGCACTTTCCATTTTTTTTCGTACCTTTGCAGCGTGAAACAACTGACTAACTATATTATTTCTGAGTTACGAGGATTCTATCCTGAGGAAGAATTGCGTGAATTGGCATATTGGATTATCGAAGAATCCACTGGCATGACCCGCACGCAAATCCTAACCGACTGCAAAGATACGCAAAATATTTCAAATATGGAAATTATTTTGCAAAAACTTCGTGCGCACGAACCTATACAATACATTTTTGGTCATACTGAATGGATGGGTCTTGACTTGCGTGTTACACCTGCTACTCTTATTCCCCGCCCAGAAACAGCGGAATTGGTTGACTGGGTATTGCAGGTGGCGGATAGAGATAAACCGCTGAGAGTGTTGGATATAGGTACAGGTAGCGGTTGCATAGCTATCGCGTTGAAGAAAGCAGCCCCCCATTGGCAGGTCACGGGGTTAGACATCAGCGAGGACGCATTGGCGGTGGCAAAAGAAAATGCGACACGCAACAAGGTAGAAGTCAATTGGCTGCAAGCCGACATCCTTTCACCCATCGCCAATAGTTCATTGCCCGTTGCCGACATTATTGTCAGCAATCCTCCTTATATCTGCAATAGCGAGAAGAAAGATATGGATGCGCGCGTATTGGACTATGAACCCCATTCGGCACTCTTTGTGCCCGACACCGATCCGCTGCTTTTCTATCGACAAATAGCTTCCCTTGCCTCATCGCCTCATCGCCTCATCGCCTCTTAATATGTTTTTCGAAATCAACGAAGCATATGGCAACGAAGTATGTGCAATGATGGAGCAGATGGGATACACCGATATTCAACTAAAAAACGATATGTATGGCAAACCACGAATGGTCTTTGGAGCAATTACGCGCTAAGGCGGAGGCCTATTGTGCTATGGCAGAACACTGTTGCAGTGAGGTGCGTATTAAACTGCAACAGTGGGGTGCTACTGCCGAGCAGACGGATGAGATTCTTGCGCATCTACAATCTCATCGCTTTGTGGATGAGCAACGCTATTGTAATGCGTTTGTGCATGATAAACTGCTGTATCAAGGCTGGGGGCGTATGAAACTGCGTGCAGGATTGCAAGCCAAACATCTGCCCAATAGTGCTATTGATTCTGCACTCGAAAATATCGATGAATCCGAGTATTTTCGTGTATTGAAGCAGGTGATTACTTCTAAGAAACGCACCATTAAGTCTAATGACCCACAACTTCGCGAAAAACTTATCCGCTTTTGCCTGCAACGTGGTTTTACTTACGAAGATATTCGCGAGTATATTGGCGATTAGTTTTTCGTTTTCAGTTTTCACCTCTTTCCTTTCACCTTCCAATTACGGGTTTTCCGAATAACCAATTCTTTTTTTTATCCATTGTCACTTCTAGTGAATCGTATCATGCGATACAGGACCTTCGGATGTAATCAATTCTTAATAAAACGCACTTTTTGACTTTGGGAGTTCTTAGGTCGTTCCTTGGTTCGTCTTTGGTTCTTCCTTGGTCTTTTACTCGAGAGAGAAAGGGATGGTACAGAGGAACGAAATCTTAAAAATCGATTGATTTTTAGGACAGTGAGAGGTTAGAGGGAGAAATAAAAAAGACTGCTTTCATATTGAAGCAGTCTTTTTCTTATGAGGACCTATAGGCGATTGGCTATAGGCAATAGGCAATGATTAGATCCAACGAACGTAGCAGAAGTCCATGCGGTGAGGGAGGAGAGCGTTGTTAGGATACATACGCAAACCAAACTTCATACCACCTGCATATGCCAATTGATATTCTGTCTCGAAGAAGAGATGAGTACCCTCTGCCTTTACCAACTCCAATGGCTTAACCTCGTACAACTTCTCGTTGTTGTGAGTTGAAGTGCGAAGTGCTACCAACTCTACGCCAATACCTTTGTCGTTCAAGCCCTTAACGTCCAACTCAACGGCAATAGTGCACTTGTTACCTACGTTCAGCTCTGCGCTCTTGGCATTGAGGGTAGAGTTTACCACCTCAATCTCATTCCAGTGAGCAACAATATTGTTTTTCCAATCTACAATGTTCTTTGCTACTTGGTAGTTATCAGCCAACAAAAGTGCGTGACGCTTAGCGAGTTTGTTGTAGAACTTCTCAAAGTAGTCATCCATCATACGCTTGGTAGTGAAGCGTGGAGTAATCTTTGTTACACTATTCTTGATGGTTTGAATCCACTCTGGAGAGTAACCCTTGCTGTTCTTAGCGTAGTACATTGGGATAATCTCTTGCTCAAGCATTTGGTAGATAGTAGCCGCATCCAATTGGTCTTGGTGTGCTTGGTTCTCGTAGGTACGAACGTCGGTCAATGCCCAACCTGCACCTTCTACATAACCTTCTTTCCACCAACCGTCAAGCACAGAGAAGTTGAGTACACCGTTCATTTGTGCTTTCTCGCCAGAAGTACCAGATGCCTCCAATGGACGAGTAGGAGTGTTCAACCAAATATCCACACCTGAAATGAGGCGTTTAGCAAGACGCATATCGTAGTTCTCGAGGAAGATAATCTTGCCGAGGAACTGTGGCATACGGCTAATCTCAATAATACGCTTGATAAGTCCTTGACCGCCACCGTCTGCTGGGTGAGCCTTACCTGTAAACAAGAATTGCACTGGACGGTTAGGGTTGTTTACGAGTTTATCCAGACGCTCCAAGTCGGTGAAGAGCAAGTGAGCACGTTTGTATGTAGCAAAACGACGTCCGAAACCGATAATAAGATTGTCAGGGTTCATCTCTTGCAATGCGCGAACGATACGAGCAGGATCACCTTGGCTCTTCATCCAGTTATCGCGGAATTGCTCTTTGAGGTATGCGATGAGTTTGCACTTGAGGTTCATACGAGTAGCCCAAATCTTCTCCTCTGGCAAATCGTTGTAAGGAGCCCACATGGCGAGATTAGATTGGTCGTTGAACCACTCTTTAGGGAAAGTCTCTTTGTAGATAGTCTTCCACTCGCTGGCAGCCCAAGTTGGCATGTGCACACCATTGGTCACATAATCCACGTGCAACTCCTCTGGGAAATAGCCTTGCCATACAGGAGCAAACATCTTCTTGCTTACCTCACCATGCAACCAGCTCACACCATTTGCCTCTTGGCAAGTGTTCAGCGCAAACACAGACATAGAGAATTTCTCTGTGTTGTTATCAGGATTTTGGCGACCCATACCGATGAGGTCATGCCACTCAATGCCCAAACGTGCTGGGAAAGCGTTCATATACTTGTAGAACAATCCCTCCTCAAAATAGTCGTGACCTGCAGGCACTGGAGTGTGGCAAGTGTAAAGACCGCTTGCGCGAACTACCTCCAACGCTTGTTGGTAGTTCAAGCCCTCTTTCTCCACAAGGTCAAGCATACGTTGCAAGCCCATAAAGGCAGCGTGACCCTCGTTGCAGTGATATACGTCTTTCTTGATACCCAGTTTGTTGAGGGCAAGTACACCACCCATACCGAGCATAATCTCTTGTTTGATACGGTTCTCGATGTCGCCACCGTAGAGTTGGTGAGTGATTTGACGATCCCACTCAGAGTTCATCTCGTTGTCGGTATCAAGCAGATAGAGGTTGATACGACCAACAGCGACCTTCCACAAGTATGCCTTCACCGTGCGGTCTGGATAAGGCACTTCAATGACCATTGGAGTACTATCCTGGTTCATCACTTGGCTGATAGGCAAGTTCGAGAAGTTTTGTGCCTCGTATTTTGCGATTTGTTGTCCCTCTGGAGAGAGCGTTTGTGTGAAGTAGCCATAACGATAGAGGAAGCCGATAGCGGTCATATCCACGTTGCAGTCAGATGCCTCTTTCAGGTAGTCACCTGCGAGAACACCCAGACCACCAGAATAGATTTTGAGCACATGAGTCAAACCATATTCCATAGAGAAATAGGCTACACTTGGCTTTTTAGCGTCTTTTGGTTCGTCTATGTACGCACGAAAATCAGCATAGATAGCATCCAATTCTTTCATGAATTTTTTGTCCTTGCTGAGTTCCACCATGCGCTCATAACTGATGATATTCAGTAGCACGATAGGGTTGGATTGCGCTTTGTGCCATGCTTCGTTATCAATGTAACGGAAGATGTTTTTAGCCTCAGAGTTCCATACCCACCAAAGGTTGTATGCAATTTCTTGTAGTTTGTGGAGGTTTTTAGGAAGGTTAGCATTCACCTTTACCTCTGTCCAATTGGGTTGATTAGTGTTACTTACTTTAATTACCATAATGATTTATTTTATCTTTTTTGTACTTATTTCTTTTACTCATGCCCCCTCGCGGGCGCGCAAAAAACGGCGCAAAGGTACTGCTTTTTTTTGAAATATGCAAATTTATTGCTTATAATCATGCAATATATCTCCGCAATCGGTTGCAAAGAAAAAGGGAAGTAGTGATGTTTTTGATTGCAAAGTGCCGTATAATGTATGACAAAATGACAGGGACGGAGGTGATGTTATATTCATTTGCATGGTTTTTGTGGTATCAAGAAGTAAATTAAAATGAATTCTAATTACTATGCGAACAAAAGATTTAATAGCCAAACGTGAACGTCGAGAGAGAAAAAAAGCACGAGAAAAACGAAATAACCATTCTCAACAACCCGAACCGCTTACTACTGAAAAATATGTTTTGCCTTCTGCGTTTCCCGAAGCGGTGTTGTCTGAGTTGAAGCATTTGTCATCTACTATATCCAACGAAGAGATCTTGCGTCGTCGCGATATGCGAGATGTATTGACTTTTACCATTGACCCCACAGATGCCAAGGATTTTGACGATGCGTTATCCTTTGAAGTAATGGATTCGGGTAACTATCAGATAGGAATACACATAGCTGATGTTACACACTATGTACAAGAGGGTACGGAGGTGGATGAAGAGGCCTATAAACGAGGTACGAGTATCTATCTTGTAGATCGCGTTATACCTATGTTGCCCGAACGACTATGCAACGAACTGTGTAGCCTTCGTCCGAACGAAGATAAGTTGTGTATGTCTGTGGTAGTTGAAATGGACCAACAAGCCAAAGTGGTGCGTCATAAGATTTGTCGAACCGTGATTCGATCCGATTATAGGCTCGCGTATGGAGATGCGCAGGATATATTGGATACTCCTGTAATGATAGGGGAACACCGTTTGTTGTCTGATGCGTTGGGTGTGTTGAACCGATTGGCGCACGTGTTGCGTAGTAAGCGGTTTGAGTATGGAGCAATCAATTTCGAAACACCTGAAGTGCGTTTCCTTCTTGATGATGCAGGTAATCCGACGGATGTTGTTTTTCATCGGGCTACCGATGCCAATCATTTGATTGAAGAATTTATGTTGTTAGCAAATCGGATTGTGGCTGCGGAAATAGGCAAGATGCCTGCAACAAAAATTGAAAAGGCAGAACCTAAACCATTCGTTTATCGTGTACATGATGTACCGGACCCAGAGAAGATTGTTAAATTGGGTAATTTTATTCGCCAGTTTGGGTATCACTTGCGCGCATCTTCTAAACGGAGCGTTCAAAATAAGCATATTAATCAACTATTGGATAGCTGTCATGGTACGAATAATCAAACATTGATAGAAACACTTACAATTCGTTCTATGGCAAAAGCGGTGTATTCTACGTCCAATATTGGGCATTACGGATTGGCTTTCCCGTACTATACTCATTTCACATCACCGATTCGCCGATATCCAGATATGATGGTACATCGTTTGGTCGCAAAATATTTGTTGCAATCAAAAGTGGAATGTCGATGCCAGAAAGAATTGTTAGAAGACGCAAGTGTACATTGTTCAGATATGGAGCAGATAGCACAGATGGCAGAACGCGACTCTATAAAGGAAATGCAGGCTCGCTGGATAAGTAATCATATAGGTGAAGAGTTTGAGGGTATTATCAATGGCGTGACGGAGTTTGGCTTGTTTGTTCAACTCAAGGACACGCTGACCGAAGGACTAGTGCCTATCCGTACGATCGAACCTCATGACTACATGCAATATGATGAGGAGAATTTCTGTTTGATAGCCGCACGTAGTGGCAAAACGTACACCTTATCAGATAGTGTGCGCGTGCGTGTAGTAAAAGCGGACATAGAAAAGAAACAAATAGATTTTCTATTAGTCGAATAGTGTAGGCGAATCCTTCTCAAATTGTTTGAGCACATTACGTATCAGCGACTCTCGTATAAAGCGAGATCGATTACGTATGCCGTATCGTTCGCAATAGCGTTCTATGGCCCGCATCTCGCTATCATTGAGCAGAATGCTCACGCGATGTCTGCGTGCCGCATGTTCGTTAGGGCGGTTAAGAGAACGAATAGATGTGCTGTTTTTTTTCATGTTATCAAAATTGTATGCCTATTTTGGCGCTTATTGTTGAGATAGTACAACCAATGGTATTACTATATGCCGTTTGATGAATAACTTCTCGTATGGTTATTTGTGCTTGTTGCCATTGTGTGGAGAGAGCTATCGTAAGGCTACTTTGCTGATTGATGCGATACCACCATCCTATATCAACGCCCGTACAGATACCTCCCTTATATTGTTTTTTACTAGCAAAACTATATCCTAATGTGGTGGCCACCATGGGTCGATGTGGACTGTCTGATGCAATAGGAATGGACCATTGCATCAGCATTTGTATTGGAATCCATGCATACATATTGTCTTTGCTAAATACTGTATGGTAGCCAATGCTGCCTCCTAAAAAAATATCTTGATTTTGTAGTTGTTGTGTTCCGATGGCTACATTCATTTGGAAGTCAGCATTCCACCCTACATGTGGTATGTGTGCCGTTCCGATTTGTGCCATTGTACGTAATGCAACGATTTTACGAGAGGATATTGCCACGGAGTCATCCTTAGTTATGTTTGGTGTGTTGGTATCAGGATGAATTGCAACCACTTCATTTTGAGGGTATTGATAGCGTGAGCCATCTTTTTGTCGTATGATAATTACTTCATGATTATTGAGCAAAATCTCTCCTTTGATTGTTTTGCCTGAACGCAAAACAACCACCTCTGCATGGGCATAGGTAATGGCAAAAAAAAGCAACAATAATATGTGCGACAATCTTTTTTCCATATTTTTCGGTTGTCTTATGGAAATCAGTGTGACCCCGCTGGGATTCAAACCCAGGACCTTCAGAACCGGAATCTGACGCTCTATTCAGCTAAGCTACAGGGCCCCTTAATTGTGTATGGTGTTAATCTCTTCTACCCACCAAAATCATTACATAATATATCAATGTTCCTAATGATGCCAACGCTGCCACTACATAAGTATAGGCGGCACTACGTAAAGTGGTAGCTGCCATGGGGGTGGTGTGATTATCCGTAATACCTGCTGTCTCCAACCAACTTATTGCGCGTTTACTAGCGTTAATTTCTACAGGTAGTGTGATGAATGAAAATAGAGTTGTCAAACCGTAGAGCACCACACCAATAGTGAGCAACTGTGGAAATGAATGAATCAGCAATATTCCTGCAAGTAATATCCATGTTACCCATTTGGATGCAAAATTAACTACAGGTACTAGTGCACTACGCATGTTGAGTGGGGCATATCCCCAAGCGTGTTGCAAGGCATGACCACATTCATGTGCAGCTACTGCTGCCGCTGTCACAGAGGTGGAGTTATATACCGATTCTGATAGATTAACCGTTTTGTTACGGGGATCGTAATGATCGGTAAGGTGACCAGAGGTGCAGGTAACTTGTACGTCAGTAATGCCATTATCACGCAGCATTTTTTCGGCCACTTGCCGCCCCGTTAGGGATATGCTGATGTGTGAATACTTTTTGAATCGGTGGTCTAATAGCGCACCGACCGCCCAACTAGCGAGGGCAATAACAATGAAAAGAGTCCAATACATTTTGTTAATAGTTTAAGTTATTTGATTTTTTTTCTGCAAATTTTGCATTGACCATAAATGTAAAGTGAAAAGTGTTTGGGAGTGAAATTTGTCCACCGCTTGTCAGCCAACATACGTTGAATGGTAGAGTCTTTTAGTTTGCTTACTCTACCACATTTTTGACAAATCACATGGACATATGAGTCGGTGGCTTGCACCAATTCGTATTGCGTAGCTCGCACACCGAACTCTTTTTCCAAACGTTGGATAATTTCAGCTTTTTCCAACAAAATAAGAGTATTATATATAGTCGCACGACTGATGGCTTGCGATGCTAACTCACTTTGCAGCTGTTCCATAGAGAAATGCTGCAACTTACACACGGCTGCCAAAACCATCATTCGTTCTGGCGTGTGATTAAGGTGGTGCGATTCTATATATGCATTGAGAACGTCAGAAGTGGTCTTCAATATATCTTCTTTCTTATGTGGCATTAGATATCCTTGATATACGCACGACGACGCTTGTGTATTTTATGTGGGAACATCTCCCAATGCGATTGGTTTTTGCTATTGGTTTCCAAAATCGACGTTGTTTCTACTCGCTTGATACCATATTTGACAAAATATGGATGTTGGTCAGCTATGATTACTGCATTTAGACCGCGATCTTGATAATCTGGACGTACTGCGATGATTAGCAAATCAAAAGCTTCCATTTGCTTAGCTCTCAATGCTTTTAACATATAACGCCATCCGAATGGGAAGAGTTTTCCTTTGCATTTGCGTAGTGCATCGGAAATATCTGGCATACCAACGCCTACACCCACCACTTCGTCTTGTTCGTTAACAACGATAGTTACGAAATCGAAGTTTAGAATAGGGAAATATACATCGCAATAATACTTTTTTTGACGTTCTGTCATTGGTTGGAAGTTGTAGAGCTTTTGGTATGCAACATCAATGACATCCATGTATTGTGTACCATATTTTTTTACTAGTTCCTTGCAATCTTTCACTTTATCCACGCGTACATGGCTGCGCTCACGAACAATTTTGTCCATACGGGCAAAGCGTTCTGGCAACTCTGCGGGAGGATATATTTGGAATTCAATCCAGTCAGCTTCTTTAACCAATCCATACGCATCCATATGACGTACGTAGTATGGGTAATTGTAGAGAGATGCCATAGGAGCCAAGTGATCGTAGCCTTCTAACAACAAACCTTGGTGATCAAAGTCAGTGAAACCTACCGGACCATTGATTTGTTCCATGCCTTTGGATTTTCCCCATTGGGCAATGGCATCCAACAGCGAACGACTGACTTCTTCATCATCGATAAAGTCCATCCATCCGAAACGTACATGTTTTACATTCCACTTGGCATTAGCTGCATGGTTAATGATACCTGCGATACGCCCCACAGGTTTGCCATCGCGATAAGCCATCAACAAGAGATGTTCGCACACCTCATGAGCAGGATTAATCTTAGCATCAAAAGTGTTAATCTCGTCTTGAATCAATTGTGGACAAAAATATTCACAGTCTTTATAGAAGTCATTTCCGAACTTAATAAACGCTTTGAGCTCGCGACGTGTTGTAATTTGTTTGATTTCTACCGCCATAATTGTAAAAAAATATGTATTTTGACCGCAAAATTACAAATAATTTCCAGAAAAACAAAATATGTCGATATTTTTTTGTAATTTTGCAGCCGATTTCGTGTAGTTTTGTAAAAAAAGTTAAAAATAGTATGAAAAAACTATCATCTGTGGCCATATATTGTAGTAGTTCTAACAAAGTGCGGAGTTCTTATATGAATGCCGCGGAAAAGTTGGGTGCGATTTTCGCAGATAATGGTATTCGATTGGTGTATGGTGATGGTGGAATAGGATTGATGGCTGCGGCCGCAAAAGGTGTATTGGATGCTGGTGGAGAAGTTTTGGGAGTGATTCCACAATTTATGGTTGATCAAGGGTGGAATAATCCGCGAAGTACACATACTATAATAACGCGAGATATGCATGAACGCAAGGCGACAATTTTTCGCGAATCGGATGCCATGGTGGCATTACCTGGAGGAATTGGAACTTTTGAGGAATTGTTAGAGTGCCTTACTTGGAAGCAATTGGGATTGCATACTTGTCCTGTGGTAATACTCAATACGGATGGATACTTCGATAAATTGTTGGCGTGTTTGGATTATATGGTAGAGGAGCAGATGATGCGACCTATTCATCGTGAAATGTTTGTTGTGGTAAGTACTCCAGAAGAGGTGCTACCTGCCATATTGGATGCAAAAGAGTGGGATCCTAATACAAGACGTTTGGCGGCGTTGTAAGCGAAATAGGAATGGACATTTTGACGCATATACAATCTCCTTGTTCTGCCCCTTGGGTGGCTTGGTTGTTGTTGGCTGGTCTAATCATTTTGTTGTTGAACGTATTTACACAGGCTGGCGTACAAACAATCAATGTGTTTAGTAGGTCTGAACGAGTATATACGACTCATTCGAATAATTGGATGGGAAAGTTTTTGTCTCGCATATATGGTTGGGGAATTGTAGGGTTGATGATAGCATTGTTGCTTTTTGATGGAGTTGATTTTGCCTTTCTAACCTATTTGAAGGTGCTGGGGATAGTGGCGTTGGTATATTTTTTGCAGTGGACTATTGTATTGGGAGTGGGATGGGTATTTGTTTCTGCTAAGGACTTGTCCAACGCATTGGAGCAGTACCGAGATATACGATCATTGATATGCATGTTGTTATATCCTGTTGTTTTATTCTCGTGTAATTACCCTAACCAGATGATTACAAAGATTATGTGTGGAATAGTAGTGTTGGTATTTATCTTTTTAATCATGAGCAAGATGATACTGATTTTTTACAAAAATCTGCCATCATTATTATATATTTTACTTTATATTTTTTGTTTGGAGATATTGCCAATAGCAATTATTTTCTTCTTAGCAAATGAATGGGTGATACAAGTTTGACAAATATTAGCAAATCATCAATAGATATGAAATCAATAAAGAATATTCTAATTTCTCAGCCTCGCCCTCTCTCTGATCGTAATCCATATGCAGAGATTGAGAATACGTTTGGAGTAAGTTGTGATTTCCAACAACTTATTCGTGTAGAGGGCATTCCAATCCGTGAATTTCGTGACCAACATATCTATCTCGAAGACTATACGGCAGTTATTGTGAGTTCACGTTTGGGTATTGATCACTTTTTCCGTTTGTGTGAAGAGGCTCGTTTTACTGTTCCACAAACAATGCATTACTACTGCATTTCCGAAGCAGTCGGTAATTATTTACAAAAGTATATTCAATATCGTAAGCGAAAAGTGTTTGCAGCAGAGAATAATCGTTTCGAGGACCTTCTACCAGCCATGTTTCGTCGTCCTAACGAAAAGTATCTTATGGTTATGTCGGATGTACATAACGATGAAGTTATTAACATGTTTGCTGAGAACAATATCAAGGTACAACCTGCTGTGATGTATCGTACCGTGGCTGCAGAATGGCCAAGTGAAAAACCATTTGATTACGATATGTTGGCTCTTTTCACGCCATCGGGTGTGGCTGCGCTAAAGAAGAATTTCCCTGATTGGGAGCAAGGTGATACGGTGATTGCATGTTTTGGTGCCAACACACAAATTGCATTGGAGGAGGCTGGATTTCGTGTGGATATTGTGGCTCCTACTCCTGAATGTCCAAGCATTACCACTGCTATCAAGAAATTTTTAGAAGCACAACAGTAAATTGAGTGTTGAATTTGCGATACACATTTCCAAAATCGGAAAAATTGTGTGGTCAAACTAGTATTGATTACCTATATCGCCATGGCAAGCGTTTTGTTGCATGGCCACTGCGTGTCACATATTTGCCTTGCGCAGATGCGAATCAGGTTCTTATTTGGGCTCCAAAATCATTATTTAAGCGTGCTGTCCATCGTAATCATTTACGCAGATTGATGCGCGAGGCTTATCGGTTGCAGAAAGGTGTTTTGGGTAATACTACACATGTGCAAGTCGCATTCAACTATATCGATAAAGAACAACAATCCTTTGATGTAATAGCAAGGGCTATGCGTAAGGCTCTTATACGGATGACCACTGATTTATCCGCAGGAGGTACAATAGATAAGTGATGAAATTGAAAACGTTGATAAGAAAAGTATTTTTGCTACCTGTGTATTTCTATAGGTATTGCATATCTCCATTGACTCCTCCATCCTGTCGTTACACACCTACATGCAGCCAATATATGGTAGAAGCGGTGATGAAACATGGCATTTTTAAGGGTGGATGGTTAGGTGTCAAACGAATTTTTCGTTGTCATCCATGGGGTGGCAGTGGTTATGACCCTGTACCCTAATCCCCTTGCCTATACACCATACATCATACACTATACACCACAATGCGAATAGATATCCTTACAGCTTGCCCAGAACTATTAGAGTCACCACTCAACCACTCTATCGTTCAACGTGCCAAAGACAAAGGTTTGGCAGAAATATATGTGCATAATCTGCGTGATTTCACATTGGATAAACACCGCAAGATTGATGATTATGCTTTTGGCTTTGGTGCGGGTATGGTATTGCAAGTGGAGCCTATTGATAGGGCGATTAGTTATCTTACTAGTCAACGTCAATATGATGAGATTATTTTTACAGCACCAGATGGAGAACGTTTTACCCAGCGTGAAGCGAATGCGCTTTCGCTTAAAGAGAATATTATTATTCTTTGTGGTCATTACAAAGGGGTAGATCAACGTGTGCGTGATCACCTAATTACCAAGGAATATACGATTGGTGACTTTGTTCTTACGGGTGGTGAAATGCCTGCGGCTATTATGACAGATGCAATTGTGCGTCTCCTGCCCGGAGCTATAGGTGATGAGACAAGTGCGCTAAGTGATAGTTTTCAGGATGGATTGTTGGAACCAGGAGTATATACGCGTCCAGCTGAATACAAAGGTTGGAAGGTCCCAGAGATACTACTTTCTGGTCATCAAGCCAAGATTGAAGAATGGCTCTACGAAGAGTCGTTGCGTCATACGCGCGAACGCCGTCCTGATTTATTGGAGGAATGATTGTAACCACTCATATACGCGACTGATAGGAAAACCCATCACGTTGAAGTATGAGCCCTCCATGCGTGTCACGCCCACATAACCAATCCATTCTTGTACTCCATACGCACCTGCCTTATCAAGAGGCAGATATTTTTCTATGTAATAGTTGATTTCTTCTGCGCTTAAAGGGCGAAAGGTAACATCTGTACAATCCACCAATTCATCGTGCATGAGTTGATGCGTAATAGCATCATGCCATGTGAAACACACAGCGGTATATACTTGATGTGTTTGTCCGCTCAATTGAGCGAGCATGTGTTTAGCATCAGCCTTTGATTGGGGTTTGCCTAACATTTTTCCATTAAGCCATACGATTGTATCGGAGGTAATCAATAGATCATCTTCTTTGAGTTTACTCTCGTACGCGCGCGCTTTCGCGCGCGATATATACACAGGTATGTCACCAGCTTGCAGACCTGCTGGATACGATTCATCTGCATCTATTGTAACGCATGTAAAAGGGATATCTAATCCCGCCATTAGTTCGCGACGGCGAGGACTTTGACTGCCAAGGATAATATTCATTCTTGTTTACTGTTTAGTGGTCATTGCCTCTTAGCCCAACAGATTTTGATAAATAACAAAGCTATACATTACCCCCATAAACATAGCAAACTTAATAATCACTTGAGCTCGGTGGTATTCTATGGGTGTCTTGGCTGCCCACAATAAAACGATAGCACACACAATAGGTACGTTTAATCCGAACAGCATATAGCGCGTAGCTAAAGTATTCCAACTATGTGGAAATGGTAACACGCAAAAGAAGATATATGAAATCAGTGCAATAGTAATTACGAGGATTAAGCTAACGATAATCTTGGTGTTTTTTGTGCCCCATACAATAGCTGCTGTACGGCACTCCATCTCGCGATCGCCTTCAATATCCTCTATGTCCTTTACCAGTTCACGGGCTAAGGTGATGAGAAATGCGAATAGAGCAAAACCACTTGTCCATACATATAATTGTCCTACGATAGGCGAATATGCTAGGTTTTCGTGATAGAGATGACGCAGATAGTCGCTGTTGACAATTGCGACGAGCAATGGAACAAGTGCAGATACGAATGCAACTACAATATTGCCTACTAATAATTGGCGTTTGTAACTGGCGGAATAAAACCATAGTAGCCCTGGTATAACAATGAAAATCATGGCTAATGTCCAACTCCTAGCCCACCATGCTACCACCAATCCCATGCACACGCCTATAACAGTGAGTACCTGAAAAAGTCGCATGGCTCCATCGCGTGTAATGTGGCGTGTTACAATCAAATCATCTGGGTGATTAATACGATCAATCTTCACATCAAAATAATCATTAATTACATAGCCACCTGCAGCAACACTTGTGGTGCTCAATATCAGTAGCAGCAATATCCACCAAGGCATTTGTTCGCTAAACTGCGACAAATAGAGTAGAGGCACTGCTACCCATTTCTCCATTACATATAGTAGGATTGCCAAGAACCCCAGATTGCCCACACGCAACAAGCGCAGGTATGGTTTGATTATTTCTGCCAATCGTTTCATAAAAAGTTTTTTAGATTGCTTTGAGATATTAGACCATTTCACTGTTTGAATGTGACTTTGTAGTTGTTAGATTTCTTGGATCCAATAGCCCCCAGGGCAATCAACCTATGTAATGGTCTAATATCTCTCAATGCGAAACACGATCAATTCTTAATTTTAAGTACTATTCCTTTCCATGCTGGTAAGGTAAGGCATATTGGTGTGTATGGAGATAACGGAAATGTGTATGGGGCGTTGGTGAGCAAATCTATGGCATCTACCATGGCGTACTCAGCTTGCTGAAGATGCAGAAATGCTTCTTGTGGAATACGAACTTGCACATCCACTTGTCGGTCATCGAAATTCAGCACAATCAGTAAGGTATGTTGCTTATATTTACGAATGTACGCATATTGCTCATGTTTGTTGAATCCCTCTCTTTGTGCATATACCAAGTCGTACATTTCTCCTTGTGTGATTGCTTTTTCAGTACGTGCTAGACGCAATAATTGGCGATAGAAGGCCTGCAAATTTCGTTGTTCATCATCTAACAACGCGCCATCGAACTTACCATGATTGGCCCATGCTTGCAGAGATTTTACCCCCCAATAGTCGAAAATGGTAGTTTTACCATCCATTCCAGAAAAGCCTTCAGCATCCATTCCTTTCTCGCCTAACTCTTGTCCTGCATAGATCATCACGGGATTAGTGCCCAAGGTGGCTGCCACAATCATAGCAGGTTCGGCACACATACCGCGTCCGCAGAAGAAACCACTGGCGATGCGTTGTTCGTCATGGTTCTCGAGGAAGTATAACATGCGGTCGCGGATGTCATCCACTTTTTGCCATTGCTCGGTGATGCCTTCGACAGGCCAGTTCTTGCTAGTTACTCCACGCAGGTAGTCATACATGCCTACTTTGTCATATAGATAATCAAATCCAGCAGCCAAGTAGTCGCGATATAAGGTTGGATTATATACTTCTGCTATAAAGAGCATATGTGGATATTGCCCTTTCACTTGCGGAATCACCCAATTCCAAAAGGCTTGTGGCACCATTTCTGCCATGTCGCATCGGAAGCCATCCACACCTTTGCTGGACCAGAAGAGCAGGATGTGCAACATCTTGTGCCATGTGTCGGGGATAGGGTCAAACTGTTGCTCTCCGCCACCTTGATAAAACACGCCATAATTCAGTTTGATGGTTTCATACCAATCATCTTTCGTTGGATGTGCAGTGAAACAATCATTGCCTGTAGCGCGTGTTGGGTTTTCGGTGTAGCCTTCTGCATCGAACTGAGGAGCAAAAGGTTCGTGGATATAATAAAAATTATTAAGAGGCGAAAATGCCCATGCAGGGTTATCATGCGCTCCTAAGTCTTCTACTCCTTTGGGTTTGGAAGATGAATGGTACTCGCGTGCCACGTGATTAGGAACAAAATCAATAATCACATTTAACTTTGCCTGATGGCTGCGTGCTACCAATTCTTCGAATTCTTGCATTCGACGACGTTTATCTTCACAAATATCAGGGTCAATATCGTAATAATCTGTGATGGCATAGGGGCTTCCAGCTTTGCCTTTGACAATAGAAGGAGTATTATATTGTGCAGTAGCATGGCGTATCACGCCAGTGTACCATATATGCGTTGCACCCAAGTCGCGGATGGCGCGAAGGGCTTTTGGAGTAATGGCATTCATCGTACCACAGCCATTCTCTTGCAGCGTGCCATTGTGTTTGCGCGTCTCGTTGTAATTGGTGAAAGTACGCGGCAATAATTGATAAATAATAGGTTTCAAGGTTCTTTTTATTTTAAGTAACCACTTCGCTATCTAATATCTAATAGCGAAGCGGTCTAATATCTAACTTCTTATACAAGGTGCATGGTGTCTGATGCAATCATCCACTCTTCATCGGTAGGGATAACGCATACAGTTACTTTGCTTTCTGGAGTAGAGATTACAGCTTCTTCGCCACGAATGCTAGCATTCTTCTCTACGTCGATTGTTGCGCCCAGATACTCCAAACCTTTAGCAATCTCTCCACGGATAAAGGTGTCGTTTTCGCCAATACCGCCTGTGAAAACGATAATATCCACACCGTTCAATGCTGCAGCATACGCACCAATGTATTTCTTTACGCGGTAGATGAACATACGGCGAGCTAAGTCTGCACGCTTATTTCCCTCTTTGATAGCGGCGTCAATATCGCGAGCATCGCTTGATACGCCACTCACGCCCATAAGCCCCGATTTCTTGTTCACCAAATTGGAGAACTCGGCAGTGCTGAGGTTTTCTTTGTCCATGATATAGGTGGCAGCACCCAGGTCCAAGTCACCAGAACGAGTACCCATTACCAATCCCTCTACAGGAGTCAGACCCATAGAGGTGTCGATTGACTTACCATTGCAGATTGCGGTACAGCTACCGCCATTGCCGATATGGGCAGTAATAATCTTCTTGCCTGCAGGATCTACGCCTAAATATTCGCATACTCGAGCCGATACATAGCGGTGAGAAGTGCCGTGGAAACCATAGCGACGGATGGCATATTTCTCATATAGTTCGTATGGCAACGCATACATATATGCCTCATCGGGCATTGTTTGGTGGAAAGCGGTATCGAAGACTGCCACTTGTGGTACGTTAGGCAGGGTCTTTTCAATAGCCTCAATACCCTTCAGGTTGGCAGGGTTGTGCAATGGTGCGAGTTCGATGCAGTTCACAATCATCTCTTTCACTTCAGGAGTGATAACTACTGACTGATTGAACTTCTCACCTCCGTGTACCACGCGATGACCTACTGCGTTGATCTCTTCCAATGATTGCAGACAGCCGATTTTCTCGTCTATCAGACTATTGAGAATCAACTGAATACCTATGGTATGCTCTGGCATCGCTTGTTCGATTTTCACTTTCTCGCCATTTGGCAACTTCACTTGTAAGAACGCATCGGGTAAGCCAATTTTCTCTACGCCACCCTGTGCCATGACAGCACGGGTGTCCATATCAAAAAGTTTGTACTTGATACTGCTACTTCCGCAGTTAAGAACTAAAATCTTCATATCTATATGTGTGTTTTTATGGTTAATATTCGTTTTGTATGTTGTAAGGAGCACCCTTAATTCGTTAATTCATTAATTCCTTCAACCTTAATTCATTAATTCCTTCAACCTTAATTCGTTAAACCTTAATTCGTTAAACTTTCAATTCTTCCCTCCTATGGCTTGATTAGCGGTGATAATTACCATTTGCACGATATCTTGCACTTTGCATCCACGGCTTAGATCGTTCACTGGCGCAGCTATACCTTGCAGTATTGGGCCTACCGCATCCGCACCTGAGAACCGCTCCACCAACTTGTATCCGATGTTTCCTGCTTGCAGGTCTGGGAATACCAATACGTTGGCTTTTCCTGCTACAGCCGAATCGGGGGCTTTTTGTTTACCTACGCTTTCTACTAGTGCAGCATCCAGTTGCAACTCGCCATCGAGTGCCAAGTCGGGTGCCATCTCGTGTGCGAGGCGAGTAGCTTCGGTCACTTTGTCCACCAATTCATGCTTTGCACTACCTTTGCTGGAGAAACTGAGCATTGCTACGCGTGGTTCGATGCCTCCCAGAGCGCGTGCTGTTTCAGCGGTGGTAACAGCAATCTCTGCCAACTCTTGTGCAGAAGGACATGGGTTCACAGCGCAGTCAGCGAATACGAGGAATCCGCCTTCTCCCAGGTGGGTAGCGGGGGTAAACATGAGGAATGCGCCGGATACGATATGCACGCCTGGACGTGTTTTGAGGATTTGGAATGCAGGACGAATAGTGTCGGCTGTAGTGCCACGAGCACCTGCTAGTTCACCATCGGCATCGCCGTTCTTAATCATGAGGCAACCCAAATAGAGTGGATCTTTTACTTTCTCTGTAGCTTGCTCAAGTGTCATACCTTTGGCTTTGCGCAACTCGAAGAGCAGGTTGGCGTATTCAGGCATCTTAGGGTCGGTGAGGGGATCAACGATAGTGAGGTTCTCGCCTTTGAGTATGTGTTCGTATCCCTTTTCTTGTGCCATTTGTTGAATAACAGCAGGGTCGCCAATTAGGATTAGGTTGGCAACTTTATCACGGAGGATGATATTGGCAGCCTCCAAGGTGCGAGGTTCATCACCTTCGGGCAACACGATGCGCTGTGGATTCTCTTGCGCACGTTTGAGCATTTGTTGTAGAATTTCCATATGTTTGTTTTATTTATTTTAGTTGGTGTATGATGTATAGTGTATAGGCTAGAGATAACAGCGATGTCGCATTACACTCTAAACACTAAACAGTAGCGGCTCTGCCGCGTTCACTAAACACTATTCCTACAAATAGTCTGCAAAGGTACAACAAAAAATGCACATTTGCAAACAAAATAGTGGAAAGTTCACTTTTAACGTGATTTTGAAGGTAAATATCGCTATCTAACCTCCTTCCTTATGGGGAGGTTAAGAAAGTCTAGCAGTATTACAAAAGCCAACAGCGACTGCCATTCTAAAAATCGCAGTCGCTATTTTTTGTCCAAATATAGAATTTGATTACTTCAACTTCCATTCACGCCAAGAGGCATCCAATGATGCAGATGGCGTTACGCAAGGGGTTTGCGACTTGCCATTGAGCAGGATGGATTGTTGGCTCACGTTGCGTGTGATATATTCTCCTAACTCTTGCAAAGTTACCTCGCCTTTGCTCTCTTGCAGTTTCTTGAGCAGGTAGTAAGTAAACATACCATGCTTCTCTTCGTTGTTAGGATAAGCGGTCTCGTTGCCTTGTGCTGCGGAGAACACTACCATGTTTCCTTGTGGTTGTCCGCTACGGGTGTCTATGGCTACGCCACGTGCAGATGCTAACATACCTTCCTCTCGTTTGCTGCCTGAGAAACAAGCATCCATAAATACGGTGACATTTTTTGCAGGCATCTTACCCAATGCCGCATAGAGGTCATCGAGTTTGTAGCCAGTAGTTACATTGGTTCCGATGCCATCAACAGGCAAGAGATATGCTGTGCGATTGCTTTCATCTGGAATACCATGCCCAGCGTAGTAGAAAATAATTTGTGCATCTTCAAAGACACTTGTAATTGTTTGTAGCCAATCTATTTGCGCTTTGATTTGGTTGCCAGTGGCATTAGGTACATATTTGATTTGTTTTTCGGGTATGCCCAATGTCTTGAGACAGTATTCTTGGAATACCTTACCATCATTCAATGCATAAGGTACAGGGGCTACTGATTGATAGTTCTCGTTAGCAATAATCAATGCAAAGGTATTGCTGTTTTTGCTATTGCTGATAGGAATATTTTCATCCACTTCGGATACCAATGAAGCTCGTTCGATATTCACTTCTTCATCGTGGCGTTCGATATTCATGGCGATACTGCCACCAATGTGCTGACCAAATTGCAAAGGTATGTTGGCATCTTCTGCATATTTGCCATGTTTTTCGGATAGAGCAATCTGTATATCCATTTGCTCTGCCGCTTCTTGATTGGCAATCAGTTCATATTCCAATGTGCGGCTCTCACCTGCTTTCAGCATTGCGATAGTTACATAGTCTGTGGAACCTCCTATTCGATTTACGTTGTGGGGTAGCGATATACCTACTTGTACATTTTCTGCTGTACCTTGTTCTGTGTTTTGCACAATAATCTGCAAATTAAATGGTTTACGACGTTCTAATGTGCCAGAAGCAGGACCTATAACTTTATAACTAACCACATTCACTGATGGGGCTTTCATTCTATGAGTACCAATAGTGGATTTAATGTGCTCCGTACCAAAACCATGTGGCTCTTCCACATAAATATCTAGCATCATATCGCCTGTTTCTGTATAAGCGTTGGCTATGATGGGCAATTCTACCATTTGTCGGGTACCCATGAGGATAGTAGGCAATGGCATATCTTTGATTTCCACACCCTGTGTACTACCTGTAGCTGTCACACGCACCACGCATCCATAGCCATCGCCTCTACCCGTATTGGTGATAGCAAAGCGGATTTTGCAGGTCTCGTTAGCATCTACTACATTGTTTCCATCAGCATCCACAAACTCCAATGAGCCGGGAACTACACTCAACACAGGTGGGAGCACCTCGCGTTCGATATGGAAATTCATTGGTGCACTCACGTTGGATTGTGCCACCATCGTTGTGCTACTCAGCAGTAGCAAAAGCAAAAATAAAACAGATCTATTCATATGCTTGTTGTATAAAATGAAATCTAACATGTAATTTTTTAAGGACATACTGGACGGATTGGTTTACCCTCATACCTCAAAAAATTTACACTTGTTGTGCCATAGCCGAATTGTATAGATTGGCTTACTGAGGTCGAAATACCTTTCCCATAATAATCATCATATATATTATCTATATATATATACATAGTTACTGCACTATTATTATTAGAAGTTAACAAATTAGATGACCAATACTCATCAAATCTTTGCCAACGTCTATTAGTGAAATAATAATGTGTATATAAAAATATGTAATTACCATTTGGTCCTCTTACCTGATATGTATCATATCGATCATAGCCATTACTGTCAACATTTTTCATAGAATCCAATTTTGTCCATGTACAGTAATTTATCAACTCTCGAAATTCTGCGGCTGTTGGCATACGCCATGATCCTCCCCAATTCACCACTGCTGCATCATCGTAGTCATCTAATTTTGTTTTATCGTCAACGATACCATATGCTTCATCGGTGCAATATTTTGTATATTGAGCTTTATCAGAATAGTAATATACATAATTGCCTATCGAATAAGTGTCTTTCGGCTCTGTTTCTCCCCAAGCAAATAGCGTACCTTCTTCTGTATAATGCTTAGCACCAATATTATGCGTTGCCCACTTCAATCCAGAAGGTAAACCTAAATCCACATATTCATAACCATCTTTATATGTGGTGGATTTGGTGGTAAAGTTCACTTCCTCGCTATATGCTATACCTGCTTGATTGATAGCATATGCACGTGCATAATAGGTGGTGCTTTCTTGTAAATCCCTCAGATAGAGCGTATATGATTTAGTTATAATACCCGCAGTAGTATAAACAAATGTGGAATCGCTATCCTCAATTGTTGGATTGGGTTTCGTGCCATAGCATAGACCAAATCGTGTCACATAATCACCGCCATTTCCTGTGATTTGAGCATCAATTTGGGCATCGTAGCGAGCCACATAGTATGGATCGCCGATTGTTAATGTAGGTAGAAGATATGCGGTTGTTGTGAAAGAAACTTCCTCACTATATGATATACCTTCATTATTCACGGCATATGCACGCACGTAATAAGTGGTACCATGTGTCAAATCGCTCAATACGCAATTGAAGACACCCAATCCTGCACCTTTCGCAATCTTATTATCAGCTGTAGTTGGATTAGGAGACGTACTATAGCATATACCACGTTCAACAACGGAAGAAGCGCCTTCATTTACCACTCTACCTGCAATCACAGCTTGTGTATAAGAAATTGTAGCGGGTATATTAATTGTTACGAGTGGCAGAGTGTAGGATGTTGTACTAAAACTAATCTCCTCGCCATAGGCTATACCTTTTTTATTAATCGCGTACGCGCGCACATAATAGGTCGTACCTGCTTGTAGGTTCTCTAATGTAGTGCTGAAAGCTTTGATGCCGCTACCCAGAGCCAATTTTTCATTGTTTATCGTAGGATTCGAGGTAAGACTATAGCAAATACCATGTTCGGTTACTTCTGAACCGCCATCCGATGTCACTTCACCGCCTACAGTAGCAGATGTATATGCAACGCCTGTGGCAGCGGCTGTGGTAACGGTAGGTTCCATAATATCTGTGGTAAAGGAGACCTCATTACCATACGCAGTGCCATTCTCATTGATAGCGTATGCGCGCACATAGTACGTAGTACCTAATTGCAAACCTGTCAATAAAGTGGTAAATGTACCGACACCTTCACCTTGTACTACTTTTGTGTCACTCACTGTAGGTCCTTGCAAAATAGCATAACATATACCGCGTTCAGTTATCAGCAATCCACCATCATCGGTTACTTCTCCTCCCACTTTGGCAGTAGTGGTGGTTACTTCTATTGGCTTAGCAGTAGTGACTGTGGCCATTGTGCTCTCAGTAGTGAAACTGATTTGTTCGCTATACACGATACCTTCGCTATTGATGGCGTATGCACGCACATAATAGGTGGTACCACGAAGCAAGTTGGTCAAATTGCAAGTAAAACTACCTACACCTACTCCACATTCTTTCTTATGTCCATCCACGGTAGGATTTTCTTCTGTACCATAACATATACCACGTTCTGTTATCTCGGCACCACCATCCGAAATGACATCTCCAATGATTGTCGCCGCATTCAAACTTACATTTTTATAAGAAATGGTACCCAAAACAGGCACAGTAGTAACTGTAGTGAAAGATACTTGTTCTCCGTAAGCCGTTCCTGAACTGGTGGTTGCGTATGCACGCACATAATATGTGTTACCTGGTTGCAGATTAGTCAATTGATGGCTAAAGGAGCCCAATCCTTTTCCTAATACAACTTTCAAATTTTTATCAATCGTTGGATTGGCAATCGTGTCATAGCATATACCATGTTCTGTAATGTCTGCACCACCATCTTTGGTGACCTCTCCTCCTACGATAGCGGAATTAGATGTCACGTCAGAAGGTGTGTGTGTAATTACAGTGGCAGGCAGTGTCCCTGTGGTGAAAGACTTGCTCTCACCATACTGTGTACCATTGCTATTAGTGGCATATGCACGTACATAGTATGTTGTACCTAACTCCAAATCAGTCAAGTCGCAAGTGAAAACACCTACTCCTGTTCCACAAGGTTTCTTGGTATCATCTGTGGTGGGATTTTCATTCGTGATGCTATAGCAGATACCACGGTCGGTGATACTAGCTCCGCCATCTGACAAGATGTTTCCTTCCACTGTGGCAGAGGTGGTTGTTACATTTGTGATAGATGATGTGTTGACCGATGGTGTGGTTGTACCCGTTGTAAATGCTATAGACTCACCATATACAGTCCCGTTAGCATTGATAGCATACGCACGGACGTAATACGTTGCACCCATAGTTAGATTAGTCAGTTGATGCGTAAACGAGCCTACTCCAGTGCCTTTTTGAATTTTGGTATCAGCAATAGTGGGGTTAGGTGCATTATTGTAGCATATTCCACGTTCTGTTACTTCCACACCACCATCATCCGTTACTTCACCACCTACAGTGGCTTCGGTTAAGCCTACCTCTGTTGGCGCAGCAGTTACCACTGTAGCGTTTGTGCTCAATGTAGTAAAACTTTGTGGCTCACTATATGCAATGCCGTCTCCGTTTATTGCATAAGCACGTACATAGTATGTAGTACCACGTTGTAGTTCAGTTAGTTCAGCAGTAAACTCCCCTATACCTGTACCTGCGGTTATTTTTGTATCGTCTGTCGTTGGCATTTCGTGCATGCCTATACATACTCCACGCTCTGTGACAGGGGAACCGCCATCCGAAACGACTTCACTTGTAATGGTAGCGGTAGTCAATCCTACCTCATCAATCAACAGCTCTCCGATAGCAGCAATTGTGCTTAAGGTGGTAAAACTGATGATATTGCTATATGCAGTTCCTTTGCTGTTGGTAGCGTATGCTCTTGCATAGTAGGTGGTTACAACAGTTAAATCCGTTAGCTCGCATACAAATGAATCTGTAGTCTGTAGGCTTTCAATATACATGCTATCAGCAAGTGTTGGTTCGCTAGATGTCGCGCTAAAACATATGCCACGGGATAGAATAGGCAGACCTCCGTCGGATTCAATCTTTCCGATGAGCAATGCGGTGGTGGCTGTTGTATCAACCACAGAAGTATGAGATACCACAGGAATTGTATATGGGATAGTGCTGAATGTATCTACTTGTTCGGCAATCATAGATGAGTACCGATTAGATACTTCATATCGAATATAATACCTTGTGTCATTGACTAACTCAGTGAGTGTTGCGCCCCAAGAACCATTTTCTTGTTTGAGCATGGTGACTGCATTATATTCTGCGAAATCCTCATTTGTTGAGTAGTGAACAGTAGCATTTTTGAATGGAACGTTACAATCAAATGTACATGCCACATTGGCTGTAGTATATAAAGCGTCAACAGAATGGCTTTTTACTGCCACTTCAGCCAAAGTCAATTCTTCTTCGCGCTGGCAGGTGGTAGTTATAAATAGCAAACCAAGAACTAAAATAATATATTTACTGATATAAATATTTTTCATAATACACAATTTTTCAGATTAAAACATAAAACCAATACCAGCTTCTATTTCCATATACTGGAAATTAATGGTATTTACACCTGCCATCAATGTGGCTCCATAAACGCTTCCCATTAATCCTATTCCGAGGCTGACACCTTTGGTGGAGGTGGGGTCATATGTCACCCATCTATCATCTGTCATTTGCCACAAACGTTCGTATTGTCCATAACCTGCACCTACATAAAAACCGAATGTATTAAACTTGTTTTTTCGTTGGGGTGAAGAAGCTAAGAAATCCATCATAAATCCACCATTGATATGCCATACAGAAGAGGTGGTTCCTTTATAAAACGGCATATCATCACCAATCCATCCTCCTACACCACATGATAATCCGTCGGTAGCTTGAGTAAAATCGAAATTAGAACGTCCTTTTATATACCAGCCGCATGTTTTATATAATTGACCAATCATGACTCCATAACACATCTGAGGTGTAAGCGAATATCCCATTGTGCCTAATATCATTGTTCTGATATTCGCATTCTGTGCATAATATTGGTAACTACCTAATGCTTCTACTTGAAAACGAACATCATCGGCGATAAAAGAATCTACTTCCAACAATGGTTGCCAGATAATCTCTTTATTGGTGCCGCTGCTAATACCTTTTCCAACATCACCTTTTACAGCTGTTAGTTCAGAGAATGGAATCGAATCACCGATAGCCATCTGCAAATTAACTACAGATTTTTTGCTCAAATCATAAGTAACAATAATGTTAACACCATCTTGACGAACACGAACGTTCGTGGCGTTTTGAGCTATTGTTAATACCCATGAAGCACTTAACAATAAGAGTGTTAAAAAATATTTATGCATAATAATAGTATATTTGATTAGCAAATTATTGCAATAAAATTGTCTTGGGAATATATTGTCTATTGCTTGGATGAATTGCACCGATAGGAGCCACGCAATAAGTAGGATCACAAATAGTAAAGCGTTGTTCATCAATCATTACGTGCGCCCCACTTTCTTCACCTGGAATAGCTACGGCAGCAGCTACATGGCCAGGATAATATACCAGTGCGACAGGCATGTCTGTCAAATCGCGCACCAAACGAGAAAAGAGAATGGCGCGGTCTTCACAATCGGCATATGGATAATACAATGTTTCATCGGCAAAGAAAACGCGATCTTCTCCCCAAACATCCGTGTCCAGTTTATATTGCAACGTTGTTTGTAAGAAATTCAATAGTTTCAGTACCGCATCATGTGGAGAAAGTTCAGCTATCTGCTTACGCAACTCTGGATATATCATTTGTTGTGTTTCTTCACTTAATGGTGTGTTGGCATATCTCTCCCAACGAGTAAACTGATCGTTGTTGATGATACCATCAGGATATGTATTGTAGAAATCAAGCAAGTTACGATTTTCTTGTACGGAAACAACCATGTTTGAATCCCTCTTTGATTGCATGTGTCGAGCATCATAATAATCCGATTTGAATCGAGGCGTTTTTGTTATATGAAGTGATAATGACTGCTCTTTAGGATAAAAACTGGAGCAGATTTGCAACGTATCGGATGTTTGCAAGAATTTATAGTATCTCTGGTCATCCAATATAAAGGATCTTTTATCAAAAATCAAAAAATCAGACGCATAAAGCAGTTGCAGTGTTTCTTTATCCAATGCAAAGCGCATCTTATAACCTGATTGACAATATAGCCAACCGCATAGCAATGTGGCCTCATTGCATGTTGATTGATAGACTGTGGTAGCTACTTTGTATAGCAAATTTAGGTATCCCCAATCGCATAATGCCAGTTGCTCGCGCAATTGAAGACAATCGTATAAAAGACCATCGTATTGTCCATTGGAGAACTGCTCCCAAGCTGTAGCTACCTCGCCATTTGTAGCACCAACTAAACGATACAATGTATCAGGCATAGTGACTTCACAGGGGGTATTATAGAAATCGAATGTACAAGAATGATATACTGCAAACGCATCAGTAGCAGGTGGATTGATAGCTTCAATAGGTTGTGGTTGAGGCACTATTGTGGTTGATTGGATATTCTCCGATTCCTGCAGATCATTCATCGGTTCGGCTTGCTGCTCATCATAGGGAGGAATAGGGTGCGATTCATCTTTTGGAGCTGGGGTAGCAGGAAGAGCATAATAGGTCTTCCATGCTTGACGCATAAAATCAGCATACTGCTTGTTCGCTTGGTCGCGAAAAGAGGTATATTCCTTTTCTACTGATTTTTGAAAAGAACGAAAACGTTCTTCAAAAGATTGAGCATACAAGATATTTGCTTCCAGAATAATAAATGCAATGAGAATATATTTACGCATAGCGAATTATTTACGAATAGTGATTACTTCGGTTTTTACAACCATATTTTTATCCTTGGTTTGATTGCGTGATAGCCATTTGCGGAAATCATTATAACCCAACTGAGGAGGAAGTTCGTCCCCATTCCAATTTTCTCCCACTTCTTGATCTGTAGCCTTGAAGAATATGTCTGGAGAGAATATGATATATACCATATTTTGCTCACTACTTTTTTGACAATTGAGTTTATAGGCGCGACCGTCTTCATGACGAAAAAAAACATATTGACTATCGGCTTCTATTGGGTGATAGCCCAATTCATTGTGTTGGTTATGAGGCAACAAGCGGTTCACTTGTTGCTCTTCATCCACCAAATACACGCACAATGCTCCACGCACAGGTGATGAAAAACGCAAATAAATATTATTGCCGTCGTAGTATAAACTGCGATTTTCCAACTCATCTACATTATTGGTAAGAGCATATCGAATATCTACTTTTTCAGCGGTTACTTTACGTGCACGACCTTCCACATATACGCGCACATGCCAAAATCCATTTTGAAAAGTCTTTTCCAAGATTTCTTGTTTGATAGTTTCTATCCACTCACCACGTACAGAAGATTCGCTCATAGAAAACACATCGGAGGATGAAGATACATCCGAACCTTCTGATCGGTTGCGTTGCATTGCGCTGGTAATGCCCATTACATCCAATCCAAAATGTTGCTCCATTGCCTTTTCTCTGGCTTGTTGCAATGCCATCTGTTCGGCTTGCTCTGGTGTTTCTTTGGGATTATCAGATATATATTCGTGGGTAATACTGATACGTTTGATGTCGTTAGCTTGTGACATCAAACATATCAGTATGGTGCTGATTAGCAAAAGTGATCTTTTCATTATAATCCAAGAACTTTATCTAATTGCGAGTGTAAATTTTGTCCTTTTTTGTCCAAAGCATCGCGTACTGCCTTCTGTGTGGCTTGTTTTGCTAACTTACCATCATATGCAATTCGTACCATCACTTCGCGATTCTTGTTCTCCAAGACGCGGTAACATTCTACTACCGTCATTGTACGACCGATGGATTGGCTAATCAGGTTTTTGCTCTGCATCAGTACTTCTACAATACTTGCTGCCTCTTCTGCTGGCAATTGCTGATTGGCAACGGTGTTCTCCACCAATGCGGTTACCTCTGTTTGAATCTTACCTGCAAGGTTAGTAATCGCCAATGTGGTAGCTGTAGCCTTAGCGGCATCATAATTCTCAGCTATAGATTGTGCAGTAGCAGTGATGTATTTAGGATACATATCGTCATCGTATTCATATTCCATCAAATAGGAACGTTGTAGCTGTTTCTCCAAAGGAAGTGCTCCAGGGGTAACAACCCATCCTTCTTTTTGCAGACGTTTTGCTTCCTTACGAGTGGACTTATCCACGGCGGCAGCCAGTTCTTTCTTAAGCATCTTCTTGATTTCTTGACGCTCTTTGATGATCTCTTTTGCATCTTGTGCAAAACTTGCGCTGCATGCAACCAGCAATGCCATAACTGCGAATAATGCTTTTTTCATACGATTGATTTGTTTAAATAGTTGATTATAAAATTAGTTAATTAATAATTCATATCTCATATAGGCATACAAAAAAAACGTGGATTCCGACTGCTGTCGTTCCACGTATTGAGGCTCTCGCATTGCCCGTTAGTTTAGAACAACAACGCGAAGCCCACGCCGAATATATACCAACCAACAATTGACAATCATAATTGACAATTGCTCCAACGGCAACATCTTTCTATATCGCATATGCGCATATATACGCGCTAGCAACATAAAGAAATGTTGGATATGGACAGTCTATATCCCGTAGGTCATCTATCGTTGCTAAGTCCTGAAACTAACATAGAAATTTGCGAGATTTCAATACATCAGAACGAAGCGTTAATAAACGCCTTTTTAATATGTCTGCAAAACCCTCCGCCAGTTGAATCGTTTAGAGTGGTATAGTGCGGTGTAGCATTGTGTAGAATGGTGTAGCATTGTAGCAACCAACTCACAAGCTCTACTTTACAACCCTAACGCAGACACCCTCGGCGCAGTTTCACGGCGCAAAGGTACGAAAATTCTATAAATTGTGCAAAAAAAATGCACACTTTTTGCGATTTTTCTTGGTCAATTCAAATTTTTGTAGTACCTTTGCAGCCGCGTTCGACAATTGTTGTATTCGCAACAAGCGAAATCAATACGATAGTCGCGAAAAATAATGAGGGCATCGTGAGCCCGAGTTAAAAGAAGGAAGGGTCCTGTAGCTCAGTTGGTTAGTAGCACCTGACTCATAATCAGGGGGTCCTTGGTTCAAGCCCAAGCAGGACCACAAAAAGAGTTGCCAAGATAGGCAACTCTTTTTGCATATTTATGCGCCGTACTTTATATATGAACCAATATCTGTTGTATGGGTATCGTAGCCCCTTTTCAATAGGGTAGTGCTGGGTTTAGAATTTCCATTTGACACCCAATAAGAAGTGGATACCTTGTGATTGATATCCATAGAAGATATCGTTTTTACGATTGAGGTAGTCATTTACTTGCGCATATACAATCAGCCAACGGTTGATAGCGTATTGACCGCCAATATTCAGCGAGATAATAGGTTTGAGTTGTTTGGTTCCTTGGGTAGTGTATGCCCAACGGCTACCTGCGAAATAGTTCTCGGAATAGATGCTCCACTTAGAGTCGAAATGTATATCTACGCGTGCTCGTGCATCCCAATCGGGGCGATCATATACCTTTTCCTTATTCCAGAAATAGTAGTTTCCTGCTACGTTAAGTTCAAGGATATCGCGGTAGTGGTAGTGCATAGAGGCACCTGCTTTCCATCGTTGGTAGTCGTTTTGCCACAAGCTGTAGTATGTGACTCCTGTAGACACCGCTCCTCCATGAAGATTGGCTTGCATATTGCATGCCTCCTGTAGGTAAGCATAGCCACCGTAGATGTCAATAAGCAGCGTCTTGGCAGGGCGAATCTTAAAGCCCACTTGTGCATCTATGGGCGTATAGGCACGAGGTTGGTTGAAACTGCGTCCGTCCTCGATATTCAGGTATCGGTTGTATCCCAGATACTCTTCTAATGAGCCAATGCCATAGGAGCCCTTTGCGTGTGCGTAGAAATGGAAGATATTGTCCATCATATGCCATTCGAATTGCACATTAGGCGAAGGTGCGAAACTCAAGTTTTTTATGCTACTCAATAGTTCGCCTGTACCCACATTCAAGTCCACGTTTACACCGAGATGCAGGTGGATATGCTTGCTATTGTACTCGTAAAATGGCTCTACTCGGATAGCATGGCGCGCTACGATGTGGTTTTCGCCTGAAGGCAGGTAAGGACCATCCACGTGGATGTTGTTTTGCACATATGCTTTTGCACCCACGCCATGTGCATCGTTTTGCCAGAATAAATCAAGGTGTGTACGCACTTGATGTTCCACTTGCCAATCAATCACGTATGCGGCATAGCCTGTTTGTACACGGTATTGCAATGGTGCTTTCTGGGTAGATTGAAGTCCGATATTGGCATTGATTTTCAAGATGTTGGTCGCCTCCATGTCATTCAATCGAGCCGGTTTGTATCCATCCGTACCATTGAATCGTCTACCGTAGTAGGTGAAAAATTCATGATTCCCTTCCACTCCCACATATAGGTTGGTGGAGGAGAAATGGCGTGTGGCTATCAGTCCTAATGTAGATAGCGATAATGCATCCAATCCCCATTGTGCATCATGTTTGGCATAGAGATTAAGCGACATTTTTTTCTTTTGATTGATTTGATAGCCAAATAAGAGATGCGTATTTCTGTATCCAATACCTCCTTCAAGAATGCCATTCAATGGGGCTTGTGGCGTGAATGAAGTGGCTGCTACTTGCAACGTTGGGATATTAAATCCAATGGGCAATGGATTGGAGTAGGTGGAATATACTACTGGATTAAGTTCTAAATCATGTTGCAACACCGCGGGTCGTTGGTTGATTTTGCCAGCGCTTTGAATCACAGGTTGGAAATCGCGTTCGACCGTCACTACGCGGTAAAGCGTAGTATCGTTTTCAGCATACATATAGGTGCCCACCAATAGGCACAATGCTATCATTAGTCGTTTCATAGTACTGCCTCCTCTTCTTCTACATTACTTTCCATTTCTTCAATTGCTACTAATTTATCAGCAATAATCTTTTGTATATCATCTTGTTGCTGATAGTTGTCGCGCAATGCCAGCAGGTATTGTTTTGCTTGGAAGAGTTCCTCACGTGCCACATTGATATCAGACAACAGGATTAGGCTCTTCGCAAGCCAGTATTGCTGCGACGTTTGCATTTGTGTGAACGACATTATCTCTTGTTCTGCCAAATCGGAAGACCCCAATTGGAAATAGCAGTCTGCCAGCAGGTATTTGGCTTCGGCTCCAGTGGCAGTGCGCACTTCTTTGGACAATGGGGTCAAATCCACTACTGCTAATCCAAATTGTTGGTTTATCAGGTGTGCTTTGGCACGCGCATAAAGTGCTTCGTTACGAACTTCCTCCGGCAGGTCGTCCTGTTTGAGGATTTCGTTGGCTGCGTCAATACTACCTGCGTGGTCTTTCAATTGTTGGTTGCAACGTAGAATACCCAATTGTGCTGTTATGCGCGTAGCGGCAGATGATGCCACTTCCTGCATACGTTGGAAATAGTATAATGCTGTGCGATATTCTTGTTTGTCGTAGCTCAATTCTGCTACGCGTGTGCAAGCTTCTTCTTGATATTGGTTGCCCGCAAAATCAGCCAGTTCGCTATACTGCTCAATAGCGGCGTCATATTGTCGCAAATGATAATAACTATTGGCAGCATAGTATTGTGCTGTCAAGCAGTAGCGCCCACCAGGGCAGAAGGATGTGAGGTATGTGGTCAGTCCTGCAGCCGCTTGCTCGTAGTTGCCCATCATGTATTGTATCTCAGCTGTTACATACACCAAGGAGTCCTCGCTGGTAGCGATTTTCATATTGATACGATTGAGTGTTTTGGTGTAAGCCAAGTATTCGCTGATATTATTGGTTTCTACATAAACTTGCTCTAATCCTTCGAGCGCTGCGTACGCTTCTTCGCTGCCCGCATAACGATTGATGGTGTTCTTGTATGCCTCTATGGCGTTGTCATATTGCTTCTGCGTTCGGTAGGTCATACCCAATTCCAATGCGGATTTAGCACCCTTGTTGCTGTTAGGGTATTTCTTGGTGAGTTGCGTATATTTCTTGATAGCCTCGGCGTTGTTTTCTAATTGCAGGTTCGCTCGCGCAGCTTCGTATAGCGCATCATCGGCATAGTCGGACTTAGGGTAACGGTTAGCCAACTTCTCCATCGTGGTGATTTTTTCTGGATAGCGATGCAATAATCCTTGTGCATAGCCAATCTGGAACAGAGCATAATCTGCTCCTGCGGCTTTTCGTTGCACCACTTGTTGATATGCCTCGATAGCGTCTTCGAAATGACGGCTGTTGAATAAGCAGTCGCCCAAACGGTTGTATGCATCCGTATAAGTGACGTTGGAACTATCCGCCTCGCGCAGATATTGTCTGAATGCATATTCAGCATCTTTCATCTGCTTTTGGTTGAAGAGGGTATATGCTTTGAGGTACGCAGCTCCCATATAGTTCTTGGAGTTGGTCACCTGAGGCTGTGCCTCGTAGCGTTTTAGATCTTCCAGACACTCATCGTATTTATACAAACGATACTGACTTTCTGCTCTTACGTAGTATGCTTCTGTTTTGTAAATAGAAGGTTTCTTGTCTTGGTCAATCACTCGCGTCATCCATGTGATAGCATGCTGCATCTTGCCCTGCAAGAAAGCATCCATACCCAATTGATAGCGCAAGTATTGCTTGGTATCTTCCATTTTGGCATCGGGATCATCAATCTCGTATAATGCATCCAAAGCAGCTTTGTAGTCCTTGCTTTTGAGATACATATCTGCCATAAGTGTATATACTTTTTTGGCGTACTTGGTATTAGGATATTCCTTTAAGAACTCCTGAAATGCGGTGATATCTTCGCCCAATGCCGATCCTTGTATGTATGTGATTTGCACATAGTTGTACATGGCTTCTTCGCGCAAACGGCTATCGAAATTAAAGCGCATAGCGGCAGCATACGACAATTTGGCTTTCTCCTCATCGCCCACGCGCAGATAGCTATGTCCTAAGTGCAAATAAGTGCTTTCTGAGATGGAGTCTTTCTGCTCTTTTACTTCTTTGAATCGATTGATAGCATGATTGTATTCGCCACTCAAGTAATAGGACATACCCAATAGGTAGAGATCATTACGCATAGGTTCTTTTTTCTGTTCTACGCGTTGAAGACGGTATGCGTTCAGGTGATGAATGGCATCAATATATGCGCTATCTTGATAATACATTTCTCCCAACATGCGGTGTAGTTCATCGTTGTGGGGATTATCTGGAAAATCTCTTAATAACTGCTCTGCACGAGCATATACCTCGTCGAATTTCTGCTGTGCATAGTATATTTGCACTATATAATAAGGTGCGATTTGCTTGTAACTGCCCAACCGTTCAATGGCTAAAAATTCAGCCATGGCACGTGGGTAATCTTTTTGGCAGTAATAGCAATATCCTGCATAGTATCGTGCATGAGGAGTGTATAGGTTTTCCTGTTTTTTGAGGTGTAAGAACAGCGGAAGCGCTTTCTCATACTGCTTCATTTCCAACAACGCATATCCCCAATAGAAATACAGCATGGGTTCGCTATCGCGTGATAGGTTTTTGGCGTTGGTTTTATCAAAGAATTTGAGGGATTGCTTGTATTTCTTTCTTTCAACAGCTAGCACACCCTCCATCAATTGAATTTCATCGATATATGGCGTGTAAGGATATGTGTTTACATATTCTTTCAGGTCAGTAGATGTGGTTTTCAATCGCTCTTGAAATTGCTGTTGCAGTTGGCGGAAATCTGTTTCGTAGTCCTGCGCGCTAGCTATAGCGGTGGTGAAAATGATACCAATGATATAGATTATTACTCTTTTCATTCTATAGGCTACTTGAATAATATGGTTGTTGTACGGAGCAAATGGTTTATCTGCTAATAACTATCTTCTGCGGTTTCTTTTTTTGCGTTGCATGTCGCGTTGACGTTTGCGATTGATGGCTTGGATAATCACCACCACCATGATGAGCACCAATACAACGATGATGAATATCACCAATCCGCTGCTCAGGTTGTCGCCCTTGACGCGTGACCACATAGCCAACATATCCTCGGTCTTATCACCACAGTCGTGCATGAGTGCGCAACGCTCGATTACTTTGGCATCAGGATAGAAGACGTGGTTGGCGTGCACGGAATCTGCTCCTTCGCCAAAGAAATAGGTTAGGTCGGAGGTCGCTTCAATCTCCTCATCGTTTGCCCATGCAAGAATAGTAGAGTCTGCCACCACGCTCACATAGCCAATCTCCTCCATGTTGAGGATGGCGTTCTCTGGCATACACATATAGTTGATGAAGTAGCTTGCTGCCTTGGTGTTCTTCGCATAGATAGGGATACACCATCCGTCGAACCACACATTGCTACCCTCTTCAGGCACAAAGTATTCGAGGTTAACGCCCACTTCGCTTGCCTCATCTATTGCCCATTGTGCATCGCCTGACCAGCTGAGGTTGAGCCATGCTTTGCCTTTGGTCATCTCCTCTTTGCCGAAGTCCACTTCCCAACCTGCGATATTGTTCTTCATGCTGGTGAGGAACTCCTCTACGCGTTGAATACGCTCATCGGTCACGTTTGCCACCAACTCATCGCGGGTCACTTCGCCACGCGCAATCTCATCGCGATAAGCATAGAGTACTACTACAGAGTAGATGTCGCGGAAGGCGTCTTTCATAAACACTTTGCCAGCAAACTTAGGGTTCTGCAAACCGCCTAAAGAAAGTATTTCAGATTTGTCCACCAACGCGGTGTTATAGAGAATACCAGTTGTACCCCACATATAGCCCACAGTGTAGTCTGCTACGCATACGCTGCTGTCGGGTGCCATCTGTTGGAACTTATCCACAGCAAAAGGGGAAACTAGTTTGGTGTAGTCGGGTGTTTGCCCAAAATCTTTATTGATAGGTTGCAGCAGTCCGTTGCGCAACATACGCTCGATGATGTATTCCGATGGACAAATCACGTCGTAATCTTCTTGTCCCACCTCAATCTCGGTGAGCATCGACTCGTTAATGTCAAAAGTTTGGTATAGCACTTCTACCTGCTCTCCCGTTTGCTCATAGTACCAAGCAGGGAAACCGTTGAGCACGTTCATGTCGATATAATCGGCCCAGTTATAAACTTTGAGCGTATGCTCGCGATCAGCAGCAAAAGCGTTAGATACCAATACACAAGGTAGCACCAAAGCGGCTACAGCAAAAAAGAACTTTTTCATTTCGTTTTGTTTTGTTGTTTATGGGTTCGTATATTCATTATTATCAGCAAGACCAAAATGGTCAAGAATATCAGTGAGAATAGGGGTCTGAGCTCAGGTGTCAAACCACCTTTGCGCGCGTCCGCGTAAATGAAAGTGGAGAGGGTTTCCAGTCCGCTACTACCTTTGGTAAAGTAGGTCACGCCGAAGTCGTCAATGCTCAATGTCAAGCTCAAGATAAATCCGCTAATCATTCCTGGCCATAGTTCGGGCATCATCACTTTGCGCAGGGCTTGGAAGGGAGTAGCACCCAAGTCCAATGCGGCTTCGTAGATGTTTGGATTCATTTTTGTGAGGCGAGGCATCACACTCAGCACTACATACGGCGTACAGAACACCACGTGTGCGGCAATCACCGTGCCCAGTCCGCGACTGATTCCCAAGAACACGAATAGCAAGAACAAACTGATACCTGTCAGAATATCGGGGTTAATCATTGGGATGCTATTCATAAAGGTCATTATCTTTCTGTCGCGCGAACGCATATGGTAGATACCAATCGCCGCCAACGTACCCAATACGGTGGAGATGAGTGCCGAAGCGAATGCAATCACCACCGTGAAGAAGATAGCACGGTACAGGTTCGGATCCACTTTCACTTGCGCCACAGCATCGTACCCCGTGAATAGGTTCTCGTACAACCCTAACGTAAATCCCGTCCAGTTGCCAAACACTTTGCTCTGTGTGAACGAGAATATGATAATCAGCAGAATAGGGGCGTACAACACCACCAGCAGCAACCACAAGTATGCTTGTGCTGCTATGCGCGATGTTAAACTGCGCTTCTCCACTTTTGATTTCTTATAATTTTCAAACATGTCTCTAAACTCTAAACACTCAACGATTTATATCCTCCTTATCTCCTCCAAAGAAGCTGGTCATTCCTATGATTATCAGCATTATCAGCGACAATGCTGCGCCGTAGTTCCACATCGCTATACCGCCTTCGCCGAAGCAGCGTTGGATGAGTGAGCCGAATAAGGTCACCTTGTTATGAGTGAGCAACTCGGCGATAGCGAAGGTAGAAACCGTAGGCATGAACACCATCACGATGCCCGAATAGATACCCGGCATGGAGAGTGGCAAAGTCACTTTCAAGAAGACTTGATGACGCTTTGCGCCCAAGTCGTGTGCTGCCTCAATCAGACTGGTGTCCATCTTCTGCAAGGTGTTGTAGATAGGGTAAATCATGAAGGGCAGGAAGTCATACACCATGCCAAACAGCAACGCCCCTTCGCCCAGTGGCAAACCGAACATACGGAATAACTCTACTGTCGCAATCGTGCGGAGTAAGAAGTTTATCCACATGGGCAGAATGAATAGCATAGCCATCACCTGCGGAGTCTTGAAGTCTGCCATTGCCATGATATATGCTGCGGGGTAGCCCAATAGCAGGCAGATGATTGTGGTGATTAGTGCGATAGCCAAGGAATAGATAAATGTGTTTATCGCTTCGGACTTCGTAAAGAAACTCACAAAGTTCTGTATCGTAAAGCTTCCGTTCGCGTCTGTGAAAGCATACACCGCAATCAGCAATAGCGGCAGTACCACCAAGCACAGCATAAACAGCGCATAGGGCCATGCCCATGTACTCCGCGACTGAAACACCATTCTTAATTTACTATTTTTCATGCCTCTAACCTTTAACCTCTCACCTCTCACCTTTAACCTCTTTCTTATAAAGACGTATATAACTTGGTGCTATGCGAATACCCACTCGGTCGCCGTCATCCCACACATCATGGGTGTCCACATACAGGTCATCGCCGTCATCAGTGCGAACGGTCAGGTGATAGTGGTCGCCTTTGTACAAGATGAAATATACTTCGCCGCACAGCACGCCATCTTCCTCATCATCTTGCAGGTTGACGCGATTGAAATCCACTTCTACTTCCACTTCTTCGCCTACTTCAAAGCGTTCTGCCACGCGCTCTGGAATATCCCATTCCTCATCTAAGAAACGCACACGATTATCTTCCAGCACTTCACCGTCGAAGGTGTTGCATAGGCGTTCTTTCTTCATTACTTGTATATCTTCTGGCTTGACCAATAGTCCTACATTCGTGCCTGGCTCAAAGGCGTGGTAGTCTTGAATCATGAGCTCATAGCCATTGTCAGTAAGCACAGCCATCTCATAGTGTACGCCTTTGAAGATACAACTCTGCACTTCGCCATGCAATTGCCATAGGCTCTCCTTGCCTTTCGCCTCATCGCCTAATCGCCCGATATAAATATCTTCGGGTCTTATCACTACATCCACTTCTTGGTCTTCGCCAAAGCCTTTGTCCACGCACTCGAAGTCCTTCTCGCAGAAGTTCACCACGCCGTCCTTCACCATAGTAGCGTCTAAGATATTGCTCTCACCAATGAAATCGGCTACGAAGCAGTTTTGCGGTTCGTTATACACGTCCGTAGGTGTACCAATCTGCTGAATCTTTCCTTCTCGCATGACCACCACGCGGTCGCTGAGGGTGAGTGCCTCTTCTTGGTCGTGCGTTACGTATATGAAAGTGATGCCGAGTTTCTTGTGCATCTCGCGCAGTTCCATTTGCATGTCTTTGCGCATCTTCAGGTCGAGCGCAGCCAATGGCTCATCCAGCAGCAGCACCTCTGGCTCGTTGATAATCGCACGAGCAATAGCCACACGTTGTTGCTGACCGCCCGACAAACTGTCCACGTCCCTATACTCATAGTCCGTCATGCCGACAGTTTTGAGTGCCTGCTTTACCTTCTTTTCAATGACTTTCTTGTCCATCTTCTTCAGTTTCAGACCGAAAGCCACATTGTCAAATACGTTTAAGTGTGGAAAGAGCGCGTATTTCTGAAACACTGTGTTCACATCGCGCAAGTGCGGAGGCATTTGTGTTACGTCCTCGCCATTTAATAGAATGTCCCCTTCTGTGGCTACTTGAAAACCTGCTATACAACGTAGCAGGGTAGTCTTACCGCAACCCGAGGGGCCTAAGATAGTTACGAACTCGCCTTTCTTCACTGAGAGGCTTACATCGTCTAAGGCAAATTTTCCATCTGCGAATTGTTTGGAAACGTGATTTACCTCAATGATATAATCCGATTTCTGCATTTCTTTTATCTACTATGGTACACTAAATGAATAACGCATAAATTCCTTTTTACGAATTTGGGCTGCAAAGGTACAAAAAAAAATGCACAAACACAAAAAAAAGAGCAAAAAGTTTTTTTTTATACGATTTTTGTTAAAAGGAAAATATTTTTGAAACACAAATACAGCATCTGTGATGCCTACAAAAATCAATAGAAATCATGAAGTAATGTTCTTGTTTATTAGTCTTCCCTTTTCCCCTTTTTCCCTTTTCCATTTATAGTATGCTCCGATACATTCCCGACACATACCCGATACATACCCGATACATTCCCGATACATTCCCGATACATACCCGATACATTCCCGATACATACCCGATACATATGAATACTCCACGAATACTCTGTGAATATCCCACGAATACTCCTCATCGAACAAAAAAAGCACAACATAGCAGTTTTTGCTCATAAAATTTGGTTGTAATAAAGAAAGGAGCGAATGAAGTCGCTCCTTTCTATCGTAAACCTAGCAATACTGATTAACAATCAGTTATCGCATATTTTGTAACACTGCCTCGGCAATTAAGCGTTGACCGCGTTCGTTGGGATGAATACCATCGTCGCAAAGATATGCACGGAAATTATGATCCTTCAATAACCCACTTGTAACATCCACCCACTGTGCACCAGTGCGTTGTGCCACGCGCATGGTGGCAATGTTGTATAACTCGTGACCTGACATAATTGTATTGGTGGAACCTCCTAACCAACGCATCACGTTCGCACGAAAACCCTCTTCCCATTTTTGGGAGAAGAAGGCGAAATACCGCTCCGCATCCATGGGCGGTAGGGATAGCACAAGCGGTATGGCCCCCATCTCTTTTATCTTACAAACAACACGTTCATATACTTCTTCGAAGACTTCCAAGCGCGTACGTGGGAAGTGCTTCTTCTCTGGCGATTCGGCTATCTCCTGCCAGTTGTAGTCGCTGTCATTACCGCCGTACTCTAGCAGTACGTATTGCGCATCCGACAGTTTGTCTATATACCTATTTAATATACGCTCTCCAGCTTCTATGGTGCAGCCCATCTTGCCTAAGTTTATACTCTCGCCACCTAGCTTCTCGGCACAGCACTCTACAATGCTCTTATCTGCCAACGAGTAACGACTGCGCTCGCCCTCTGACTGAACTAACACACCTTTAATAATAGAATCGCCTAAAGCAACTAATTTCATAATATTGTCCTTTCACTAAAAAATCATTTTACATCAACCGTCTGTTGTAACTTCCAAAAGCTCGCGGCTTTATCAGAAATCCGCTGCAAAATTACTGCCATTTTTCTGCCTGTCAAAACTTTTGTGATAGTATGGCATGATTTTTGCTGAAAATGTAAATATAGTGACAAATTTGGCTTATTTGTGACAAAATAGCTGCAATATGTCATTTCGTCACATGGATAAAATACACTAAATTATGAACAAATTACCTGCAATTTTTAGCAAACTGCGCAGTCAGTTGCTCTATCTGTTGGGCATACCTGCGTTCTTCTTGTGCTTTATGCTTATTTACCAACCAGCCCTTGCCACTGAGCTGTTGGATATGGGTAGAAACATGCTTAGTTTCAATACGACTATTATCATGTGTATTCTATTGGGCGTGATGATTACCTCTCGTGTGCTGATGATGGTGCTTTTTCATCAGATGCGCCTTGACTGGTGGCGTTATGTGGTGTGGGAGATTGCCGAACTCATCACAATGAGCCTATTTATGGCACTTTACCTTACACTGATGTACAAAGGCGTTTTTCCTTATTTTCATGTAGTGGGGCAGTCATTATATGCGCTCCTTATCATTTGCATCTATCCGTATGTGATCTTTAATCTTGCGCTGGCATTTGCTGCGCAAAAAGAGGAGCAGGGTACTTATGATGATTCACTCATGCGCTTTGTGGACAGTACGCAACGTGTAAAGCTGATGATAGCCTCTTCTGCCGTATTGTATGTGAAAGCAGAAGAAAACTACGTACATATCCGATACATGGAGGGCGACCGCTTAAAAGAATATGCGTTGCGCGCTTCAATGAAATCGTTGGAAGAACTCATGCATAAGCATGGACTTATTCGCTGTCAGCGTAGCTACTATGTCAACCCACAGCATATTAAGGTATTGCGTCGCGACAAGGAGGGTATGATTTCTGCTGAACTCAATACCCCGCAAGCACAGCCAATCCCCGTTTCGCCGCGCTACTACGAAGAACTTGCCAAATGGCTATAATGGATCTAGGCTATGAGAAATGGCAAGATAATCATTTTGGTGGCTCTCCTTTCGTTGGCTACGATGCTGCCTATATATGCCAGCCAAACGGCTGACCAAACACCGCAAACGGATTACCTCAACTCCGTGAAAATCACATTTCTATCGTGGTTTAGTGGAAGTACGAAAATTTCGTATGAACGTGCTTTCCCACAGATTGCGCAGAGTGGGGAGCTATGCGGAAGTTTGATTTGTGCAGGCTACGACAAATACAAAAATAATCCTCTGGGATTTACAGTGCGTTATGGTCATAAATTCTTCCTTCCTGACAATGATGGGTTGTCGCTAAAAGGTTTTTACTTGCGTCCTGAACTAATGTATTCTCACTATTGGTATGACTGTCAGGCAGATGGCTCTCGTACCTTGGCTAATATGGGCGCTGCATTGGCTACAGTGGGGTATCAATATTTATACAAACGCTTTTTGGTGGATATTTGGGTAGGAGGCGGATACGCTTTTGGTAACGAGGCAGATACTGGCTATCATCACGGATTCGAACTCTGGCATTGGTTTGGAGGATACAATCCAAATATTGCACTCAGTTTTAGCATTCGGTTAGGGGTTTGTTTTTAGAAGATGAAGCCGATGTCACTACGATAGTTGCGGATTTTATTTGCACAATCCAAAAAAATATCGTACCTTTGCAGCATAATTCAAGCGATATGAAAAACGAATTTCAAATGTTGGCAAAAACTTTCAAAGGATTGGAAGAAGTCCTTGCGGGAGAACTTATCGAGTTAGGCGCCAACGACGTACAGATACAACGGCGCGCGGTGTCTTTTACTGGCGATAAACGCATGTTATATACTGCCAACTTTTGTTTGCGCACAGCCTCGCGTGTGTTGGTGCCCATTGCCACTTTCAAAGCAAAAAAGACGGATGACATCTACGAACAAGTTAAAGCCATCAATTGGGCGGAATATATGACGACAAAAACGACGTTTCAGATAGATGCCACGGTATATTCCGACCTCTTTTGCCATTCGCAATTTATCACCTACCGCGTAAAAGATGCTATTGTAGATTGGTGGATGGAGCACGGAGGGGTGCGACCTAATGTGCAACTCACAAACCCCGACCTTTATCTTAATGTGCACATAGCTGGCGATGTGGTCACCCTGTCGCTGGATAGTTCGGGTGAGAGTTTGCACAAGCGGGGCTATCGCGTAGCCAACACGCAAGCTCCTATCAACGAAGCACTTGCAGCAGGTATGCTACTTCTCGCTGGTTGGAAAGGACAAAGCGATTTCTACGACCCTATGTGCGGTTCGGGTACTCTGCTAATCGAAGCGGCACTCATTGCCCGCAATATAGCACCGGGTATCTATCGCAAAGGTTTTGCCTTTGAGAAATGGGCAAACTTCGATGCGGATTTGTTTGAGGATGTGTATAACGATGATAGCCGTGAGCGTGATTTTAATCACAAGATATATGGATCTGATGCAGGGTTCTATGCCGTGCAAGCAGCTATAAAAAACATACAATCGGCTAATCTGCAAAGAGATATAGAGGTGAAGCAGATACGTGTGCAGGAATTGAAAGCGGGAAACGGAAAAGGGAAAATGGATGGTGCATTGGTAATGATGAATCCACCATATGGCGAACGGTTGTCGCAAGACAAAGATGTATTGCGTTTGTATCAGGATATTGGTACCGCGCTGAAGCATCAGTTTAGCGGCGCCACCGCATGGATCATATCCAGCAACGAGGAAGCACTGAAATGTGTAGGCCTTCGCCCTGCTAAACGTATTCGCCTTGTAAACGGCGATTTAGACTGTTTGTTTAATCAATATGTATTATTTACTGGCGACAGAAAGACATGGAAGAAATCCTTATAGATGACTATAATTATCCGTTGCCCGATGAACGGATAGCCAAATATCCACTGGCGAATCGCGACCAAAGCAAACTGCTGATATACCACGATGGGCAGGTGAGTGAAGACCGTTTTTGTAATGTGGGCGAGTATTTACTAAATAACTCACTCCTTATATATAATAATACGCGCGTCATACAAGCGAGGTTGGTATTTCATAAAGCCGTGGGCGATGAGGCGATAAGGCAAGTAGGCGATAAGGCGATAGGGGCTCGCATTGAGATTTTCTGCCTTGAGCCTTTGAAACCACATGATTATCAGTTGAGTCTAGGGAGTACGGATGGTTGCACGTGGAAGTGCATGATAGGCAATGCCAAGAAATGGAAAACCGGTGCATTGTCTTTGCCTGTAGTGCTACCATCGGGTCAAAAAGTTACCTTCTATGCCGAGAAAGGTGAACAAACAGGCAATACTTTCGCAGTACATTTCTCGTGGAGTCCAACAGCGCAGCAATCTGACAGCGTAGCGGTCCAACAACAAAGTGGTCTAACAGGCATAGCCGATCTAAATATCAGCTTTGCTGAGATTCTCGACGCCGCAGGCGAACTACCTATTCCACCATACCTCAATCGTAAGACTGAGGAGAGTGACAAGATTACGTATCAAACGGTGTATTCGCGCATCAAGGGATCGGTGGCTGCGCCTACTGCAGGATTGCACTTTACGGATAAGGTGCTGAATGATTTGCGCAAACAAGGAGTGCGGACAGCGGAAGTGACACTGCATGTAGGAGCAGGAACGTTTCAGCCTGTAAAAGTGGCAGACGCCAATCAACACACCATGCATACGGAGATTATTGCCGTGCCACGTGAAACTGTAGAAACTATCATTGCCAATCTTGGGCACATAGTAGCCGTTGGCACTACCAGCATGCGCACGTTGGAGAGTCTGTATTTCCTTGGGGTACAACTCTACACAACTCCACACCACACTATACCACTCTACACCACACTCTCTGTCGCCCAATTTGAGCCATACGAGAAAGAATATACGCTGTCCACGCGTGAGGCATTGCAAGCCATAGTGGATTATTTGGATAGTACGAAGCAAGACGTGTTGCATGCTGAAACGCAGATAATGATTAAGCCAGGATATGAGTTTCATGTAGTGGATCAGTTGATTACCAATTTCCACCAACCCAAATCAACCTTGTTGTTGTTGGTAAGTGCGTTCGTGGGAGGCGATTGGCATACAATCTATGACTATGCCCTATCGCACGACTTCCGCTTCCTCAGCTACGGCGACAGCAGCATTCTAACGCGAAGCAAATAACGTCGTACAGCGACAAATAACATAATAACGCGAAGCATACAACGTGAGCGCAGCGAACCAACAATATGATCGACACCCACTGCCATATAGATGACCCGCAATATGTGGAAGAGTTAGCCGCTTTTTTGGCTGACCAACAGGCGAATGGCGTAGAAGCCATTCTGGTGCCTGGTGTAGATAAAACTTCAGCAAAAGATGTATTGGAAGTATGTGATAAATACCCTAACTACCTCTTTCCTGCTTTGGGTTTACACCCAGAGAATGTGAAAGAAGATTGGCAAGAGCAACTGCAATTACTCAAAGCTGCGGTTGATGCGCGCATGTCCAATAGTCCGAAGGGCGTCCCTGATCCAATAGCGGAGCATCCAATATCCGAAAGAAAACTCATCGCCATCGGCGAGATAGGATTGGATTATCATTGGGATACTACCTTCAAGGAGCAACAGCATGAGGCATTGCGCGAGCAAATGCGATGGGCAGAGCAGTATGATTTGCCCGTGATGATTCACAGCCGCGACGCTACAGAAGATACACTGAATATACTACGCGAGTTTCCTACGGTGAAAGGCGTAATGCATTGTTTCAGCGGAAGTCATGAAGTAGCAAAGCAGGTGGTGGATATGGGATATTATCTGGGTATTGGCGGTGTGATAACTTTTAAGAATTGCAAGTTAGCAGAGCATTTAGTGGGTATCCCATTAGAACGGCTGATATTAGAAACCGATGCTCCGTACATGGCCCCCGTGCCTCATCGAGGAAAACGCAACGAAAGCAAATGGATGTGCCATGTGGTTGAGCGATTGGCGCAGGTGTATAATTGCACTCCAGAGCATGTGAATGAGGTGACAACTGCCAATGCAAAGGAGCTTTTTGTTATAAATTTGTGAAAAAAATAAAAAAAATCGCAAACTATGGTGCATATATCAAATATTTTTTGTACCTTTGCGGGTCGAAAGGTGTATTGCGCCATTTCCTGTGCGGTTGCCATTCTATAAATGTGTTCTTAGATATAACATTATAGCCGGTCAAAGACCGATAATCGTGAAAACCTAACGAGGGCGAAACGGGGTCCCCTAAAATTTTGATTTTTGGGGTGTATTGTGAGCCCGAGTTAAGAGGAGGAATCGCGGTCGCCTAATGCCGCAGAGCGGCAGTCAATGCGACAAGCGCATTCCGACGAAGGAGAGATGCTCGAGTGGTTGAAGAGGCACGCCTGGAAAGCGTGTAAACTCCAAAAGGGTTTCGGGGGTTCGAATCCCCCTCTCTCCGCAAGACTTTTCCGAGAGACCTCGTCCAAGCTTGCTTGAGAGAGGGCGAACGGGAAAGGATTGCAAGGATGCCGTCGGCAGACTGTGGGTATTCGAGGTGGGCGAGCGTAGCGAGGTCGGTGCCCTCGAATCCCCCTGCAAAACGTGAGTGAAGCGTAACCACATTTCGCAGCTCTGCTGCCATTAACGCTCGCACAGCGAGCCACCAACGCGAAGCCAAAAAACATGAGCGAAAGCGAATTAAATAATTATTAACAATTTAATACACAAAAAACAAATCGTATGAAAAAAATTTTTGCAACCCTAACGGTGTTGGCAATGTTTTCTTTCGGAAGCGTTGCAGTAATGGCTCAAGATGCAGCTGAGGCTGCTCCTGTAGCTGAGGAAGTAACTGTAGATTCTGCAGCTGTTGAAGCTCCTGTAGCTCCTGCAGTTGAAGCAGAAGAAGTAGTAGAGGCTGAGGAAGGTGCTATCGTAGCCCTCCACAAAACTCTCAAAACTAAGTTCATTGAAGGTGGTGCTGGCTTTATGGCTGCAACTCTCATCTGCTTGGTATTTGGTTTGGCACTCTGTATTGAGCGTATTATCTATTTGAGCTTGAGCAAAACTAACACCAAAGCTCTTTTGGCTGAAGTTGAAGCAGCTTTGAAGAAAGGTGGTATTGAGGCAGCTTTGGAGGTTTGCCGCAACACTCGTGGTCCTGTGGCAAGTATCTTCTATCAAGGTTTGAGCCGTTATGAGGAAGGTGTAGAGGTTGTTGAGAAAACCGTATCTAGCTACGGTGGTGTTCAACTCGGTCTTCTTGAGAAGAACCTCTCTTGGATTTCTCTCTTCATCTCTATCGCTCCATCTTTGGGATTCTTGGGTACCATTATCGGTATGATCCAAGCGTTCGATAAGATTCAACAAGTAGGTGATATCTCTGCTACCGTTGTAGCTGGTGGTATCAAGGTCGCTCTTTTGACAACCCTTCTCGGTTTGATCATCGCTATTATTCTTCAAGTATTCTACAACTACATTCTTAGCTTGATCGAGGGTCTCGTTAATGAGATGGAGGATAGCTCTATCAGCCTCCTTGACCTCGTGGTTGAATACGACGCAGCACAAAAGAAATAATCTATTTTGCATTGTGCAGAACGTGAATTGTTAAACTTGCAAAATATTAGATTATTATGAAGAATTATAAATTAATCCCAAAAGTAACCCTCTGGGTGCTCATGTTGGTAGGAATTGTCGCTACTGCGATGTTCTTCTTCGGGGGCTCTGAAGGTTCGTTGGAGGTAGCAGGTGACTTCTTGGATATTCCTAAGTTCACAAACGTGCTCCTCTATTGGATCTACGCGCTTGTTGTGCTTGTTATCCTTGTTACTTTCGGTTTCGTTATCGCTAAATTGGTTGAGACTTTCAAGGTAGATCCAAAGCGTGGTCTTACATCTGTAGGTGTAGTGCTTGGTGCTGTAGCACTTTGCGTACTATGCTGGTTCTTGGGTAGCCCAGAGAAAGTAGAAATCCTTGGATACGAAGGAACCGATAACGTAGGTGCTATGGCTCGCATGAGTGATGCTATCATGTACCTTGTTTACATCCTTACCGCTTCTACTGTAGCAGCTTTGGTATGGGGTGTTATTTACACTAAAGTTAAAAAGTAATCCAACTGTAAAGTATTATGGCAAAGAAAATTCCGCAGATTAACGCCAGTTCTATGGCAGACATCTCGTTCTTGCTGCTCATCTTCTTCTTGGTGACCACCTCTATGGATGTGAATCAAGGTTTGGCACGTCGTTTGCCTGCACCTATTCCACCAGACCAAAAAGTGGAGGACACCGATATCAACAAACGTAACTTGTTTGTGGTGAAGATCAACTGGGAGAACAAACTCCTCGTGCAAGGTCAAGAATTGGATGTACGTCAACTGCGTGCTAAAGCCAAGGAGTTTATTGCAAATACCAATGATGATCCAACTATGCCTAAACTCTTTGAGGAGGATTTTGGTGAACCATTTGGAACACTCAAATATACAAAGGAACACGTGATTTCTGTTCAAAACGATGCAGAAACACAATACCAAGCATATTTGGAGGTGCAAAACGAATTGGTAGCAGCATACAACGAGTTGCGTGAGGAATGCGCTCAACAATACTTCCATACCTCTTACACAGAGTTGGATGAAGAGTGGCAAAAGAAAATCCAAAAGATTTATCCTCAAAAGATTTCTGAGGCTGAACCTAAAAATTATGGAGGACAATAACTATGGCAAAAATTCGTAGAAACGACAAACGCGAGATGCCAGCTTTGAACACCAGTTCATTGCCTGATATCATCTTCATGTTGCTGTTCTTCTTCATGTCTGTAACTTCTATGAAGGAGGTTACCTATAAGGTACAGATTCAGAACCCACAAGCAACCGAGTTGACTAAACTAGAAAAGAAATCATTGGTTCGTTACATCTATGTAGGTACTCCTACTGCTGAGTTCCGCAAGCAATATGGTGCTGAGACGCGTATCCAATTGGACGACGCTTTCGCTGACGCTAAAGAGATTGGTGACTTTATCATCAACGAGCGTTCTTCTATGAAGGAGCAAGACCAAGGTCTTATGACCGTATCTATCAAAGCAGATAAGGAAACTAAGATGGGTATTATCGCAGATATCAAGCAAGAGCTTCGCCGTGCATATGCACTGAAGATTAGCTACGCTGCTACCCAACGTACATCCTACTAATCAATAGATTGATATCAACAAAAATCACCTGCGCATTGCGTAGGTGATTTTTGTTTTATCTGTACAAAATCCCCACAACTGCCACATAATCAATCATTCTTCTCGCAAAATCATGTACATCTGCTCTACACACTTGCCCACGTCCAATATTTTTACTACCTTTGCAAACGAAATCACCAAACACACCGCCTTATGTCGCCAATCCGCCATCTCACCTTTCTGCTCCTATGCTTGCTTTTTGTATCATGTGGCTACACTACTCGCTACCAAGAAGCCAAGCACGTCATCGCCGTGGCAGATAGTTTAGACCAACACGAACACCTGCTCTATCCCGACACCGCAGCGCTTCAGCAAGCCATCCGCACGCTCGACACCCCTTTCGGCAGACTCTTTGCACACAACCAACTCGGCAAAGCCCACTACTACATCGGGCGCCATCTCAGTCTCAACAACCAAATCACCCAAGCCGCAACGCACTATATCGCTGCCGACCGCGCGCAGATAAATGATCCTATCTACCGCGGACGCATCAACTCCTGCATGGCGCATATAGCCAAACAAAACGAGAGCGACACCCTCGCCCTCATCTTCTTCCTCCGCGCCAACTGCGCCTTCCACGAAAGTGGCAAAGACTGGTATTACGCGCACACCCTATTGGATGTCAGTGAGTTCCACACCTACCTTCACCATTTCGCCGAGGCAGACAGCATACTCCATATCGCTGCCTCCTACAACATAGACGACTACTACCTCGCGCGCTTCTACGAAACCAAAGGCCTCTATTTCTACGAGCAACTCCAGTACGATTCTGCCCTCTACCACCTCCACCAAGCTTTAAACCTCTGGCAGTACGAAGAAGACCGCCTTTATACCTATAAAAAACTCATGCAAGTCTATCTCGACATGGGAGACCAAGCCTCGGCTTTGCCTTACGCACAAATCATCGTGGAGCAGTCCGCTACGCCCAACGAGTTGGTTAATGCCTACTACTGCCTCATGCAGGATGCCAAGGCCAACAACGATATCGAGCGACTGAGCCGTTATGCCCACGCACGCCAAGATGCCAACCGCCTGCTCAACGCACAAGTCGGCAAGTACCACGGTGCACTCACCCTGCTGAAAGAGCATCTGGCAAACCCTTATCCTTATCGCTGGGCATGGATTACGCTCCTATGCCTACTCGCTGCCTGCTTGTTATTAGTCATCGCTATCCTACTGCACCGCCGACACGCTGCCCGTCGCTTGCAAGTGGCACATCATCAGATAGATGACTTGTCTGTTACTGCCCAACTATCCGACATCCGCGCCACCTATCCACGCCCTCGCAAGCAGTGGAACGACTACAACGAACTAAAGAAAGACTTAGACCTCCAACTCCACGACTGGCTCTCTCAGTTGGAAACGCACCAACTATCTAACCGTGAGAATGTCTTCTGCACCTATATGCTCCTTTATCCCAATGCCTCGCTGGAGGAACTGGCAGATTGGATGCACTACTCCGCCACAGGCGTCAGCACCTTCAAACGCCGCATCGCACAGAAGATAGGCATCCCCACCCGAGAACTGTATCATTTCCTACACGCAATGCTACAAAGCGAAAAATAAAAACTGTACATTTTTAATATAAACAATAGATAATCAATGTAATACATTTTTGCTAGCAGTACAAACACCCATACCTCTTGCAGGGTTTCAGGAAAAGCAGTACCTTTGCAGCAAAATCCGCTATCTCTCCGCTGTTAATTACGGTAGATATACGGTACATATACGATAGATATACGTTAGATAACTATAGGAACACCATAAGAAAACGAAATGTATAACCTATAAATAATAGCGATATGAAAACAATCAACTCTTTCCGCAGCAAGCTCATTGCTCTCACCCTCGCCATCGTGGCAAGTGTGTCATCTTTCGCATATGAATTTGAATATGTAAATGATTTCCACATAGATGGCTTTGCGTATAAAATATTACCTTCCAATACCATGTATCCATATGGTTCAGCAGCGTTAGTTGAAATAGCCGACTGTACGAAAGATGTTGTTATTCCCGAATTTGTTTCCAATGGAAATAGCGAATTTCGTATAGAAACATTTGGAATAGGTTCTGTAGTTTTCACCAACGAAGCTAGTTCTATTGTAGAGTCCATTACTATCCCCAAAACGATAAAAATTATCAATAAAAACGTACTGGCAGGATGCCCAAATCTAAAAACGGTGATTGTTGATAGTGAAAATCCGTATTATGACAGTCGTGAAAGCTGCAATGCTATTATTACAACATCTCAAAATCGATACTTTACGCCTAACACTTTAATAGCTGGTTGCAAGGCAACTACCATTCCTAATTCTGTAGTTGAAATAGGGGAAAATGCTTTTTACAATTGCCAATCATTAGAAACAATTACCATCCCAAATAGTATCACCAAGATTGGAATATCTGCTTTTAACGCGTGCACTGCGCTTTCTGCTATTACATTGTCAGAGAACCTTACCGCAATAGGGGAATGGGCTTTCGATGATTGCAACAACCTCATAGAAGTTGTATGTTATGCTACTCAACCACCTACAATTAGCAGATATACATTCTTAGGTATATCGCCAACTATTTATGTACCAGTAGAATCTATTGAATTATACAGAAAAACAAACATATGGAAGGACTTTCAAATCATGAGAATTGCATGGTCTGAGGAATGTTATGAATATAGAGACTATAATTTAACTACTCAATTATTCCCTAGAAAATCCTCGTTGGTTTATCTTCTGTATAATACTATTGATAGAACCATTGAGCCACCTTATGTAGATAGCGTGTGGATTTTAGATCCAGAACTTGATAAGCAAAATCCATTGCATGTGCATACATTATATGCACAGCCAGGAGACACGATAGATCTCTCGTTTTTGGAAAAAAATAAGTATTATATTCTTAGAGTGCATATCAACGAGTGTCAAATGTCACGAGTGTTCCTACACTGTGTCGTAAAATGGGAGTACAAATGGTGCAACCAATGGAATGTCTTGTGGTTTGATGGAACGCGATTTGAAGAAACAGCAAAGACATCACACTATCAACTAGGCCAAGATACCGTTATAGGTGATTATACATATCGCAAATTCACTTCACGAACTTCCGTACGATTCACAGAAGATTGGAAAGTATATGTCTATTATGAAGGCTTTGATGACAACGACCCATACACTGAGGATTTACCAACAGGAGAGTATTTAGCATACGACTTCTCTGCACAAGTAGGCGACACGCTAGAAGTATTCTCGGGAATAGGTACATACAGTACATATCTGTGCGTTGTGGATGATGTGCAGCAAACGGATATTCAAACCGCTCTTCGTACCATAACGTTACATAAAATATGTCGTATGGATACAGATGGAGATGGCATTGAAGAAGATTATGATGATAGGGAGATGACATGGATAGAAGGTGTTGGTTCACCCGAAGGATTCTTAATTAGTGATCTTCCTTGCGGTTGGGTAGGCGGAGGAACTAATCATCTCCTCTGCGCCTACAAAGATGATGAATTAAAATATACTGGCACCTTGTATGACGAATATGGATGCGAGTATAACGCTGGACAAGAGATGGAAGACCTCTTCCCAACCCTTTGGGGATTGCAGCGAACAAGTTTTACTGAGTATTTTGATAGTGGACATCAGCCAGAAAGTGCCCCCTATCTGTTAAAAGCAGGAGACACAAAGTGGATTGGTGGTAAGCTATATTTAGATTTTGGTCAATATCTCCGCGAAGAAAATGGTAAAATATACATATACAGCGAACTACTACAAAAAGACTTCGTGCTATATGATTTTACATTAGAATTAGGTGACACGTTGACAACATTAAATTGGGATTACTATAATCCTAATAGTGATGGAAGTCCTAGTGTCGTAGATTATGATATTGATGATTGTCAGATAGATACGCTTATAGTAACAGGTATTTCTACTATTACACTTTTAGATGGAAAGAAATACAAAAAATGGATATTTAACCATGGTCATTTTGGATATGTTGAATCCATTGGTACCTTATCTGGTAGTTTCTATGCAATATCAGAATATTGTATGGCAGTGCCGGGTTGTTATATGGGCAATCACCTCGTTTGCGCCAGCAAAAACGGTCAACTCCTCTACAAGATGGATGATGCCGAAATGGAACGCCTTGGCGCAGAGTGTATGTGCGACTACGATAGAGGACCACGCAAGGACAATGCCAAAGATGGACAGATTGGAGGCAGACCAACCCCTACACAATGGAATCAGTTAGAAGTTGTGCTTCGCCAAATGGATAACAACCACACTATCCTGCAAGCAGAGACTTTCAGCTACACGTTGGAAGACATCTCGCAACAGGTGAACAACAAAACCTATTTCCAACTCGCACGCCAATCTACCAAAGATACTGCAACTACCAAGTCCTTTGTCGGTGCACTGCACTTCGGCAAAGACGAAGACAACCGCGTGTACTTCCTCCGCGATGGGGTAGAATATGTACTCTACGACTTCACTGCCGAAATAGGCGACACTGTGGAAATCTTTGCAGGTATCAACAACTACCCTCAAGAAACCACCTACACCCATGTGGTGGTTGATAAAGACACCACTGAAGATGGAGCTTGCAGAATGTTCCTGGAGGTAGTATTCCCAGAAGAAACCACGACTGCTGAGAACGCAGAAAAAGTCTGGTTAGCAGGTCTCGGCTCTGTGGACGGCATTGTGCATAACGCTGCCAAACGAACAAGCAATGCTCACGCTGCCCCAAGTAGAAGTGCTAGCAGCAGCGAAACAGAAAGTTCAGTCATGCTCTGTGCTTGGCGCGAAGATAGTTGCCTCTACACCACCAACCACCCCGACTACGATACCTTCGGTTGTGTCTATAACCAAGACGCTACAGCAGTAGAGGACATTTCCACATCCCAATCCTCGTTCCAAAAACTCCTCCGCGATGGTCAACTGTTCATCATCCACGAAGGCAAGACCTACAACGTGCTGGGTGTACCTGTGGAATAAAGATTATTCATTCAAGAAGATAATTTCTTTCTCGGGAAAGAATAGATAAAATGCGCTCGCCATATTGGCGAGCGCATTTGTTGTCTATGTTGTCTTTATAAATCAACCTACTTAAACCCGAATACGAAATACACTGCGGCAATCAGGCACATTCCTGCTACAATGTGATTCCATTTGATTTGCATATTAAAGGCTATCACAGAGAAGAGAATAAACACCACCAATGTAATCACCTCTTGCAGTATCTTCAGTTGCATAAGCGAGAATGGTCCGCCATTGCCCTCAAAGCCAATGCGATTGGCAGGCACCTGCAAACAATACTCGAAGAACGCAATGCCCCACGATAGTGCTACTACGCCTATCAAAGGCAACGTCTTAAACCACGAAAACTCAGCCATCTTCAGATGACCATACCATGCCAATGTCATAAAGACATTTGATGCAATCAAAAGCAATATTGTATATAAACTATTCATTTGTGTTTAGTGAGTAATTGGCTTGGGTAGATAATCTTGTTTGATATTCTCCATAGCGGAGAAAATAGAATCGCGGACATCGGGATTAAGAGTTTCCAACTGCTTGAGCAGGGCTTTCATCTGTGCGCGACTACTCTCTTTCTCAAACGGACATGCCTTAATCTGCTTCTCATAGCCACTCAACTCTGCATAGCGCGCTATCTCGCTTTCTTCCAATAGGCAGAGTGGGCGAATCATTTGTATGGGCATCTTCTCCATTTGCAGCAGCGGGGGAATAGTGCCTATGCTGCCTTGAAATATCATATTCATTAGCAGCGTTTCCACTATATCATCTTTGTGGTGACCTAGGGCGATCTTATTGCAACCTAACTCTTGTGCTACATCAAATAGGGCTTTGCGCCTATACCATGAGCAAAGAAAACAGGGGTCTTTCTTCTCCTCCGCCCCAATCTCGGTGTCGCGTACCAACAGCGGCACTTTCGCTGCATCGCAAAAGCGTTGCAGATAGTCTATGTCGGACTGATAAGAACGCTCTTTGAGGCGAATATATACGGCTGTTACTCGAAAACGTGGTACGTATATCTGCGCACGTTTGCCCAAGAACTCCACCAGTGCCAACGAATCTTTTCCGCCACTCAGTCCCACAAGGATATGATCGCCATCGGCAATCAGCCCGTAGTCGGCACACGCTTTATGAAATCGTTTGGTCAAACGAGCGCGTAAACGGATAAGTTCTATTTCTTGGGGTGTTCGCTGCATATTGGTCAAAAACTAGTGCAAAGGTACGGCTTTTTTGGCATATATCACACTAAAATGAAGAAAAAAGCACATTTTTTGCATTTTTTTCTCAAAATATTTGGTCAGTTCAAAAAAAAGCAGTACCTTTGCACTCGCTTTCGGTTGAGAGTGATGTTCTTACACATTTTGCGGCAATAGCTCAGTTGGTAGAGCACAACCTTGCCAAGGTTGGGGTCGCGAGTTCGAGTCTCGTTTGCCGCTCTATAGAAATGAGCAGGACACAGTTCCTGCTTTATTTTTCTAAAAAGGTCTTTGAATAAGTTTGAAACAATCCTTGTTGGTCGTAAGACCATAGTAACTAATGAGGGCTTCGTGAGCCCGAGTTAAGAGGAGGAATGGCGGCAACCTAAATGTGCAAGGCGCATTTCTTTGTTGCAAGCCAATTCCGACGAAGCCCAAATGGCGGAATTGGTAGACGCGCTCGTTTCAGGTGCGAGTGTTGAGAGACGTGCAGGTTCGAGTCCTGTTTTGGGCACAGTGACAAAAAAGTGATCTTGGAAATACATCCGAGAAGCATTAAGCTTCGAGGCATAAAAATAACGAGGACTTTGTAAGTCCGACGAAGCGCAGGTGGTGAAATTGGTATACACGCTACTTTGAGGGGGTAGTGGTCGCAAGACCGTGTGAGTTCGAGTCTCATCCTGCGCACAAGAAAACGTTCAACATCTATGTTGAGCGTTTTTTTATTATCGACTAACACGGATATAGAGCACTATACCGATGGCGAGGAAAATGAAATTAGGCAACCAAACACTCATGAAAGGAGACATTACTCCGTTCACAGAGAAGGTGGTTGATACCGTTGAGAAAAGGATATATAACGCACTTAATGTGAGACCAAAACCAAGATTCTTTCCCATACCTCCACGTACTTTCTTTGAACTCATTGTTACACCCAAAAGTGTCATTATAAATGCACCTATCGGGCTGGCCCATCGCTTCCACCATTCGGTTTCAAAAGCCTGTACATTACTAGAACCTCGTTTGCGCTGTGTTTGGATATATTCTTTTAATTCTGGATTAGGCATCATCTGAGCATTTTCTGCTGTATAAAAAAGTTCTTTAGGCAATACTGGAATGATTGTGTCAAGCCGTGTACCACGTGTAAGCGTTTCTCGCATACCATCAAAATCGCGACGGATGTACTTATCAAGATGCCAATTATATGCAGAATCGTAGTGAATACGGTCGGCTGTGATACGCATGGTTAGTTTCTTTCCCTCGAAATGTTCTAATGAAACTCGATAACCCATCTCGGTGCGCTTTTGAAAGCTTTCAATATATAATATGGTACCAGGTTCTACTTCCATTTGCACATTACGAGCATTTTCGCGACTGAAATGCTGAATATATTTATCCTGAAAAGTAAGCATTTTTTCAGAAGCTGGTGGAATCACATATCCCGTCATCCAAAATGAGAATACAAACAATAGCAATGCACTCAAAAAATAGGGCCACATTAATCGATGATAACTCACACCACTCGCTAAAATAGCAATAATCTCACTATCACCCGCCAATTTTGAGGTAAAGAAAATCACAGAGATGAAAATGAACAGTGGACTGAACATGTTCATGAAGTAAGGTATGAAATTGAGGTAATAGTCGAAAATAATCTCTTTGACCGTTACTTGATGTTCAAAGAAATCATCTAACTTTTCTGTCAAATCGAAAATAACCGCAATACTCATAATGAGCACAATCGAGAATATGAATGTGCCGAGAAATTTGCCTATTATGTATCTATCAAGTCGCTTCATTTTATTTTAGGTTAGAGGCCTCATTGCCTCATCGCCTCATCGCCTATAAACTACATTCTCTGCATGAGGCGGGGGGTGATGTCATCTTTCCATGCCTTGAAGTCACCCGCAAGGATATGCTTACGTGCTTCGCCTACAAGCCAGAGGTAGAAAGCAAGATTGTGAATACTTAGAATCTCTAAGCCCAACATCTCTTGTGCATGAATAAGGTGACGCACATAAGCACGGGTATAGTGATGGTCCACAAAACTAGTGCCACAAGGGTCTAATTCTGTAAAGTCATCTTCCCACTTCTTGTTGCGCAGGTTCATCACGCCGTTTTGTGTGAAGATCATACCATTGCGTCCGTTGCGCGTAGGCATCACACAATCAAACATATCCACTCCACGCTCAATGCCTTCAAGGATATTCCATGGCGTACCTACCCCCATGAGGTAGCGAGGTTTGTTTTGAGGCAAAATGTCATTTACTACTTCAATCATAGCATACATTTCTTCAGTAGGCTCTCCTACTGCCAGTCCACCAATGGCATATCCATCACGGTCGAGGTCGCGTAGGCGTTTGGCTGCCTCTTGGCGCAGGTCGGGATATACACAACCCTGCACAATAGGGAAGAGATGCTGCTTGTAGCCATAAAGGTCGGGGGTGCTATCAAAGCGTTGGATACAACGGTCCAGCCAACGATGGGTGCGCTCCATGGATTTCTGAGCGTAGGTGCGGTCAGCAGTGCCAGGACAACACTCATCAAAAGCCATCATAATGTCGGCACCTATCTCGCGTTCAATGTCCATCACACTCTCAGGGGTAAACATCAGTTTGCGCCCATCAATATGCGAAGAGAATTGTACGCCCTCTTCGGTCATCTTGCGAATATCGGTGAGGGAAAAGACCTGAAAACCGCCCGAGTCGGTCAGTATAGGGCGGGTCCATCCCTCAAAACGGTGCAAACCACCTGCTTTGTGCAAGATTTCTGTACCAGGGCGCAAATAGAGGTGATAGGTATTGCCCAAGATAATTTGGGCATTGATGTCTTCTTCGAGGAAAGTACGTTGCACACCTTTCACGGTACCCACAGTACCTACGGGCATAAAAATGGGGGTTTGAATATCCCCATGATCGGTATGCACCACGCCTGCGCGAGCGCATGAGTGTATATCTGTATGTATAAGGTCAAAGAATCCTTGTGCCATTCACTCTAAACACTAAATAGTAGCGCTTTAGGTGCGTCCACTAAACTTTATTATTGGTTGGGAAAATGATTGAGGGTTTGAAAGTCTTTACTTCCTCTTCTGTCATTAAACCATATGCCATGATAATGACTATATCGCCCACATGTACGAGGTGCGCAGCAGCACCATTGATGCAAATACAACCGCTACCGCGTTTGCCAGGAATAACGTATGTTTCCAGGCGTGCACCGTTGGTGTTATCCACTACTTGCACTTTTTCACCCGCGTATATATTGGCAGCATTCATCAAGTCTTCATCAATAGTTATACTACCAATATAATCTAAGTTGGCTTCAGTCACCGTTACGCGGTGTATCTTGGATTTGAGTACTTGTAACAACATTTTTATATAAATTTTGCACAAATTTGCTGCAAAATTACTATATTTTTCGCATATTGGCAAGAATTTTCGCTAAAAATTTGTGTATTTAAAAAAAAAGCAGTACTTTTGCACCCGATTTCGAAGGAGAGATGGCAGAGTGGTCGATTGCGGCGGTCTTGAAAACCGTTGAACTGAGAGGTTCCGGGGGTTCGAATCCCTCTCTCTCCGCAAGCCAAAATGAAGAACGAGTCCGATAGGGCTCGTTTTTTTGTACTCTATGTACCAAACTTGTTTGAGGACACGATAGGGTACAAAAAAAGAGAGTTGCTCTGCAACTTCTTCATTTTGGTTTGCTCAGGATGCCCGTGGCAGAGATTTGGGATTACGAAGAAATCCCTCTCTTATTCTTTTCTGGCAGAGCAAGGCATTCGAGGTGACCGAGTGAGCGAGGTCGGTGCCCTCGAATCCCACAAACCATTTGAATCCTTTCCCTACAATAAAAAGGAGCCCTAATGAGCTCCTTTTCTATGTCTTCTATCGAATACTTATCTCGTTGCTTGATAGATTCGTGGGGCGATGTGGCTATTGTCCATCCAACCTGTGAAGCGCTCTGCACCTACTCCTATTGCAAAGACTGGCACTGCTGCAGCTGTATGGTTTTCGCCTACCCATCCTAATCCTGCTTTGTGATTAAGTATCGCAATTGCTTTTGCAGCCAACACATTGATATCTTCATAAAGTGTTTTGCGCGAAGAATGTTTTCCCTTCATGCTTTTGTATGCAGCTTGCAAAAGAGCATCTTCCTCATCGGTGATTTCAACATGGGTATATAACCCAGTATTCTCCGAAAGCATCTCCTTCACCTCGTTCCACGAAAGTTTCGCACCTTTTTCTTGGTGCAAAGCAGATAGTCTATTAGATAGTGCATCGGATGAACACTTCTGATATTGCAACAATTGCAACTCAAATGAATCCTCTTTTCCCAAATTCATTCCTCCCGTTTCGTGGTCAGCAGTTACTACGATGAGCGTTTCATCGGGATGTTGCTCATAAAAGCGATATGCCACTTGAATCGCTTTGTCCATATCCATCACCTCATGGATGTTGGTTGCTCCATCATTGCCATGACCTGAATAATCAATCTTTCCACCTTCCGCCATCATAAAGAAACGATCATGTTTAGAAAGATGACGGACTGCAATATCCACAATCTGTGCAAGTGACAAATCTCCCTCTTTTCGGTCAATCGCATAGGGCAATGCGCCTGCACCTTTAGAGGGGTTATCTAAATCGGATTGTGGCACCAACAGCATTTTCTGGGCATGAATATTTTGTTGTGCTTCTTGATATGAACCCACAATAGTGTACCCCGCCTCTTTAGTTAAATCATACAAATTTGGCGCAGAGGCGTCCTCTTTATTGATGGGACTTTGGAAGCCGCCTCCACCATAGAAATCGAAATTAGAAGTTGTAAGATGAGTACCAATCTTGTAATATTCATATCGTTTCTCTGCATGTGCGTAATGGGATGCGGGAGTAGCATGATCCACAGGAACGGAGGACATGATACCGATGCCCCAACCTTCCGATTTGAGTTGAGTTGCCACACTGATTGCAGGTTCGCCATCAGGTGTCTGCCCAATCATACCATTGTTGGTTTTTTTACCTGATGCCAGACATGTACCCGCGGCCGCAGAGTCGGTGATACCATAGGAAGCGGAGAATGTAGCCGCTTGACCAGAATAGGGGAACTGACTCATTAGCAATGGCACACGACCAATCTTGCCTTCTATGGCTGCTTGATACATTTCAGCGGCTAATACTTGGTTAGCACCCATTCCATCACCGATGAAATAAAATACATACTTGGCCTGAGCCATTGTAGCGATGGCGATACATAGAAGCCATGCGGAGAAAAGAATTCGTTTCATTTTTTTCTATTTTGGAGGTTAAGGATTAAAAGCTAAAAATTCGAGGTTGACGCATGCGGATTGGCTGCTATACCTTACCTTTCGCCTAATCGCATCATAGTCTATTCGTCTGATTTTACTATTTCTTCTGCACGAGCGAGGGCCACATTGATATGGTTGCACACATTCTCTCTACCAATCATATCCACCAATCCTGCTCTATCTAGCGCATGGAACACTTGCTCATTAACACCCGAAAGAACAAGAATAATACCACTACGTTGTAAACGAAGATATAATTGATTGAGATTGTGGATACCTGTAGAATCGATAAATGACACCTTACGCATGCGGATAATACGTACCTTTTGTGAAGTGTGATTCAATTGGCGGCTAATATCATCAAATTTGTTAGCAATACCAAAGAAGTATGGACCATCTATTTCATACACTTCTGTATATCGTGGAATTTTGAGTTTTTCTAAATCATGACCATAGATATCACTATTGGCATTGGGATCCAATTCGTTGGAAAAACTGCGAATGACAGTGGCTTCGTTGGTACGTTTTAGGAACAATACTACAGCCAAAAGCAATCCCACTTCGATAGCAATTGTGAGGTCGAAAAGCACGGTCAGCACAAACGTTACGAGCATAACTAAGAAATCGGATTTAGGATTCTTCGCCAGCCATAAAACGGAGCGCCAACCCGACATGTTGTAACTAACCACAATCAATATACTTGCTAAGCATGCCATTGGAATCATACCTACTAATGGTCCAAAGAAAAGCAAAACCAGTAGGAGTACCAATGCATGGGCGATACCCGCAACGGGTGTGCGTCCGCCGTTATCAATGTTAGTCATTGTACGAGCAATAGCACCTGTGGCAGGAATACCACCAAAGAAAGGCACCGCAATATTGGCCATACCTTGTGCAATAAGTTCGGTATTGGAATTATGCTGGTCACCAATCACACCATCTGCTACCATGGCTGATAGCAGCGATTCAATGGCTCCCAAGATGGCGATGGTAAATGCTGCAGGGAATAGGTCTTGAATGAGTTGGAAAAGTGTTTGGCCTTCCGCCAATTCCAAAGAAGGCAACTGTGGTGCAGGTATGCCATTAGGAATAGTGTATAAATCGCCAATCGTTTTAATACTATCAATACCAGCATACTTGCGTAGTATCCATACGATAAAGGTCATAAAAACTATCACCACCAATGAGCCTGGAATTTTCTTACTCAGTCGAGGTAAGAAAATTAGAACAAGCAACGAAATGATACCTATGGCAAATGCCCACCAATTGATTGCTTTCAGATTTTGAAAATAGTATAGCCATTTCTGCAAGAAATCGGCTGGAACGTTTTGCAAGTTCATACCAAAGAGGTCATTCATCTGCGTGGAGAAAATCGTAAGTGCAATACCTGCTGTAAAACCAATCACCACAGGATATGGCACAAATTTAATGACATTTCCCATTTTGAAGAGTCCCATCAGCACAAGTAGCGCGCCCGCCATGATAGTAGCAATGAGCAATCCCGTAACACCATGTTGCTGAATAACGCCATAGATAATCACGATAAACGCGCCTGTAGGACCACCTATTTGCACTTTGCTTCCGCCAAATGCCGATATAAGGAATCCTGCAATGATGGCAGTAATCAGTCCTTCGGTAGGTCCTACACCAGATGCTATACCGAAAGCGATAGCCAACGGAATGGCTACTACGCCAACTATCCAACCTGCTAGTACATCTTGTAGTAATCGCTCTTTAGTGTAGTTTTTTAATGTTTGAAAGAGCTTTGGTTGAAAAACGTCTTTGAGGGAGAAAAAGGACTTCATTTGTTTAGTATTTGATGAACGCCGCGAGGCGGCTACTATTTATATAAACGGATAATAAAAGTCTGGTCAACTTAAAGGGCGCATAAACTCTTTAGGTACAGGTGCTTCAAAGCGCACTTTCTTTTCTGTCATAGGGTGGATAAACTCCAATGTGCGAGCATGGAGACACAGACGATCTATAGGCGAAGAGTCATTGCCATTACCATACTTGCGGTCGCCAACTACAGGGTGTTTCAGAGTAGCCATATGTACGCGAATTTGGTTAGTACGTCCTGTTTCGAGGTTGAGCTCTACAAGCGAATATTCAGTGGTTAGTGTAGTGTCGTCTGATTGCAGAGTGCTTTCTTTGAGTACTTTGTAGTGGGTAATAGCCTTTTGTCCCCCATTATCGGTGGGGGAGGAAGATACCATAGCGGTTCGGTCATCTTCCGTAAGCCATGATGTGATAGTGCCTTCGCGTTTCTGTAGTTTGCCTTCTACTAGGGCAATATAGGTGCGCTTGCTGACCAGTTGTCGCCAATAGGTGCGCATATATTCTTGTAATTCAGGTGATTTGGCAAATACCAATACGCCGCTAGTTTCGCGGTCAAGGCGATGAACTACATACACAGATGCTTGACGCGACTGCTTTTTCACATATTCTTTCAATATGGATAATGCCGTCGTTTCGCTGCTCTTGGGGTTGTAAGGTACGGTCAGCAATCCATTCTTCTTCTCCACTACAATGAGCGCGTCATCTTCATATATGATACGCAATTTAGGGTGGCGGAGTTCGGCGTTGCCACGTCCCGACTCAATGGTAATGAGGTCGCCTTTGCGCAAGAGTGTATCGTGTCGAGTTTGGATAGCGTTGTTCACTTTCACGCGGCGTTGTCCTAATAGTTGCTTAATGCTCGTGCGTGTCATGCCGCCCATTTTGGTGAGCAGGAAGGACAGAAGTTCCGCTGGCGCTTCTACGCGGTAGGATGTATCTTGTTTGCGTTTCATTCTTTTTTTTAACTGTACCTTTGGGCATTACTGCCCACTCTGCCAAATTCGCTGCAAAGGTACAAATTATTTCTCATATATACAAAAAAAAGTGACAAATCGTCAAACTTGTCACCTTTCCTTTCCAATAATTTTAATATTCTACCTTATCTTCCTTCTCCGCCCATTTCCTAAATGCTCTTATTGCTTCCGAACGCATGAAATGGTCGCATTGGATGGAACGATCTGCATAGTTCAGCTCAAGCTGATCGTAGATAAACGAATCATCAAAGTTGATGGCCTTGGCATCGTCCTTGGTATTGCCATAGCAGATACGCTTCACCCCTGCCCAATACAATGCGCTCAAGCACATTGGACATGGCTCGCACGAACTATATACCGTGCAACCTGTCAGCTGATATGTGCCCAACTTCTCACAAGCACTACGTATGGCCATCACCTCTGCATGAGCGGTTGGATCATTGTTCGGTACTACACGGTTCGTGCCCGTGGCAATCACCTCGCCATCACGAACGATAACGGCGCCAAAAGGACCGCCGCCCTTGTCTATATTGTCTTCGGAAAGGCCAATAGCCATTTCCATAAACTTCGCATCTTCTGCCGAAATGTGTACGCTTTCTTCTAAATATTTTTTCATGTTCAAGATAAAGATTAATGCTATTTACTATTCCTATATGCCTTTATCCATGCAAGACCTGCTCCGCCATTCACTACAAGGAAGACCGTAAAGAGCACAAAAGAGAAAGCATTGCCGATCAAAGCATATAATATCATACCTGCTATAGAATATACCACCCACCACAACCACGCATCCAGTTTTTTGTATATCAACCAGAAATTGGCAAGCACCGAAGAACCAATCATCACCCCGCTCATCAGTTTTTGTAACAGCTGCTCGCTATGGATAGTTGACTCAAAATGCGTTAGTAACCCACTATCCAATGCCACCATTCCTAATAGAAACAATAGATTAAAGGCTTGATTTCTAATGGACAACCAAACGGGGCAGAATATATCTTCATTCTCCGAGGATTGCAATGTCTGTTTGCGCCAACAAATGATGGAGTAAATCATAAATGGCACAAATACCACCACATACAATACGGTCAGGCCCCATTGTTGCAACAATGCAAATTGCCATGACAGGAGCAATGCTATCACGATGCCGCCATAGAATCCCGTATAGTTTTGTGGGTTGCGAATGGTCAATACGTATGCCACCCCTATCACACTGGCAGGAATGCCCACCACAAAAGCAGGATCATGCCATTGCAAAAGCACACCGCTGAGCGAAGGCACCGCCCACTCTATTATATATAATATAAGGAATAGCGCAGAGAAGATACCTATGGATAGTAGGCTATTGCGGGCGAATTCTTTGTAGAGGGCGGTTTTCACGGGGTATCTTGTTGAGGGTTTAGAGCTAAGGAAAAAAAAGGCGAGCATTGCGCTCGCCTTTTCCGTTGACTTATTAATGACGCTTGCGGTTGCCGTAGCGAGACATAAATTTGTCCACGCGACCTGCGGTATCCACAAGTTTAGACTTACCAGTATAGAATGGGTGACTGGTGTTGGAGATCTCCAACTTAATCAATGGATATGTGGTGCCATCGATTTCGATGGTGTCCTTCGTGTTAGCTGTAGAGCGACTGAAGAACTGTGTTCCATCGGACATATCTTTGAAAACTACAACGCGGTAGCTCTCTGGATGAATTCCTTTTTTCATAATTTCCTTTTTTTATTCTGTTTTTTACGATGATTTTGAAATTTATATTGAGTAGATTGCGGTGCGGAAGAAGGGAGCAATGTGGGGCATTGTGACCGACTAACAAGCCGCAATATGCCAATATAAACTCAAAAACAATTATTCAGCAGCAACAACGTTCAACTTAATCTCAGCTTTTACCTCGCGGTGAAGTTTAGCGGTAGCAGTAGCTTCGCCCAATACTTTCACTGCCTCGTCGATGGTAATCACTTTCTTGTCAATCTCAATACCTTGAGCAGCCAAAGCCTCAGCCACTTGTGCAGTAGTTACAGTACCGAAGATCTTGCCGTCCTCGTTAGCTTTCACAGCCACGGTGATAACGGTGTTAGCCAATTTCTCAGCCAATGCTTGAGCGTCAGCGAGGAGTTGAGCGATCTTGTGTGCTTGTTGTTTGAGGTTCTCTGCCAATTGCTTGCGGTTGCTATTGTTTGCAATCACAGCCAATTTGTTAGGGATGAGGTAGTTACGACCGTAACCATCTTTTACCTTAACGATATCGTTCTTGTAGCCCAAGTTTGCTACGTCTTGAATCAAAATTACTTCCATGATGTTTCCTTTCTCATTAAACGGTTATTATTTCATCATATCGGTTACATATGGGAGCAAAGCCAAGTGACGTGCTTTCTTCACGGCTTGAGCCACCTTGCGTTGATACTTCAAGCTTGTACCAGTGATACGGCGAGGAAGGATCTTACCTTGCTCGTTGAGGAACTTCTTGAGGAACTCTGGGTCCTTGTAGTCGATGTACTTGATGCCAGACTTTTTGAAACGGCAGTACTTTTTCTTCTTTGCCTCATTTGTTTTTGGGGTCAAATAGCGGATTTCGTCATTCTGTGCCATGATTATGCCTCCTCTTGTTCTTGTGGTTTAACATTTGCGTTACGACGCTTTTGTGCGTACTCGTAAGCGTACTTGTCAAGACGTGTAGTGAGGAAACGCAACACGCGCTCGTCACGACGGAATGCTGTCTCGAGTTTTGTAATCACCTCAGGTTCTACATCAAATTGCAGCAAGGCGTAGAATCCCGTTGATTTGCCTTGGATAGGGTAAGCCAATTTCTTCAAACCCCACTCCTCACGGTTAAGAACGGTACCGCCGTTCTCCTTGAGAAGGTTCTCGAATTTGTCAACCGCTTCCTTCATCTGTGGTTCAGACAAAACGGGAGTCAACACGAAAGCGGCTTCGTAATGATTTAACATACAGTTAGTTAATTTAATTTAGTTAATAATTATTGTTTATTTCTTCCTCGCAACGCGCGAAAAAGCGTGCAAAGGTACAACAAAAAATGCACATGAGCAAATTTTTTTAGAAAAAAATGCATTTTTGGATAAAAAAAGTGCTCATGGGCTGCATTGAACGACCGTAGCTTCGAGGTGGGCGAGCGTAGCGAGGTCGGTGCCCTCGAAGGTACAACAGGGTCGTTCAATGCGAGGGCGCAGCCCGCACATAACCAAATTTTTTTAGAAAAAAATGTATTTTTACACAAAATTTGTCACATATTTACAAAAAGCGCGGCAGGGAGTTGATTGCCGCGCAATTTGTCGGTATTGTCGTTTTTACAGAAAAAACCTTTGTCTTCCTCCTACAAACTCTCCAGCAATATCGCCTCCATAATCTTATACGCCTCCAGGTTCGGATGCACTCCATCTTTAGCGTACTTTTGGGGCAGTCCACCATGTTCATCCACCAGCGCGGAGTAGTAGTCGATATACTTGATTTTGTTGGCTTTAGCATATGCCTCTATCATCTCATTCAGTCGCTTAATGTCCTGTGCAGGTGTCAGGTTCTTGCGCCATTTGAACTCGGCCGCAGGCAAGCAGGAGCATAGTACAGGTTTGATGCGGTGGTATTTGGCTAACTCAACCATGGATTGTATATTTTGTAGTATATGTTCGTGCGCGATATAGCCATTGTTCATAGCGATGTCGTTGGTACCTGCCATGATGATGACCATTTTTGGATTCAGAGCTATCACATCTGCCTGAAAACGACTGAGCATTTGTGCCGTCACTTGCCCGCTTATCCCGCGTCCGACGAAGTTATTTTGAGCAAAAAAATCAGGGTCAAATTTTGCCCAATTGTCGGTAATGGAATTGCCCATCAGCACAGCTTCTACACGACGGGACTTTGCTGCCTTGTTGTATCCATATTCAGGCATTCTGTTCCTTGCCATAACAGTATCGTTATGAGCAGAATAGCGTTCGTGTTGAGCCCATGTCTTTTCGGCATACGTATGCACACTACATACTGCCAAGCAGAGATAAAAAAAGAGTATTCGTTTCATGATGATATAATTTTAGGAATTTATATACATGTTGACACCTATCGTTGTAATTTCTTCTTTTTGTTTTGGTTTGCTAATGCGCTTGTATTATTCATTTTGTGTTGTCCTCCAATGCAGTTTTATCGCATTCTTTTGGGCAAAACAAAAGTTAAACATGATTTTTAACTATTTTTGTAGGCGCAAAGTACCGTATTTTTGTTCTAATATAATCCTCGAATTGTCAATTTGACAACTTAGTTGACCTTAATTGTTTTTATAATAAAATCAGTGTTAACTTGTATATAGTTCCCTAATTTTATTTGCAAATTTTCGGCAAAGATACTACTTTTTTTCGATATATACAAATTCCCTTCTCATTTTTACTATCCCTTTCTCGCCTTCACTTTGTTCTCCTCTCACTTTTCGCTTTTTACTTTTCCGTTCACACAGATGTTCCGATACATTCCCGATACATACCCGACACATACCCGATACATACCCGATACATATGAATACTCCACGAATAGTCTGTGAATATCCCACGAATACTCCTTATAGCTTAGACAAATAGGGGCAAAATAGTGGAAAAAAACAATGTGCAAAATGTGTAAATAGGGTGATGTTTTGTAAAGTCGGTTTAGCAATTTTAATTTTTGCAAAGAAAAATGATATAAAATAGTGATTTTAAGGCAGAAAAGTTTGGTCATGTCAGGAAAAAGTAGTACCTTTGCATGCTTTTTCGCGGCGCGTGTACGCGGGCATAATGCGAGAGAGCGTGAAAACAACAATTAACAAACAAATTATTAACCAAAATTAAAAGTTAAAATGCCTACAATTCAACAATTAGTTAGAAAAGGAAGAGCAGAACTTATCGACAAGAGCAAGTCTCCAGCATTGGACAGCTGCCCACAACGTCGTGGCGTATGTGTACGCGTTTACACAACAACTCCTAAGAAGCCAAACTCTGCTATGCGTAAAGTAGCACGTGTTCGCTTGACCAACCAAAAGGAGGTAAACGCTTACATCCCAGGTGAGGGTCACAACTTGCAAGAGCACAGCATCGTTATGGTGCGCGGTGGTCGTGTGAAAGACCTCCCAGGTGTACGTTACCACATTGTTCGTGGTACATTGGATACCGCTGGTGTAGCAAACCGCTTGCAACGTCGAAGCAAATATGGCGCAAAGCGTCCTAAAGCTAAGAAGTAATTCCTAACAAAAACTAACTAAAAGTTCCATACGATGGGACAGATTATTAATGGGTTGATCGGTTGAGTAAGTAGATGGAGTAAGGGTGAAAAACTGAAATCTGAAAACTGAAGAAATCTACTGAAGTTAAGACAATCAACAAAAAAACAAAACAAAACAATGAGAAAAGCAAAACCAAAAAAACGAGTAATCCTCCCAGATCCAGTATATGGTGAGGTAATGGTGGCAAAATTCGTAAACCACCTTATGCTCGACGGTAAGAAGAATACCGCATACAGCGTATTCTACACCGCTTTGGAGACTGTTGGTAACAAGATGAAGGGTGAGCAAACTCCACTTGAAATCTGGAAACAGGCTCTTAGCAATATCACTCCTTTGGTAGAGGTTAAGTCAAAACGTATCGGTGGTGCCACCTTCCAAGTGCCAACAGAGATTCGTGCTGACCGCAAGGAGTCGATTTCAATGAAGAATATGATTCTCTTCGCTCGCAAACGTGGTGGCCACTCCATGGCTGAGAAACTTGCAGCAGAGATCATGGATGCATTTAACAACCAAGGTGGTGCGTTCAAACGTAAAGAGGATATGCACCGCATGGCAGAGGCTAACCGTGCATTTGCACACTTCCGTTTCTAATATGTGCTTGCGCGCGTAATTATTAATACGGTATTAGGAAAAAGAAACGAAAATGGCTAAACACGATTTAAAATTAAACAGAAACATCGGCATTATGGCGCACATCGATGCCGGAAAAACCACAACTTCTGAGCGTATTTTGTTCTACACTGGTTTGACCCACAAGATTGGTGAGGTACACGATGGTGCAGCAACCATGGACTGGATGGAGCAAGAGCAAGAGCGTGGTATTACTATTACTTCTGCTGCTACAACCACATTCTGGCAATACAAGGGTGATAAATACAAAATCAACTTGATTGACACTCCGGGCCACGTGGACTTTACTGTAGAGGTTGAGCGTTCACTCCGTATCTTGGACGGTGCAGTAGCAGCGTTCTGCGCGGTAGGTGGTGTGCAACCACAATCAGAGACAGTATGGCGCCAAGCTGATAAATACAACGTGCCTCGTTTGTGCTACGTAAACAAGATGGACCGCTCAGGTGCAAACTTCTTTGACGTAGTAACACAAATCAAAGAGGTGCTCGGTGCAAACCCATGTCCAATCCAAATTCCAATCGGTGCTGAGGAGACATTCAAGGGCGTAGTTGACCTTGTAACCATGAAAGCATGCGTATGGAATGACGATACTATGGGTTCAAACTACTCTGTAGAAGAGATTCCTGCAAACCTCGTAGCAGAGGCAGAGGAGTGGCGCGACAAAATGCTCGAGACTATCTCTGAGTTTGATGATGCATTGATGGAGAAATACTTTGATGATCCTTCAACCATCACCGAGGATGAGATTCGTGCAGCAATCCGCAAAGGTTGCTTGAGCATGCAAATCTTCCCAATGGTTTGCGGTTCTTCATTCAAGAACAAAGGTGTGCAAACCATGTTGGATGCTGTCTGCGCATACTTGCCAAGCCCACTGGATACTCCAGTGATTGACGGTACCGATCCTGCAACAGGCGATGCTATCACTCGTACTCCAGATGATAGCGATCCATTGTGTGCATTGGCGTTCAAGATTGCTACTGACCCATACGTAGGTCGCTTGTGCTTCTTCCGTGTGTATAGTGGTAAGTTAGAGGCAGGTTCATATGTTTACAACCCACGCTCTGGCAAACGTGAGCGTATCTCTCGTATCTTCCAAATGCACTCAAACCGCCAAAACCCAGTAGATTTTATCGCAGCTGGTGATATTGGTGCGGGTGTAGGTTTCAAAGATATTCGTACTGGTGATACCTTGTGCTCTGAGGAGAAACCAATCGTATTGGAGTCTATCGAGTTCCCAGCACCAGTGATCGGTATCTCTGTAGAGCCAAAGAGCCAAGCAGACCTCGACAAGTTGGGCGTTGGTTTGGCAAAATTGGCTGAGGAGGATCCTACCTTCACCGTTAAGACTGACGAGCAAACAGGTCAAACAGTTATCTCTGGTATGGGTGAGCTTCACCTTGAGATTATTATCGACCGTTTGAAACGTGAGTTCAAGGTAGAGTGTAACCAAGGTCGTCCTCAAGTAGCATATCGCGAGGCAATCTCTGCTCCAGTAGAGTTGCGTGAGACCTACAAGAAGCAATCAGGTGGTCGTGGTAAATTCGCGGATATTATCGTTCGCGTTGAGCCAGCAGATGAGAGCTTTGAAGGTGGCTTGCAATTCGTGGATATTGTTAAGGGTGGTAACGTTCCAAAAGAGTACATCCCAGCAGTAGAGAAAGGTTTCACCACCGCTATGAAGACTGGTGTGTTGGCTGGTTATCCAGTAGATAAACTGAAAGTAACCTTGATGGACGGTAGCTTCCACCCAGTGGATTCTGACCAGCTCTCATTCGATATCTGTGCTCAAATGGCATTCAAGAGTGCTTGCGCTAAGGCGAAACCAGTATTGATGGAGCCAATCATGAAAGTGGAAGTTGTTACTCCAGAGGAGAGCATGGGTGATGTTATCGGCGACTTGAACAAACGTCGTGGTCAAGTAGAAGGTATGGATACCGCTCGTACAGGCGCACGTATTATCAAGGCTAAGGTACCATTGAGCGAGATGTTTGGTTATGTAACCGCCTTGCGTACCATCACTTCTGGTCGTGCAACCAGCAGCATGGAGTTCTCTCACTATGATGCAGTTTCCAGCACTATCGCTAAGACTGTTTTGACAGAGGTTGGCGGTCGTGTGGATCTCGTATAAGAAACAATCAACTGATAGGTCGGGAGACCGACCTGTCAGTACTATAAAAAAATTGAGTTCGAATGTTCGAAAAGGTTGAGCAAAGGGCCGCTCAATACTTCAAACCTCTTCACTCACGCGTGCATGTGCGCACGCAAGCGCGTACCTATTTATATATATAGTGCGCAAACATAAGACAACCCCAACGGCGTGAGTCATCTGAGCAAATGACTCTTTGGGTGTGCGAGCGCCAAAGGATAAGTAAAACAACATTAAAAAACTAAAACAATGAGTCAAAAAATTCGTATTAAACTGAAATCGTACGACCACAATTTGGTTGACAAGTCAGCTGAGAAAATTGTGAAGACCGTAAAAGCAACAGGTGCTGTAGTAAGTGGTCCAATTCCATTGCCAACACACAAACGCATCTTCACAGTAAACCGTTCAACCTTCGTAAATAAGAAGAGTCGTGAGCAATTTGAGTTGTCAAGCTACAAGCGTCTTATCGACATCTATGAGTCAAACCAAAAGACTGTAGAGGCGTTGATGAAACTCGAGCTCGCAAGCGGTGTGGAAGTTGAAATTAAGGTTTGATAATTAGAAAAAAGAACAAAGGACCAAGAGCCAAGACCGAATACTGTCGGGTCCAATGACGAGAGTAGGAAGCCAAGGCAGGAGGTTCTAAACAACAAACCAGACCACTTCCCACGGATAGACAAGGTCGAAAGACACGTAACCCCGAGGGCGAGAGTGGAGAAATAATTAATTAACAATTTTAATCACAGCAAAAAAATGCCAGGATTATTAGGTAAAAAAATCGGAATGACATCCGTTTTCGGTGCTGATGGCAAGAATATCCCATGCACCGTGATTGAGGCTGGTCCTTGCGTTGTTACCCAACTCAAGACAGTTGAGAAGGATGGCTATGCTGCTGTACAAGTTGGTTTCATGCCAAAGAGCGAGAAACACACCAACAAGGCAGAAGCAGGTCACTTCAAGGCTGCTGGTGTACAACCAATGCGTCACTTAGCCGAGTTCGATGGATTCGAACAAGAAGTCAAACTGGGAGATACCTTGACCGTTGACATGTTTGAGGAGAACTCTTACGTGGACGTAGTAGGTACTTCCAAAGGTAAAGGTTTTCAAGGTGTAGTTAAGCGTCACGGCTTCGGTGGTGTAGGTCAATCTACCCACGGTCAAGATGACCGCTTGCGTGCTCCAGGTTCAATCGGTGCATGTGCTTACCCAGCTCGCGTATTCCCAGGTACCCGCATGGCAGGTCACATGGGTACAGACCGCGTCACTGTACAAAACCTTGTAGTATTAAAGGTGATTCCTGAGTACAACTTGATTATGGTCAAGGGTAGTGTACCAGGTGCTAAAAATTCAATCGTTGTTATTAACAAATAAGAGGTATGGAACTTAGTATTTTGAACATGGCCGGCAAAGAGACCGGCAAGAAGATCGTTCTCAATGACGCTATCTTCGGTATCGAACCTAACGACCACGCCATTTATTTGGATGTAAAACAATATTTGGCAAACAATCGTCAAGGTACAGCAAAAGCTAAACAACGTAGCGAGAACGCTCACTCTACACGCAAACTCGGTCGTCAAAAAGGCGGCGGTGGTGCTCGTCCAGGTGATTTGAAGTCTCCTGTACGCGTAGGTGGTGGTACCATCTTTGGTCCTGTTCCACGCGACTATGGCTTTAAACTCAACAAGAAGGTAAAACAACTCGCTCGCCGCAGTGCACTTGCTACTCGCGCACAAGCTGGTCAAATCATCGTTTTGGATGCTCTCCAATTCGAAGCTCCAAAGACCAAAGCTATGGTAGAGGTAATGAACAACCTTCAAGTTGCAGGTAAGAAAGTATTGTTCGTATTGGCTGAGAACAACTACAACGTGCTCAAGTCTGCAAGCAATATCGAGCGCACCAACGTGGTGACTGTTAATGAACTGAATACATACGCAATCATGAACTCAAGCGCTGTAGTGTTCGTTGAGAACGCAGTAGCAGCTCTCGAGGCAACTTTAGCATAAGGAGGTTACAACTATGGCAATTATTTTAAAACCAATCGTCACTGAGAAAATGACCGCCGCTGGCGAAAAGTTCAACCGTTATGGTTTTCAGGTAGTTCGTACTGCCAACAAGGTAGAGATCAAGAAGGCAGTAGAAGAATTGTACAATGTACAAGTGCTTGACGTAAACACCCTCATCCAAGCTCCAAAGACCAAACAACGCTACACAAAGAGCGGTTTGATTCGTGGTGCAAAGGCTGCTTACAAGAAAGCAATCGTTACATTGAAAGAAGGTGAAACAATTGATTTTTATAGCAATATCTAAAAATGGCTGTACGTAAATTAAAACCCTCTACACCGGGGCAAAGACACAAAGTTATTGGCGCATTTGATACAATTACCGCAAGTGCACCAGAGAAATCTCTTGTGTTCGGTAAAACCAAAACAGGTGGTCGCAACCATCAAGGTAAGATGACCATGCGTTATATTGGTGGTGGACACAAGCAGAAATACCGCGTAATTGACTTCAAACGTAACAAAGATGGTGTACCAGCTACAGTAAAAACTATTGAGTACGATCCAAACCGTTCGGCTCGTATCGCACTCTTGTTCTATGCTGATGGCGAGAAACGTTACATTCTTGCACCTAATGGATTGCAAGTTGGTCAAGTAGTAATGTCAGGTGCTGACGTAGCTCCTGAAGTTGGAAACGCTCTTCCTATGGCAAACATCCCATTGGGTACGCTCATTCACAATATTGAGCTTCGCCCAGGTCAAGGTGCTTGCATGGTTCGCTCAGCAGGCGTGTTTGCACAATTGTCTTCTCGCGAAGATAAATATGCAATCATCAAATTGCCTTCAGGCGAGCTTCGCAAAGTGTTGGCTGCTTGCAAAGCTACCGTTGGCGTAGTTGGCAACAGCGATCACGCGTTGGAGAAGAGTGGTAAGGCTGGTCGCAGCCGTTGGTTAGGACGTCGTCCACGCAACCGTGGTGTGGCAATGAACCCAGTAGATCACCCAATGGGTGGTGGTGAAGGTCGCGCATCTGGTGGACACCCACGTTCACGCAAGGGCTTGCTGGCTAAGGGCTACAAGACACGTGCTCCTAAGAACCAAAGCAATCAATACATTATTGAAAGAAGAAAGAAATAACCTATTAAATTGAGAGAAATTATGAGTCGTTCATTGAAAAAAGGACCATTTATCAACGTAAAGTTGGAGAATAAGGTGTTGGCTATGAATGAGTCTGGCAAGAAAGATGTTGTCAAGACTTGGAGCCGTGCATCTATGATTTCTCCTGATTTTGTAGGTCACACTATCGCAGTTCATAATGGAAACAAGTTCATCCCTGTGTATATCACTGAGAATATGGTAGGTCACAAACTCGGCGAGTTTGCTCCAACCCGTTCGTTCCGTGGTCACTCGGGTAACCGTTAATCCATGAGTCATTCACAACAAATTAAATTTTAGAATTCAAAATGGGTGCTAGAAAACATAATACAGCTGAGGCAATGAAAGAGGCTCGCAAGGGTCAATACTTTGCTAAGCTCAACAACGTTCCTACATCTCCACGCAAAATGCGCCTTGTTGCAGATATGATTCGTGGTATGGAAGTGAACCGTGCACTGGGTGCGTTGCATTTCTCTACTAAAGAGGCATCACGCGCTCTCGAGAAACTTTTGAAATCTGCTATCGCTAACTGGGAAGTAAAAACCGGTAAGAAAGCTGATCAAGAGACTCTGTATGTAAGTCAAGTCATGGTAGATGGCGGTATGATGCTCAAACGTCTGTTGACCGCTCCTCAAGGTCGCGGCTATCGTATCCGCAAACGCTCTAACCATGTTACTATTTTTGTAGATACTAAAAATACTAACGAAGCTAAGTAATTAACAAAATGGGACAGAAAATTAATCCAATAGCAAACCGCCTTGGTATTGTACGTGGTTGGGATTCCAACTGGTTTGGCGGTAAAAACTACGGAGATACTATCCTCGAGGATACCAAAATCCGCGAGTATTTGAATGCCCGCTTGGCTGAGGCAAGTATTTCTCGTATCGTTATCGAGCGTACTCTGAAACTTGTGACTGTAACTGTCTGCACTGCTCGCCCCGGTTTCATCATCGGTAAGGGTGGACAAGAGGTTGACAAATTGAAAGAGGAACTGAAGAAAATCACCAAGAAAGATGTGCAAATCAACATCTTCGAGGTTAAGCGTCCTGAGCTCGATGCTACTATCGTAGCTACCAAGATCGCTCGCCAACTCGAGGGTAAGATTGCATACCGTCGCGCAGTGAAAATGGCTATCGCTTCTACCATGCGTATGGGTGCTGAGGGTATCAAAATCCAACTCAGCGGCCGTTTGAATGGTGCCGAGATGGCTCGTAGCGAGATGTACAAAGAGGGTCGTACCCCATTGCACACGCTCCGCGCTGACATCGATTATTGCCACGTAGGTGCGCTCACCAAAGTGGGTATGATCGGCGTAAAGGTTTGGATCTGCCGTGGTGAGGTGTATGGCAAGAAAGACCTTGCTCCTAACTTCACACAAAAGCAAGAAGGTGGTCGTGGTGATCGTCGTCGCGATGACCGTCGTGGTGGTTTCCGCAGAAACAAAAAACAATAATGTTTAACCGATTTGTAGATTACAGTTATGTTACAACCAAAGAAAACTAAATTCCGCCGCTGCCAAAAAGGCCGCATCAAAGGCAATGCACAGCGTGGTACTGAGCTCGCATTTGGCTCATTCGGTATCAAATCACTTGGTACCATCTGGTTGACAGGTCGTCAAATCGAGGCAGCCCGTATCGCAGTAACACGTTATATGCAACGTCAAGGACATGTATGGATCCGCGTTTTCCCTGATAAACCAATCACCAAGAAACCATTGGATGTTCGTATGGGTAAAGGTAAAGGTGCTCCAGAGGGATTCGTAGTACCATTGGCTCCAGGACGTATCATCTTCGAGATCGACGGCGTTTCATACGATGTAGCTAAAGAGGCACTTCGTTTGGCAGCTCAAAAACTTCCTATTACAACCAAATTTGTCGTAAGACGTGATTACGACCCAACCCAAAATGTATAATAAGGATTATGAAAACAGCTGAAATTAAAGAATTAACAACTGCTGAGATCCAAGAGCGTCTCGCTACCGAGAAAGAGGCACTCGTTCGCATGAAATTGAATCACAGCATTTCTCCGCTTGACAATCCGTTGCAGATTAAGGTGGCTCGTAAAACTATTGCTCGCCTTGCAACCGAACTTCGTCAAAGAGAATTAACAAAGTAAAAAACGAATTGACATGGAAACAAGAAATCTAAGAAAAGAGCGTCAGGGTATTGTCGTTTCCAACAAAATGGACAAGACTATTGTAGTTGCTGTTCACTGGAAAGAGAAACACCCTATTTATGGCAAGTTTGTCAATAAAACTCGCAAGTTCCATGCTCATGACGAGAATAATGAGTGCGGTATCGGCGATACCGTTCGCATCATGGAAACTCGTCCTTTGAGCAAAACTGTTCGTTGGCGTTTAACTCAAATTGTAGAAAGGGCTAAGTAATATGATACAACAAGAATCAAGACTGACAGTAGCGGATAACTCTGGCGCAAAAGAGGCGTTGTGCATCCGCGTACTCGGCGGAACCAAAAAGCGTTACGCCAGCCTGGGTGACACCATCGTAGTAGCAGTGAAAGGTGTAATTCCTTCATCTGACATCAAGGATGGTACCGTAACACGTGCTATCGTTGTTCGCGTGAAGAAAGAGGTACGCCGTCCAGACGGTAGCTACATCCGCTTCGACGACAACGCATGTGTGCTCGTTAACAACGCAGGCGAGATCCGTGGTTCACGTATCTTTGGCCCTGTAGCGCGCGAGCTCCGTCAAACGAACATGAAAATTATTTCTCTAGCACCTGAAGTGCTCTAATCATCTAAATTCTACAAGTATGGCTAAGTTACATATTAAGAAAGGTGATACCGTCTATGTGAACGCAGGTGCTTCTAAGGGCAAAACCGGCCGCGTGTTGGAGGTGCTCGTAGAGAAACAACGTGCTATCGTAGAAGGTGTCAACATGGTATCTAAGAGTACCAAACCTAATGCAAAAAATCCTCAAGGAGGTATTGTTAAACAGGAGGCTCCTATCCACATCTCTAACCTCAACCCAGTTGAGAACGGAGTACCAGTACGCGTTGGTCGCGTAGTGAAGGATGGTAAGCTCGTCCGCGTAAGTAAAAAATCTGGTAAGGAGATCTAACAATGAATACAGCAAGTTTAAAACAAGATTATCTAGAGCGCATCGTGCCTGCTCTGATGAAGGAGTTTAACTACACTACAGTAATGCAGTGCCCTAAACTCGAGAAGATTGTTCTCAACCAAGGTCTTGGTGAAGCTGTGGCTGACAAGAAGATCATCGACGTTGCTCAACAAGAGATGACCCTCATCACTGGTCAGAAAGCTGTTGCTACGGTTTCCAAGAAGGATATCGCTAACTTCAAGGTTCGTAAAAAAATGCCTATCGGCGTACGCGTAACTCTCCGCGGTGAGCGTATGTACGAGTTCCTTGAGCGTCTCGTACGCGTGGCTTTGCCTCGTATCCGCGACTTCAAAGGTATCCACAACAAGATGGATGGTCATGGCAACTATACACTTGGTATCCAAGAGCAAATCATCTTCCCTGAAATCAACATTGATAACATCACCAAACTGCTCGGTATGAACATCACTTTCGTGACTACTGCTAAGAGCGATGAGGAAGGTTTCGCACTCCTCCGCGAGTTTGGTTTACCATTCAAAAAGTAATTAGACTATGGCAAAAGAATCAATGAAAGCTCGCGAGGTAAAACGCGCTAAACTCGTAGCAAAATATGCTGCTAAGCGTGCACAACTCCTCAAGGATGGTGACTATGAAGGTCTCCAAGCATTGCCAAAGAACGCAAGTCCTGTTCGTTTGCACAACCGTTGCAAAATCACAGGCCGTCCAAAAGGCTATATGCGCGTATTCGGCTTGAGTCGTATTCAATTCCGTGAGATGGCTTCTAAAGGCCTTATCCCAGGAGTGAAGAAAGCAAGCTGGTAAACATCAAATTTCGCCCAGAGGACATAGGTGCCTCTGGGGAATAAATAAAAATAATTTATTAAATATTGTCCCGAAAGGCGGGATTAATTTAACAAAACATTATGACAGATCCAATCGCAGATTATCTGACTCGACTCAGAAATGCAATCAAAGCTGGTCACCGCGTAGTTGAGGTGCCTGCTTCGAATCTGAAGAAAGAGATCACACGCATCTTGTTCGAGAAAGGTTACATCCTTTCATACAAGTTCGTGGAGGATGGCCCTCAAGGCACTATCAAGATTGCCTTGAAGTATGATCCAGTTAACAAAGTTAACGCCATCAAGAGTTTACAACGTGTATCGACCCCTGGTCTTCGTCAGTACGTAGGTTATCGCGAGATGCCACGCGTACTCAATGGTCTCGGTATCGCTATCCTTTCTACATCTAAGGGTGTGATGACCAACAAAGAGGCTCTTGGCTTGAAGCTCGGTGGAGAGGTTATTTGTTACATCTATTAATTAAAGGAGGAACTGCTATGTCAAGAATTGGTAAATTGCCTATCGCTATTCCTGCTGGTGTAACTGTAACAGTTAGCCCAGAGAACCTCGTGACCGTTAAGGGTCCTAAAGGGGAACTTCAACAACAAGTAAATCCTAACATCACCGTGACAGTTGAAGATGGTGTATGCCATGTTTCTCGTCCAAACGATGAAAAGGAAAATCGTGCTATGCATGGTCTCTATCGCGCACTCATCAATAATATGGTGGTAGGTGTTAGCGAGGGTTATAAGAAAGTGCTCGAACTCGTCGGTGTTGGTTACCGTGTTGAGATGGCTGCAGGTATGCAAAATACCCTCAACTTTGCACTCGGTTATACACACCCTATCTATCTCCAACTCCCAAGTGAGGTGAAAGTAGAAACTAAGTCTGAGCGTAACCAAAACCCACTAGTGATTTTGGAATCTGCTGACAAGCAACTCATTGGCCAAGTTTGCGCCAAGATTCGCTCGTTCCGCAAACCAGAGCCTTACAAAGGTAAAGGTATTAAGTTCCAAGGTGAAGTTGTTCGTCGTAAAGCTGGTAAATCGGCTGGTAAATAATTAGAAAGGAATAAGTTATGAATCAGAAAATTGCAAGAAGACTTAAAATTAAAGCATCTATCCGTACACGTGTTTCGGGTACCGCTGAGCGTCCTCGTCTGACTGTATTCCGTAGCAACAGCCAAATTTACGCTCAAGTAATCGACGATTTGCAAGGCAAGACTCTTGCTTCTGCATCTTCGCTCGCTATCAAAGATAAAATGACCAAATCTGAGAAAGCTGCTCAAGTAGGCCGTCTCATCGCTGAAGCTGCTAAGGCTGCTGGCGTAGAGGCTGTAGTATTTGACCGCAATGGCTACCTCTATCACGGTCGAGTTAAATCATTGGCAGACGCTGCCCGCGAGGCAGGTCTCAATTTCTAAAACAAAGAGACTGTTATGAATCGAGTAAAATCAACCCAAGACTTGGAGCTCAAGGAGCGCCTCGTTGCTGTCAACCGCGTAACTAAGGTTACTAAGGGTGGACGTACATTCACATTTGCAGCCATCGTTGTTGTAGGAAATGAGGCTGGTATCGTAGGCTGGGGCCTTGGCAAAGCTGGTGAAGTTACCGCTGCTATTGCTAAAGGTACTGAGGCTGCTAAGAAAAACCTTATCCAAGTGCCTGTACTCAAAGGTACTATCCCTCACGAGCAATTCGCTAAGTTCGGTGGTGCTCGCGTTTATCTCCAACCTGCATCTCACGGTACCGGAGTAAAAGCCGGTGGTGCTATGCGTGCCGTTTTGGAGTCTGTGGGCGTAACCGACGTGTTGGCTAAATCTAAAGGTTCTTCTAACCCTCACAACCTCGTTAAGGCTACTATCGCCGCTCTCGGCGAGATGCGTGATGCACGCACCGTGGCTCAAAACCGTGGCGTGAGCTTATCTACTGTGTTTAACGGATAATAATTTGTGAAAATCATGGCAACTATTAAAATTCAAAAAGTACGCAGCACAATCGGCTGCCCACAAGTGCAAAAGGATACAATGTTGGCTCTTGGTCTTCGCAAGATGAATGCCATCGTTGAGCATGAGGCTACTCCTGCTATCCTCGGTATGGTAAACAAAATTAAACACTTGGTTAAAGTTATTGACTAATTAAAAAATTCGAACGTTATGGAATTAAATAATCTAACGCCAGCTGCTGGTTCTGTAAAGACCGCTAAACGAATCGGACGTGGTCCAGGTTCTGGTCTTGGTGGAACTTCTACACGCGGTCACAAAGGTGCTAAGTCACGTTCTGGTTACTCTAAGAAAATCGGTTTCGAAGGTGGTCAGATGCCTATGCAACGTCGTTTGCCTAAGTTCGGCTTCAAGAATATCAACCGCGTTGAGTACAAAGCAATCAACCTTGCTACTTTGCAAGCGCTCGCTGAGGCTAAAGGTTTGGAGAAAATCGGTCTCGTTGAATTGCACGAGGCTGGTTTCATCAATAAGACTCAACTTGTTAAGATCCTTGGCAACGGCACGTTGACTGCTAAACTCACCGTAGAAGCTAACGCTTTCTCCAAATCAGCTGAAGCTGCTATCACAGCTGCTGGTGGTACTATCAACAAAATCTAATTAGTATGCGTAAGTTTATAGAGATAATCAAGAATATCTGGAAGATCGAAGACCTCCGTAATCGTCTCTTGACCACACTCCTGTTTGTGCTCATCTATCGATTCGGTTCATTCGTGGTTCTTCCAGGTATCGACCCTACAGCATTGACCGCACTCCGTGCTCAAACTGCTGGAGGTCTGATGGCTCTGCTGGATATGTTCTCTGGTGGCGCGTTCTCCAATGCATCTATCTTTGCATTGGGTATCATGCCATATATCTCTGCATCTATCGTAATCCAACTGCTCACTATCGCAGTGCCTTACTTCCAAAAGATGCAGAAAGAGGGCGAATCTGGTCGTCAAAAGATGAACCAAATCACCCGCTATTTGACCGTAGCTATCTTGCTCTTCCAAGGTCCAAGTTACTTGGTAAACCTTTCTGTGCAAATGGCTCAAGCAGGTCAAATGCTGGAGGTGGGCTTCAACTGGTTCACTATCTCATCCACTATTCTTCTCTGCGCGGGCTCAATGTTCGTGATGTGGTTGGGTGAGCGTATCACCGATCGTGGTCTTGGTAATGGTATTTCCTTTATCATTCTCATCGGTATCATCGCTCGCTTCCCAGCTGCTATCATCCAAGAGTTCTCTTCTCGTCTCAACGACGCAGGTGGTGGATTGATCGTGTTCATCCTTGAGATTGTTATTTTGCTCTTCGTATTTGCATTCGCAATCATGCTCGTACAAGGTACACGTCGTATCCCAGTACAATATGCAAAACGTATGGTAGGTAACAAACAATACGGTGGTGTACGCCAATACATTCCATTGAAGGTTAACTCAGCTAACGTGATGCCTATCATCTTTGCACAAGCAATCATGTTTATTCCAATCGCGCTCGCTGGTTTCTCCAATGCGGAGAGTGCAAGTGCTTTCACTCGCGCTTTCATGGACAACGATGGCTTCTGGTACAACTTCGTATTCGCTATCTTGATCATCGTTTTCACCTATTTCTACACAGCGATTATTATCAATCCTGTACAAATGGCTGAAAACCTCAAACTCAACAATGGCTTCATCCCTGGCGTTAAACCAGGTAAGAAAACTGCTGAGTATATTGATACCATTATGAACCGTTTGACATTGCCAGGATCTGTTCTCCTTGCAATCATCGCTATCCTGCCTGCTTTTGCTCGCATCTTCGGTGTCAGCATGGGCTTCGCGCAGTTCTTTGGCGGTACATCACTGCTCATTATGGTAGGTGTAATCTTGGATACGCTACAACAAATCGAGAGCCACCTGCTCATGCGCCACTATGACGGATTCTTCGAGTCTGGCATGCGCATCAAAGGTCGCTCAGGTGCAATGGCATATTAATTCGAAATGATCTACCTCAAGACTGACGAAGAGATTGAGCTACTGCGCCGCAGTAATGACTTGCTCGGACGCACCTTGGCTGAAGTGGCCAAGGTCATCCGACCAGGTGTTACTACCACCCAATTGGACAAGGTAGCATATGAGTTTATCTGCGACAATGGTGGTAAACCTTCATGCCTCGGCTACGAAGGCTTTCCTGCTACGCTCTGCACATCAGTCAACGAGCAAGTAGTACACGGCATCCCATCCGACAAGGTTGTGCTGCGTGACGGAGATATTATTTCTGTGGACACAGTAGTAGAACTGAACGGCATGCATGCTGACTCTGCATACACTTTCCCTGTGGGAGAGGTCGCACCCGAGACCTTGCGTCTCATGCGTACTACCAAAGAAGCTCTGTATCTTGGTATCGAGCAAGCTATCACAGGACGTCGATTAGGCGATATTGGCTTTGCCATTCAAAACTACTGCGAGAAAAACGGATATTCTGTGGTTCGCGAGTTTGTGGGACATGGTATTGGCAGAGAGATGCACGAGGAACCAGAAGTGTGCAACTATGGTCGCCGCGGCAACGGACTCGTACTCAAGTCAGGTATGGTACTCGCTATCGAACCCATGATTTGCCTTGGCAGACGGCAAGTGCTATTGGAAGAAGATGGATGGACTGCACGCACCATTGACCGCAAACCTGCTGCTCACTACGAGCATAGCGTATGTGTGAGAAATGGTAAAGCAGACATTCTATCGACCTTCAAGTATATTCAAGAAGTCTTAGGAGATCGTTTTATATAAAATATACCAAAGAATTATGGCTAAACAAGATGCAATTGAAGTAGATGGAACTGTCACCGAGGCATTGTCCAACGCGATGTTCCGTGTACAATTAGAAAGCGGTCATGTCATCATCGCCCACATCTCAGGTAAGATGCGTCAGCACTACATCAAGATTCTTCCTGGTGACCGTGTGAAAGTGGAGATGAGCCCATATGACCTCACCAAAGGACGTATTTCGTTCCGTTATAAATAATCGGTTCGAAACCCTTATAATTAACACTCTAAAACTCTATTAAAAATGAAAGTTAGAGCATCTGTAAAAAAGCGCAATGCTGACTGCAAACTCGTACGTCGCAAAGGTCGCTTGTATGTAATCAACAAAAAAGAACCCAAAATGAAAATGCGTCAAGGATAAGCATTTCATCGAGGTAAACCATTTAATCAATATCCTTAAAGTAAATAATTATGGCTATAAGAATTGTCGGTGTAGATCTGCCACAAAACAAGTGTGGCGAAGTCGGATTGACTTACATCTACGGAATAGGTCGTTCAAGCGCAAAGAAAATCTTGGCAGAGGCAGGCGTTGACCCAAGCATCAAGGTACAAGATTGGACGGATGACCAAGCAGCTAAAATCCGTGAGATCATTGGTGCAAAGTACAAAGTAGAAGGTGATCTCCGTTCGGAAACACAACTCAACATCAAACGATTGATGGATATCGGTTGCTACCGTGGTGTTCGTCACCGTATTGGACTTCCAGTACGTGGTCAATCTACCAAAAATAACGCCCGCACGCGCAAGGGTAAAAAGAAAACTGTTGCTAATAAGAAGAAAGCAACGAAGTAATCAAGTATCAACAACCTATAATATCTATCAATTATGGCAAAGAAAACTGTTGCAGCTAAGAAGCGCGTTGTAAAGATTGACGGTGTTGGTCAACTTCACGTAATGTCTTCTTTCAACAATGTTATTGTTACACTTGCTAATGGCGAGGGTCAAGTTATCTCTTGGTCATCTGCAGGTAAAATGGGCTTCCGTGGCTCTAAAAAGAATACTCCTTACGCAGCTCAAACTGCTGCTGAGGATTGCGCAAAGGTCGCTTTCGATCTTGGTTTGCGTAAAGTAAAAGCGTACGTTAAAGGTCCTGGACAAGGTCGTGAGAGCGCTATCCGCGCCGTGGCTAATGCAGGCATCGCAGTCACTGAAATCGTTGACGTTACTCCTATGCCACACAATGGCTGCCGTCCTCCTAAACGCCGTCGTGTATAATTTATCTCTATTATTAACTATTAAACACTAAAGAAATGGCAAGATATATTGGACCAAAATCTCGTATCGCTCGTCGCTTTGGCGAGGCTATCTTCGGCCCTGACAAAGTTCTTGACCGTCGCAACTACGCGCCAGGTCAACACGGTGTAAACCGCCGCAAAAAAAGCTCTGAGTATGGTACTCAGTTGGCTGAGAAGCAAAAAGCTAAATACACCTATGGTGTACTTGAGCGCCAATTCCGTCTCCTTTTTGCTCAAGCTTCTCGTATCAAAGGTATTACTGGTGAGATTCTTCTTCAATTGTTGGAGTCTCGTCTTGACAACGTAGTTTATCGTCTTGGTATCGCTCCTACACGTGCTGCTGCACGCCAATTGGTTAGCCACCGCCACATCACTGTTGATGGCAAAGTGGTGAACATCCCTTCATACCAAGTTAAACCAGGTCAAGTAGTGGCTGTTCGCGAGAAAGCTAAATCATTAGAGGTAATCGCTGCTTCGCTCGAAGGATTCAACCATAGCAAATATCCATGGTTGGAGTGGAATGAGGCTGACAAAGCTGGTAAGTTCCTCAACATGCCTCAACGTGAGGAGATTCCTGAGAATATCAAGGAGCAATTAATCGTCGAGTTGTACTCTAAATAAAAATTAAATTCATGGCAATATTAGATTTTATTAAACCTGACAAGGTGATCATGTTGGATTCGAGCAACACACGCGGAGTTTTTGAGTTCCGTCCGCTCGAGCCGGGTTATGGTATTACAGTAGGTAATGCTATTCGTCGCGTACTTATTGGTTCGCTCGAAGGTTTTGCTATCTGTTCAATTAAGATCAATGGTATTGATCATGAATTTGCTACTATCCCAGGTGTAATTACCGACGTCACCAACCTTATCCTCAACCTCAAACAAGTACGCTTCGCCCGCAAAGAGGGATTGGAAGTTGATGGTGAGACTATTCGTATGCACGTTACCAACAATACCGTATTGTTGGCAGGAGAACTCAATAGCTATCTCCAATCATTCGATGTTCTCAACCCTGACCTCCTGCTCGCTGAGATGGATGAGAAAGCGGATTTTGAGATTGAAATCACGATTAACAAAGGTCGTGGCTATGTATCAGCTGATGAGAATCGTCAAAACAACGATGCGATTGGCGTGTTGGCTATTGATAGTATCTACACTCCTATTCGCAACGTGAAGTATAGTATTGATCCTTATCGTGTAGAGCAACGTACTGACTACGAGAAACTCACACTGGAGATCCTTACCGATGGTTCTATCACTCCACAAAATGCACTCACCGAGGCTGCTAAGCTCTTGATCTATCACTTCATGCTCTTCTCAGAGGAACGCATTATTATTGAGGATCATGCTAAACCAGCCAATGATACGTTTGATGAGGAGCACTTGCGTATGCGTCAGTTGCTCAACCAACGTCTCATTGATATGGATCTCTCTGTTCGTGCCCTCAATTGCTTGAAGGCAGCAGAAGTAGATACTCTCGGAGAATTGGTTAAATACCACCGTTCCGACTTGCTCAAGTTCCGTAACTTCGGTAAGAAATCTCTCACCGAACTTGATGAACTCCTCGAGAAAAACGGACTCGCTTTCGGCATGGATATTAGCAGATACAAACTTAATGATTAATTAATAAGACCGCGCTATGCGCTGAGAGAAGTGAGACCGCCTTTGGCTGTCAGACCGCCCTTCGGGCTGAGAGATCCTAAAGTCTAACAACGAACGAAGTGAGTGATCTAACAACGTAGTGGTCTAACCTCTAACAGCGTAGCGATCTAAACAAAAAGTAAAACAAAAATGAGACATAATAAGAAATTCAATCATCTTGGTCGTAAAGCAGCGCACCGCAGTGCTATGCTTTCCAATATGGCTTGTTCGCTCATTACGCACAAGCGCATCTCGACCACTTTGGCAAAAGCAAAAGCGCTCCGTATGTATGTAGAGCCATTGCTCACCCATGCTAAAGAGGACACTACGGCTAATCGTCGTCTCGTCTTCGCTAAACTCAAACAAAAAGCTGTTGTTACCGAGCTCTTCCAAAACGTAGCAGAGAAGATCGCTAACCGTCCAGGTGGTTACACACGTATCCTCCGCACAGGTTTCCGTCTTGGTGATGCTGCTGAGATGGCTATCATTGAGCTCGTTGACTACAACGAGAATATGCTCAAAGCTCCTAAGGCCGCTGCTAAGAAGACCACCCGTCGTGCTGGCAAGAAAGCTGCTCCTAAGGCTGAGGCTCCTGTAGAGGCAGCTGTTGAGGCTCCTGCTACTGAGGCTGCTGCAGAGTAATCCACTGCGTTTACGATAGTAAACATAAGAAATCGCACTCCATTTGGGTGCGATTTTTTGTGTTAAAATTATGCAACGTATTTGCATAATTCAAAAAAACAGTACCTCTGCCCCGAAAAGTGTTTCGTGATTTTATTTGCATATGTGCAAATTTTGTTGTATCTTTGCAGACGAAATGAAAAATAATAGTACAAACCTTATAATTTATTACTAACATGAAAACCAAAATTCTTTTTTGTCTTTTATGTGTGGCCATGATGGGTATGGCACAGAACACATCTACCTATGCGCAAGAGTTGGTAGAGTCCGTAACTCGTGATGTGACACTTTCTGCTGAGCAAATCGCACAACTGACTGAGGCTGCAACACTATATGTAGATGCAGCACAAACTGCTAACGAACAATTTACTACAGACGATGTGGCTTTGGTACAAGCCAAAGCGGCTGCATGGCAGGAATATTCAGCGCAGTTGCAAACAATATTGACCGCTGAACAATATCAAACTTTGCAACAAAAGAAAACTGACCGTCGTAATGCATTACTAAACCAATTGAAGGAGGGACAACAATGAAAAAGATTTTGATACTATTGAGCGTAGTAGCGTTTTCGTTAAACATATATGCTGGTGGTGATTACGATGTAGATTGTGATCTAGTATTAACACCATATACTAATACAAGTTCTCCTATTGAAATTTGGGAAGAAAATTATCAACCATGCCTATATAACGAATGGAACGTAACTTTCCCAGAAAGCTGGGAATATGTAGATTTAGATTATATCATTGATCTTAATCCGACAGCCGCGATGGACGCTCTATATATTTACATAGAGGACGAAAATGGTCAAGAGCATGAAGTGTTACATTATTTGTATCAACCCATTGTAGGAAGAATCACTCTTCCATTGTATACAAATTCAGCTCGGGTGGTATTTATGTCACTCTATGGCAATGCGGACGATACCTATAAAGGTTTTAAGTTGCACTACCGACAAGGTAATAGCAATCCTATGGACCACGTTTTCCTATCAAAAGTAGGTGTTGGCACTTACCCTCAAGAAATGTTACATGTCAACGGCGCTATCCGCGGTGGTGGAACCAATGGCGAAGTTACTCTAAAGGGTGATAATGGCTCTGTAACGATAGGTGCAACGGATGCGCAAACAATGACATTTAATACAGATAAAAGTAAATATGCGTTTAACATTAATGGTACAAATCGCATGCTTATACAGAATGATGGTAATGTCGGTATTGGTTTGTTGAGTCCTCATGGAAGGTTGCATATCAATGGTGGAGCATTAAGATTAGGAGTTGGAACTAGTGAAACCGCACGTGCGGCGAACGTATTGGAATTTGGAGATAATTCATACGTTAAAATTGGCGAATGGCAAAAGGACAATACGCTATCTTTTAAAGCTCACTCATATAGTTTTACCGTTGGTAATGTGGGCATAGGAATAACCTCTCCATCATATAAATTGGATGTAGCAGGCACAATTCGCGCACAAGAACTTATTGTAGAAACTACAGGTGCAGACTTTGTATTTGCGGATGACTATCAATTGCGCCCCCTGAACGAGGTAAAAGCGTTTATCGCTGAAAATAAGCACTTGCCAGAAATCCAATCTGCACAAGAGATGCAAGAAAATGGCGTTAGCGTTAGTGAATTACAAACGCAATTGTTGCAAAAAATTGAGGAGTTGACTCTCTATCTTATTCAACAAGAGGAGACGATCCAGGAATTACGTCAAGAAGTTGAATCATTAAAAAAGTAAAGTTATGGAAGGTATTTTATCACACTTGCGAATATTCAGTCTTTGCTTAGTAACATTATTGCTTACAAATTGCGATGAGTTATGGCTTGATGATGGTCATTCATTAGATCCTTATAGTATACTTATAATAAAGTTTGATAATTATGCGTACAAAGATAAAATATTAGCATACCTACGAGATGATCGCTATGCTACGGGGAAAGAAGAACCCACTATGACGATGCGCTATAATAAGTGTATTGAGAATCCAGAGAACGTTTCAACTCTAGAGTGGAAGTTTGATTTTGCAGAAAGTCCTCGTACCCCTTATTGGGAATTGGCAGATGGGTGGTTATTAATTGATTGGCGTTGGTTTCACTATCCCTACAACCGATCATCGTCAGTTATAATAGATAGGGAGTGGAATGATTTTTTGAACGGAACATGGAAATGGTCCCGAGACGAAATTATAGATTATGATCCTATCGTCGGATGGATAAATGTTCCTATCAATAGGATTACTAATTCTTTAAACAAGACTTACTCAAGTACCACATATATGTTAGTAGAGTCCACTTCTTTCCTCGAACAGGATTTAGAGATCAATGGACAGCACGTTTGCTTATGTGAAATCCCTAATCTCATGGATAGCATATGGAGTGAGTTGCAGACAGATTTATCCTATATTATTACTCATAAGGGTATAAAAACATTGTATAATTAAATTTCGGTGGGATATGAAACGTTTATGTTTTTTTATCATAGTGTGTTTGGGTTGCCCTTTTTTGTATACACAAGAATATCAAATATCAGAGATTGAGGATATAGCATATTCCTTTTTCAATCAAAGCCCACAATATGCACATGGAATTAATGGTAATTTATCAACTCGAGATATCACTTCTGTAGAGGCAATAGTACGCGATAGCGTGAATTATATGTATATTGTTAATACGGAGAATCCTATAGGTTGGGTGATCTTGTCAAATGAAAAGAGATATCCTACTATTATTGCCCATGGTGATAGTGGCAGTTTTACCTACAATGAAGATGAATTGCCGCCTGCGTTAATAGGTATATTAAATTGTCATATGAATATTATTGATTCAGTACGCAATAATCATCTGCAACCAAACGTTGCAGAGTCCTTAACTGAAAATATTACGATATCTCGTAGGACGAATAGTTTTCTTGTTGACAATAAATGGAAGCAAGGATTAAACAGCAATGGTCTCAATGCTGATTGCGAAAAATCATATAATAAATTTTGTCCTGAAATAAAGAAGGACTCTTGCAGCGACCGCTCGAAGACATGTAATCGAAAATTGGTGGGTTGTGGAGCAGTAGCAATGGCGCAAATTATGAAATACTGGCAATGGCCTAATTCAGCAAAAATAGATGATGTTGTATATTATTACGATTGGGAAAATATGCCTAACAAAATAAACAATAATACAGAGATGTACCTTGTGGATGAAGTGGCTCGGCTTCTGGAAAATTGTAGAACAGCAGCTAAGTCTTTTGGAATTTGTTCTGCTACGGGTGCTTTAGTTAGTAATGTTCATGATGCAATGATAGAGATATTTGGCTATCATTCAAATTTAGTCTATGATTATGAGGATGTGTATGTGCCGACAATGTTGATTAATGAAATAGATCAAGGAAGACCTATCTTAGTCCAGGGATGGGGCGATTTGAGTATACATATTGATGAAATAGAGGCGCACTATTTTGTGGTTGATGGATACAAAATAGAAGGTGGCGATACAACTTTTCATGTTAATTTTGGCACAGGAAATCCTCAATACGATGAATATTATGATTTAAATTTCGACCAGTATTATAGGTGGCAAAAATATCTCATTGAATTATACCCTGATTGCAGTTCTCGCTCTGACGATATATCATTAAGCAATAATTTTACAATTGCAGCAGATGACAATCGCACATATTACTCAACCAGTGATGTTATTCTTTGTTCGAACAATAATTCGATAATAGTAGAAAATGGTGGACATTTATTGATTAAAGCGGGTAATGAGGTACGCCTAAAAAGCGGTTTTCATGCAAAAGCAGGGAGCGATGTGCATATTATGATTAATGATACACTGTGTAATAGTCCACAATACGCTTCACCACAACGTCTAGCTCCACGCTTCTCATCTGCGCCTACGGATAATACAGATCCAACCGATGAAGTTGCAACCAACAATGCCCTTGAGAATATAGAAAGCGAGATGATTCATTCTACTGCAATCTACACCATCAGCGGTCAACTATTACAAACTATCGAAGGCGGTCAAATTGATGCTTCGCATTTGCCAAATGGCATGTACATCCTCCAACATCGTATGAGTGATGGCAGTGTAAGAAGTGAGAAGATAGCGAACAATAAGTAAGAAAGTTCAGTCTATCTATTCTGCTTAATATATTTCCCCTCACCCTTTTCCACGTGAATTGGGTGAGGTTTTTTATCGGGATATGCTAACAAATGCACATTGCTCTTGCATATATCAAAAAAAGTCGTACCTTTGTAGTCTCTTGAAAGTTACGCACTATACACGCACAATTTACGCACAATTTACGCACAATACACGCACTTTCACGGACAATAGACGTACAATTAACCTTCCTCTAAGAAAAAACTAAACTAAATATAAACCTTTTATACTCAAATTTCATGTCTCAAACCACTTACATTGCCCCAGTCGAAACCTTCACTGGCAAGATCTCATCCCACAATGCGGATGGTCGTATTACTGTTTCTCGTCGCAAATGCTTTGGCAAGGATGCTAAGGGCAGACCTATCTACGGTCCTGGCGAGACGTATGTCTATCACCGCCACGAAGGCAAATGGTCCGAAGCTGCCACCAACAACCGCCTTCTCTTCCAGCAAGTGCAAACCCTTGCCAAGCACGAACTCATCGATCCCGATCGCCTCGCTTATTGGCAACCTCTCTTCGAGCGCCAGTTCAAGCGCCCCAAACCCAACCAAAAGCGTTACACCACTCTCCGTGGTTTTGTCATCGCCCAACTCCACCAACAACTCAAGGCCCAACAATAATACCTTCGTTTATCTATTACTCCAAAAGCAATAAAGAATAGTAGAGCTCGAAATAATTCATTTTTTGCAATTTATATACATGTTGACCCCTATCGTTGTAATCTTACTGTTTGTTAGTTATTTATAATTTTTTGTTTTGATTTTGTTTTTTACTCACCAATGCAGTTTTCTGCATTCTTATGAGTAAAAACAAAACATAACAATCTGATTTTTAACTATTTTTGTAGGCACGTAGTGCCGTATTTTTGTTTCCAATATAATCCTCGAATTGTCAATAATTGACCTTAATTGTCTTTATAATAAAATCAGTGTCAACTCGTATATAGTTCCCTTTTTTTATGTGATAGTGTGAAAGTTTGGGTTGTTTGCATCTACAGCGCAGCGAACTACTACCAGAGGGATCGTACTCTCATCGTACCCTCATCGTA
>JAZNJW010000003.1:0-84154 GCA_045578255.1 Paludibacteraceae bacterium
TTGTTAAATTTTTATAACTTTCAAGTTTTGATTCATTTACTGCAATATACTTTACTTTTGGTCGTAAAAAAGGATAATTTTGGTTAATTTTTGGTTAAATTTTCTATAATTTTTGTTTTTAATAAATGTCCTTGTTTTTTATGGGACACTAGTGTATATTTTTGTTTCTAAAAATATCCCCTTTAGCGTGACAGGAAGTTGATAGCCTTTTAGCTGTAATGTTAACTAGCATATAGTCCTCATTTTTATAATATTACCATGCCTTCTATGAAATCTTTTAGTAATTTTATCTGTTTGAGCATTAAAAAATGACTTTTTTTACAAATCGCTTGCATAGTTATTAAATTTTTCGTAACTTTGCCCCCTCTTAGGTGAAGTGCGCTTTTTCACCATAAAGTAGAAATTAATCAAATCAAAATAACCAATAATCAACATTATTTTATGAAAAATAAAATACTTGCGTTTGTTTTCTCATTTGTAGCATCTATGTCCCTCTCTACTGCATGGGCATGGGATTTCAAAGTAGATAGTTTGTACTATACCATTACGAGTAGTACAGAACCTTATACTGTGGAGGTGGCTCAGGATGCGAGCTACAAGGCGTGGACTACAGTTACGTTGCCTAATACAGTCACAAATGACGGAATCACTTATACGGTCACAGGTATAGCTCCATATGCTTTTTACCAATGTCAGTCATTGGCTACTATTACATTTCCTGATAGTCTGGATTATATCGGTGATTATTCTTTCTCCGATTGTGCTTTTACTGAATTGGTTATTCCAGATAAGGTTACTTCCATTCGTGGTTGTGCATTTGAGTATTGTGATCAAATCACGTCTGTTAATTTACCCGATAGTCTTAAAAAACTTCAAGGGCATGCTTTCTACGGCAATCATTCTTTGAAATCTATTACGATACCTCAATATGTTACTGAAATTGCGACCGATGCGTTTAATAATTCGGGCATCAATTCGGTTGTGTGGAATGCGATTAATTATATCAATCCATATACTGCTTCACCTTTTGCATCGGTTAATTATCAGATTACATCAATGACTTTTGGAGAAGGGGTGCAACTTATTCCTGCGTATATGTGTTATGGCATGTATAATCTCACATCGGTTATAATTCCTGAGAGTGTTGTAAATATCGGTGACTATGCTTTTTATGATTGTAATAAATGGTTGGAATCAGTAGAAGTGGTGTATATAAATACTATATTGTTTAAATGTCATACTGGTGTAACAGGAGAATTTGTAATTAAAGATGGTACCACTGCAATAGCAAGTGATGCATTTAGAGATTGTAATTCTTTAACGTCTATCACAATCCCTAATAGTGTAACAAGCATTGGTGCTAATGCTTTCTATGGTTGTACATCCTTGAGTTCCATTACTATACCCGAAGGGATAAATAGAATAGAAGGTTATACTTTCCGCGGGTGTTCTTCTCTCACTTCTATTACCATTCCACAGAGTATAAATTATTTGGCAAATACCGCTTTTTTTGAATCTGGTCTTAAGTCTATTACTTGGCATCCTAAGAACTATAATAATGGAAATCCAGGAGATGGTAATAGTCGCTCTCCGTTCTATTATATCAAAGATAACATTCAGTCTATCACATTTGGCGAAAATGTGGATACAATCCCATATCGTATGTGTTGGGAAATGTACAATTTGAAATCAGTATCTCTACCTGAAAATTTGAAAAGCATTGAGTATGACGCTTTTTCTGCATGTAGGTCATTGGATGCTATCGCAATTCCGAATGGGGTAACATATATCGGTAATTATGCATTTAATGAGTGTTATTCATTACCATCAATTACTCTTCCAGATAGCCTCCGAACAATCGAACAGTATGCATTCCGCCGTTGTACATTGCTTACCTCTATTACTATACCTGAAAAAATTGCCATCTTGTCTGATCGTGCTTTTCAGGATTCTGGTTTGGATACTATCATTTGGACTCCAAAAAACTATGATACGGGTGGATCTTCTCCATTTTATTATATCAAAGATCATATTAAATCAGTAATATTTACAGATAATGTGGAGGCTATTCCATGGAATATGTGCTGGGAAATGTACAATCTTCAATCAGTAGAGATTCCTAATTCGGTGGATACAATTCGACCTTATGCTTTCAAAGATTGTAGATCCCTATTATCTATCAACATTCCTAAAACAGTGAAGCATATTGATGGCGGAGCTTTTTATGGTTGTTCTGCTCTAACATCTATTGAGTTACCTAAGGGCATCCGTAGCATGGGAGATGAAATGTTCTACAATTGCACGGTACTTACCTCTATTTCTATTCCAGATAGTGTTACCACTATTGGTAGGAATGTTTTTTACAATTCGGGTATTACATCAGTAGTTTGGAATCCGAAGGACTACAATAATACAGGAAATTCTCCTTTTGACCCAATAAAGACTAATATTACGTCTATTACTTTCAGTGACAATGTAGAAGCCATTCCTTACCGCATGTGTTACAATATGAGCAATCTAACGGATATAAACGGAGGAAAGAACGTGAAGCGCATCGGTAAAGAGGCGTTCTATGGCGTTCCTTTTGAAGAAGGACTGATATATGTTGGTCGCGTCCTATATGGTTATTCGGGTACGATGCCAGATAATTATTCGCTTACCTTGCGCGATAATACAATAGGCATAGCCAACAATGCCTTCCAAAATCAACAAAACCTATTGATGATAACATTCAATGAGGGTTTAGAGGAAATAGGTAGTGAGGCATTCCGTAATTGCCAAGCATTGCTCTCGCTGAAGTTCCCCAATAGTTTGCGTACTATAGGCAACTCTGCTTTTTACGACTGTTATGGACTGACAATGGCTAAATTGGGTGGGGGACTGCAATCAATAGGTGAATATGCTTTTCGCTATTGTTCAGCACTGAATACTTCTGTTACATTCCCAGAAACCCTACAAACCATAGGACGTGGTGTATTTGAGGGCTGTACAAATGTGCCTTCCATTACCGTGCAAGGTACAGTGGAGCGTATAGAAGAAAGTACTTTCAGAGGCTGTAATCAACTAAAAACAATTGTTCTGCCCAACACAGTGAACTATATCGGGCAATATGCTTTCTATGATTGCCGCGCCTTAAAAGACTTTGCATTGCCATCTTCTCTTACGAAAATTGATTATCGTGCATTTGAGAATAATCATGCGTTGAACTCGTTGGTGCTGCCTAATTCGGTGGATACTCTTTGTGATAGAGCATTCTATAATTGCGATGGATTGAATTCGGTGCAATTCGGTGAAAATCTGAAATATATAGGCAAGGAGTCCTTCTGCGAAAGCAACAACTTAAAATCGGTAACCTTTAACGAGTCGTTGCTGAATATAGATGATAGAGCCTTCCAAAGTTGCAGCCAATTGCAAGCAGCGCAACTCAACCAAAAGTTGCAACGCATTGGTCATGAAGCCTTTCGCTATTGTGGTAATCTACGTAATGTTACCTTTGGTGATTCACTCGCAACTATTGGTGAGCGCGCTTTCAAACGTTCAGGCATCACATCGGCAGACTTATCAAAAACTCAAATCACCAATTTGCCAACACGTGCTTTCCGCGAGTGTGGTAGTTTAGTGTCGGTGAATTTCCCTAAGACACTTGCGGAGATGGGTACCGAGTGTTTTTATACGTGTCAATCATTAAGACTGGCTGAATTGCCACAAGGAATGACTACATTGCCCAATCATGCTTTCTATGGATGCACCAACTTGACCAGCGTGCATATTCCTAATAGCATGGTGACAATCATGAATAATGTCTTCCAAAGTTGCAGCAACCTGCTGAGCGTGACATTACCAGAGAATGTATTAAGTGTAGGTGCAGAATCTTTCCGTTATTGCTCTAAGTTAGCTACTCTCAACTTGGCAATGGCTCAGCCAATCTCTGTTGGATCAAACGCCTTTGATGGTGTTACATTCTCTGCAATCAATGTGCCTTGTGGCAGTAAGTCCACGTATATGGAAGACGAACGTTGGGCTGTGTACGATTCAATAATGCATGAAGTCACTCTCGCACCCTATAATATCATAGCTCTACCTGCTGATGGTAGGCGTGGTGTGGTGGACGTACAGGTTCCTAATACATGCGATGGAGATGCTGCGTACACCTTAACCGTACAACCATACTATGGCTATAAGTTCACTCAATGGAACGATGGCAATACCGACAACCCTCGTAGTGTAGTTCTTACACAAGATACATCACTTATTGCTACCATAGAACGCGATAGTTATGAGATTAATGCTGTGCCAAACTTTCCAGAACGTGGAAAAATAGAAGGAAGTGGCTCGTATCTCTACTTGGATACGGTTACGCTGACTGTTACGCCTAACTATGGTTATTATTTCGACTATTGGCAAGATAGAAGTAATTATAGTAATAGTGATAGTCAAAAGAAAGCGAATCCTCGTAAAGTAATTGCAAATAAGGATACCACTTATACTGCTATTCTTCAAAAGAACCAATACACTATACAGGTAGAAGTTACCAATCCTGATTTGGGTGCTGTGAATTATCCATCAAAGGGTTATTATTTGGATACGATCACGATGAGCAGTAATGTACCAGTGGGCTATCGTATCGTAGAGTGGGGTGATGGTTGCACAGATGATCCACGTACATTTGTGTTGACCCAAGATACCACTTTTACGGCTACATTGGGTCAAGCATTCAATGGTAAGTGTGGTGCAAATGTATATTGGGCGTTTAGTGATAGTACTCTAACTATCACTGGCTCAGGTGATATGTATGATTATAACTCGAACAGTGCGCCATGGCAATTGTTCAAAGATTCAATAAAGGTGATTACCATCTCAGATAGTATAACACGAATTGGTAACTATGCATTCTATAACATAAAAGGTATCACCTCTATCACTATACCATTGAATCTAAAAAATGTTGGTAGTTCTGCTTTCAAAGAATGTACAGGATTACGTACTTTGGTTTGGAATGCTATTCGCATGGATAATGAGTCTAATCTTGGTTATCTCAATGCATCGTACATCCAAAATGTGGAGTTTGGTAATCAAGTTGAACGTATTCCAAATTCACTATGTAGTGGAATGAATTTGCTAATGCAAATCACCATTCCTCAATCAGTTAAAGAAATTGGAGATAATGCATTCAGAGGGTGTGTAAGTTTAACTGAAATTATTATTCCTAATGGTGTTGAAAGTTTAGGTCATAATGCGTTCTATGAGTGCAGAAATTTATCACAAGTCGTATTTAACGAAGGCTTGCAATACATCAGTAACTCCGTTTTCCAAAATTGTTCTTCTTTGACAAATGTTGTCTTGCCGACTACATTAGAGGCTTTGGGTAGTTCTGCATTTGAAGGATGTAGCAATTTAACTACTGTACAATTGCCTGCAAGTATGAGTAGTATAGGGTCAAGAGCTTTCGCAAGTTTGAAAAAATTGGTTTCTGTTACTTGTGTAGGCGATAAGAAGGAAATAACAGAATTAGGTACAATTGGTGCGGGAGCATTCTATGATTGTTTGGGATTGCAAGAACTGCAAATACCTGAAGGCATTCGTGCAATAGAAGATGGCGCTAATGGGTATAATAGAACGTTAAAAGCGATTTCTTTACCTAATAGTTTAGATAGTTTGGGTAGTTCAGTATTCTATGGTTGTAGTTCGTTGAAGTCAGTCACTATTCCAGCAGCTGTAAAATACATAGGGGAGAATGCTCTTCAAGATTGTGGTGCTTTGCAAGTAGTCCAAATGTTGCCTGCTACACCTCCTGCAATGGTACTTAATGCTATCAGTACGAATGCTACTATCCAATTACATTGCAATAGTAAAGAATCATATGTTGCTATGGATGCGTGGGCTGCATATGCTGACAATATGGAGGAAAAAGCCTTATCAAATCATCGCTTAATAACATCTATTGCTGACATGGGGCTTGGAACAGTAGTAGTAGATATATCAGATTGTGATGGTGATGGTGCATACATTATTACCGCTCAACCAAACTACGGCTATAAGTTTACTCAATGGCAAGATGGTAATACCGATAATCCACGCAAAGTTGTGCTTACACAAGATACTACCTTTGTTGCTACAATGGTGCGTGATGGCTTCTTAGTGCAAGGTGTACCGAATCTCCTAGAACGTGGAGAGGTAACAGGTGGCACCACCGCATTGTATGGAGATACTGTTACGCTGACTGTAACACCAAATTATGGTTATTACTTTAGTCATTGGAAAGATAATACCAATAATACATCTAACCCTCGTAAGGTAATTGCAGATAAGGATACCACTTATACTGCTATTCTTCAAAAGAACCAATATCGTGTTACGGTATCAGCAACGAATCCTGAATATGGTACAGTATCTACATCTCATGGTTCTGCATATTACTTAGATACAATTGTGTTAACCGCTAATCCAATACTGGGTTATCAATTAGCAAAATGGAATGATGGCAATACAGAAAATCCCCGTAGGTTTGTATTGACGCAAGATACTACATTTACAGCGACCTTTAGACAAGCTTTTGCAGATAGATGTGGAGAAACTGCCTATTGGAGCTATGATAATCAAGGAACTTTAACCATAACAGGTTCGGGCGATATGTATAATTATAGTTCCGAAACTGCTCCATGGCAACTATTTAAGGATTCTATCAAGACTATTATTATTTCTGATAGTATAACTCGTATAGGTAGTTATGCGTTCTATAATATAAAAGGTATTACATCTTTGACAATTCCTACATCGTTAACTCAGATGGGTGATTATTCTATCAGTGGTTGCGATAGTTTGACTACATTGGTATGGAATGCTCGTAGTTTGAGTGTGCAGAATTTGGGTGGATTGAACGCATCACAGTTATCATCTATTACTTTCGGAAATGCAGTTGTGGATATACCGAATAATATATGTAATAGCATGAGCCAACTAAAACGTCTTGTTCTTCCAGCGAGCGTGAAAACTATTGGTTATCGTTCCTTCTATAACTGCGATAGTTTAGTATATGTATCTATCCCATTATCCATGGATAGTATTGGCTCTGAAGCTTTTGATGCCTGTGGAGGAATAGATACAATAATGTACAATGCAATAAATCTTTCTAAATCTACTATAGGTAGTTTGAATCGTCCTTCAGTATCGCATGTAGAGTTTGGCTCACAAGTTGAGTATATTCCTAATGATATGTGTAATGGTATGACAAAATTAACTAAGATAGTCATTCCTGCAAAAGTAAAGGTGATAGGTAATAATGCTTTTCGTGGTTGTGTTGGCTTAGAAAAAGTTGAGATTCCAAGCAGTGTAGATAGCATTGATAGTGGAGCATTCTATGGATGTCAGGGCTTGATACAACTTACGCTTAACGAAGGCTTAATTAGTATCGGTGCTGATGCTTTCCGTGGGTGCCAAGCGTTGGTTACAGTCACACTACCTAATAGTCTTCTCAATATCGGTGATAGAGCATTCTATGAATGTAGGAGTATGACAATGGCTAAATTTGGTACAGGTTTAGAATCATTAGGGACATACGCTTTCAGGTATTGTTCTGCATTGAATGTGGATATTACCTTGCCTGAAACATTGAAGACTATAGGATTTGGCGCGTTTGAATATTGCTCAAAATTGCCAGCCATAATGGTGCAAGGTTCGGTAGAGCGCATTGAGGGATCTACTTTCCATGATTGCTTTGCATTGCAAGCAATCTCCCTACCTTCAACCGTAAAATATGTTGGACGTAGTGCTTTCTGTGCGTGCCGTGCGTTGGATTCTATCGCTTTACCAGACTCTTTGACAATGATTGATAACGAAGCATTCTACGGCTGTAGCATATTGCGCTCATTCGTGCTTCCAGAATTATTGGATACGATTGGAGATAAAGCGTTCTATGATTGTCAAGGTTTAACACAAGTTGTATTCAACGAGGGTTTGCAATATATCGGTAACTCCGTATTCCAAAATTGTTCTTCTTTGACAAATGTTGTCTTGCCTTCTACGTTGGAAACTTTGGGCGGGAACTCATTTGTGGGATGTAGCAATTTAACTACTGTACAATTGCCTGCAAGTATGAGAAGCATTGGAGCAAACGCCTTCGCAAGTTTAAAAAAATTGCTTTCTGTCACTTGTGTAGGCGATAAGAAGGAAATAACAGAATTAGGTACAATGGGTGTGAAAGCATTTTATGATTGTTATGGATTAAAAGAACTACAAATACCAGAAGGTATTCGTGCAATAGGTAGTCAAGCTGTAGGGTTCAATTTTGATTTAACAACAATTTCATTGCCAACTACCTTAGATAGCATTGGTGCAAATGCCATTAATGGTTGTCGTTCTTTGAAGTCAATCACTATTCCAGCAGCTGTAAAACACATAGGGGAGAATGCTCTTCAAGATTGTGGTGCTTTGCAAGTAGTCCAAATGTTGCCTGCTACTCCACCTACTATGATAGGTAGTGCGATTTCTTCTTCTGCTACTATTGAGGTACCATGCGGTACAAAAGAAGCATATATATCTAACGATGCATGGTCATCCTATACAGATAAATTAGTAGAAAAATCACTCTCTAATTATCGTGTGCAGGTATCAGCGCAAGATCCGATTAGTGGTGTAGTAAATGTGCAATCACCTGATTGTGATAGTGATGGCGCATACACTATTACCGCTCAACCAAGTTACGGTTATAAGTTTACTCAATGGCGAGATGGTAATACCGATAATCCACGCAAGGTCGTGCTTACCCAAGATACTACCTTTGTCGCTACAATGGTTCGTGATGGTTTCTTGGTACAAGGTGTGCCAAACTATCCAGAGCGTGGAGAGGTAACAGGTGGCACTACCGCATTGTATGGAGATACGGTTACGCTGACTGTTACACCTAACTATGGTTATTATTTCGACTATTGGCTTGATAGACAGAATTATTACTACGAGAGTGATAGACGTGAAAACCCTCGTAAGGTAATTGCAGATAAGGATACTACTTATACAGCTGTCTTCCAAAAGAAACAATATTCTATCACAGTGAATATTACCAATGCGGAGGATGGATTAGGTTCTATATCGTATCCAGAATCAGGTTATTATCTTGATACGATTACGATGACGGGCAGTCTGGAAGTTGGATATAAAATATCATGGAGTGATGGCTCTATAGATGATCCACGTAAGTTTGTATTGACCCAAGATACTACTTTCACTGCTACGATAGGCCAAGCTTACGATGGCAAGTGTGGTGATGATGTATATTGGGCATTCCACGATACTATATTGACAATCACAGGTACAGGAGATATGTACAACTATAGTCAAAACAATGCTCCATGGCAACTCTTTAAAGAAGAAATCAAGGAAATCACAATTGCAGAAGGAATCACACGTATTGGTAATTTTGCATTCTATAATATAAAAGGTGTCACTTCGATTGTTATTCCAGAAAGTATCACCAGCGTGGGAGAAAATGCATTGAATAACTGTTCTGGCTTGACAACGGTTGTATGGAATGCTAAAAACTGCCCAACACTTAATAGCAACTGGATATATCGTTCTTCTATTACCTCATTTACATTCGGTGAGCAGGTAGAGGTGATTCCAAGTCATGTGTGCTACAATCTGTATAAACTATCTTCAATTATTCTTCCTGAAAGTGTAACGTCAATTGGCTATAGCGCCTTTTATGGATGCTCGGGAATATCATCATTAGATATTCCAGCCAAAGTAGATAGTATTGCCGCACGGGCATTCTACAATTGCTATGGTTTAGATTCGCTGGTGGTGTCGTGCGCTACGAAATATATTGCAGCAGATGCTTTCCATGCTAATAGTCTATCTACTGTTACGTTGAAAGCAAATAGCGTTGAAGAATACGCACAAAGCAATATCAATAAACTGTTGATAGATGCAAGTGTTTCTGCTACGCGAAAATTGCTAATCGGAGGTGAAGCACCAACCGATATTATCATACCAAATACCATCACAAGAATAAATTATTATGCGTTTTGGGATGTAGATGGAATAAATTCTATTATCATTCCATCCAGCGTTACGAAGATTGATTCATGTGCTTTCTATTCAGATGCAATTCGTACAATCTCTATCCCTTGCACAGTTGATTCTATTGGTGGTACGGCATTTATGCCAAGTACGTTAGAGAATCTGATAATTACAACCACTAATCTAGAACAATTTTTACAGAGTGATATTAATCTTTTGTTGAACGCAGCTAATGCTAATACAGTTCCCAGAACACTATGGGCAAATGGAGCTGAAGTGACAAATGTGTTAATCCCAAATAGCATAACAGAGATTAAAGAAAGGGCGTTCTATAGAATGGCAAACATAACCTCAGTGAATATACCTGAGGGTGTGACCAAATTGGGTTCGTATGCCTTTGCTGGATGTAACAAATTGGAGGTGGTGAAACTGCCAAATTCATTGGATACGATACCTATTAGGACATTCGACCAGTGCTCTTTATTGGCGACAGTAGATTTAGGGGATAGCATAAAGCGTATTGATGATTATGCGTTTGCCAGCTGCTTCAGATTGGTGACGCTACGTATGCCAGAAGCATTAAAGAGTATTGGCTCATATGTGTTTAGTAGTTGCTCCAACCTCACATCCATCCACTTGCCAATGCTTGTACCGCCTACCATTATCAGCAATAAAACCTTCTATGCTGCGACGAAGCTATCTTCGTTCTACGTGCCTTGTGGAGCCAAGGATAATTATACATCTGATGCTAATTGGTCTTCATTTGTCTCTAAAATCAATGAGCGTTATTTCACGGATTATACTATCACCACAGCCTCAACCAATGATGCATGGGGTATAGTTACCCTCAATGAGCCTACTTCGTGTGCAGATACCACATACAATGTTGTGGCTAAACCATACGAGGGATATCATTTCGTACAATGGCAAGATGGCAACACCGAGAATCCGCGTACGATTGCGCTAACGCAAGATACAGCCTTTACTGCTGAGTTTGCGCGTAATACCTATACTATATCTACGCGCCCAAATATAGTAGATCGTGGCGTTACCTCCGAGGCACAAAGTGCACTTTATATGGATTCGGTAGAAATCGCTGCTGTTGCCTACTATGGTTATCATTTCACGCAATGGAACGATGGTAATACAGATAATCCACGCAAAGTAGTTGTCACAGAGGATAAAACCTATCAGGCACAATTTGATAAGAACCGCTATGCCGTTCATGCAAATTGTGACGACGAATTAGGTGCTATTACTTATCCAGATTCAGTGGAATATTTAGATGTAATAGAACTGGAAGTAGATCCAATCTTCGGCTATCATTTCGTACAGTGGCAAGATGGTAATACCGATAATCCACGACGCGTGCAAATCACTCAAGACACCACATTCACTGCATATTGCGCCATTAATGAGTATGCAATCAGTGTGATTGCTAACTACGAAGAACGTGGTACTACAGAAGGTAGTGGCACATATCGCCATGGTGATTCCATTACCATGTCTGCTACCGCCAAATATGGTTATCATTTTATTCGCTGGCAAGATAGCGAAGAAGTAGATATCAGCAAGGATGCTATATATAGCACAATAGTCACCAAACAAATAGATTATGTAGCAATATTTGGTAAAAATGTTTATCAAATCACTACAGAATCCACTGACAATACCAAAGGTTATGTAGATGCAGTTACCCATGCAGAATACTTGGATGAAGTGATTCTGACAGCCGTTCCAGAAGTAGGTTATTACTTCACACAATGGAATGATGGTAATACCGATAATCCACGTACCATTATCCTTACGCAAGATACAGCCTTTACTGCAAGTTTTGAAATCGCTACATCTGGTAGTTGTGGCGAGGACGCTTTCTGGAGTTATCAAGATGGTCATCTAAGCATATCTGGACAGAATGATATGTACGACTATTCGGGTTATTCATCTACTCCTTGGATGCTATATCGTGAGCAAATCAAGTCTGTTTCTATCGCTGATGGAGTTACGCGTATTGGCACTAATGCATTTAGCAATTGCACCAATTTAGAGACGATAGAGATACCAAATTCAGTACGTGAGATTGCTGCGATGGCATTTGCGAATTGTGGTAAATTGACTACATTCACTGTGCCAGAACAGACCATTCATATTGATGCAGACGTGTTCACTGGATGCGCAGGCATTACGTCCATTACATGGAATGCAATCTCTTATCAAGATAGTCAGAAGGCATCTACTTCACCGCTCAAACCTCTGTCTGAGCAGATTACTACATTCACAGTGGGCGAAAAAGTGAAGTATATTCCTGCTAACTTGCTGCCTGCAATGCCTGCATTACATACCGTAAATTGGAATGCTGTAGCAGGTGATGATTATTATGCACACAATAATACTCCATTCTATACCAATAGAGATCAAATCAAGGTGTTTACTATTGGCGATAATGTGGAATATATTCCAGAATATTTGTGCTATAACCTCAATGCAATTACTGCAGTGCAATTGCCTAACACCGTAACGTCTGTAGGTGCATATGCATTTGCTGAATGTTCGAAACTCAAAGATATTGCTATGGGAACGGCTCTCAAAGTGATTGGTTATAGAGCATTTGCTAACTGCGAAAGCATCGTAGAACTGCATATTGGCGAATCGGTAGAAACGATAGACAGATATGCATTCTACAACTGTAATGCGGTTACGAAAATCAGCATTGGCAGCCATGTGAACTGGATAGGCGATCATGCATTCGACAATTGTACACAAGTAGAAGAAATCTATTGCTATGCACCAAATCCACCTACGGCAGAACGCAGAACCTTCTATTCGTACACTCCGATATTACGCGTATCATATACCGCAGGCGCGTTGTATCGCAGCGATAGTATCTTCGGCTTGTTTAATACAATAGGTTACTACGACAATACAGGAGTAGAGGATCTTGTTATAGATGGTATTACTATTACCAATGGTACCATCCATTGCAACGAACCATTTACCATTTATGACCTGCTGGGTAATAATGTCACAGCAAGCAACGGCTCGCTGCAAGGTGTATATATCGTGCGCACAGCCAGCGCAGCACAAAAAGTAGTACTAAATAGCAATATCAATCTCTAAATACCATACGAATTATGAAAAAGAAAATAAATATAGTACTTGTATTATTAGCAACCATTGGTTTTGCTGCTTGTACCATAGATAATCCAGTGCCTCAATTTGAAGTAAAAGGTGCTGCGGTGAAAACTACCACCGAAGAAGTTGACCTGACGTTTTCGTATCAAAAATTCGGAAATTTCAAGGCACTGCATCTTTACTTTGCAGATAATCCTGAGATGAAGAATGCCCATTTCTATGACTTGACCAGCAAAACTGCTTCGTCTGATCAGGTCAAAACGCACATAGACAACCTCTTCCCTGGACATACCTATTATTATCACTATGTGATAAATTTTGCCTACGATTCGCAACAAACCAAGGTGGCGCAGTTTACTACGAATACAGGTACTCCACCCGTTGTGACAACCGAGAAACCATCAAGGGTAAAGCATAATAGTTGCAACTGTAGTGGCGTGATTGTTAATACTGGAGATTGCCAAATTCGCGACTGTGGAATATGTTGGGGGTACACCAGAGATATTGACATCAATAATGCGAATGTGGTACCGGGAGAACCGACTGCGAAAAATACGTTTACTATCACACTTAACGATTTAGAGAATGATACCGAATATTACGTGCGATCATATGCACGCAACGTTTTGGGAATCACCTATGGAGAGGTAATAGGCTTTAGAACATCCAAAGGCATACAGATCACCACATCTGTGGTAATTCCCAGCGCTACAGAAGCTCGTTCGGGTGGTACTATCACAAATGCTGAAGGTTTTTCTATTAAGCAAAGAGGTCTATGCTGGAGCACCGAACCCAATCCGACCATTGATGATATCAATGACCATAGGACTTATGAAAGCCTAGGCGCGAGCAGTGGCGTAGGCTCTTTTGAGAGTACAATGAAGAACCTGACTCCTAACACCGTATATTATGTACGTGCATATGCCGAATGTGCATCAGAAGTTTTCTATGGCGATGAGCACCAATTTACTACAACGAATAATTAATACATTTACTATCTATGAAGCGCAATAAATATATCATTTTGTTTTTAGGAATAGCATTATCCGTGGGAATACATGCTCAAGATTTTCTAAAGTTGCCGAATGCAATGACACCTATGGGCAGATTGCATATATATACCCCCAAGCCCAAACTTCCAGATTTGCTATTGTTGGATTATAGTATTGTATTTGATGACAATAGCCGTAATCGTACGATAGAGGTAGGCGAAAAATGCAACTTGCGTTTTCAAGTTGTCAATAAAGGACGTGGTAGTGGCGTTAATTGTGTGGCACGTCTGACCGCAGAAGGTGCATACGAAGGATTGTCTTTTGGTGATCGCCCCCTGCCTATGATAGCATCAGGTGATACAGCTACTATTGAAATGTCCATTTATGCAAGCCAAAAATTGCTGGATGGTAGTGTGAAATTCTCGTTCCGAGTAGAAGAACCGCAAGGCTTTAGTACGAAAGAACACTATTTGATTATACCTACTAAGGGACAAACAATTTCTCAATAACGATTCAACAGGACGATAGCATATGAAACAAGTATTTAAAAGAATAGTACTATTTTTACCGTTTATATATAGTGCAAGTACACTCATGTCCCAAACGGTAAGCAATGTTCGCTTCGAACAATTCGAAGAAGCAGATGTACAAATCTTCTATGAGACTGACAGAAAAGCCGATGTGGACCTCTATGTCAGTTTGGATGGTGGAAAAACAGTGGAGAAACTAACGGAGATAGAAGGTGATTTCGGACCAGAGGTAGATAAAGGTGAGCACACTGTGATGTGGCATGCTCTGAAAGAAAAAGGAGAGTTTTATTCAGACTCTGTAATCTTCTATGTGGATGCTAAGCGTGTTCAATACCCCAAATCTGTGGTGTTGACGCTCAATGCGGGATATATGACAGCTCCGCAGTACTCGGCTGGTCTGACAATAGGACAGTTTGTGTGGGGAAAACGACACCGTTTAGGCTGGTTTGTGACTGCAATGAGTGGTTGGGAGTTCCAATTCACCCCAGACGGATTGTGTGATGCAGAAGGCAAAACCAATGGCTATATGAATATGTTTAATCAGAATGAATCGCGCATGCGTATATCATTGATTGCAGGTCTGCAAGCCAAGATTACTCCTTGGTGGGCTTTGCAAGTGGGTGGTGGATATGGTTTGCGACATTTAGCTTGGCAAACGCAGAGCGGAAAATGGTTGAAAAATACTGCTTTCTCCACACAGGGAGCAGAACTAACACTGGGTACCTCGTTCTTCATTCGTGATTTTGTGTTCTCATACAATGCGGTAACAACCAATTTTGCCACATTAGAACATCGCGTAGGAATAGGTTGGCAATTTCATGATTAATCACTCATACAATATTTAACGTTATGAATATAAGAAGAAACATTTTCTTACTGACATTGGTGTTGGTAGTATCAAATATTTTTGGACAGTCGCTCACAATCACAGACCCATTTCGCGCGATACCTAATAGTTCAGTACTGGCGTTGTATAAAAACCAGTTTGGTCGTTGGGAAAAGCCCGACTTGGATGATACATTCCCTTACGTAGTTATTCGTGTCGGATTGGATGGCAATGGTCAAGAAGTTAGACAAGCAAAGCAGATGTTGAACCTGTATTTGGGTACACAAACTGCAGTAGAGTCGGTATATACAGAAGGCGAGAATGAGATATTATTTCTGATCCCCTCTCGTGCACGTCATATTGAAATCAGTTGTGGCGATGGATGTGAACGACAAACTATTTTTGATATGGTGAGATTGCAATCTAATATGGTGTATTATGGACGAGTTCATTATGTGCCAGAAGACAAGGTAGATGATGGTGCTCCCAAACGACAATTTTTTAAATTCAATGTATCGCCCGAAGATGCAATTGTAGAGATTGTGGTAAATGGAAAAACAGAGCGCTGCCATATTGAAAACGGAATTGCCAGCAAATTGTTGAACTATGGCTCTTATCCTTATACGGTAACTGCTAATAAGTATTATCCCGAAAAAGGCGTGATAACCGTATCGGAGTTATCTACAGAAAAGGATATCTCACTGCGTCCAAGATTTGGTTGGATAGAAATTGAGGAAACTGAAGAGGTAGTGGATGCCTATGTATATGCCACAAATGTGACTACTGAAGAGGTGATTTCTTTGGGACAATTCCCTTTGAAGAATGCAGAGTTGAGCAGTGGCTCGTATATAATTGAGATTCAGAAGAAGAAGTATAAGACATTCACGCAGAGTGTGACTATCTCTGATGGAGAATATGCCCGCATCCACCCAGTGATGCTTCCTAATTATACTACGGTTACACTGCAAGTAAGTGATACAATAGGTATATATCAAGACAATCAATTGCTGGGACGTGGAGAGTGGACAGGTACACTGGAGTATGGTGAAAATGTCATTGAAACACGATTGACAAATCACAGAAGTGCTTATACCTCTTTGATGCTCAAAGAAGAAGATAAAGAAAAAGTATTTGTCTTGAACGAACCTACTCCTATTTATACTTCGCTAATTATCACAGGCGAACCGGTGAATGCATTCGTATATGTGGATGGTAAAAGATACGGCACTACACCATTCATTGTCGATCAATTGTTAATTGGTAAACATGAGGTACGATTAGAGAAGATTGGCTATGCCTCGCAGTCTATGGAGGTTGTATTGAATGAAGGTGAGGAAAAAACGATTGAATATACACTGCAAAAAGGTATGTCAGGACAATCAAACTTCCCTCCTATGCCATCAATAGATATGTTGCACTTCATGGTAAATGGCGTACCATTTTCGATGGTAAGAGTGGCTGCAGACACTTGCGTACTTGGTGCCACAAAAGAGCATGCTATTTTTGCCAATGAAGATGAGTTGCCATTACACCAAGTGGCACTGTCAGACTATTACATAGGACAAACAGAAGTTACTCAGGCTATGTGGGAAGCCGTAATGAATGACAATCCAAGTGAGACGTTAGGACTATCTATGCCGGTTACTAATGTAAGTTGGGAGGATTGCCAATTGTTTATTAGCCGTCTCAATGAACTTACCAACATGCAATTCCGTTTGCCTACTGAAGCCGAGTGGGAGTGGGCTGCTCGTGGCGGCAATAGAACGAATGGATTTGTATATGCAGGTAGCGATAATGCAGATGAAGTGGCATGGCACATTCAAAATGGGGATAAAGCCATTCATGTGGTAGCGGAGAAATTATCGAATGAATTAGGTATATATGACATGTGTGGCAATGTGCTGGAATGGTGCTCTGATTGGTATGGGGGGTACAAGAAAAATTTCCAAGAAAATCCTACAGGTGCTTCATCTGGTACAGAAAGAGTGGTGCGTGGTGGCTCAATAAATACTGCCGTAAATGGATGTCGCGTGTCATCGAGAGATAAAAGATTCCCTACATTCTCGCTATTCAATGTAGGATTCCGTTTGGCTTTATAAATACGTCAGATATGAAACGAATTCTTTTCTTTGCCATTGTTGGCATGAGTGTACTGCTTTCAAGTTGCGGAAAGCATGGTGGTTCATCGCTGCATTTTGATGCAGATAGTGCGCGTGTGCTTATCGAAAAGGCAATTGCAGATTCGCTAATCCCTGGTGTAGTACTCTGCGTGGTGGATAAAGGCGAGATTGTGCATCTAGAGGCATATGGTTATCGTGCAGTTGTGCCTGAACATGAGGAAATGACAACTAATACTATCTTCGACCTTGCCTCGGTGAGCAAACCTACAGGTGCTGGTACAGCAGCGTTGCTGTTGGTGAAAGAAGGCCAACTGTCGGTGGATGATTTGGTGTGCAAGTATATTCCAAACTTCCACCCCGATGTGACTGTGCGCCACCTAATGACTCACTATTCGGGACTGCCTGCCTATTTTACCGCTGCGCCTATGGAAAAGAAGTTCTTGGAGGCAATAGACGATGGGCGAGTACCCATGGACACGGAGCAAGCGCGTCGCGATTTTACGGTGGACTCAATTGCTCGTTGCAAACGTCCTACTGCAATAGACGAGAAATATCGTTATTCGTGTTTGAACTTTATCTCGTTGCAGCGAGTAGTAGAAACTATCGTGGGCACAGACGTGAATACCTACCTGCGTGAGAACTTGTATGGTCCTCAAGGTTGGAAGACCATGGGTTGGTTGCCCGATAAGGCGAATATTGAGCGTATTGCTCCTACGGAATGGAACGAGAATGCGAAATTGCGAGGCAATGTGCATGACCCTGTGGCACGCGTGATGATGTGCGGTATATCAGGTAATGCGGGTGTGTTCGCTACTGCAGAAGAGATAGGTCAATGGGCTATCTGGTATATGAGTCAGCCACAAGAGTTGCGCGAAAGTGCTTGCAATGCAGGTCTTTGGACGGAGGATGTGCCGCTGGCAACGGACACGTTGCAAACGACGGTAGAGAGCCGCCATACGGGTTATACAGGAACGAATGTTGTCCTTTGGCCCGAGTATAATCGTGCTGTTGTACTATTGGCACATCGCGTACACCCCCACGACAAGGGTAGCATGTACCGCCTGCGTACCGCTATTAAAGAGTTGGTAAAACCATAGTGGTGTGTTGAGAATAGTGCACTTATTGTGCGTAGCAAACAAGAGATTTGCAGCGTTTTTTTAGGAAAGTTTGCATATTTCAGAAAAAAGTAGTATCTTTGCACTCGAAAGGATGTATATTGCGATAGCTGGAAATATTGGAGCTGGTAAGACTACGCTGACAAAGATGTTGGCGAAGTACTACGGCTGGGAACCTCGCTTTGAGTCTGTGAGTTTTAATCCGTACTTGGAGGATTATTACACAGACATCAAACGGTGGTCGTTCTGCGTGGAGACCTACTTCCTGAAAGAGCGTTTCAAAGATATGCTTCGCATCAAAGAGGTGGAACATACCATTGTGCAAGACAGAAGTATCTTTGAAGGTGTATATGTGTTTGTGACCAACAACTATTTGCGTGGCGACCTCTCGGAACGCGATTATCAAACATACATGGAGTTGTTTGACCACATGAAACGCCTAATGCGTATGCCCGATCTGATGATATACCTGCGTAAATCGGTGCCTTCGCTAATCGCACAAATACAAAAACGTGGGCGCGATTATGAGAAAACTATGCAACTGGACTACCTGCGCGACCTGAACGAACGGTACGAGGATTTTATTTACAAGCAATACGAGGGTAGGGTACTGGTGATTGAAAGCGATGATTTGGATTTTGAAAGTAATCCTGAAGATTTCCGCAAGGTTATCAATAAAATAGATGCGGAATTGTTTGGGCTTTTTAGTGCCGAAAACTTTTAGTTTTGGAACAAAGCCGTTATATATCCTTTGGACGTTGTATGCCTTTGGCGTTGTTATGTTGTATGTGCCGTTGGCACGTTATTAGCAAGAATAACGCAAAGCAGAAAACAAAAACAACGCGGCGTAGCCGCACAAAACGCTTGCGGAGCAAGCCAACAACATTAACGAAGTTAATAAAAAGAGATTATGCATATAGCAGTAGCAGGAAACATTGGTTGCGGTAAGACCACTTTGACCAACATGCTCGCCAAACATTATGGCTGGCAACCACGCTTTGAGAGCGTGGAGTTTAATCCTTATTTGGAGGATTTTTATGCGGACATGGGCCGCTGGTCGTTTAACTTGCAGATATACTTCTTGAACAAACGATTCAAAGATGTGGTGGATATATCCAACTCCAACGAGTTTATTATCCAAGATCGCACCATCTATGAAGATGCTCGTATCTTTGCACCAAACTTGCACCGTCAAGGATATATGTCGGATAGAGACTTTGACAACTATCGCGACCTGTTTGACCTGATGATGTCGCTGGTGAAGATGCCCGACCTGATGATTTATATCCGTAGTACTATTCCCAATTTGGTGGCACAGATACAAAAACGCGGTCGTGCGTATGAGTCAAGTATGCGTATCGACTACTTGCAGGGATTGAACGAACTCTATGAGAATTGGATCGCGGACTACAAAGGCAAATTGCTCATCATTGATGGCGATACCATCAAGTTCGGCGACCGTCCAGAAGACTTCCGTTATATCACTGACCGCATAGATGCGGAACTCTTCGGTCTCTTCCCATTTGAGGGAACTTCGGAACACGGAAGGGAAGTGAAATAACTCCTGCTCGCTCCGCTCGCGAAATCTAAACAAATCTGAATCTTAAATAAATGATAAGGAAGTTTTTGGATTATATTGCTATAGAGAAAAGGTACTCGGCACGTACTGTAGGAGAGTACGGAGATGATCTGAAAGCGTGGTGCAAATTCTTGGATTGCAAAGTGGAAGACTTTGATCCAAAAGGGGTGGATGCAGAGGATGTGAAGTTGTGGATGATTGATATGCTGGATAAGCAAAAACAATCGCCACGCAGCGTGAAGAGGCGGTTGTCGGCCGTGAAGAGTTTTTACAAGTTCTTGCTGCGGGTGGGGTTGGTGAAAGTTGATATTACACGTGCGATAGTAGCACCAAAGACAGACAAACCATTGCCTCTATACTTCCGAGAGAGCGAGATGCAAGGGGTGAAAATCAACCAAGAACGCGACTGGAGCGAGGATATGAGTGAAGAGGAGCAGTTTACGCACCTGCGCGATTACTTGATGGTGGAAATACTATATCAGACGGGTATGCGCCGCGCAGAGTTGGTGGGGCTGAAAGAGGTGGACGTGGATACGCGACAACAACAAGTAAGAGTTTTCGGTAAGCGAGCCAAAGAACGAATTGTGCCGATAGGCGAGGGGCTATGCGAACTAATAGAGGAGTATCGGAAAAATAAATGCAGTTTTTTGGGCGAGAGGGCAGGGATTGGCACGTTTCTTGTGCGAAAAAATAGAAAAGGCGAATGGGTGGAAATGGATGCGCATACCTTATATAATATTGTGCGTGCGCGTATGGGCGAAGTGAGCACGTTGAAAAAACATTCGCCACACGTATTGAGGCACACGTTTGCGACAAGCATGCTGAACAACGGAGCGGATATACGAACGATACAAAGCCTATTGGGGCATGCGAGTTTGGCAGCTACGCAAGTATATACACATGCTACATTTGAACAGATAAAGGAAGTGTATAAGGAAGCACATCCGCGTGGAGAGGGGAAAGTGAAAACTGAAAGGTGAAAACTACCAGGCGATGCTTGGTGATAATAATATTAACTTAAATAAAAAAAAGGAGGAAACCATGAAACTGAACGTAAAAGCCGTGAATTTTGAGACTGCGGAGCGTCTTGAGAAGTACATCGAGAAAAAAACACGTCGTTATGAGAAATTGCTTTCTCCTTCCGCTGAGCTGGAGATACGTATGACGGTGGTGAAACCAGAAACGAATCTGAACAAAGAAACCGCTATCCGTATCATGGGTATGGGAATGGAGTTGTTTGCACAAAAAGTTTGCGACACTTTTGAGCAAGGCATTGATGAGTGCTTGGAAGCATTGGACAAACAATTAGAGAAACATAAAGATAGATAAATGATACCCATTTGGGGCATGTGGCGGGGTTTTTGCCCCGCTTTTTTATGAAAAATGAAAGAAAATTGCATTTTTTTTGTAAAATATTTGGTGGGTTCAAAAAAAAGTAGTACCTTTGCACCGCTTTTCCGCCGACGTGTTAGGAGGCGTGGCAAAATAGCCGAAAAGTGACCCGCCTCTTTAGCTCAGTTGGCCAGAGCACGTGATTTGTAATCTCGGGGTCGTTGGTTCGAATCCGACAAGAGGCTCCAAAAGTGGAACATTGAAATAGATATTGGGAGTATTCCAGAGCGGCCAAATGGGGCAGACTGTAAATCTGCTGGTTTTCACCTTCGGTGGTTCGAATCCATCTGCTCCCACAAAAGTAACCGTCGCGGAAGTCGTGGTTAATTCGCGGAAATAGCTCAGTCGATAGAGCACTAGCCTTCCAAGCTGGGGGTCGCGGGTTTGAGCCCCGTTTTCCGCTCAATTTTTGTTTATACACTCGTATAATTCGAGTAGTGACGAACTTGAGTTCGTGTTGCTGATGTAGCTCAGTGGTAGAGCGCATCCTTGGTAAGGATGAGGTCGCGGGTTCAACTCCCGCCATTAGCTCAAGGTTTTGCGACCATACAATGCTCTTTCGGGAGTATTGCGGTGTGTAAAACGGAGATTAATTAGGTAAAACTTATAGTATTAACGTTAATAACTAAATTCTAGAATTATGGCAAAAGAAAAATTTGACCGTTCGAAACCACACGTGAACATTGGTACAATTGGTCACGTTGATCACGGTAAAACTACTTTGACTGCAGCTATTACAACCGTATTGGCATCTCGTGGTCTTTCTGAGCTTCGTTCATTCGACTCTATCGACAATGCTCCAGAGGAGAAAGAGCGTGGTATTACTATTAACACTGCACACGTTGAGTATCAAACCGCTACTCGTCACTACGCTCACGTTGACTGCCCTGGTCACGCTGACTACGTAAAGAACATGGTAACTGGTGCTGCTCAAATGGACGGTGCTATCATCGTTGTGGCTGCTACTGATGGTCCTATGCCTCAAACACGTGAGCACATCCTTTTGGCTCGTCAGGTGAACGTTCCTCGCTTGGTTGTGTTTATGAACAAGTGCGACCTTGTTGATGACGCTGAGATGCTTGATCTCGTTGAGATGGAGATGCGTGAGCTTCTTTCATTCTATGAGTTCGATGGTGACAATACTCCTATTATCCGCGGTTCTGCTCTTGGTGCTTTGAACTCTGTAAAAGAGTGGGAAGACAAAGTTATGGAGTTGATGGATGCTTGTGATACATGGATTGAGTTGCCTCCACGTGCTGTTGATAAACCATTCTTGATGCCTGTTGAGGACGTATTCTCAATCACAGGTCGTGGTACTGTAGCAACTGGTCGTATTGAGACAGGTATCATCAAAGTTGGTGAGGAAGTTCAATTGATCGGTCTTGGTGCTGAGGGTAGAAAGTCAGTTGTAACTGGTGTTGAGATGTTCCGTAAGTTGCTCGACCAAGGTGAGGCTGGTGATAACGTAGGTTTGTTGCTCCGTGGTATTGACAAAGATGAGGTTCGCCGTGGTATGGTAATTACCCACCCAGGTGTGGTTAAACCTCACGAGGAGTTCAAAGCTTCTGTTTATATCTTGAAGAAAGAGGAAGGTGGTCGTCACACTCCATTCCACAACCACTATCGCCCACAATTCTACATCCGTACAATGGACGTAACTGGTGAGATTACTTTGCCAGAGGGTACTGAGATGGTAATGCCAGGTGATAACTTGGAGATTAAGGTTAAGTTGATTTATCCAGTTGCTTGCTCTGAGGGTCTCCGCTTCGCTATCCGCGAGGGTGGTCGTACCGTAGGTTCTGGTCAAATCACCGGTTTGCTTGACTAATACAAAGTCTGATTAAGTTCAGCGATAAATTAAGATTGCCGAAGTCGCGGCTTCGGCAATCATCTACGGAAGTCTTCTAATGGTAAGAAAGCGGTCTCCAAAACCGTCAATGTGGGTTCGATTCCTGCCTTCCGTGCTGTTACAAAAAATAGCTTCCGTCTGACTTCGGCGAATGCTGAGGCCAGATGTTTGGCGCAAATTAGAATATATAAATAACTACAGATATGAAGTTTGTTCAAAGTCTTAAAGAATCCTACGAGGAGTTGGTTCACAAGGTGAATTGGCCTACTCGTAAAGAGTTGTCCAAAAGCGCTGTGCTGGTATTGATTGCTTCCATAATATTGGCACTTATTGTATGGCTGATGGATTTTTGTTTTGAGTCAATCATGACTTTTGTCTATGGCTTATTCTAATTGATTAATTGTTTGAATATGGCTGAGAACAATTGCAAGTGGTATGTGCTGAAAGCAATCAGTGGTAAGGAGAACAAAGTGAAAGAGTATATCGAAGGCGCTTTGGTTACCTCCACATTGTTTAAGGAATATGTATCACAAGTCTTGATTCCGACTGAGAAGGTGGTTAGTGTTCGCAATGGCAAGCGTGTAATCAAAGAGCGCAATAAGCTTCCAGGTTATGTGCTCGTTGAGTGCAATTTGACTGATGAATGCTATCCACTGTTGCGTAACATTCCTAATGTGTTGGGTTTCTTGAGTGATAGTAAGTCCTCTACGAAGCCAGCTCCAGTATCTCAAGCTGAAATTAACAAAATTGTCGGCACTATTGATGAGGCATCTATTGAGTCAATAGCTGACGAGGTATTCTTGGTGGGCGAGCGCGTTAAGGTGATTAATGGCGCATTTAATGGATTCGAGGGCGTTATCGATGAGGTGGCGCAAGACAAGCGTAAGTTGAAGGTGGTAGTTACGATTTTTGATCGTCAAACACCTCTTGAATTGAGCTTCGATCAAGTAGAAAAGGAGTAGGAGGCATTTGTTACGGGCCGTTGTACTACTCGGTAGTTTATTATTAACAAAAACTATTAACAAAGTAAAAAAACAAAATTATGGCTAAAGAAATTGCTGGATTTATCAAACTCCAGATTAAGGGTGGCGCAGCTAACCCATCTCCTCCAGTAGGACCTGCACTTGGTTCTAAAGGTGTGAACATTATGGAGTTTTGTAAACAATTCAATGCCAGAACGCAGGAAAAAGCAGGTAAAATTTTGCCTGTAGTGATTACTGTTTACACTGACAAATCGTTCGATTTTATCGTTAAGACTCCACCAGTAGCTGTTCAATTGAAAGAGGCTGCAAAAGTTAAGTCTGGTTCTAACCAACCTAACCGAAATAAAGTGGCATCTATCACTGAGGAGCAATGTGTGGCGATTGCAACTGATAAAATGGTTGACTTGAACTGTTTCACTGTAGAGAGCGCTATCAAAATGGTAAAAGGTACCGCTCGTAGTATGGGTATTACCGTTAAATAATTAAACTTCAATCATTATTATGGCAAAATTGACAAAGAATCAAAAGCTTGCTGCTGAGAAGATTGAAGCAGGTAAGCTCTATACCGTAGCAGAGGCTGCTGCGTTGGTGAAAGAGATCACTACAACTAAGTTTGATGCAAGTGTAGATGTAGATGTACGTTTAGGTGTTGACCCACGTAAAGCAAACCAAATGGTTCGTGGCGTGGTAAGTCTTCCTCACGGTACAGGTAAACAAGTTCGCGTCCTCGCATTGTGTACTCCCGACCAAGAGGCTGCTGCTAAAGAGGCAGGTGCAGATTATGTAGGTCTGGATGAGTATATCGAGAAGATCAAAGGTGGTTGGACTGATATTGATGTGATCATCACTCAACCTCAAATCATGGGTAAGATTGGTGCTCTCGGTCGTGTATTGGGTCCTCGTGGTCTTATGCCAAACCCAAAATCAGGTACAGTGACAATGGATGTTGCTAAGGCTGTTAAGGAGGTTAAGCAAGGTAAGATTGACTTCAAGGTAGACAAATTTGGTATTGTTCACACTTCAATTGGTAAGGTGTCATTTGCTCCTGAGGCAATTGCTGAGAATGCTATTGAGTTTGTTCAAACACTCATCAAATTGAAACCCGCAGTAAGTAAGGGTACCTATATCAAGAGCATTTATCTTTCCAGTACAATGAGTCAGGGTATTAAGATTGACCCAAAATCTATTGAGTAATTAAATTAATCGAAGACAAGTATGAAGAAGGAAGATAAAAACGCCATTATTGCTTCATTGCAAGAGCAATTGGGTCAATACTCACACTTCTATTTGACCAATATTGAAGGTTTGAATGCAGAGAAGACTAGTGAGTTGCGCCGTGCTTGCTTCAAGCAAGATGTGAAATTGCTTGTGGCTAAGAATACTTTGCTGCAAAAAGCATTAGAAGCAAAAGGCATTGATGCTCAGATATTTGAGGCTCTAAAAGGTAATACTGCTTTGATGTTGTCAAATACAGGTAATGCTCCTGCAAAGCTCATCAAGGAATTTACAAAGAAAGAGAAGAACAAAGAGGAAGCTAAGCCACAGTTGAAGGCGGCTTATGTAGAAGAAACTATCTACGTAGGTGCACAAAACTTGGATTTCTTGGCAACCATCAAGTCAAAGAACGAACTCATTGCGGATTTGGTTGCTTTGCTCCAATCACCTGCAAAGAATGTTGTTTCTGCACTCCAATCTGGAGGTACTACCATCCACGGTGTTTTGAAAACGCTGGGTGAACGCGCTGAATAATCAGCAACAAATAAACAAATTAACATTAAAAATTAACACTTTAAAATTATACAACAATGGCAGATTTGAAAGCTTTTGCTGAACAATTAGTAAACCTTACAGTTAAGGAAGTAAACGAACTCGCTCAAATTTTGAAAGAGGAGTATGGTATTGAACCTGCAGCTGCAGCTGTTGCAGTTGCTGCTGGCCCAGCTGCTGATGCAGCTCCTGCAGCAGAGGAGAAAACTAGCTTTGACGTAGTATTGAAGTCAGCTGGTGCACAAAAGTTGCAAGTAGTTAAGGCAGTTAAAGAGCAAACAGGTCTTGGCTTGAAAGAAGCTAAGGACATCGTAGATGCTGCTCCTGCAACTGTTAAAGAAGGTGTAGACAAAGCTACCGCTGAGGCTCTCAAGAAAGCTCTTGAGGAGGTAGGTGCTGAGGTAGAATTGAAGTAATACCTTTTTATCGAATAATGATAGGTTTAGACCCTTTTTGGGGGTCTAAACCTTTTTCTCTGAATAGTGGAGAATGTTGAAAAAATGTTAAAAACTGGTAATTATAGTGCGATTCTTGTGAAAAAAGTATAAAACAGTAGAATCATTTATTTAGTTCTAAATAGTTTATTATCAGGCATTTTTAGATATTTGAAACCTATAAAAATACAAAAATAAATGGCAAAACAAAACAAAACCCAGCGGATCAATTTTTCGGCAATGCAAAAGCAGATGCCATATCCTGATTTTCTGGAAATTCAATTGAAATCCTTCCACGATTTCTTCCAGATTGATTCCACTCCGGAGGAGCGTCATAAAGAAGGTTTGTTTAAAGTGTTCTCGGAGAGTTTCCCTATTGCGGATACCCGAAACAACTTTGTGCTTGAGTTCTTGGATTATCACATTGATCATCCTCGTTATTCGATTGAAGAGTGTCTTCTTCGTGGACTCACCTATAGTGTGCCATTGAAGGCGAAGTTGTTCTTGACATGTACTGATCCTGATCACGAAGATTTTGCGCCAGTGATGCAAGACGTGTTCTTGGGTACCATCCCATACATGACTCCTAAGGGCACTTTTGTTATCAATGGTGCAGAGCGAGTAATTGTTAGTCAGTTGCACCGTTCTCCAGGTGTATTCTTCGGTACTTCTATGCACTCGAATGGTACAAAGTTGTATTCTGCTCGTATCATTCCTTTCCGCGGTTCGTGGATTGAGTTTGCAACGGATATCAACCGTGTGATGTACGCTTACATTGATCGTAAGAAGAAATTGCCTGTAACCACTTTGCTCCGTGCTATTGGTTTTGAGAGTGATAAAGAGATTTTGAATTGCTTTGGTTTGGCTGAGGAAATCAAGTGTACCAAAGAAAATTTGGATGCTGCTGTTGGTCGCACATTGGCAGGTAACGTTTTGAAGGCTTGGGCTGAAGATTTCGTAGATGAGGAAACAGGCGAAGTAGTAACTATCGAACGAAACGAAGTGATTATTGAGCGCGAAACTGTTTTGACAGAAGAGCTTTGTGAAACGATCTATGAGTCAGATGTTAAGACTATTCTCTTGCACAAGGATGAAGCTTATGAGTCAGAGTATTCTATCATCTTCAATACTTTGCAGAAAGATCCTTCTCATTCTGAGAAGGAGGCGGTGTTGTATATCTATCGTCAGTTGCGCAACTCAGAGCCTGCTGATGATGCTACAGCTCGTGAAGTTATCCAAAACCTCTTCTTCTCTGACAAGCGTTATGATTTAGGTGAGGTGGGGCGCTATCGTATCAACCGTAAGTTGGAGATGGATACCCCAATGGAAACTCGTACATTGACCAAAGAAGATATCATTGAGATTATCAAATACTTGGTTCAACTCATCAACTCTAATGCTGAGGTGGATGATATTGATCACTTGTCTAACCGTCGTGTTCGCACGGTGGGTGAGCAGTTGTACAACCAGTTCGGTATTGGTTTGGCTCGTATGGCTCGTACTATACGTGAGCGCATGAACGTACGTGACACAGAGGTGTTTACCCCTACTGACTTGATTAATGCAAAGGCAATCTCCAGTGTGATCAACTCATACTTTGGTACGAATGCTTTGTCACAGTTTATGGACCAACAGAACCCATTGGCAGAGATTACCCACAAACGTCGTATGTCGGCTCTCGGTCCTGGTGGACTTAGTCGTGACCGTGCTGGTTTTGAGGTGCGTGACGTGCACTATACCCACTATGGCCGTTTGTGTCCTATTGAGACACCTGAAGGTCCAAACATCGGTTTGATCTCATCGTTGTGTATCTATGCTAAAATCAATAACTTAGGATTTATTGAAACACCATATCGTAAGGCTGATAATGGTGTCGTAGATTTGGATAACGACCACGTAGTATATATGACTGCGGAGGATGAAGAGAAGTCCACTGTAGCTCAAGGTAATGCTCCATTGGACAAAGACGGCAAGTTCATTCGTAACAAAGTTAAGGCACGCTACGAAGCGGACTTCCCAGTGGTGGCTCCTGATCAAATCGATTTAATGGACGTTTCTCCGTCGCAGATTGCTTCTATTGCTGCTGCATTGATTCCATTCTTGGAGCACGATGATGCTAACCGTGCGTTAATGGGATCGAACATGATGCGCCAAGCTGTGCCTTTGTTACGTAACGAAGCGCCTATCGTAGGTACAGGTATTGAGGGGCAATTGATTCAGGACTCTCGCACACAAATTGTTGCTGAGGGTGAGGGTGTAGTAACCTATGTAGATGCAGATCAGATTCGCATTAAATACGACAGAACCAAAGAGGAGGACTTCATATCTTTTGAGTCTTCAGAGAAAGAATACAAATTGCCTAAATTCCAACGTACCAATCAGAATACCACTATTGACCTTCGTCCTATCGTGCGCAAGGGTGATAAGGTAACAAAAGGTCAGATTCTTTCCGAAGGTTATGCTACGGAGAACGGAGAGTTGGCATTGGGTAAGAACTTAAAGGTAGCATACATTCCTTGGAAGGGTTACAACTATGAGGATGCAATTGTTCTGAGTGAACGTATTGTTCGCGAGGACATGTTTACATCTGTGCACGTAGTTGAGCAGCTTTTAGAGGTTCGTGAGACCAAGCGTGGTGTCGAGGAGTTCACTTCGGATATCCCTAATGTTAGTGAAGAATCTACCAAGGATTTGGACGAGAACGGTATTATTCGTGTGGGTGCTTATGTATCTCCGGGTGATATTCTCATCGGTAAGATTACTCCTAAGGGTGAGTCGGATCCATCTCCCGAGGAGAAGCTTCTGAAGGCGATATTTGGTGACAAGGCGGGTGATGTGAAGGATGCGTCTCTCAAGGCGAGTCCATCTTTGAGCGGTGTAGTGATTGCTAAGAATCTTTACAAGAAGGCTCAGAAAGACCGTCGTCAGAAGTTGGAAGACAAGGAATTGATGTCCCAGTTGGATGCCTCTTATTCATTGAAGTCGTCTGAATTGCATTCTTTGTTGGTCAACAAGCTAGTATCTTTGTTGCATGATCAAGTATCATTGGGTGTAACTGACCATGTGCATAGTGATATTATTCCTCGTGGTGTTCCCTTCAGTGCTTCGGTTCTAGATGGTATTGACTACACATCAGTGATGCTATCTAATTGGACGTCCGATTCTCATGTCAATGATTTGGTTAGTCGTTGTATCATGAATTACCTCGCCAAGAGCAAGGCGCTTGATGCGGAGCTGAAGCGTTCTAAGTTCAATCTTACTATTGGTGACGAGTTGCCGAATGGTATAGTTCAAATGGCCAAGGTATATATAGCTAAGCGTCGTAAGATCCGTGTAGGTGATAAGATGGCTGGTCGTCACGGCAACAAGGGTATTGTTAGTAAGATTGTGCGCGTAGAGGATATGCCTTTCTTGGCTGATGGTACGCCTGTAGATATAGTGTTGAATCCACTGGGTGTGCCTTCTCGTATGAACATTGGTCAGATCTTCGAGGCTGTGCTTGGTTGGGCAGGTCGCGAGTTGGGTGTTAAGTTTGCTACGCCTATTTTCGATGGCTGTACTTTGGATGATCTTAACGAGTGGACCGACAAAGCAGGTATCCCACGTGCGGGTAAAACCCAATTGTACGATGGTGGTACTGGCGAGGCGTTCGACCAAATGGCTACTGTGGGTGTAACCTATTTCATGAAGCTTGGTCACATGGTGGATGACAAGATGCATGCTCGTTCGATTGGTCCTTACAGTCTTATCACTCAACAGCCACTTGGCGGTAAAGCGCAATTTGGTGGTCAACGTTTTGGTGAGATGGAAGTTTGGGCGCTTGAGGCACACGGTGCTGCGCACATTCTGCAAGAGATCTTGACCGTAAAATCCGATGATGTTACTGGTCGTGCTCGTACTTACGAGGCTATTGTTAAGGGCGAATCAATGCCTACACCAGGTTTGCCTGAATCACTCAATGTATTGTTGCATGAGTTACAAGGTCTGGGTCTATCAATTACAATGGAATAAAATTCAAGAATTATGGCTTTCAAACAAGATAATAAGAAAAACGGATTTTCCCGTATCTCTATTGGCCTAGCATCGCCAGATGAGATCATGCGTATCAGTTCGGGTGAGGTACTCAAACCTGAGACAATCAACTATCGTACCTACAAACCTGAGCGCGATGGCCTATTCTGCGAACGCATCTTCGGTCCTACCAAGGATTATGAGTGCCACTGCGGTAAATACAAACGTATTCGCTACAAGGGGATTGTATGCGAGCGTTGTGGTGTGGAGGTTACTGAAAAGAAAGTGCGCCGTGAGCGCATGGGACATATCAAATTAGTGGTCCCTGTTACTCACATCTGGTACTTGCGTTCATTGCCATCAAAGATGGCTGCGCTCTTAGGTGTACCTACCAAGAAGTTGGATTCAGTTGTTTACTACGAGAAGTATATAGTGCTACGTGCAGGTGTCTTGGCAGGTCAAGAGATTGATGACGAGATAGTAGAGGATAAGATGTTGCTCGAGGATGATCAATATGCAGAATTGATGGAACGTTTGGCAAAGATTAGTCCTGATAATCAAATGCTTGATGATGATGATCCTGATAAGTTCATCGCTAAGATGGGTGCTGAGGCTATTGAGGAGTTGTTGATGGGACTCGATTTGGATGCACTGAGTTATGAGTTGCGTGATCGTGCCAACAGCGATGGTTCGCAACAACGCAAAGCTGATGCACTAAAGCGTCTCCAAGTGGTGGAGAATTTCCGCGCGAGCAAAGGCAAGAACCGTCCAGAGTGGATGGTATTGCGTGTGGTGCCTGTTACGCCTCCTGAGTTGCGTCCGCTTGTGCCACTAGATGGTGGACGTTTCGCTACTTCCGACCTCAATGACCTCTATCGTCGTGTAATCATTCGTAATAACCGTCTCAAACGCCTTGTAGAAATCAAGGCTCCAGACGTAATCTTGCGCAATGAAAAACGTATGTTGCAAGAGGCTGTTGATTCGCTTTTCGATAATAGTAAGAAAACCACAGCTATCAAGTCAGATGCTAACCGTCCATTGAAATCTTTGTCTGATTCACTCAAAGGTAAACAAGGACGTTTCCGTCAGAACTTGCTAGGTAAGCGTGTGGATTATTCTGCACGTTCTGTTATTGTCGTAGGTCCTGAGTTGAAGATGCACGAGTGCGGTCTGCCAAAAGATATGGCTGCTGAGCTCTACAAACCATTTATTATTCGCAAACTCATTGAACGTGGTGTGGTTAAAACGGTGAAATCGGCTAAGAAGATCATCGACCGTAAGGAGCCTATTATCTTCGATATCCTTGAGCATGTAATGAAGGGACACCCTGTATTACTGAACCGTGCTCCTACTTTGCACCGCCACGGAATATTGGCTTTCCAACCTCGTATGATTGAGGGTAAAGCTATCCAGTTGCACCCACTTGCTTGTGCTGGTTTCAACGCTGACTTTGATGGTGACCAGATGGCTGTGCACTTGCCACTCTCTCACGAGGCTATCCTTGAGGCGCAACTCCTCATGCTCGGTTCGCACAATATCCTTGACCCAGCTAACGGTAATCCTATCACTGTACCATCGCAGGATATGATTCTTGGTCTATACTATATTACTAAGGAACGTACAGGTGCGAAAGGCGAAGGATTAACTTTCTACTCTCCAGAGGAGTGCGAGATTGCACTCAACGAAGGCAAAGTGGATATCCATGCATTGGTAAAAGTGCGTATCAAAGACCAACGTACAGGCGAGACTTCTATTGTAGAGACCACTCCGGGACGTGTAATAGTCAACTATTATGTACCCAACGAGGTAGGTTATAAGAACGTTACACTTGGCAAGAAAGCCGTTAAGGAGATTATTACAGATGTTATCAAGACTTGTGGTGTGGCTCGCACAGCACTTTTCTTGGATGAGATCAAGGACCTCGGTTATAAGATGGCTTTCAAGGGTGGATTAAGTTTCAACCTCAACGATATCCTTATCCCAGAGGAGAAAACTGAATTTGTGGCTAAGGGTAACCAAGTCGTTGAGGAGGTAACGGGGCTTTATATGGAAGGTTTGATGACTGACAACGAGCGTTATAACAAGGTTGTTGCTGCATGGGGTGAAGTTGATGCACAAGTCACCAACGTGCTGATGAAACATATGAAAGAGGCAGATCAAGGATTCAACTCTGTGTTTATGATGATGGATTCTGGTGCCCGTGGCTCTAAACAACAGATTAAGCAGTTAGCTGGTATGCGTGGTCTGATGGCTAAACCACAGAAAGCAGGTGTGGCAGATAGCCGTCAAACAATTGAGAACCCTATTCTCTCCAACTTTAAAGAGGGTCTAAGTGTGCTTGAGTACTTTATCTCTACCCACGGTGCGCGTAAGGGTCTGGCGGATACTGCGTTGAAGACTGCCGATGCAGGTTATTTGACTCGTCGTCTGGTTGACGTTTCACACGATGTGATCATTACAGAGGAGGACTGCGGTACATTGCGTGGTTTGACTGCTAAGGCTATCAAGCAAAATGATAACGTAGTGGCTACTCTCACCCAACGTATCTTAGGACGTGTTAGTGTTCACGATATTTACGACATGGATGGCAACCTCATCGTGGCTTCTGGCGAAGAGATTCGCGAGGCAGCATGTCAAGCTATTGAAGAGGCTGGTATTGAGTCTGTTGAGATTCGTTCGGTACTTACTTGTGAGGCTAAGCATGGTGTGTGCGCGAAGTGCTATGGACGTAACTTGGCTACTCGTCGAATGGTGCAAAAAGGTGAGGCTGTGGGCGTGATTGCTGCACAAGCTATTGGTGAGCCAGGTACGCAGCTTACGCTTCGTACTTTCCACTCGGGTGGTGTTGCTGGCAATGCTGCTACACAAAACACCTATGCTCTCACACAAAATGGTCGTATCGAAATTGACGATTTGCGTCTAATCACTACTGAAGAAGGTGAAGTGATTGTAGTAAGTCGTTTGAATGAGATGCGTCTTGTGGATGTGAATACGGGTGTAGTGCTTACAACCTTTAATATCCCTTATGCTTCAAAGCTCTTTGTTACTCCAGGTGAGGTGTATGAGAAAGGCACCAAGGTATGCGAGTGGGATCCTTATAAAGCTACATTGATTATTGAGCAAGCTGGTCGCCTCGAATACCAAGACGTTATTGAAGGCGTAACGTGTAAGACAGAAGTCGATGAGCAAACAGGCAAGAAAGAGGTGTCTATTATCGAAACCAAAGACAAAACGAAGATGCCATCTGCGCATATAGTGGATGCAGAGGGTAATTATTTGCGTACATATAACTTGCCAGTCAAAGCCTTGTTGGTTTATCCTGATGGTACCGATGTTAAGGTAGGTGACTCATTGTTCACACAAACCCGTTCTTTCGGTACTGCAGGCGATATTACTGGAGGTCTTCCACGTGTTACTGAGCTCTTCGAGGCACGTAACCCATCCAACCCTGCTATTGTGGCAGAGATCGATGGTGAGGTTAGCTTCGGTCGCGTAAAACGCGGTAATCGTGAGTTGTCTATTACTAGCAAACTGGGTGAAGTTAAGTCATATCTCATTCCGCTTGGCAAGCAGATCCTCGTACAGGAAGGTGATTATGTACGTGCCGGTGTGGCATTGTCTGATGGCGCTATCACACCTAACGATATCCTAGCTATCCAAGGTCCTACTGCTGTGCAAGACTATATCGTCAACGAGGCACAATCTGTATACCGTATGCAAGGTGTGGAAATCAACGATAAACACTTCGAAATCATTGTACGCCAAATGATGCGCAAGGTGGAGATTCAAGAAGCAGGTGATACACGTTATCTCGAGAAACAAATCGTTGATAAGCGCGACTTCTTGGAGGAGAACGATCGTATCTGGGGTAAGAAAGTTATTACAGATGCAGGTGAGAGTGAGACCTTAAAAGCTGGTCAGATTGTTACCGCCCGTCGTCTACATGATGAAAATTCTACACTCCGTCGTAAGGATAAGAAACTCGTACAAGCTCGCGAAGCTACTTGTGCTACAGCTAGTCAAATCTTGCAAGGTATCACACGTGCTGCCTTAGGTACAAAGTCTTTCATGTCTGCAGCATCTTTCCAAGAGACCACTAAGGTTTTGAACGAGGCTGCTATCCAAGGCAAAGTAGATTACTTAGAGGGTATGAAAGAGAACGTTATCTGCGGTAATTTGATTCCAGCAGGTACAGGCTTGCGTGAGTTCCAAAACTTGTCGGTTCACAATGCTGAGGAGTACGCTGCTATCCAAGCAGCTCGCGCTGCAGCAGCAGAAGCACACTTGCGTAGCCAAGAGTTAGATTTCTAAAAATCGCTGTATAAACGAAAAAACCACGCTCTCAAAGCGTGGTTTTTTTGTGTTTAAATGTCATTCTATTTAAGATTTTCAACGTCATTATCCTTTTTGATTGATTATTTTTTTTATATTTGTGATGTTTTTTTTGAAAAATATACGTTTTATTTGGAAGATTAAGAAAAAAGTACTACCTTTGCAAGCAAATAAGTACTTTTTTTTATGCTAAACGAAAAAATACCTCTCATTGATTGTCCTATTGACTATATCTTCGGCGAAGCAAGCGGAAAAATCTTGAATGAATATGGCAGATTCCCTTGCAAAATCCAATGTGCTGTATATGCATATATGGTCAAAGGAAATGCCAGAGCTACATTGGATATTACCAAATATGAAGTCAAAGAAAATGATCTCATCTATGTGAAACCAGGTAGTTTCCTTCTAGTGCATGACTTTAGCGAAGATGCCCAGCTGAAGTATATCGTTTTTGCATCTTCTTTTGTAGAAAGAAATGCTTATGGCACCCGCCGTTTCTCGTTGCCTAACCAATCCCTTCAACCAATTCTACCCCTTAATGGCGAACAAAGAGAAGTGGTGACTGTATTCTCTTCACTGCTTGATAAAGCGATCAACTGCACTCCCTGTATGCTCAATGTGGATGCAATGGTGCATATCTTTAACCTCATACAGCAGACCTTCTACGAACTTTATGTGGATAATGAAGATAAACAATCTCGTGCTATAGATCGTAAGACACAAATATTCAAAGAGTTTAGCGATCTCGTCTTGCAACATTACCACGAGTGGCATCATGTGGCAGATTATGCGAATGCGCTATGTGTCACAGTGCCTCACTTATGCTCTACCATCAAAGCAGCCAGCCAACGTACAGCAGGTGATATCATTGTTGATGCGATACTGATGGATGCCAAAGCTCAGCTGAAAATCACAAATGCTCCTATCAAAGAGATAGCCCTGAATCTGGGTTTTGATAACGTGGCATTCTTTAACCGCTTCTTCAAAGGGCATGTGGGCGTTACACCCAAAGCCTACCGCATGGAGTAGGACTACATTCCTAAATGCAAACGAAAACGAAGACCCCACCATGGTGCATGAGCATCATGCCAGTGCGTCAAACGGAATACTCCGTACACTTCACCAATACGCAAGATATTACCCAACCCCACACCTACTTCTACGTAGGGAACGGTGGGAGCCGATAAGAGGGAGTAGGCTGATGCCTGCTCCGCTTTGTAATCACTTAGATGAGGAAAAGCTAATACCTGTGCATGTTTTTCGTGCAAAGAACCATACGCTACTTTTACCTCTACCAACTCACGCAACCGCAAATAACGGATACCTGGCACACGATTCAATAGCAATCCATTTCCATCCCATTGCGCATGTACCGATACATAACGGTCAGCTGCATACTGATAGGTATTCATCAACGTGAAACGCTGCGCATCCAATGTATATGAGGGGTTACCAGCAAAAATATGCAACAACGGATACGGCACATTACCAAAAATCATACCCGCTTCCAGCAGATAATTCAAATTACCAGCTATACCTAAATTTACTTTTTGACGTACTATCAAACGCAAATTACCATACATGCGATAACGAGGCATGTCTGCTAACTGATAACTACCTAATTCTGCACCTAAATACACCACAGGCAAATGATTGTAGATATGACGCCGATGAAAATAACTATCTATTTTGCGTTCATGAAAGCTAATGCGCGCAGATGCACCCAATGTGGAATAGAAAAATGATTTTTGCCCCATATAATCACGCGAAGCAGTTCCATAACCCATACGACCAATCTTCAGGTATGCTTGTGTTTCTAAAAACGAATTCCATTCATCCTCAAAATGCATCCTCGCTTCACGACGACGCACCATTGTATTGTAGTAGAACGGCTTGTTGAAAGGTGCACCTCGCAGCAACTCCGTGATGAGGTTGATCTGTGGGTTGAAGACTTGATTCTCGCGTATATACTCCTGAAAATCATTCACATCCGAATAGACGTAGTGGTCTCCATACCGCACCTGAATAGTATGTCTCTTTTGGGTAGGCAAAGCGATATTCATTTCGCCCATACCTTTGCACGCTCTGTCACCCGTTGCGAACGATATATATCCACCCAATGATACACGCTGCCACAACATCTCCGTCGTACGCAAAGGTAAGGCCATACGCCATCCTTCAACTTGATTGTACTTTAGCAACTCATTCACCTTGCCGATTTCGATATACTTACCCGTCGGTATATAACCCGTTTGCAGTACATACGCCACGAATTTAGCCGTTCTAAATAATGGCGTGTTACTCAGGCTATCCATTGCACTGACTATAGGGCTATTGTGCGATGAGGCGATGAGGCGATGAGGCGATGGAGATATAGAGTGATGAGGAAAGGAAGTGTTACGGGTGATGAGAAGGGTAGGAAAGATATGTGAAGTGTCGGTCTTAATAGCAAAATCCAATAACAACGATAGGCGTTCATTTACGAGGTGATTACACTGTGTAAAATTTTGATGGATAGTTAGTTGTCGCAAGAAATTGATATTGGTCTGGGATGGTACAGTGGCTTTTATGCTACGCAACGCATAGGTGGCAGAATCGATAGCCATCTCGCCATTGAAAGTGGCATAAAAAGCATTCTTCGTGCGGAAATGTACCAGATAATGTTTCTCATTGCCCACCTGCATGCTGTCCGCTAGATAATAGTTGTAATACGAATTGCCCGCAGCGGCCAATGGACTAAGTAAGGAAGTTGATAAGATTTGGATATGGTTGTTGTAGAAATCACAAGTCGATTGCAAATCGTTGAGCAGGATATTGTAGTCGGTAGTGGTGAGCAAGGTGGCTTGTTCTTCGACTTGTTGCTCTTTTTTTCTTCGCCAGTACAACGGGATAAGATATGTGGAGTCTTCTGCTTGCAGCATACCTGTTTGCAGACTTTTCCATAGAGTTTTTCGCAGGTGTTTAGGCTGGATATCCGACACGTAGCAAGACAAATTTTGATGTGCCTGATCCAACATAGTAGTTTGTTGGTTGGCTTGTCGATGTTTGCGCACCTCATCCATAAGCGGTAGAGCAGGATTAACCCCAGGATAGACAAACACATCTGCTAGACTACTCACTTTCTCGCGCAAAGCAATATCTATACCAACTTGCTGTCCCACTTCGATACGAAAACGTTCGGTGTGATACCCCACAGCGGACACTATCAAAGTATGTGCCCGGTCCACTTGTCCGCGCAAAAGAAACATGCCTTCGGCATTGCTTATTGTGCCGATGTCTGTGCCCTGCAAATAGACATTCACATTGGGTAGTGGCCGACCATTGGCTGCATCATATATATCGCCTATGATGATAGTTTCTCGCTGTTCACCTTTCATCTCATGCTGTTTACCCAAAGGATTTGCTGGTTGTTGGGGTGCTCTCACGTTCGTGCTCCATGCATTACTTGTTGTACAGCAAAGAGCAAACAATATGTATATCAGCCGTTTCATCTATTTTCGGGATGGTATTTCAGTACAGCTTCGCGAAGGTCGTGAATATTGATATGAGTGTAGATCTCAGTGGTCACAATTGATTCGTGTCCCAGCAGTTGTTGGATAATACGCAGGTCAGCACCGTTCTGCAATAAATGGGTAGCAAACGAGTGGCGTAGGGTGTGAGGGGAAATGGTCTTGGTGATACCCGCGTCTTTTGCAAGGGTCTTGACAATGGTGAAAATCATAGCCCGTGTCAGTTGCCGCCCGTGACGATTGAGAAAAGCAATATCGCTGGCTTCGGGCTTAATGTCCAATCGAATACGGTCTTCTAACCAATAGCCAAATTGCTTATCAGCTTCGGGAGAGATAGGTACTAATCGTTGTTTGCTGCCTTTACCCATGATGCGCATATACCCCTCTTGACGATATATATTGCTCATTCTGAGATCGGTGAGTTCGCTCACACGCAAACCACTGCCATACAACATCTCAATGATAGCACGATTGCGATGCCCCTCTGCTTTTGACATGTCAATCTGCGCAATCATAGCATCAATTTCTTCCAGACTAAGTACCTCTGGCAGGTGCTTCTCTATACGTGGCATCTCTAATAGTTCTGAAGGGTCTTGCTCAATATAGTGATGATAGAGTAAAAAACGATAAAATGAGTGAATACTAGACAACAGGCGTGCCTGCGTTTTGGCACTATGAATGGTCTTGAAGGTTTGAAAAACAAAGTCTTGCAGATCATCGAACTGGGCATGTACCACATTGATATGGTGTTCATCCATATAGGCTTTCAAGCGTTTGAAATCCATTTCGTACGCCGTCACGGAGTTGTTGCTCAAACCACGCTCCAACTTCAGATAGGTATGGTATTCGCGTTCAATCATCTGTAGATAGCGGCTCCACGATAGGTGGCATGATAGCATTCAGTGTGTGTGGAATCGGTGTAAAGGATAATATCCAAACAAATAAGATCTTCGTCGTGTTGCACAGTCATTTCTCCATCCGTAAACCCAATGATGCGACGTATCTTGTCGGTGTTGATATCCAGCAGATAGGTACCTGTGATTTCGCCTTCGAAGTCAAGATAGGGCAAGAACGTATAGGGTTGTGCGGTGGTATCCATGCGATACGTACCATCTTGTAAAGTTGATACATGGCTGGGCAAGAACACATCTGATAGATAGAGATTATATCCCGTGCCACTGATGTGATATGCCGAATCAAATGCTAATCCGTTGGACAGCAGGTCCAGTGAAAAGACTTGGTAATCTAATCCAGGATAATACTGTTGATGCCATTGCAAATCGGCTTCTATAAACACACTGTCGCAGCTACTCAAGCTATGCTCTATATCGGAGTTGTTGCCATTGGAATGACATGCCGCAAAGAACAACAGGACTAAGGCAAGTAATATGAATTTAATTATTCTCATGTTGAATCGAAATTTGTCTTGCAGGAATCCATGCGGCTAGCGCGCCTAATGCCAATACGATACATGCTATTAGTGCAATATCGGATGCTTGTACGGTCACAGGATATGCTGAGATGATATATTCGGTACCGCTACCCAACTTGAGAATTCCAAAATGCTCTTGTATTAAACAAACTACAAGTCCAGTCGCCAAGCCAATCATGGATCCCAGTGCAGAGATCATCCATCCCTCGAAGAGGAAGATACGATGAATCATTTGTTGGTTGGCACCAAGATAACTTAATGTGTGGATATCTACTTTCTTGTCAATGACCAGCATTGATAGTGAACCGATGATATTAAACGATGCAATCAGCAAGATGAAGATCAATAGCAGTGCGGTCAGCAGTTTTTCAATGCGCAGGATGCGGAAGAAGTCTTCCTGTTGTTCGTAGCGGTCAAGTACGGAATAAGCATCACCTAAGAGTTGTTGTATCTGTTTTTTTACATGTCGCACAGAAGCATTAGGAGCCACCTTCACGCACAAGGCACTTACTTCATCTTGCTCATATTCCAGCAATCGGCGTGTGAGATTGATATCCACTAGCATCAGTTCATCATCGTATTGGGCTTGTTGCACTGCAAACGTACCTGCGATATAGCATACTTCATCATTGAAGGCTTGGTCTGGACGTAGCAGATTCACTCTGGCTGTTCGTTTGGGAGCATACAAATGGAGCGGATTGATAAATCGCGCACCGATACCCATTTGCCAAGCTAGTCCTCTGCCGAGCACAGCGCGGTCGAATGCTCCGTCATGTACCTGATAATAACCATCTGTGATGATATCCTCGATACGAGTGAGTGTTGAGAATGCTGAATCTACTCCTTGTAGCCGCACAGGCATCTGTTTGCTTTCGAATTGTAGCAAGGCTGTTTCTTGGATTATTTGGCTGACCAGTTGTATGTCGGGCATGGTGTGAATTTCTTTGAAAGCCTCGCCTGTGATATGAAAGGATTTTCCGGTAGTGGCTTCTATACGAATGTCAGGGTCGAATTGAGAAAACATCTGCTCTACCATGGTGCCAAAGCCATTCATCACGCTCAGTACGCACACCATAGCCGCTGTCACGACGCCTATTGCTGCGGCGCTGACACCTGAGATGATGTGGATAGCGTTGTACTGCTTCTTAGCAAACAAGTATCGCCATGCTATTTTCAGTTCCGTTCTCACCTTTCCGTTTTTACTTTTCTCTTTTCAGCAGTTCATCAATGCGTTCCATACGATTGATAGTCTCGTCGAGGTGGAAATGCAATTCTGGGATGACGCGTAATTGGTGACGCTCCAATCGACCGAGTTCGCCGCGTATCTTGCCTGTGTCCTCTTGCACTTGCTCGATAGTTGTGCTAACTTTGTCTTGTGGGAAAATACTAAGGTATGCGTGTGCGATACTCAAGTCTGGCGATATACGAACTTCGCTGACGGATATCAGCGTTCCGCGCAGTGTGCGCGCGTACCTTAAAAATATATCGCTCAAATCTTTCTGAATTAAGCGCTCAATCTTCTGTTGTCTTGTTGATTCCATATTCTTTTTGTCTATAAACTCTAAAATCTAAACCAATCAACGCAATAAGGGAAAAGATTCACTCTTTTCCCTATGCTAATGCCTTAGGAAAAAGCCCTAAGGTAGTCTAATCGTTGATTAGCGTTTGTGACGACCTTCGTCAGCTACGGTCAATTTCTTACGACCATGTGCGCGGCGAGCAGCCAATACGCGACGACCATTTGCAGTAGCCATACGAGCACGGAAACCATGTTTGTTACGGCGACGACGTTGGCTTGGTTGGAATGTACGTTTCATTGTTTTATCTTATTTTATGCCCCATCTCGTGGGCGTGGTTAATAAATTTCGTGCGAAAAATCGTGCAAAGGTACTGCTTTTTTTTGAACTGACCAAATTTTTTTGTTCTATTTTACGAAAAAAAACAATACTTTGGCTTTTTTCTTGCGTATGTGCATTTTTTGTTGTACCTTTGTCTGCCATTTTTGGCAGATGGTGTACCATTAAACTTTGAAACTTGAAACTTTGAAACATTTAATCAATCATGGAACAAAAAGACTTACAAGCCATAAAACAGCGATTTAATATCATTGGAAATAATCCTTTGTTGAATCGTGGTATTGAAGTAGCAGTGCAAGTAGCTCTTACAGATTTGAGTGTGCTTATCACAGGAGAGAGTGGTGTGGGAAAAGAGCATTTCCCACAGATTATTCATGCGTATTCGTCTCGTAAACATGGACCTTATTTTGCTATCAACTGTGGAGCTATTCCTGAAGGCACGATTGATGCAGAGCTTTTTGGACACACAAAAGGTGCGTTTACAGATGCTAAAAGCGAGCGCAAGGGATACTTTGAGATAGCTAATGGGGGTACATTATTTATGGATGAAGTGGGTGAATTACCATTATCCACGCAGGCTCGCTTGTTACGTGTGCTTGAGACGGGCGAGTTTATCCGAATGGGTGATTCGAAGGTGATGAAGACCAATGTGCGTGTAGTAGCAGCCACTAATCTAAATGTCCCCAAAGCTATAGAAGAAGGGCGTTTTCGTGAGGATTTGTATTATCGTCTTAATACGATTGAAATCAAAGTACCTGCTTTGCGTGAGAGAAAAGAAGATATACCGCTACTTTTCCGCAAGTTCGTGGTGGATTTTGCTGACAAATATCGTATGCCAGCTATCCGCTTGACGGAGGATGCTACTGAAATGCTCAAATCCTATTATTGGCAAGGTAATGTACGCCAACTTAAGAATGTGGCCCAACAGATTAGTATCATAGAGAATGCTCGTGAGATAACAGCACAGATCTTGCGTAAGTATTTACCAGAGAATGAAACGCAGAATGGATTAGCCCTGTTGAACCCACATGCGCAAACAAGGCATGATACTTATATGACAGAACGCGAATTGCTCTACAAAGTGTTGTTTGATATGCGCCGCGACATGACGGAGATGCGTCAACAACTGAATGGTTTACTTTCTTCTGCGGCTGCTCCTGCACGCAATAAAGATATAGTGGTAGCCAAACACGCGGAATACGAATCTGTAGAGGAAGTGCAAGAGGTGGCGCATCCTATACATACTTCTATAAGAAACGGCGAAGTGGAGGAAGCGGTGTTGGCGGAAGAATCACCTGTAGTTACGATGGAGGATGTGGAACGCAAGATGATTCGTCGTGCATTGGAGCGCAATGGAGGAAGCCGGAAATTAACGGCTAATGAATTGCATATATCTGAGCGAACACTCTACCGAAAAATCAAAGAATACGGGCTTTAATCCATAGCTTTCATAATACTATACACCATATATAGACTAATACACTATGCTACGCCACACTACAATGCACTACACTATCTTATCTTGGGTGTTGACCTTTGGAATATTCTTCTTATTGAATGGTTGCTCTATATCCTATAAGTTTAATGGAGCAAGTATTGACTATGCTACCACGAAGACTATTTCTGTGGCAGATTTTACGAATAATGCAGCTCTTGTATATGCACCTTTGGCGACCAATTTGACAGATGGTATAAAAGATTTGTACCAACGCCAAACGCGTTTGGAGATTACTCGGCGTGGTGGAAACTTGGAATTGGAGGGTGAAATTACAGGTTATAACCTCACACCAATGGCGGTGTCGGCGGATAGTTATGCAGCAGAAACCAAACTGACCATCACTGTGAAAGTGCGATTTACCAATAACGTGGCGCCTGAAGAGAGTTTTGAAAAAACATATTCTGCATACCAAACTTTTGATGCTTCGCAAATGCTTACAGATGTGCAAGATGAACTTTGTAGCACGATGATTACTGAGATTGCAGAGCAAATCTACAACGATACGGTAGCAAAATGGTAAAAAATTTGGTGGTATCAAAAAAAAGTTGTACCTTTGCAGGCTGAATGCATAACTTTGAAAATATTAAATCATTAAAACTATAATATTATGTACATTTTATTAACTATTTTGATTGTAATTGCAGCAATTTTGCTTACTTTGTTGGTACTTGTTCAAAACAGCAAGGGTGGCGGTTTGGCTGCTGGTTTCTCGAGCGGAAACCAAGTGATGGGTGCTCCTAAGACTGCTGACTTCTTGGAGAAAGCAAGTTGGACTTTGGCTGGTATTATTTTGGCATTGAGTATTCTTGCTGTAGGTGTTAGCAAAGGTCAAGATACAGAGATTGAGCAAGGTAGTGCCATCACGGAGCAAGTGCAAGAGGCTTACGAAGCTGAGCAAGCTGCTCAAGCTGTTCCTGAGTTCGAAACAGAGGAAGTGGCTGAGTAATTTCCTACGAACAGTTGGAATTAGTTCCACAAAACAAATGAGAGGCAGACGTGCCTCTCATTTTTTTTTTATATCTATCGGTTATTATTTCTTCAGTTCGCCTGCGAAATACCTATCATACGACGCCATATCGATTAGTCCATGACCTGATAGGTTGAATAGTATCACTCGCTCTACGCCTTCCTCTTTTGCCTTAAGTGCCTCATCTATAGCCGCTTTGATGGCATGTGTAGATTCGGGTGCAGGGATAATTCCTTCGACTTGGCTAAAGAGTACACCTGCCTCAAAACTATCCAACTGATTGATATCCACCGCCTCTATCAGTCCATCTTGGCGCAATTGGCTGACGATAGCCCCCGCACCATGATAGCGCAATCCACCTGCATGGATGGCTTCTGGCTCGAAGTCGTGCCCCAACGTAAACATTGGGATAAGCGGCGTAAAGCCTTCAGTATCACCAAAATCGTATTCGAATCGTCCTTGCGTTAGCTTAGGACACGCCTCAGGTTCGGCAGCAATAAAGCGCGTTTTATATCCTTTGGTTAGGTTATCACGCATAAATGGAAAGGTTATTCCGCAGAAATTACTACCGCCACCAAAGCATCCAATCACCACATCAGGATAGTCGCCTGCTATCTCTATTTGCTTGCGGGCTTCCTCGCCGATGATAGTCTGATGGAGGCATACGTGATTGAGCACCGAACCCAATCCATATCGCGTATCTGGCTGTTTACGAGCCACTTCCACCGCCTCTGAGATTGCCATGCCCAAACTGCCTGGCGTATTGGGGAACTGTGCTCTCAGCGATCGCCCAGCTTCGGTGGTGAAGGATGGCGAAGGGATGATAGTTGCCCCATAGGTGCGCATCACGGACTTGCGGTATGGTTTCTGCTCGTAGCTGGAGTTCACCATAAATACGGTTAAGTCCAATCCAAAGTGTTTGCACGCGATAGACAACGCAGAGCCCCACTGCCCTGCTCCTGTCTCAGTGGTCATATGCTTGATTCCCTGCTGCTTATTGTAATATGCTTGAGGTATTGCAGAGTTCAGTTTGTACGAGCCAACGGGGCTGACACTCTCGTTTTTGAAGTAGATTTTGGCAGGTGTATCCAGTGCTTTCTCCAGTCCACTGGCACGCACAAGAGGCGTTGGGCGGAAGATACGATATAGTTCTTGCACTTCTTCGGGTATATCAATATACGGCTCTTGCGAGAACTCTTGCTCTACTAATGCCTCTGCAAATAGCGAACTCATCTCCTCTTTTTTCAGCGGTTCACGCGTAACGGGGTTGAGTAATGGAGCAGGTTTATTGGGCATATCTGCCACAATATTATACCATTGAGTAGGCATCTCATTCTCCTGCAATACAATCTTCTTCGTAATCTTCATACGTTCTAAATTTAATAGGGTTTACCAACGGCGACGAAATAATCCGCCAATCAAACAGATTAATATATAGAATGGATATACTACCTCCAACAGCAACGCTGTACCGAAGCCAACCGACTTATCGCGTTTCTTAATCAAGTGATATTCAATCGGAAACTTCACAATCAAAGCCACAGGACATAACACCTGTATCACATTGGCTATCAATACGATTGCTCCGCAGCAGAGAATATCTTTGTCGGTGTATTTGGGTGCTTTACCAGCCCAACGCATGCGTTGATGGAAGAACGCAAGCCAAGTGGTTTGAGGGCGAACGAGGGCGGTCAATTCCTCGCTCTCACTCACCGCAATCTTCAGTCCCCGACGCTTGAAGGACTCTAAGAGAAACATATCATCGCCACTCGGTATTTCGGGATGCAAGTCGGGATAGGACTCCAACCATCTATCGCGTTTGGCAATGAGGTTCGCCCCACTACACAGCACAGCATGCCCACGTTTGGCTGTTTCTATGGTCAGTTGCTGAATGGCAGCATACTCTGCCATCTGCAACCGCTCCAGTAGCGACGGTTTCTCTCTCTCCGACTCCATCCGCAGTGGAAGGATGAGGAGATCGCTTTGCTGTAGATCGCTCGCGATGCTCACTGTAGATCGCTTTGCTGTAGATCGTTCGTGATGCTCACTGAAGACACTATTGCTGATGGGAGATGGGAGAATATCATCGTCCATCATCCAAATATACTCTGTTTGGGATTCAGAGATAAGGCGATAAAGGGCATGTTTCTTGCCCTTCCCTTCGTCGTTGATTCCCCGTCGCGGGATGATGATTGATATGTTATTGCTATTAATATCCAAAGTCGTCTAATCTATAGGAGATTGCAAAGGTAGTACATTTTTTTGAGATATGCAACAATTATCCATAAATCTCGAATTTATTAAACTATTTCTTGCTCCATTCAAAATATTTCATTATCTTTGCAAACCATTAAGTTTAACAAACAAGAAATCAATTGAAATAACATAAAACCTAAGTAAAGATGAAAAAGTTATCTTCTCTTTTCATGGCAATCCTCGCTGCTACATACCTTTGGGCGTATGATTTCGAAGCTGGTGGTTTGTTTTACAATGTTATTAGTGACACCATACCTTACACTGCTGAAGTGACCAATCATCCTGGTTTCCCTTACGAGATTGCATCGGCTACAATTCCAGAGAAGGTTAATTATTGTGACATTACCTATGTTATTAAAAGAATTGGAGCGGGAGCTTTTGAAGATTGTTACGCACTCACCTCTGTCACCATCCCCAATTCAATAACTAGCATAGAATCATTCGCTTTCAAGAATTGCCAATCGCTCAACTCTATCAATATCCCAAAGAGCGTGGTGTTTATTAAACCCACTGCATTTTCTAATTCTGGTATTTACAACGATGAGTCTAATTGGGAAGATAGTGTGCTTTACATTAGCGATTGTTTGATTCAAGCGAAACGAGGGCTTACAGGTTCGTATATAGTTAAGGAAGGAACTCGATTGATCATTAATGAAGCATTTGCAGGATCTAATCTTACTGACATTACGATTCCTAATACAGTAACTGATATTGGTGTAGGTGCTTTTCAATATTCAGCTCTTACTTCCATCATTATTCCTAATGGTGTAACGAAAATATGGGCAGGTGCTTTCCACCATTGTACTTCCCTCAAGTCAGTTACGCTTCCCAACAGCATTACGCAAATCCAGCGCGATGCTTTTAGGGATTGCACTGCTCTTACGACAGTCGTTTGCGAGGCGGTTCAAGTACCAGATTGTCAGCATAATATATTTGCCAACATACCATTTCTGGAGGCTACGTTATATGTACCTAAAGAATCTTTAGAGGAATATAAATCAGCCATTTATTGGAAAGACTTTGGCACTATCTTGCCAATAGCCCCAACAGGTACAGAAAACACACATTCTAAGAATAACAATAGTTCTTCATTTACCAAAGTAATCCTCAATGGTCAACTTCTCATCCTCCGTGATGGCAAGACATACACCGTGATGGGTGTGGAATGGTAGTCTTTTCGCGAGGTTCTATGACTGCTCCGAATAGTGCGGTTATTGTCCGGTTATTGTCCGGTTATTGTGCGGTTATTGTGCGGTGCGAGCAGGGAGTTTGTGGAAATAGTTTATAGTATTCTTCCATAAATTGAGGATAGGATTTGCTGATGCAGGCGATGTCGTCCACTTCGTAGCCAGCAATCAACAATGCCATTGCCATGCGGTGGTCGTGGTCGGTGCGGTGTTCGCGTACAGCACGCAGGCGGTCGGATTCCTTCAGAGGCAAAGATTCTACGCCTGTGGCATGTAACTCTATGCCCAAACATTCACAGGTCAGAGCGACAGCAGGGTACAGGTCGGGGCAAGTTCCGAAATCCTGAATGAGGATTTTGGAACGGGACGCCGCTTGTGCGGCTATTGGACGCCCACCATGTGGGCTATTGGACGCTTCGCTATAGGCGATAGGCGAAAGGATGATGCCTTCGGCGGTGTAGGTAGTATGGACGCCGAGGTGGGCGAAGATGTCGGCAATGATTTTGTCGCCTTGCAGCGAGTCGCGGAATAAGCCAGGGAGCGTAATCTCACCACCGTAAAGAGCCACATACTCGTACCAGAAGGCGGCAGAGGACCAGTCCTTTTCTAGTTCGTTCGCTATCCTCACTGTAGATCGCTGCGCTGTAGTTCGCTCGTTTTGCTCGCTGTAGTTCGCTCGTTTTACTCGCTGTAGATAGCTTTCTATTATCTCGCGGGTAAGAGTAATGTAAGGAGAAGTGCTATTGGTTTGGACGTTCGCGCCGATGAGGAGCAGGGCCGAAACGAACTGCGTAGATTGGGGATTGTTGAGAGTAACTATCCTATGCTTATCTAATATACATCCCTTAATGCGCAAAGGCGGGAAGCCCTCTTCGCCTAGATATTCTATATCAGCCCCTATCTCATGCAAAGCATCTACTAACTGACCTATAGGACGGTGACGCATGCGTTCCACACCATTAAGAATAACTGTTTGTCCCTCTAGTTGAGCACAGTAGGCCGTGAGGAAGCGCATGGCGGTGCCACAATTGCCGAGTTCGATACTCGAACAGGACGCCGCTTGCGCGGCTATAGGACGCCCTGACGGGCTATAGGACGGCGTTTCGCCTATAGGACGCTCGCTCTGCGAGCTATTGGATGCATTGTTTAGTGTGGTTAAAGCGCGATGGAGAATCTGCACATCTTCGGGCAAAGTAGCGGAGACGGGCATAAGCTCGTCTCCGTGTATGGATTGCAAAATCAATAGGCGATTTGCAATGGATTTCGATATTGGCAGTTCAATCTGCATCAATTGATGTCAGGTAAGAAAGAATAGTCGCGAGAGTAGCGGAGGTGCTGCTCGATATAACCCTCGGTGTAGTCGAGAGTGACATCTGTGATATTGCCTTCTGCATCATAGTGCGCGGTGTAAACAGGGTTAACGAAGCCCTTGTATGGTGCGAGGTTGAGTTTCTCATAACGCTCCAAAATCTCGCGGTGCAAGTCTTGATCTACTTTCACAGCGTATTCCTCAACCATCGCTTTAGCAGCAGGATAGTCGCCCTCTGAGGTGATGCGTTGAATCTCACGTAGTAACTCGCCATAGAGGCGGCGAACGCCCTCGTAATCATTGATTTGGAGGTAGTGTTTGCCATCGCGTTCGATAATCTCTACCTCTTTGTTTTGAGCGTTCTTATATACCCAAAGAGCAATCAACTGACGGTTGCGCATGTGCGATTCCTCGATGTCTTTGCCTGGCTCGATACGCACGAGTTGGGTCATGAGACCATTCATCATCTGTTGGTAGTAGAAGCCCTTGTATGCCTCTTCATCCTCCAACAAGCCAAGCTCTACCAATTTAGGGTCAGCCATATAGTAGAGACCGAGCAAGTCGGCACGTGCCTCCTCGATAGTAGAAGCGTGCTCCTTGAGCGCATCTTTGGTAACGCCTGGCATGAGTTTGCCAGATCCGTGACCTACGCACTCGTGGAGGTCGGTATGCAAGTCGCCGCAAGCACCTGCTTTCTCGTACATAGCAATCACCTCTGGGCTAATCATAAACTCCTCGTTGAAGCCATTGCCTTTGGCAGCTTCGTTGTAAGCGTGGGTGATATTGTCGATCGTGACGGACTTAGAACCATAGTCTTTGCGAATCCAGTTGGCATTAGGCAGATTGATGCCGATAGGGGTAGCAGGATAGCAGTCGCCTGCCAAGATAGCTGCGGTGATAACCTTTGCGCTCACGCCTTTAACTTCCTCTTTCTTGTATTTCTTATCGGTTGGGGAGTTGTCCTCGAACCATTGTGCGTTGTCGGAGATGGTTTGGCAACGGTGGGTAGCACGCATGTCTTTGAAGTTCACAAGTGACTCCCAAGTACCTGTAATGCCCAGAGGGTCAGCATATGTCTCGGTAAAACCATTCACGAAGTCCACGCGGCTGTTGAGGTCTTTCACCCAAGCGATGCAGTATTCGTTGAAAGCGCGAAGGTCGCCTGTCTTATTGAACTCAATCATCTTTTCAATAACGAGGCGTTGTTGCTCGTTCTCAGCGAAAGGCAGGGCTTTCTCGAGGTGCTCAACCACATGGCTGAGTGCTTCGCCGTACATGCCACCTACTTTATATACGCGCTCTACCACTTTGCCGTTCTCCTTCACGAGCTTGCTGTTGAGACCAATCCAGAGTGGCTCTGCGGAGTTGTCTTTGTGTGCCTCGTAGTATGCTTCTGCTTCGGCTTGGGTCACGCCCTCATAGTAGTTGTTGGCAGACGCAAGGAGCAGGTCTTCGCCGTCAAGACTCAAACTCTTTGGCATTACGGTTGGGTCGAAGATGACTGGCAGAATTGCCTCGTCGTAGGTCACACCTGCTTCAGCACAAGCGTTTACGAACCACTCTTGAGAGAATTCTGGTTGGAACTTGTCAGAAGCGTAGTGGTGGTGAATACCGTTGGCAAACCATACGCGTTTGAGGTATTTCTCGAAGTTGAGGAATTCCTCGCTTGTCTTATCGCCCTTGTATTGAGTGTATAGGGCTTCGAGTGCGCGACGGATACGCAGGTTGTAGCGACCGTTTTGATCATAGAGGATATCACGACCGTGCAAAGCTGCTTCGGTGAGGTGATAAACGAGGGTCTTTTGTTGCAGACTCAGTGAGTCAAACTCTGGCACTTGGTAGCGCAGAATTTCGAGGTCATAAAACTTGTCCACGGTGTAGTCAAATGTTTGTTCTTGTTTGCAGCATGCGCTGAGTGCTACGAGCGCAAGGCCAAATAGGATTGTTTTTTTCATATGATTTGAAATTTGTTGTCTGTATATTTCGCTGCAAAGGTAGTATTTTTTTTTGAAATATGCAAGTTTTTTTGAATTGACTTCATATTTCCCGTTTTCACTTTCGATGCAGTTCTATATATTATAGTAATGCCGTATCTTCGGCATTTTAGCGGTTTTGCGCCGAAGGTTTGAGAATTTGGAGAGTAAAATGGTATATATAACACGCGGAAGCATCTGTATTACAAGAGCTTCCGCGTGAGTGTATTTTTTTTAAAAAGTTTTCTTCGCGCGAAGATTCTGCCGAAAATTAAAAGTTATCAGTTTCGAGAGAAAATATTCTTTTTGATGTATGTAGAATATCAAAAATACTATGTAATAACCGAAACTATAATCTCGTGTTTAGTTGTGTTAAGTTATAGCGAATTGGAGAATTTGAAATGATAAGAGAGAACCTCATCAACTACACAAATCGATTAGAATTATGCAAACTTAATAATTGATATTCTTCAAGCATCTCCCATTTGGGCATATACCCTAAACAAGAAGACTCCCAATCCTTTATTTTTTGCAAAAAAATATCCTTAATTGCTACGATATATTCATATTCCCAACCATTTGAATATTCAACTGATGTTCTAAATATTGCTATCTCATCATTATGTCTATAAGCAGCTTCTAACCATAAAAAGATAGTTTGTTTTGGCAGTAATGTATATGTATCATCATCTATGTTATTCAAATCTAGAGCGAAAAGGTATTGTAAATATTTCTTTTCATCAATCGTATAGTTTTTTCGCTCTAATTTGTTTAATAATTTATTATAAATTCTCTTTCCTTCGTTTCGTTTTGACCGCTTTACCTTATGTAATATCGACTGTTCGTATTCACCTGAGCAAAAAGATACACTAATTTCTTGCGTATTTCCCTCCACATCTATCAATAAATAGTAAGCATGACACCCCGTATACCTTATGGCACTATCTCCATATATAAATCCAAAAACACCTTGTTCTTCATATTTACCAATATAGTATGCCGCATAATGATGCGATTCTTTTGCAACTGCATCTGCTATTTTCTGATATCTTTTACAATATTTCCACATAATTATTCTGTTTTTCTTTGCGGATGAAGTACAATAGATATAGCATCTGTTTCGTATTCATACATGGTAAGTAGCCTATATAATTGGCGAAGCTTGTTGTGTGTGTTACATGCAACCTTAAGATATAGATTTTCGGAGATTTGGTTAAATCCTTCTTCTGGATGTGTTTCATAGAATCCTTCTTGAGGATTTTGTGCCAAATAATTTAATTTTGAGTTGTCTTTTTCATACAATGTTTTTACGATACGAGTAAAAGCATCTGCCCAACTGTCCACATTAACAACTAAGCCTTCAAAACGGTAACATTTGATATATCGACCTTTAAATTCAAATTCGGCATCAATAGGAATAAATTCCTCTTCTGACACGATTGGTTTATAGTGAGTTGTTGGATATGGCCATATTTTGCAAGCTTGTTCTGCAAACCAATTGCACCGCGTTTTTATGTTTTGTAGAGTCCAATGTTCTTGTTCACTCACATACTTATTCATTGCCACACAACTATCTTTAAACCCTTTCATATCTTGCAAGGTAGGTATGCCGTCACGCTTCTCAGAGAATTTGCGGTTACTATACTCTGAGTTATATGCTGTCAATGTTAAGTTTCCTATATTATGTAACCATTTATCATATTCTTCTTCAGTAATATCTCCCAACTCTATTTTCCAATCGTCTGATAGAGTTTGTGGCATAATATGTTCAATACTTAATACACCATCCTCAATTTTCATTTTCGTACCAACCGCCTCTTTATTCATTGCTTCTTCAAATTTATAGAACAAATACAAGCGATAGTTACTTCTCATCTTATATACTTCTCTTTCTTCAAAACTCAGTTTAAACTTTTCATCATTTGGAAACTCCCAATAGGTAATACCATGTTGAAGTAAGTAGATGAAAACATCAAGATATGTGAAATTATCATACATCATTTTGATAATTCGATTATGAAGATTTACAAAAATCTTGTTTAGTCCAGTATTGTAAAATCCACTCATAATACGGCGGAAGAGAAATACTTCAAGCACTCCCAAAACTTTTTCTGCTTCATTATCGGAAATACCTCCTTGTCTGTGGTAAGCCAATAATGCTAGTAAAAATGGATATGTCGTAGTTAATTCTAACTGCTCCAAATCCGTCATTATGGCGTTCGCTTTATTTGTGCCTATTTTGGACTCCTTAATGGATTTGAAAATAGTTGCATAATATTTTAGATCTGTTAACAAGGGTTCTACATCACTGGCATAATTCTCTAATACGAAATCCTTAAACACTTTGTAAACATCATTTCTATTAGGAATATAATTCAATCTCATGGTAAGGTAATCTCGCATGAAGTCTTCCATATAGATATTGGTGCTAATTTCTATAGGCAACCAATAATTATTGTAAATGTGTTCTTGTCGTTTTGCATCAAGATTCATCAATACAAAATTGCGTATTTTATCTGTTTCATTGAGACTGACACCAGTAGAATTGATAGTTTCAAATACAAGTTGAGCATTATCTCCATATTGTGGTTCTAATGAAATCTGTACAAATTCTAGCCTGTTTTTTATTGCTTCGTAAAACTTTGTTGCATCTACATTTTGGGATATTAGTTCGTTGTAAAAGAATTTGTAGTTGATAGTTATTTGTGATGTCTCAATATAATTTTGCGCATCACCAAATAATGCGTCATAAGCTTTGCAATCATCACGAAATGGTTTTAATTTCATGCGATGTTCTTCTGTACTACTGAATTGATTAACAAGAAACTCGTATTCAATTTGATTAGCAAGAGATGGATTTGTGACCTCTATTTCGCCATTTTTGATGGCATTTCGCAAAGCAAGTAAAAGAATAGATATCGTTGTTATACGCTGTTGCCCATCTATCACAATAAAAGAATCCGCATGGTCTACAAAGACAACACTTCCGATAAAATGTTTTTTGCGTTCATCATTACAGATATTTAGTATATCATCAAATAATAGCTTGCAATTTTCTTTTCTCCATGTATAATTGCGTTGATATACTGGCACTACCAAAGGTTTGGTACTATGAAAGAATTTCGCTAAAAAAGTTTCTTGACCTCTCATGATATTGGAATTTTACTTATTGTTTACTTAGGTTTTGTTTTTTACTCGGCAAAGATAGTGAATTATATTGAATTGAGCAAGAGTTATTTCTCCGTCAGTTTTTTTATTTCGCGGTCGAAGTCGGAAATGATTTTCTGAGTTTTATTAAATTCCATGTACTCATCTTCTGCTTTTTTATCCGCTTGTGAACGAGAAACGCGCCCTTTATCCGTCAGTATTTGGTATTTGCGAAACTCTAAAAACTCATTTACACTATTTGCAAACTCCGCCATTGTAAAAGTATTCTCTTGCTCGATAAGGTCTTCGATATAATCAAAATATCCCGTTACTGCACGCTCTAATCGGCGTATTTGTTTTTCATCTAAATAATTTTTAGCAATGGTTACATCCGATTTTAAGATTCTACCATCTGGCGCATACTTCCATGTTGTCAATCCCATGTGCTCCTTTGTATGATCTGCTTTGGAGTGAACAATCTCTGCTGCTGTTTGCCCTGTAATAGCATAGTGAAATTTATTTTGCACCATGGCATAGAACTCTTGCGTAATAGGAGAAGTACGGTCATAGTCCAAACTGCATTCTGCAAAGATGTCCGTTATCTGTTGCCATATACGACGCTCGCTGGCACGAATAGAACGAACGCGCTCTAGCAATTCACGGAAATAATCTTTGCCAAAAGCAGTGGTTCCTTGTTTCAATCGTTCATCATCCAACACAAAGCCCTTTTGGATAAACTCTTTGAGAATCTTAGTCGCCCAAATACGGAAATGAGTAGCTTTAGCTGAATTAACTCTATAACCAACAGAAATAATTGCATCAAGGTTGTAGAAGTTCGTTTCCTTTTGTTGCGTTTTGCCTTCTATCGCACCATGTTGAGTGGTTATTTCCATTTTGGAAACAACCATATTTTCTGCCAGTTCTCCCTCTTCAAAAATATTCTTTAGATGCTTACTAATAGCAGGAACTTGTACACCAAACAATTCAGCCATTGCTTTTTGTGTCAGCCAAAGTGTTTCATCCTTTACCACCGCTTCAATGTTGACATTTCCCTGTGGGGTCTGGTAGATTATAAAATTTATCTCATTCATATCTCTATTGGTTCAATATCACTTTCACTCTGCAAAGATACACTTTTTTTTGCATCCCTGCAAATAAATTCGCTATTAGAGCGATTTTATCTGATGTTGAGTGTTTGTTCGAGTCAAAACATATTGATAAAAGCCTCTATTAATACCCATATACAGAAAACTGCTAATAATAGGTCAAGAATTATTATAATTAATCTATCCATAATTTAGAATTGCATTAAAAGTCATTATCCTCATACGAATCAAATTCCGACATACCATCGCTATCGTAGTCGTCACAGTCCCAATCTTCGCGAGAACTCCAATTACCAGAACCACTTGCGCGATGACGGCGGTCTTCATGAATGCTACGGTAGTCTTCAATGTCAAATTGTCCGTTGGTTGTGCTCTCATCAGAGCCAAAGAGAAAATCAAATAGTCCCATAATCTCATTATTTAAAGGTTAAACATATGTTTATTTCTGAAATCCGCTGCAAAATTACTACATCAAACTGCTAAAACTTGTCAGTTTGTAAAGAAAAATGCACTTTTTTTGCTGAAAAGTGCATTTTTTGTGGTTATCAAGGGTGAAATACAATAAAAAGTGAGCTCGAGCTCACAAGTTAGTCAACTTTTTCAGTAATCGAGTCAACCTTTTTCAGGTTTAGTCAAGGTTTAGTCATGGGGAGTTGAGTCGGAGTTCTCTCGGTCATCGGTCGGTGGAATTAGGGAATGTATAAGAGAGTGAAAAGAGACGGCAATCTTAATAAACAGCACTTTTTGTATTTGGGAGTTCTTTGGTCGTTCCATGGTTCTTCTTTGGTTTCTCCTTGGTCTTTTACCCGAGGGAAATAGAGAAGGTACAAAGGTGGGAAATCTTAATAAAACGCCACTTGTGCATGAAACACAAATGGCGTTTTAGTGGTATTTTGAGAAGTTAATGACTTTGGGGCAGTAAGGACTTTATAGTCGTTAGGGACTTTAAAGCCAACGTTAAATTCTCTCCAGTACGGTTTGTACGAGTTGTTTGATACGAGGTTTGTAGTCGGTATTCGCCGCTTCGACTTTGCGTTGAGCGATGACACAGCAGACGGTCATGGCCTTGTGTCCCATCAGCAAGCTGAGGCCTGCGATAGCACTACCCTCCATCTCGTAATTGGTGATGCGTTGTCCCTCATAACGGAAGTCAGTGATACGTTCGTTGATGTCCTTCACCGCCAAATCACAGCGCAACACACGGCCTTGAGGGCCATAGAAACCGTTGGCAGCGATAGTGCAACCACGCATCATGTCATCGCCTGCGATGCGATTGACCAGTTCGGGGTTAGCAGCCACTACATATGGGCGAGCCGCTTTGGCAGGATAGTGGATGAAGTCCACGAGTGTATCCTCAAAACCGAGGTCGGCAATCTCATCACGGCCTTCGTAGAAAGCCAAGACACCGTCCCAACCGATGGACTTCTCGCTCACGAGGAAAGTGCCAAGAGGGATGTCCTCTTGCATGCCTCCGCACGTGCCGATGCGCACAATCTCAAGTGTGCGGTGCTCGTCTTTCTCGGTGCGAGTGGCGAAGTCGATGTTGGCGAGAGCGTCCAATTCGTTGAGCACAATATCGCAGTTGTCGGTACCGATACCCGTAGAGATACAAGAGATGCGTTTGCCGTGGTATTTACCTGTGATAGTATGGAACTCACGGCTTTGGATATCGCATTCAATGCTGCCTTCGTCAAAAAACGAAGCCACCATGTTGACGCGACCTTGGTCGCCGACCAATATCACCTTATCCGCCAGATGTTCGGGGCGAATGTGCAAATGGAATATGCTACCATCCTCATTGATAATGAGTTGGCTGGCAGGGAATGTCTTTTTCATAGTAAAACGTTGTTTTAGACCGCTCGCGTTGCTCGCTGTTAGAAGTTAGACCACTGCGTTGTTAGAAGTTAGACTATGAAAATCTCTCAGCGCGAAGCGCGATCTAACAGCCGAAGGAGGTCTCTCTTCTCTCAGCCCGCAGGGCGGTCGGGTTAATGGTTAGGCTTGACCGCCGCCGAAGGACATAGGGATAGTACTTCCTGGGGCAGGAGTGCCATTGATTTTGATGGTACCAAATTGCTTTTCGTATTTAGCTACATTCTCTTGCAGCGCAAAAAGCAGTTTTTTGGTATTCTCTGGTGTCATGATGATGCGCGATTGCACGTTTGCGCTCTTCTGACCAGGCATCATGCGCACGAAATCTACTACAAACTCCGATGATGAGTGTGCTACGATAGCGAGGTTAGAATAATTACCTTCAGCCACTTCGGGCGAGAGGTTGATGTTGAGTTTTTGTTCTTCCATATGAATGTTGTTTAGTGTTGTTTAGAGTGGTATTACCAGTAGATAGGTCTTTTGCGGAAGTGTTGTGTGAACAATATCCATAACGAAATCAATGGTAATATAATATCGTACGCTACAATCTCTATGCCAAACAATCTTCCACCTAACTTATGAGCGGAGGTGTTGATTATGCAAAGTTGCATTATTAAACGTAGCCACAATAATGTGTAGGCTGCACACATTGCCCAACCGCTGCCCAAAATGAATATAGCAATAATTAATGCGTAGAATAATCCGCGAGTTAATGGCTCAATACCTAACCGTAACTTACTGCTGAACTTATAGTTGGGTGAAACGGATAGGTGTCTGCGTTTTTGGTGCATCCATTCTTTCCAACTTGTTTTTGGAGCCGACCAAGTAATGCTATCTGGTGAACATATGATAGTGGTGTTATGGTGGTTTGTCACTTTGTTTACAAACAAATCGTCATCGCCAGCTCGTTCGCCCAGTAGTCCGCGAAAACCACTATTGCGAAAGAAAGTATCTTTTTTGTATGCAAGATTTCGTCCTACTCCCATATATGGATGTCTAGCTGCTGCCATGCCCAAATATTGCATTCCGATGAATAGCGTATCATAATTAATTAGGCTGGTAAGCAAAGAATTTTTTGCAAAATACGCACCATAGCCTAGCACCACTTCTGTTTGTTCATCCCTAAAACCTTGCATCATTTCTTGTATCCAATAACGCGATTGAGGACGGCAATCCGCATCGGTTAGTAATAGGTAATCGTAGTTGGCGGCTTTCACTCCGATGGTTAGCGCTAATTTTTTGCTACTGACAACGCGCGCACCTGCGGGAACGAAGGTTATATATAGGTTGTTGCATTGTTGGGCATATCGCTCTAATATAATTTGCGTGTTATCTTCCGAACTATCGTTTACCACAATGACTTCGTAGCAAGGGTAGTCTTGTGTCAGGAGTGTGTGCAGATAATCTTGTAGATTAGTTTGTTCATTGCGTGCGCAGACGATAACGCTCACTTTTGGCAATTCCCTATTAGGCATTAACGACCTATTTTTGTTCTTACGACACCAACGATTCACCTTCGTCATATAGCGAAGATAAAAATAGCACTGATGCACCATGACAATTAATAATGCACCCAGCAAGCAATGATCGAGATATGTCAAAAAGGGAAGAGGAAACATTTTATGGAATAGCAGAGTCAATAAGGTATCGATTGAATATGCGTATTTTGCTTTTTTTCAATTCTTTGAGTGCTATTTTGCATACTTCTTGTGAGCCCGCTTCTGTGAGATTATACTCAATTCGTGCAGGTGAGTCTGATACATGCATGAAGTATTTTTTAGCTTCATCTTCTCCGATTTCTTTCAACCACTGATAGGTTGCACGATGGAGATCTAATAGTGGAATATTTTTCGCTTTGGCTACGCGGCGAATAGATTCAGGATAACTGCCCATGCGATCAACCAACTCACCTTGGCGGTAAAAAGGTTGTGCCAAAGGAGTGGCAAGCACCACTTTGAGCTCTTTTTTGGATAGAAAATCAAGAATCTTAATCAATTTTTCAACCATTTCTTCAGTGGAATAATACATATTGCTGCGATCCATGCGCATATCATTCTGCCCAATCTGGAGCAATACAATATCATCGGGATTACTACTAGCCAGGATTTTTGCCAAACGCTTATCCACCAACGTGTGTGTGCTCTCACCCGCCTTGGCATGATTTTCTACGTCCACCTTGCTCGTGACGCATTGAGCGAATGCTCCACCCCAACCATAGGAATCTAAAGACGCTACACTATGAGATGCCAAAGTGGCATCACCAATTAAATAAATCTTGGTCTTCGCCTCGCATAACAGGGAAAGGCTCAGTAATACAGATAAACAAAGGAAAATCTTTTTCATAGCGATACTCATTTAAATATTTCGACTACTGTTGTTATTCTTCATACACTAAACAAATGTTATCCACCCAAAAAGCGTTGTTTTCGTGGCCAACAAACGCTTCCATTTTGCCAGATGTAACCACGATTACCATATGGGTTGGTTCTAAAGAACCATCCCACCCCTCTTCTTGAATAGGAGTGATTTTTCCGCGTGAGTTCATAGCACGCTGCATGCCTTTGAACCCCATATAGTCTTTGTACCAAGTCGCGGTTGTAATGTCACCATAATGGATGGGCACGCGGTGAGCATTTACCCATTCCTCTTGTGACTTCGAGAAGCGCTCATAACCTGTACCCACTCGGATTGAGTGTATCTTGCCTTTCTCATCTTCCCAACGATGTTGCAGATAGATATATACTTCGGCCTCATCTATGTCGCCATTCTCTAATTCTTTTTTCTTGGGCTTTGCCATGCCTTTTGCATACCATACCCAATGCTCTTGTTCGATGATGCATTTATAGTCGAACATCAGTGCCGATGGGCGTTTTGTAAACGGAACGCCAAAGTCGATATTTTGATATGGGTCTGCTGCGGTAGTGATAGGTTCTATGTTGCGACCAGTGAATAGCGTGCCAGCTACAAGTACTTGGATATCAATCATTCCCATTACTCTTACTCCTAACATGTCTACGTCTAATCGACAGCATGTTCCACCATCGCTGCGTGCTTCGGGTGACATCGTGCCCGCTGCCTTCTCAATGCCAATTACATTTGCATAGGCATTGCTAGTGGACCAAGGATTACCATGTTGCCCAAAAATATATGGAGCGTTTTTATGAATCGTGTCAGTAGGGTCAAGACAATATAGGGTTTTGGTGTTGCCTCCCAAAAGTTTGGATTCTTGGATATATCGTACAGTCCATTGTTCCATGTCACCGAACGGAATAGGTTCGATACGTTCCGCCAGTAGGCACAATGGCCAGCAGAGTAATGGTAAAAAAAGTATTTTTTTCATGTTATATTTTCTCTTATGCTCTTATTGACTTTTTACGCCCTGAAGAGGCGTTCTAACATCTTTATGGTAAAAAACGTGCAAAGGTACGATTTTTTTTGCAAATTTCCAAATGCTAGTGAGAAATGCTATCAAAAATTCGTAATATTTGCAAATATACTTTTTTTTTACTACCTTTGCAGCATGAATTGTATAATGTCGTATCATATCCAAACTATTTTTTTGCGATGAAAGTCGGAATAACTTTAATTGTTGCTATTGTGTATTCCATGCAAATGGTTGCTGCTAATCTTGTTGTTCAGACAAATAATAATGCCCAACAGTTGCATGATGTAGCTCTTATCGGGAAATGGGTGTTTGAAGGTGATGAATTGCAGTTGTTTGACAAAGCTGGTTATCTGCTCGCTTCGGAGCAGATAGCACATATACGCAAGATTACTTTTTCTACATCCTCTCCAAGTGCGATTGAAGATGTGGAAAAAAATAGTATTTTGGTATATCCGAACCCTACACAAGATGTACTTTTTGTAGAAGGTGCGGAAGCGTTCCCTTTGCGTGTATACGATATGCAGGGACGCTTGCTGCAAGAGGGAAATGGAAATCACGTTCAAGTATCAGAATTGTCTTCAGGTACCTATTTGTTGCAAATCGGCACACAAATTGTACGATTTATTAAACGATGAATACTTTTGGCACATATTTCTCTTTCACTTCTTTTGGAGAGTCGCATGGTAGAGCAATTGGTGGTGTGCTGGATGGTGTGCCTGCTGGATTGCGTATCGATATGCAGATGATTCGCCACGAGTTAGACCGCAGAGCAGGGCGAATAGACGATGAGGCGAACGGCGAAAGGGGAGAGACAGGTGTATCACCTCGAGCTCTGCGCGAGACAGATGAAGTGGAATGGTTGAGTGGTGTGCTTGATGGTGTGACACTTGGTACGCCAATAGCTTTTATTATTCGCAACAAGGATGCGCGCCCTGAGGACTATGAGTGGCTAAAACATTCTTATCGCATCGGACATGCTGATCGGACGTATCAAGAGAAATATGGTATCCGTGACCACAGAGGTGGCGGTCGTGCTTCTGCGCGTGAGACGGCTTCGCGTGTGGTGGCAGGTGCGATAGCTAAACAAATCCTTGCTAAACAAAATATACATATCCATGCCCAACTTGTTCAAGTGGGTGATAAGACCAATTCATCTGATTTTGAAGAGTATATATGCAAAGTACGCCAAGATGGCGATAGTATAGGCGGCATAGTGGAATGTACTATTATGGGATTGCCTGTTGGTGTAGGCGAACCCATCTTTGACAAGTTACAAGCACATTTGGCCTTTGCTATGATGAGTATTAATGCTTGCAAAGGTTTTGAGTATGGTTCGGGATTTGATAATGTTGGGATGAGAGGCAGTGATATGTATTTGTCGGGTGATTCTGTACTAATCTCTGGCGGTATAGCTGGGGGCATTTCCGATGGCACGCCTATTGTTTTTCGTTGTGTGTTCAAACCCACAGCATCATCGCCAAAGACCTTAATAGCTGCGTTGACTGATGTAGTTGCTGAAAATAAACTGAATATAGGAGAGAATGAAGGTGATGAGTATTCGCTATCGCGGAGCGATAGTTCTTGTACGAAATTACCGAATGCGGGGCGTCATGACGCCTGTGTGGCAGTGCGTGCAGTGGCAGTGGTAGAAGCTATGACAGCCCTAGTTTTGATGAATGAGATAGATATCAACAAACATTAATAATAGAAGGATTTGCATATGTGCAGATTTTTTTGTACCTTTGCACCAGATTTGTTCATAAATAAATATGGCAACTGAAATATCCCACTTGAATAAGCATATTGGTAAGCAACATGTGCTGAAAGATATATGTCTTTCTATCGCTGATGGAGAGATTGTTGGGTTGTTGGGTCCCAATGGGGCAGGCAAATCCACCTTGATGAAAATCTTAGTGGGGGTATGGGATGCAGACTCATCGCAACACTCCCTTGGAGGGAGTGATTCTCTCTCTCCTGATGAGGAGGTTAGGTGGGGGATAAATGTGCCCGAATCTATTGGATATCTCCCCGAGCAAAATCCGTTATACGAGGATATGTACGTGCGTGAGTACCTGCACTTTTTCGTAGGACTTCGCATTAATAGCCAATTGCCGATATCTCATAGTCAATTGGTCGAAGACCTTATCATGCGCGTCGGCTTGACGGCAGAAGCTAACAAAAAGATTAGACAACTCAGCAAAGGTTATCGCCAGCGTGTGGGCTTGGCGCAAGCGATGATTGGTAATCCTGAACTTTTGATTTTAGATGAACCAACCACAGGTCTTGACCCTAATCAATTGGAAGATATACGTGCGTTAATTCGTGAGATGGGAGAGCAGCGCACCATTATTCTATCTACTCATATCTTGCAGGAAGTCAAGCAGATGTGTACGCGAGTTATTATTATTGACCATGGTGAGATCAAGGTGGACAAACCTATACCAGAGATAGAAAATCTAGAGGAAACTTTTAAGCAAGCGACAAACAATGAATGAGAATTTTGATATTAGGGGACAGATGACCGAGAAGGAGCAAGACAATGCCTTGCGTCCTTTGCGTTTTGATGATTTTGCGGGACAGTCCAAGATTGTCAGCAACTTGCGTATTTTTGTAGAAGCAGCGCGCATGCGTGGTGAGTCGCTTGACCATGTGCTCCTTTTTGGCCCTCCAGGCTTGGGTAAAACGACGCTCAGCAATATCATTGCCAACGAATTGGGGGTAGGGTTTAAGGTTACTTCAGGTCCTGTGCTCGATAAACCAGGCGACTTGGCGGGACTGCTTACTTCACTTGAAGAAAACGATGTGCTCTTCATTGATGAGATTCACCGCCTTTCGTCCATTGTGGAGGAATATTTATATTCTGCGATGGAAGACTATCGTATTGATATTATGATAGATAAGGGACCTTCTGCCCGCACGATACAAATCGACCTTAACAAGTTCACGCTCATTGGTGCCACCACTCGAAGCGGTCTGCTGACCAGTCCATTGCGTGCGCGTTTTGGTATCAATTGCCACTTAGAATACTATGATGCACATATCCTTGCTGGGATTGTGGAGCGTAGTGCACGCCTCTTGGGTATCCATATCGACAGCAAAGCGGCAGCCGAGATTGCACGCCGCAGTCGTGGTACCCCTCGTATTGCCAATGCGCTATTACGCCGAGTTCGTGACTTTGCACAAGTGAAGGGCAACGGAGCCATTGATTTGGAGATTGCACGCTATGCTTTGGAGGCATTGAATATCGATACCTTCGGTTTGGATGAGATTGATAATAAGTTACTTAGCACGATTATTGATAAGTTCAAAGGTGGTCCTGTGGGCTTGAATACCATTGCTACTGCTATGGGTGAAGATGCAGGTACGATAGAGGATGTCTATGAGCCATACCTCATCAAAGAGGGCTTTATCAAGCGCACTCCTCGTGGCCGTGAGGCGACCGAGTTGGCATATAAACACCTCGGTAAAACGCCACTTATCAATGGTCAAATCACATTGGAGTTCTAACATGAAGCAGTACAAAGCAGTCTTTATCGACTGGGATGATACAATAGGGGATTTTGTTGGTGCCGCGAAGCGAGCACTCCAAGAGATGTACGACAAGTACAAGTTAAGTGACTATTTTGCTTCGCATGAGGAGTTCGTGTCGCTCTACAAACCGCATAATATTGAATTGTGGGATAAATATGGTAAGGACTTAGTAACCAAAGCATTTTTGCGTGTGGATCGCTTCTTATATCCCTTGCTACACGGCACTAAGGTTGCTTCACAAATACAATCCTACACCGCACTTTCTGCTCTTGCGGAGCAGATGAGCGAGGACTTTTTGAATTTGACAACGAAATACTTCTCCTTATTGCCTGGAGCAGAGGAGTTGGTGCGTTACTTGGCGAAGAAATATCCGCTGACGGTAGTGACCAACGGCTTTATAGAAGTGCAGTACGAGAAGTTTGATAAGAGTGGACTGCGCAACTGCTTCTCGCATATCGTGTTGAGCGAGGAAGTGGGTTGCCAGAAACCTAATCCACGCATTTATGAGGAGGCACTACGTATGAATGGTGTATCGGCAGCAGAAGCTGTCATGATAGGCGACTCATGGAACTCCGATATTCAAGGGGCTATCAATGCTGGCATTGACCAAATCTGGATTAGAAAGAACAAAGAGCAAGGAACCAAGAGCCAAGACACAACAGAACAGACTGCCACCTATATTCTCCAATCGCTCTCCGAAGTGATGGAGATATTATAAGTTACCTGAGAAAAACAATTCCCCTGCAAGTCGATGATTTGCAGGGGAGTTGTTGTTTTTGAGATTTATTTGTGTTAAGTAAGTATGCAAGTTTAATTCATAGATTCTAATTCTTTAATTTTAGCCAATAATGCATCTTTGTCTGCTTCTTCTAGAATCTTGTCTATAAATTCAACATATCCTGCGTAAGGCATTTCATCTGCCTCATATACTTTTATAATTTCATTAAAATCTTTATCCATAATAAATATATTCTCTCCAAGAGCAATATGTCCTCCTCTTGTATTACATCTATATTTATGCTTAACTTTCCAACCGGATAATTCATTTATTGGATTTTGTTCTATATCTTCTTTTATACAAAGAATATTATACATACAAACCAGCGTTTCTCTTAATGCATAATTAAGTGCTGCTTGATTCTTTTCGTATCTTTCTTTGGCTTCATTATATTGATACGTGCCGTAGGAAGAAGAGAAATGACGATTCATTGAAGATGCAAACTCCATATCTTCTTTTGCATCTTCTACATCTTTGTTTAGTTCCTCGATTTGCATTCCATACTTTATACCTGTTTCTGCATATTCAAGCACTTCTTCATCTATATATAAATCAGGTTTTAAAGTATCTATAATAGTTTTAGTCGGTTCGTAACTCTTAAAATCATATAAACTCTCAAACATATACTGCTTGATAAGTTTATTTGCTTTTTGTTCATTGGAGGCGCATGATACCATAAACAACGCAATAGCGCAAATGAAATAATAGAAAATCTTTTTCATGATAATATGGGGATAGAGTTTGTTTTTTGTTGGTCCGCAAAGGTACTACTTTTCTGGGAAATATACAAATAAAATTGCATTTTGGTGTGATTTAATTATTTAGAGGAGTGAATCAATGAGCCGATGATGAAACCGCGGAGAGTGGTGTATGGCTTTGGGTAGGAGGTTGGATAACGATCAGCTTTCTTGCGGTAGGTAGCAAATTTCTCCTCCCATTCGGTGCGGAGTTCGGGGGTGTTCAAAATGACCGTAGTCTGGTTGACAGCGTCCTTGAAAGCGGTGATAGTGCGTTGACGTTCAGGAGCCACAGGACCTTTATACGGATGTTTGACTACATAAGCGTGAGTGCGACCATTGCGAGTGCGCATGACAATCTTATCGTTTGAGGCGAGTTTGCCAGAGATAGAGTCAAAAGGATGAGAGAGTGTGGTACGTGCCATGGTAATGTTGATTATGAATTTTGAATTATGAGGGCAAAGGTAGTGAAAAATTGTGAGATGGCAAAATAATTTGAGGTATATTTTTGTTTTTTAGTAGAAATATCGTAATTATATGATATATACGATGTTCCTACAGTATACATATACTAATCTACCGTATATCTACCGTGTATGTACCGTATATCTACCGTATATCTACCGTAGTTGATGGCGGGAAGATAAGTGTAAATTATGAACTATAAGTGATTAGTGATAAACTTTGCTGTGTGCGCAAGCTGCAAGTGGTGGGTTATGATTAATCTGCCATAATGGCAGTCGGAAGGGCTATGGCACGGAGATTGTAAGTATAGTATTACGAAGTAATAAAATTAGACTATGATGAAGAATAAAAATAAAAAGAATGTAGAGCAACCTGTTGAAAATCAACAGGAAAACTTAAATGTGCAAACTGAAAACGGAAAGGTGGAAGTAGAGAACACTGAGAGTGTACAAACTGAAGAAGTGTCAGAGACCGAAATGCTGCAAGCCAAAGTGGCAGAATTGGAAGCACGCGTGGCAGAGTTGGAAGACCTGAAACTGCGTCAAATGGCAGAGTTTGACAACTTCCGTCGTCGTACCAACAAAGAGAAACTGGAATTGATGACCACCGCTGGTGAGCGTATCTTCAAAGATATGCTGCCCCTTGTTGATGACTTTGAACGCGCCAAAGATGCGATGGCAAAGACCGATGATATTGAGGCAGTTCGTCAAGGCATTGAATTGATTTACAATAAGTTTATCGGTTTCTTGGCGGCAAATGATGTGAAAGTAATTGATACAACCGATGCTGATTTTAATACCGATTTGCACGAGGCAATTACCACTTTTGCAGCAGGCGAAGACAAAAAAGGTAAAGTAATCGATTGTACACAAAAAGGATACACCTTGGGCGAAAAAGTGATTCGCTTTGCGAAAGTAGTCGTAGGAGAATAAGATTATGGCAGAGAAAAGAGATTATTATGAAGTGCTGGGCGTGGAGAAGAACGCCAGTGCGGATGAGATAAAAAAGGCGTACCGCAAGAAAGCGGTGCAATATCACCCTGACAAAAATCCAGGTGACAAGGCAGCTGAGGAGAAATTCAAAGAGGCAGCCGAGGCATATGAGGTGCTTTCTGACCCGCAGAAACGCCAACGCTATGATCAGTTCGGTCATGCAGGTATGGGTGGTGCTGGCTTCAGTGGCGGCGGCATGAACATGGAAGATATCTTCTCGCAATTCGGTGACCTATTCGAATCATGGGGCATGGGTGGCGGAGGATTCTCCAGTTTCTTCGGCGGCGGTAGTCGTGGCGGCGGTCAGCGTGTGCGTAGAGGTAGCGACTTGCGTGTTCGTGTGAAAGTAACCTTGGAAGAGATTGCCACAGGTGTGGACAAGAAAATCAAGGTGAAGAAAATGGTGAACTGCAAGAGTTGCAACGGCACAGGTAGCGCGGACGGCAACGTGGAGACATGTCCAACATGTAAAGGTTCGGGACGTGTGGTGAGTGCGCAACGTAGTATCTTCGGTATGATGCAGGTGCAAAATGAGTGTCCGACCTGTCATGGCGAGGGCAAAATCATCAAAAATAAGTGTACACATTGCCAAGGTAATGGCGTAGTGCGTGAGGAGGAAATAATTGAGATTCATATCCCCGCTGGTGTGGCTGGTGGCATGCAGATTCCAGTGCATGGCAAAGGTAATGCGGCTCCTCATGGCGGCGTGAATGGCGATTTGCTGGTACTGATTGAGGAAGAAGAGCACAAAGATTTCTTACGCGATGGTAGCGACTTGGTGTATAACTTGCTGCTGGATATGCCGACTGCTATCTTAGGTGGACAAGTGCAGATACCAACCTTGCAAGGCGAGGCGAAGATTACCATCACCCCTGGCACGCAACCTGGTAAGGTTCTGAGAATGAGAGGAAAAGGTCTGCCTATGATAGACCAATATGCCCGCCAATACGGCACAGGCGATATGCTGATTAACGTGGGTGTGTATATTCCAGAGCACCTCAACAAGGACGAGAAGAAGATGATTGAGCAACTGCAAAAGAGCGAGAATGTGCGACCTGGCAGCAGCGATAAGAAAAATTTCTTTAAGAATTTGTTTGGATGAAAAAGTTTGCACTTTTGATTATGATTTGCCTCGGTATGCAATTGCATGCTGAGGTTTTTCCGTCTTTTGGAGTAGATAGCGTGAGTAGCGAGTTCTTTCGCGAGTGGTATATCAATGGGGATTTAGGACATTATCTGGATAATTATTCGGATTATGTGGTGTATGAAGCGGAAACCACAGGCGAATGGAACTTGGGCGATATGAATATCTTTTCGATTGCAGGCAACTCGTTTCGTCAGAATAAGTATTCGCTGAATGGCATGCGCATAGATAGCCGCTATCAAGTGGGCAGTACTATGCTGTATACCAATATGTTACGCACGGACTATGTGCTGAATTACCACGAGGGCAAGATTCATTTTACAGATGCCGCCTATCAAAGCCAATCGCTGACACTGAAAGGTAATGCAGGCAACTTGGGCGGTATATCGCCTGGAACATGTGAGTTGATCAACTTGTTCCACTCATCGGGTGAAGAGCGAACGATGGATAGTCGCCCGATAGAGATGCGTAATCATGTGATAGGTGCGGGTAGTGTGGAGGCGAGTTTCGCTATTCCTGCGTATGGCAAACGGTATTATCAACATGCGTATGCTCAATATGGTTCGCGCACGCAGACAGCATTTGACCACACAGGTATATCTGGGATGTATGCAAGTCCCTATTATACAGCGCAATTGGATGGCGAACTGCCTATGGCAACGAATAATGTGCTGGATAAGTTGAACTATTATTTTGTAGCGCAGGGTAGGGGAGATATGTATTCGGAGTTGCTGTATAATCGCAATGAAGTGGCAGATTTTTTAGGCTATACGGCTGCAGTGTATGGAAGCAAGACCTTTGCTAATGGTGGTAGACTGGTGGCAGGTCTGAGCTGGGCTTTGAGCGATGTGCAGCATGATAGTTTGTCGTTTGCTCGCAATCTATTGGACCACGATGGCGAGGCGTTTGACCCATGGTATGCTGATGGTAAGACAAATGAGGCAAGTTTGTCGTTGCAATATGATCAGCGTTTATTGCCATGGTTGCGTGTACATGCTTCAGGGTATAACTCTTTTGTGCATTTCAGTCCGACTACCGCGACTTGGAGCAACGATATGTATATGCAAAGTATAGCCGATAAATCGCGCACACCACTATACACATATCACTGGCAATCATCGGCTTATGGAGCGGGGTTGTTGGAGAATGAAGCTATGGTAGTGGCGGAATATGAATTGGCGCGTGGACTACGTATGCAAGCGCATTTGGGCGTTTCGTTGGACGGAATACTGTTGAATGGCAAATCGGTGGTAAGCCCCAATTGGTTGGCTAAGTTTGCCATGGACTGGAAGCCCAATTGGTGGTTTCAAATGGGGTTGAACCTCTCGCATAATCGTATGAGTTACACTATGAACGAGGTGCAATACTTGAGCAATGATTATATGAATGGCGAGATTCGCTATGCGGATGGCACCTTGCTTGCCACAACGGGAGGCAAATATCATGCCATAGATAAGAACTTATGGGCACATCAGCCATCATATGCCGTATTGGATATCCCTATTCGCTTTACTTTCGATAAGCAGTCAAGGCATCAATTCTCGCTGCTGTCTAGCATTCGCAAGTATTATAACATGTGGTTTACCGATTATAGCGATGGCTTAGAGGCGAATATGTTTGAACAAGATGGTTTGTACTATTGGCGTGAGGGTGAGAAACATTATACAGTAGGTCTGCAACCAATGGATTTGATGAGCAGTACGGTGGGCGGACGTACACCTTATTATATGTCGAACGTAGCGAAGTATTCGTACACAGGCAAGAAATGGTTCGTTAGTGTATCATGGCAGAGTTATTTGATGGCAGGACTCTCTACGATTGGTAATGGTCCGCTACATAATAACATTGGTGTGTTAGCAGAGTCGAGTGCAAATCCAAATGCGTATAAAGTGATGAGTTACGGCAACTTACCTTATCAAGGAAATTGCCGCTTGAATCAAGATAAGTCTTTTATCTTGCGTTTGCAGGTTACATATAATGCTTGCAAGTATTTCTCAATCAGCTTGAATGGTAAGTTCAAAGATGGTCAGCCATTTGCTACTTTTGTAGCTGAACCTGTGATGGTAGATGGGCACACGCAAGTAGCATTATGTGGCAACGATGCAAAAGGAATCAATATGGCAAACGGCGCTTTTGGCAAACGAGAAGATGCGTTCTTCAATTTTGACTTGCGTATGACAGGTCGTTGGTGGATTAAGCAAGTACCTTTCCAATTGGATGTGACGTGCTATAATATCTACGACTTCGGAACAGCATTGACAGAGTATGTATTTGATGGTTATGACCATCCTACATATCCTTATTGGACCAATGATAGAGGGATTGCCACTATGCAAGATAGTCGCACCTCTATGTCATTGTGTATCCCTCGAGGGTTGCTCATCAGTTTGCGTATCGGATTGGAGGCGGATAAGAACCATCCAAACACACCATAAAGCGATACCGTCGAACATACCCCACATACAGTCAGTAAGCATATTGAGTGCGTAAAGCGTGAATAACATCATTGCAGATTTACGCGCTCTTTTTTGTGTAAAATATGGAATGCTAAGCCAAGCGAGTATAAAGAATACTAAACCAGGAATACCTATCTCCATCCATTCGGCAAGGTACTGATTGTGTGCCGCATAGCCGCGTTTGATATAATTTGTTAGTCCGGCTTTGGCGTATTTCTCTTGGAGATACTGTGTACTCTGTCCTGCGCCCAAGCCATAAAGCGAATAATCATGAGGATCTTCTAATGCTAACCCCCAAATATTTAAGCGAACATTATCCTCTTTGTCAATATCTCGAATAGATAGCAATTGGTCATATTTGAATTCTTGCATGCGAGGGTGCAAACTCAATACGAATAAACCTGTTCCAAATGCCACCACGATAAGTGCGATTTTATAGCGCAGGTGGCGAATAGGAAGCCTGTATAGCATCCAAACAGCAATCAACGCAATACCAGATAGAATGGATGCTCGTGAACCCGTTGCCAAAATCAGGGCTACCATAATGATAATTGCGCCAGCAATGAGCAACCATCCTTTGAATTTACCGAATTTCTCTATTATATCTTTGCGCACATATAGCAGAGCCATTATACCCATCATCTCGGTACTACAAAGAAATAAACGGTGTTTGAGATAAGAAATCTTTTCTTCAAAGAAATCAAAGGTAAGCGGAACAAAGGAATCATTTCCTATTTCCGAATAAAAAGTGTTGGCATTGATAACCCAAAACAAAGTAAATGTGTATAATGCTGCTGCTGCTACGCATGCAATAGCGAGTACTTTGCAAATCTGTTTCCAATCATACCGTGCATTTACTCCCCATATCCCCACTGGTACAAGCAATCCAAAAAATAGGTATCGTTCCAGTTGCCAGCCGTAATCATCTATATTTGCTGCCCATAAACCAGAGATGATTTTCCATAGGTACCATGTTCCAAACATAAGGAAGGGTATCGATTTATGCCAATCTTGTCTCATCGGCTTGCTAAGAAAGCGCCCTTCGAAAACCCATGTCGCAAACCATGCCACAATGGCATAACGTAGTGCTAATTGTGGGAAAGGTAATAGCGCTACTGTTACTAAGAAAAGGATATAATTGAGTTGCCCTATAAAAGACTTGTATTTTTGCAGAAAATTAGTCATATAAATTGGTTATTCCTTGTTTTATGTGTTTCTTCCAGCGATGGGTGATTATATAGTTGACAGCAAATGTTTCATCGATTGCTGTGGCTTGCGCAAAGGTAGCACCAAGTATAGAGAGTGCATCTTTATCAATATTGAGTCGCTCGAATAATTGTAATCCCTTCTTTAAAGGCATTTTGCGATGAAATTTGATACGATTGAGGTCAATAATTTCAATTTTGCTCCCATCTTCATTAAAGAGAATGTTCCCGCCAGAATAATCTTGATGTTGGATTCCGCGTTTGTATAATTCCGCCGTAAAACGTCCTATCGCCTGAAGTATTTGTGAGCGATTAGGAAAAGTCTTGTCATGAATCAAATCATTGAAAGTGTATTTGCACTCCGATTCTTTGCAGACGTACCAACTTTGGCGAAGGATTCCACAGTAGTGGATTTCGCGGTAGGCGATGGGGGGTGGAGTAAAGTTTGCTAATCGTTTCGCATACTCATAGCTACGTTGTGCCTTTGATTTGCAAAACCAACCATATACAATCCCGCGCCACCAAGAAGGGGTTGCAAATTCTTTGGAAATGGAGCCCCTATAGTTGCGTAGTATATTGCGCTTTGCATGAATGATTTCTCCCTCATCCCAAGTTGCATAATCGCCTACAATCTTTTCGCTGCGGAAGAAATTGATAAAACGCGACCAAGAGCGGTGGTAGTGTAGCGGACCGCCCAAATATTTTTGCATATATGCTGGATGCCGACGATTGATGGCATCAACTATACGCTTCTTTTTTCCTTTAGCAAGGCTACGGCGTGAGTTTGCAGAAATGCGGTAGTAGAATAGTATTTCATCTAGTTTGTAGAACGTACCACCTAATTCCATTATACTCAACCAAAAGTCCCAATCCTCGCGGTATATTTCTTCTTCGCAGTATCCTCTGCATCGTTCCCAATCGGCTTTACGATACAACGCGGTGGCGGGAATCATATTTTTTCGTGCGAGTAGGGCATGGCTGAATTCGGGTAACTTCCATTCTTTATTGATAGTTCCAAACATCCAGCAGCGACAACCCACTGCACGTATATTAGGATTGTCTTTTATTACTTCTACAGCTTTTTGAATAAATGTATCTGCTATTTTGTCATCAGCATCTACAGGCAATATATACATGCCTTTGGCATGGCGTATCGCATTATTGCGTGCCACCGAAACGCCCTGATTGGCTTGTGCAATAACTGTACATTCTGCATGATTGGCGCAGTATTTTTGAGCAATACTCAGGCTATTGTCTTTGCTGCCGTCATCTACCATCACAATTTCAATCGGGCGATAGGTAGAGGCGATAATGCTATCCAACGTCTCTCTGAGGAAAGGCGCAGCATTATATATGGGAACTATGACGCTAACCAAGGGGCTCATATACGGTCTTTCTTTTGGGTGATTTTGCGCCAATAATAGAGTAGAGGATTGGTATATTTCAGCCGTTTCCATGGGCGTGAGGCGTGTGGGAAATGTAATACGGGATTACCCAACATTAGCAAATTGCGCAAACCGAGTTGCACCGACCAATGCGATATGGCAACGTCATACCAGTTTTTTGTAGGGTCAAGCAATTGGAAATCGGCTTTTTGTAGTAGTTCGTTGGTAAGCAACGTACAACAGAAAGAGAAACGCTTTTTAGTGGCAATAGTTTGTTTAGGTAAACAACGATAGCGTAAGCGGCGGAGATAGTGATAAGGGAAGTTATACTCGTTGTTTTCATCTACCGTCACCGCTGCTACCATGCCAATGCCAGGTTGTACCTCCATTGCCATCTTCTTTAGCGTGTCACGTTGTATAATCACATCACTCTCAACAATAATCAGATGCTGATTGTTGGCGATTGCTTCTTGTTGTGCTCGCTGTAGCACAAGTCGATAATTGGGCGAAGGATGATTCGTTAAATCAGATATATGCACTACTTGAATACCTAATCCTACTGCTAACTCATCCAAGCGCTGTGCATTTTCATATGTAGAATTATCATCAAACACGCACACACTATGCCCACTCTCCACAATGGCACGGATGGCTCTTTCGGCAATTGTGATAGAGTCCTTTACGGGCATGATAATATGAAGCGATGTACTATGCACTTATTCTTCTACTTTTGTTTTCTTTTTCAGTTCAAAATCGCGACCCAAATAGTTCTTTCTCACTACTGGATTGGCAGCCAATTCTTCGGGTGTGCCGTGGAAAAGAATTTTTCCTTCAAAGAGCAAATATGCACGATCAGTAATCATCAGTGTCTCATCCACATTATGGTCGGTAATCAAAATACCGATATTCTTATCTTTTAATCGCCATACTACATCTTGAATCTCTTGCACAGCAATGGGATCCACACCCGCGAAGGGCTCATCCAACATTACAAACTTTGGCTCTATTGCCAAACAACGCGCAATTTCTGTTCTACGGCGTTCACCACCAGACAAACGATCGCCAATGTTGTGTCGCACATGACCAAGATTAAATTCCTTGATAAGTTGCTCTAATTTTTCATGTTGATATTCCTTGGAGAACTGTGTCATTTCCAGCACGGAGCGGATATTATCTTCCACTGTCATCTTGCGAAACACACTAGCCTCTTGTGGTAAATATCCAATACCCAATTGCGCACGACGATACATTGGCATATTGGATATATCCAAATCATTTAGATAAATCTTCCCATTATTGGGCAATACCAATCCAGTGGTCATGTAGAACGTGGTCGTTTTACCCGCACCATTAGGGCCAAGCAACCCCACAATCTCACCTTGCTCAAGGTAGATACTTACATCATTCACTACGGTACGCTTGCCGTACTTCTTGTATAAATGTTCTGTTCTTAGTCTATCCATATTCTTGCCTTTCACCTTTCACTATTCACCTCTAAACTAACTGGGCAATGATCCGAATGTACCACATCGGCTAGTATCTTTGCATTTGCCACGCGCTCACGCAGTGGATTGCTCACCCAATGATAGTCGATACGCCAACCTACATTCCTTGCTCTGGAAGCCGCGCGGAAACTCCACCAACTATATTTCTCGCCACTTTGGTCGAACATGCGGAATGTGTCCACCATGCCACTGGCTTCCCAACGATTCAGCCATGCGCGTTCTTCGGGCAAAAAACCGCTGACGCCTACTTGACGTTCAGGATGATTGATGTCTATTGGCTTGTGTGCAATGTTATAATCGCCACATACTACGATGTTTGGTCTTTCTTTGCGCAATTCATTAATCCATACCAAGAAATCCTCCAAGAAGTCCATCTTGTATTCATATTTAGGACCTTCTGCTTCGCCCGATGGAATGTATACGCACACTACTGTCACGTCGCCATAGTCCGCACGAATCACACGCCCCTGGCAGTCGTATTTGGGATTTCCCATGCCGACAACCACGTGGTCAGGTTCGATACGCGTGAAGATAGCTACACCAGAATATCCTTTCTTTTCTGCTGAGTGGATATAACTTTGATAGCCCAACTCTTGCATGGTCATCACGTCTATTTGTTCGGGTTGTGCTTTGCTTTCTTGGATGCAAAATACATCGGGTTGTTCTGCTTCTAACCAACTGAATAACCCTTTGCTGATGGCACTACGGATGCCATTTAGATTATACGAAATGATTTTCATTATCGGATAATGATTTTCTTTGTTCCTTTGTTTGTTTTTACAATGTAAGTGCCTTCAGACAGGGTTTGAATGTCTTTGGTGGACATAGCTTGTCCTAGAATGTTGTATATTGCAAGTACTTCGTAGTTTCCTCGAATATTTTCTGTATTGGATGGAATAGCATCTTTAAAGTTGAATGTGATGACGCCATCTTTTTCTTCAATATCTTTGATAGGGTAGTCAACGATTTCTAAATATTCTATGGCGCCTGCAGGAAACAGATCTGTTGGTTTGCCCCAGTAGTTAATATTACTACCATAATCCGAGTAATCAGCAGCAATACCATCCGCTTCAATAATATCTACACCCATATTTTTGGCTTTGTTATTGACGGTATTATTTTCCCATGTCCTCGTTGAATAGGCTACTTTTGTTAGCATCATTCCATGTCCTGCTAAATACTCGTCCCATTTTGTTTGTTGTCTGTTTTCAAGTAAGTAGAAGGTGGTTGGATTGGGATCATTTCCGATGAGGTTATGAGCGCCCGTGGTGCTGATCAGCAGTGCTTCGTTGTGTGTTTGCAATTCATGTAATGTCACCATCTCACTTTCAGTCAAGACACGTGGTGTCAACCAACCCATAAAGAAACGTTCGTATGCGGAATAAGTGGGAGGGGTATTACCATCATTATTATACGGACCATAATCCAATATATCCCAATCTACACAAGTGCGGTGGTTTGTATATTCTGTGCTATACAAGTCTGGCAACCCCAAGACGTGACTAAACTCATGACAAAATGGCCCTATACCATCGTGCAGTTTTGTATAAAAACTTAATTCATTGCTGCATGCGTAACGATCGATTTGTTTGTTGTCTAATACTAAATATCGATATTGTGTGAGATAATATTGATGTGGCCATATGGTATTATTCCCCCCACCATCTGCTTCGCCAAATCCTGCGTAATATACATATACAAAGTCCACTACTCCGTCGTCATCATTGTCATAGAGTGAGAAGTCTACACTATCATCTACCAGTTTGCATGCTTCATATATCATCTTTTCAGGTAGTTTGTCGTTGCCTGAAGGCGTGTTCCCACCGTATGCAGCTACGTTTTGACTGACTGTCACTGGACCTATTACGTCAAATTGCGGATTATACTGACCGAAAGAAGCATCATAAAAATACTGACGTGCAGACCCCTCTGAGGTGATATGGTATTGATATTTATTGTAGGTGTATGAATAGTCGCGTGTATAGTTTTGTCCAGTGAGCATACTGTCCATTTCCGCTTTATCCGTTTCAAAGGCAACATCTGTGAAATTTACCAAAATGATTAATCCGCGAGGGGCGATATTCAGTTCGGATGCTTGTTGCTTTTGGGCTATACGATTGCGTGGTGCTGCGGCGCGTCGCGCTGCAATCTCATCTTTAGTGAGGGAGGGGACAATCACCCAATCTCCTGTTGCATTGTGTTCAATCCATTCTCCTTTTTCGTTGGTCATCCAATGAAAATACTCATCTCCATGTTGATAAATGGTCATGGTACTACCATCTTTCAGAGTCACATTTTTCCCTCCTTTGCGTGCGGGGATTGCCCAAACGCAAAGACTCATCAACATAAATAAAGCAATAGTTGTTAGTTTGATTTTCATATTTTTATTTTTGAATATTACTTTTTAATAAGCCCTTTTTTTGTAGATATTTCTTTTCAGCTGCACTACGTTTATCTTCATTGTGTGCCACTTTGCGTGTAGCTACGATATTTCCGTTTGCTTTTTTTCGTGCATAGCAGATATATCCTTTTTTGTTTTCTTTTACTAAGTAGTGGTCAATCGTAGTCATGTAATGCCCACGTTCATCGCCATAAAGACGTATCACGATGGTATCACCATCAGGTTGTACACGTTCTATCGGACCAGGGTATGCTGGTACCCGAGCAGGCTTTTGAGCCCATCCACCATAGACCATACACCCTATACACAATGTCAAAATCAATCGTTTCATATCCATTGTCTTTAAACATTAAACTTTAAACATTAAACCGCAGCTCAAAGGGCGTTCTCTAAACTGAGCGCGCAGCGCTCTTCACTTTCTTAAACAACTCACTCGCAAACACAAAGTCATTCAACGCCTCATTCTCTGCATGGAATATCTCGTGCCTGCTACCTTGCCACTCTTTCACGCCATTGCGCAGGAACACGATATTATCGCCAATCTCCATAATCGAGTTCATGTCGTGGCTATTGACGATGGTGCAGATGCCATATTCCTGTGTGATGTCTTGAATGAGTTGGTCAATCACCAGACTGGTTTTTGGGTCAAGACCCGAGTTGGGTTCATCGCAGAAGAGGTAGCGTGGGTTGAGGGCAATGGCTCGGGCAATCGCCACACGCTTTTGCATACCACCACTAATCTCGCTTGGCATCAATCCAAAAGCTCTCTCTGGCATGTTTACACGTGTCAAGCAGAATTGCGCTCTCTCCACCATCTCCTGGTGGGACATGTCTGAGAACATCTCCAGCGGATACATCACGTTCTCCTGTACGGTCATGCTGTCAAACAGGGCAGCACCCTGAAAGAGCATACCCACTTCGCGGTGCAACATGCGTACCTCCTTCTCGCTCATGGCTGCCAGATTCTGCTGTCCGTTGCGGGTGTCAAAGATAATCTCTCCACCATTGATTTGGTGAAGTCCAATCATGGATTTCATCAACACGGTCTTTCCGCTTCCAGACTGACCGATGATCATATTTACTTTGCCGTCCTCAAAGTCCGCAGAGATATGGTCCAGCACCACATTTCCGTCAAAACTCTTTACGACGTCCTTTACCTTTATCATAGTAATCACTTTTTGCTGTTTATCTCGATCGAATCACCGATTCGCCACTTACTTTGCAATCTAGTTTTGGGTGGCAAGAATCATCTGGGGTGCCATATACCAATGTACTACCACCGTTAATCTCCAGTTCTATCTTGCCACAAACGGTTATATCGGCTAAACTCTCACCGCTCATCTCGCCGCTAATCTCTTCCAAATCTAGTGCTCTTGCCTGCAACGTACTCTCACCGCTAATCTCTATCTCTGCTGCGCTGGCTATACCTGCAATCTCAGCACTGCTTTCTCCGCTTAACTTAATGTCCAAGTCTCTCGCTTCAATATTGAGTTGGCACATGCTTTCGCCGCTTAACTTAAGGTCCAAGTCTCTCGTTTCAATATTGAGTTGGCACATGCTTTCGCCGCTCAGCCATATCTCATCGATTGGCATTGTTTTATCCAATGTCATACTGCTACGTCCGCTCAAACGAACTTCTCTAAGCGAATCATTCATAGGTATTTGCAATTTCATCTGGCATTTCTTTATTATGCTTCGATCTATTGAAACCACCAACCTATCTTCCACGACATACAACTCCATATTCTCGTATAAAAACGCAGGGATAGTGACGGTGGGGGAGGTCACTGCCGTGGTCATCTCTACTTCAAAACCATCATGTACTTCTATAGCATTAAAGGGTATACTCAGTGAAAATATTCGAGTTTCCAACAATTCATAATCTAACTTACTGCCTTCACAATTGCTCAAACCAAACAGAGCAATCATTACGAATAAAAATTCGATTTTACGATTCAACTTGTTCATATCTTTAACCTTCAACCTTTAGCCGCTTGCGGCGTCCTATAACCTCAAAGAGGCGTCCTTTAATTAAGCATCAAATTTGTCAGCACCACATCCAATAGCAATATCACGATACTGCTGTTTACCACGGCTTTAGTGCTTGCTTTACCCACTTCCAGTGCGCCGCCTCGTGCGTAGTAACCGTAGTACGAAGCCATACTCGCTATCACAAACGCGAAGACCACTGTCTTGATAAACGAGTACCACACATAGAATGGTATAAACGCATACTGAATACCCAGCAGATACTCCGAAATCGGCAATACGTTTGTGATGGCACTAATGCCATAACCGCCTAACAATCCCATGAACATAGAGAGTGTTACCAGCAGCGGCATCATCACCATAAACGCTACTATCTTTGGCAATATCAGGTAGTTAGCGGAGTTGACACCCATGATCTCCATGGCATCAATCTGCTCAGTGATACGCATGGTACCAATCTCGGATGCGATGTTACTGCCCACTTTACCTGCCAATAGCAAACACAAGATTGTGCTTGAGAACTCCAGCAAAATGCAGTCGCGTGTCACCAAACCAGTAGAGTAGGCAGGTAGTAGCGGATTTTCTGTGTTTAGTTTTGTCTGCAAGGTCATGATTGCACCCATAAATACGCTCACGATCAGCGTAATAAGAATGGACTGCAATCCTTGTTTTTCCATTTCTTTGCTCATTTGTCGCCAGAACATACGCCAGCGATCGGGCACACGAAACACTCGCCCCATCAGCAAAAAGTATTCTCCTATTTTTTCTATTCCGTTCATAATTCCATATGGGGCTTTTTTTGCCCATATATCCAAATTCGCGACAAAGTTACGATTTTTTTTTGAGATATGCAAAATAATACAATATTTTGTATTATAATTCTACAATTTTTGTGCCAATATTATGAAACAAGGTTGCCATGCGGCAACCTTGTTATGATGGAATAGCTATTTTGCTTTACTTTTTTATGAGAACGACGTCTGCGTCAAATCCAGCAGGTGGTTCTACAGTGCTTGCGTAATATAATAGTACATTCAATCCGTTAATAATCAGTTTGTTGCCTTCGAGATGGTATTCACATTCGTATGCATATAGTTGCAGGTCGGGCGAATAGACCCCAAAATAAATGGCATGTCTTTGAATCACGTATTCAAAGTAATTTTTGCTAAACACTTCGCCTTTTTCATCGTAACATACAATGGTTGCCTTGTCATGGTCAAACTCTACAGTACGATTTTTATCGCCCTCTACTGCCCAAAGGCCAACAATTGGCGAATGTTCATTATCGATAAGTTCGCAGCTCACGAAAGCCATAGCGATAGTGCATATTGCGATGCCGATTAAAAATACTTTTTGTTTCATACGATGTTGTTGTTTTTAATTTTATAAATTTCTATTTTCATTTCGTTTGCAAAGGTAGTCAATATTTTGGATATATGCAAATTATTTTGTGTCAATCTGTTGTTGAGTACAATAATTTTGTATAGTTGAGGTGTAAATTCGTGTTTTTTTGTATCTCCGTCGTAGAGCTAATTCTTATCTGATATTAGTTTTTCTTTCTGCATACATTATTACGCATCCATTTTACCAAGTCTAATGGTTGAGGATGCGATAGCTCTTGCCCGCACCAACCACATACAGCAATCGTCATGTTGCCAATTTCAGGATAATCATTTTCTATTTCCAATGAGGCGTAACTAATATCTCCGTTGCTATTCTCACCCCATATTTCTTCCCATACCAACTCATATGGCTCCATTAATTTTTGCTCAAACTCATCGCGAAAACCATCCTCATGGGGGTCAGACATCAGTTCATCGTAATCTTCTTGACTTATCTTTCCTGTTTGCACGGCGAATGCATAGAGTTCATCATTATTGCTATAGTCATACCATTCTTCATCTTCTCCTATCACGGCGCCACTCCATTTGTAAAATTGGCTTAATTCCTGATTGGGCTCATTTGATTGAAATGGGAAGGTAACTACATGATGCGTGTAAAGATCTTTACTTAACTTTTTATAATCTTTCATTGGATTGGAAGGGAGAATGTATGTTGCGTATAATTCTACCAGCATTTTTTCATCCTTCAATTTGTAATCCATTATGAGGATAGTAGCATTTTCTTTTTGTAGGCGAATCTTAGCAATTATTTCATCTTCGGTCATAGTACTATCTAATTGCATACCATTGGAATAACAGATTATTCCATCCGAATATTTACTACCCTCTATACGCTCTTCATAGAACTTTACAAAACCTTTTCGACTGATTATCTTTTCTGCTTCATCTTTAGTCTGGTAATCTATCTGTTTGCCCAATTCCGCTAGATTGATTAAGGCAGTACGTTTGCCTATACCCACTGACTCGCAACTCACAAATCCTGTTGCCATAGCGCATAATACCATGCACATCAATAATACTTTTGATTTCATAACCATTTGAAATTGAAATAAAGGGTTTTTATTAAAAGTTATATGTCAATCCAACACCATTGATGGTGGGTTGTATTCTCCAAAATCTATTTTTCATGCGTTTGATACCCACGCAAACCCATAGTAGGACGTTCTGGGTCATAAGTTTTAGCCCAATAGTAGATACCTACTGCCGAGTAGGTGAGAAATGCAGCATCTACTGCTAAACCAATGCTCATCAAGCTCTATCCTGCTTGATACATTTGCAGTCCGCTTTTGTATTGATTATAAATGTCTGTTTCAAAATCCGCTGCAAAGGTACTGCTTTTTTTTGATATGACCAAAATAAAAACTGATGCGATGCTTCAAAATGTAAAATTGCAAACTATTATTAATCAATAGTTTGCAATTTTGCTATAAATAAAAACTGATGCAACCGTTAAATTCAAGATTGGTCATTAGTTTTTTTATGTTGTTACGTATCTATTTTGACTTAAAACCGCAGCCAGACAGGGATAGCTAATGCACAACATGTCATATACATCAAATGCAATAAGGAAATGGCTTTTGCATCTTCATCCTTACATTGGTACATACATATCAGCATACTGATGAATAGTAATGCCCAACACACATAGAGTGACATCTCAAAAAGTGGTGTACATAGAATACCTATACAATACAATGTCGGGAGGATTATGCCCAGAACGCCATAAAGTCCAATCTCTTGTTGTTTGTGTATTTGATATACAAAGACACCTAACGCGCATAATACAATCACGACATGCAATAAATCAATCCATATTATACGCTCTCTCACTTCAGAAGCTAATAGGAGGCATATCAATGAGATATAACTAAATAGGCTGTGTTGGTGTTTAAAAATTGTCTTCATATTATCTTATTTTTATCGTACAACCCACAATGCGGTGCTATAATATAATTGACCTGCGTGAGTGGACATAAATATCTTATCGGTATCGTTTGAAATGGTGCGATCTACAATTCTCAAATATTGGGTGGTGTAGTTGTGTAAATTTGTAATGCTTAACCTTGCAGTTGCCAGCTTGAAATTTTGATTGGCTTGAATCACGTTGTCGCTGGGAATTTGTGCTTTTGCATTGGTGCTACCTAATAATGCGCTTTCGATTGCAGCGTCAATAGGCGAAAAGAAAGTCTCATAGTTATCAATTAATAGACTTATTGCTTGTTGATACGACATATTCTCGAATGTAACATTTCTTCTTATTAATTTGTCAATGAGTATGTTATGCTTCATGCCAATTTCGACACCAATAGAAGTGCCATCAATCTGAGTAATCGTTTGTAATGACTTTGTTGTAATCGAAGCTTCACTTTTTGATAAATCATATGTTTTATAAGATTCATAAGCTCCAACAATAACAGCACCTGCTATCGCGCCAATACAAGCATTTTGAATACTTCCTGTTGCGCCACCAATTGAAGCTCCGAGACCTGCTCCCTCTAAGGCACCATCTATATCCGCATAAACAATTTTCTTTTTTAGTTCTTCGGTATCATCTATGCTATCACTTGCGAGAGCGTAACATACACAATGATTGTTGGGGAAGAATGTGGCATTCAGTTCTTCTACAGCAGCATAGAATCCCTCCCATTCTTCCGCACTGGTCTCTTGGGATTGCTGTGTTGATTCTATGAGCATGGCATCTTCATTTGGATTGAGACTGCTTGATTTGGGAGAACATGCTGCCAAGAATAGACTTGCAGCCAAAACACTAATGGCAGAAATTGCAACAAAAATATTTTTTTTCATAATTGTAATAATTAGTTGATTAATAAAATAAGTTTACTAAAAATAATGGCTAATGAGTTTAACATGAATATATAAGGTACAATTTTCAAGATTCACTCAGTGAACACACTTTTTGATTAAAGGTGTAAAAAGTATTTATGAAATTTATTCCACGCAAAACTCACCAGCCATTACTGTTCCTGCTTCTGAATAGATATATAGTTCGTAATTTCCTGATTGAGGAATATACATATTTGTTTCACCTACGAACTCTTCTTCCTCCACCACTTCGCCTGTTCTCTGATTGATTACTTCAGCATACGCATGTACACTTGTGTCTGCTCCTATGAATAATTGGTTGCCATCAATGGACGCGTGGAATTCTATTTGACCAGTGGGAGGAAATGGTTTCTCTTCTTCCTTATTACTATCCCATGGATGCATAGTAGCCATTTCGGTTAAGATGATCTCTTGTTCCGTCATCATTTCAGCGCGGGCATTGCATATTCCTAAAATACACAATGCGAAAATAATTAATTTTTTCATACTTGTAATTTTTTAGTGGTTAATAATGTTAGTTAGTTGTTGTTTTCAAATTGCGGTGCAAAGGTACTGCCATTTTGGAATGTGCACAAAAAATATGGCGCACAAATAAAAACTTGCAACTGCTTAATAATAAAGCGGTTGCAAGTTTATTCTGCGCACAAGTGCTAAAAATGGACTATTTTACTCAATCAGAGATAGCCATTTCAACTAAAAAATCATACAGATTTGCAGCAGTTGTACCTATTTTTTTTGCTGTCCGT
>JAZNJW010000004.1:0-93447 GCA_045578255.1 Paludibacteraceae bacterium
TACGATGAGGGTACGATGAGAGTACGATCCCTCTGGTAGTAGTTCGCTGCGCTGTAGATGCAAACAACCCAAACTTTCACACTATCACATAAAAAAAGGGAACTATATACGAGTTGACACTGATTTTATTATAAAGACAATGAAGGTCAATTAAGTTGTCAATTATTGACAATTCGAGGATTATATTGGAAACAAAAATACGGCACTACGTGCCTACAAAAATAGTTAAAAATCAGATTGTTATATTTTATTTTTACTCATAAGAATGCAGAAAACTGCATTGGTGAGTAAAAAACAAAATCAAATCAAAAAATTATAAATAACTAACAAACAGTAAGATTACAACGATAGGTGTCAACATGTATATAAATCCATAAATAAAAAGCAGCACCGTGTGGGGTGCTGCTCAGAAAAGTAATAGCAAACAAATCAATTTATAAACTCTTGGGGCAAGCATGGCATAGCACCCGATTGGGTGCAGACATATGCACTCACTTGCACTGCCACCTCATGAGCTTGCTCAATAGTGGCTCCGCTGAGAATCTTAGCAATAAAAGCCGCTGTGAAACTATCACCCGCTCCTACCGTGTCAGCCACCTCCACCTTAGGCGTGTCAATGAAACTGCACTTATCCTTGGTAATCACATACGAACCGTTGGTACCACAAGTGAGAATCAACATCTTCAGCTCGTAAAGCTCAATCAATGCACGGCAAACACGTACCGTCTTCTCCTTATCCGCCGCAATTAAATTGGTAGGATCGGTGGTCACACTCAACAGCATAGGCGCAACGATGTCCAACTCCTCATCGTTGATCTTGAGGATATTGCAGTGGTGCAACGAAGCCTCAATCACCTCGCGGTTGTACCAGCGTTGGCGTAGATTAATATCAAACACCTTGAGCGTATCTGTTGGAGTGCTCTCTAAGAAGTGTTGGATCGTCGCGCGACTCACTTCCGAACGTTGTGCAAGCGAACCGAAGCAAACAGCCTGAGCATGGTTTGCCAAGTTCGTCAGTTCGGGAGTAAGTGGGATATTATCCCAGGCTACACCCAATTTGATTTCATATTGAGGAATACCCTGCTCATTGAGGGTCACTTGCACAGTGCCCGTAGGATAATCCACTTTGGGCAGGCAATAATGCAGTCCCACCTTGTCGAAAGTGTCAATAATCTCTTGTCCTAACTCATCGTTTCCGATAGCCGAGATAGCGCATGAGTCAAAACCGAATTGCGAAACGTGATAAGCAAAGTTTGCAGGCGCACCCCCCAGTTTGCGACCCGAAGGTAGGCAATCGAACAATGCCTCACCTAATCCTATAACGTATTTCTTCATTGTAAAAATTATTTTTTAATTTTCAATGTAAAGCCAGCCAAGTATGCTGCGCCTATCATCATAACAATCACTGCGCCCAATGTGCCCATTGCATCGCTCATAAAGCCCATTGCGAGTGGGAAGATGGTGCCACCAAATAGACCCATAATCATGAGACCAGAAATCTCATTTTTGTGTTCAGGGTCATGTGCCAACGCTTGTGCGAAAGTGATGGAGAAGATATTGGAGTTGCCGAATCCCACCAATGCAATGCCCACATAGAGCAACCACTGTGTTTGTGCCACAGACAAGAGAATCATCGACGCAATAATCATAGCCACACTGATTGCAAAGAACACTTTCTCAGGCACTTTGCGCAGGATAGCAGAACCGCTCAAGCAGCCGATAGTACGGAAAATGAAGTATAGCGATGTAGCAAAACCAGCATCCGCCAATGTCATGCCCAGACGTTCCATGAGAATCTTAGGCGCAGTGGTGTTGGTACCCACATCAATACCTACGTGGCACATGATACTGAGGAAGCAGAGCAAGATGAATGGTTTGCCAAGCAGTTTGAAGCAATCGATAATATTGCTACCTTTCGCCACAGGTTCTTCGTTGATTTGGGTCCACCCCAAGCAGACGATAGCCACAATACCTATCACGCCATAGATAGGGAAGAGCACACGCCAGCCCAACTCGCCAGCAGGAATCACCTGTGTAGCACCCCACATAGCGATATAAGGTGCGAGGAAAGAGGCAATCGCCTTGACGAACTGACCAAAAGTGAGGGTAGAGGACAAGTTTCCTGTAACGATATTCGATACCAAAGGGTTGAGCGATGTTTGCATCAGCGCGTTACCAATACCCAACAGCGAGAAGGCAATCAACATCAATGGATAAGAATTGCCAAAGATAGGCAAAAGGAGTGATAAAACAGTGACTATGATGGATAGCAGAACAGTACGTTTTCTGCCAATCTTGTTCATCAGCATACCCGTTGGCACGGAGAAAATGAGGAACCAAAAGAACACGAGCGAAGGCATAATATTGGCTTGGGAGTCGGTCAAGCCCAAATCGCTTTGTACATAGTTGCTCGCAATACCCACGAGATCCACAAATCCCATGGTAAAGAAGCATAACATCACTACTACGAGTGCACCAAAAGAAGACTTTTTCATTGTATCTTATGCGTTTTAATAATTAATAGAATATACATTCACTTTTCCGCCGCTTACCTCCACTTGGCTATATGGCTCAGTAGGGAATACGAGGTTGGTCATTGCCCAATGGCCTTGTTTGTCGAATGCTTCGACAGAACATTTGTCAAGATAGATGGTCACAGTATGTTTTTTTGATTTGACAAAGAGCGGCGTGGTAGTCTTTGCAGCGAAATCGCGGCTGAATTGGCAGCGTCCCGATTGTGTACGATCCATGCTGAAGGTTTGCGCTTGGAAGTCGTAGGTCATCACTACTTTTTCGCCTTTTGCGTTGCTGAGTGTGATGGTAGCAGGGCGTTTGGTGGCTGTCACCTCTACCTCGATGACTGCGGTCGCTGCGAGCGGTTTGACGTTTTTACTGCCTGCTTTTACCAATTCGCCTTTGAGCGCAGTCGCTTCGGGTGCAACCTTTACGCCCAGTCGATAGATACCCTCGCTATCGCGGTAGAGGTCAATATCGCGTGGCAACGCGTTGGCAGAACGGAACTGCATCGTAGGCACATCGTTGGCATATTGCCAGTTGCTCATCCATACAACAACCGTGTTGCGATTTTGTGGAGCATGGGCAAAAGATACGGTAGCATAATGGTCTTTGCCGTAGTCCATCCATTTGGTAAGCACTTCGCCATTCTCAAGAACAGGGGTAAACTGCTTGCCATCCCAATCGCCTACGAAGTACTGCGTAGCCGAACCTCCGAACGGACCACCAGGGTTGATATTGCAAAGCAATACCCACTTATATTCATTGGTACCGCGCACAGGTACGCGCATCAAGTCGGGGCACTCCCATACGCCGCCATGACTACCTACGCCCTCGCCAAAAGCAGAGAGGAAAGTCCAATCCTTGAGGTTGGTGGAGCCATAAAAGCGCATCTCTTGTCCGCATGCCAACGCCATGTTCCATTCGCTGGTTTGTTCGTTCCACCATACTTTAGGGTCGCGGAAATCAGGAATCTCATCCACCATAATCGGATTGTCCGAATACTTGGTGAAAGTTTGACCACCATCTAAGGAATATGCCATAGATTGGTTTTGGCTCTCTGCGGCTGTGGTGTAGAACGCCACGACTGCATTATCACCGAAGCCTGCGGTATTGTTTTTGTCCACTACGCACGAGCCAGAGAAAATAGCACCGTTGGCATCTACTTCCAATGCCAATGGCTGATGCTCCCAATGCAGCAAGTCCTTTGACGTAGAGTGTCCCCAAGTCATGTTTTGCCATGTAGAAGCATAGGGATTGTGTTGATAATAGAGATGCCACAGCCCATTTTGCTCGTCGTAGAACATACCATTAGGGTCGTTCATCCAGCCCCACTGAGGAGTGTGGTGGAAGATTGGACGGTAATGATCGGTATTGCTAGCATCGTAGCTATTGACTGCTTGAATCTTATCCCAAGCAATGGGCTCATTGCCATAGCGCACATTGAGATGGAAAGCGTTGAGGTCAATCCCCTGCAAATCTAATGGCACATAATAGTCTATCTCCCCCTCGTTGGCGAGACGAATAATCAATGAGCGATGCAATTGGTTGTTTTCAATGAGTTGCACACGGTATTCGTGTGTCTTATCCCCAATAGGGAGGAGTAAATAACGGTAGTCGCCCTCTACACGAATATGCATGTTGTGAGGACCTGATTTCTGATAAACCACGTTTGCCATGCTCGAACCAAGCGAAGCAATAGACAATAAGATTAGTAAAAATGTATGTTTCATATGATTAAGTGTATTTAAAGTTCGAGCCCTAAAATGGTGTATTTTTTCCCATTTTTACTGATGTATATCTGTCCGTCGTGCAGATACTTGATAGCCGTATTAGCGTTATCATCAACCGTTAATTGCTCCACTCCTACCATCACGGGAGCAGGCGCATATCCATCACCCATGATGTATGCTTCTAGGCTTTCTACATGCGTTTCACCTGTAGTATAGAAACTTGCACCCGTAGCAATATCTGTGGTAGGGAATATACGCACAGATGATGCCCAACGGTCGTTGATGAAGATATCTAAGATAGATCGATCAAGAAAGACATGCAACTTCATTTTCTCTCCTGGACGCAATACTTGAGGCAAGGTAGAAACATACTTGCCATTGAATAGATGTCCATCGTTGGATTTGCGCGATACGGACTTCATATCCACTACGATGTTTTGCTCCATCGGGTCGAAATAGATTTTTACCCCTTTTCCGTAGTGGTTGCGGAGTAATTCGAAGCCAGTGATATGCTCCGATATGATAAACTCAGCACACACTTCCAACCCGCGTCCCGATGCAGGATCTAATGCCAATACACCATTCTGGTCAAAATTCTGCATCATTACTGCTGTATCGGTGCGGTATGCTGTGAGTCCAGTATATGGTTTTTGAATCAAGTCACCGTTTTCGTCGATACTCCACTCACGAGGAAGTGAATAGGAGTGTGCCCATCCCATCTTTCGGTTCTCTTCGGTAGGGAGTTTGTCTGGTACAATACCCATAGCAATGGTTTTACCTTCGTGCTGTATGATGGATGGCGATAGCAGTCCATAGCCATCTCGTGCAAAGCCAGAAAACTCAATGGTTTTGGCAGATGGATGGTCGGGCAGGAACTTACCATTCTCATCTACTTCTCCTACCCAATAGAGGTTGCGTACCCCCAGACTTGGCCCCTGTGGTGTAGCAGTGAATAGCCATTTATTGCCAATCTTAGTAATGTTTGCCATCTCAAAGAACTCGCCACATTCGGCTTTTGATGAGCCCACAAAACATTCACCTTTGTGTGTCCACCCCGTACCATTCCATTCAAAGAGTATGGTACATCCTATACCATTCTTGCTCGAACCTACCATCAAGTATGCCTTATCACCATTTCGGAAGTAATATGGATCACGGAAATCGCTAGAATACCCGCCTGGGATACCATTGATAGCATGGGTAGGCACTTTCTCAAAGTGCATAAAAGTAGAATCCGTTGGACGTGCAAAACGCATAGACGCACGTGCATTATCCACAGCGGTATATACTAGCCAAGTCTCATTGTTGGTAACATCGGGATCATTAATCACCGCACCACTCCAACAACCCTTGATATCATAACTTTTATCAGGGTAGAGCGCAATCGTTTCTTCTTTCCATTCACAAAGATTGGTAGAAGTGATATGTCCCCAGTGCAAGCGCGACATATACGGACCATTGCCATTTTTCTGGAAGAAAACATGGAACTTTCCATCTTCGTATGCTATACCGTGCGTTTCATTAGACCAGTTAGAAGAAGGCATACCATGGAAATGAGGACGCATGATATTGTCCTTGAAATATTGAAAAGGAATGCTCAAATCGACTTCTTTACCCGCTAATTCTCCAGCCTCTTTTGCTACTTGCTCAGCTCCCCATGCATACGTATCTATGGCTATTTCGTCTAAGATACCATTGAATGTATTGAGATGGCAACCCCATTGCTGTTGCGACTCGCGGGGTTTAGCAATCATCATGCTTGAATTGCCCATCGCTATCTTCCCTGAATAAGGTGTATATCCCACCAATTCACCATTGTGGTAGAGATAAACGTACTTGTCGGTGATGGTAGCAACAAGGTGGTTCCATACGGCATGTGGCAATTTATTCGGAGCATTGACAGTTACACGTTGTCCGTCAGTGAGGAAGACGTCAAAACGTAAGTCGCCTTGAGAACTCAATCGGAAAGCCATACCAGTATGCTTGGGTTCATCCATGTTTCCCGCAATAGTAGAGAGCACGTTCCTTGCGTAATCCAATTGCATCATAGGATAGGTCTGTGCTGCACACCATAGGGAGAAAGTCAGAGCATTGGTGTCGATTAGTTGGAGTTGTGTGTCGTTGAGTGCGATATTCATGTACGTAGAATAGCCATCTGTGCGAATCGCTTTCCCTTTTACACCATCTACTGCTATAGGATCAGTAGCGGTACATGGTACACGAATAGATTGAGCGGAAACATGCTCTTTGGTGTACTTGCCTTCCAGTTCCATATCCATATAGAATATTCTATCGCCTGATGAGGTTGTAGTGTCAGGAGGAAGCGTTATTCCTGGCTCTTCGCCAGTCAATATAGCCAAAGCGTTTGCACTCAATTGACGTACATTGGCTATCATATCATTGTCGGTGCCCCATTGATAAGCGGCGAAACCACAAGAAATGATTTGCCCTTTAAAATCTTCTGTGGGGTTAAATATAATCAAACCAGGAGAACAAGCATCTAATACTTGTCCCCATACGGCTAATACTTTGCAATTCCAATCTTCCTCGAAATCCGTCAAACGACGTTTGTCAAGGTTGTTGTAGTGGGTATATCCCTCTTTTGCGGCCATTTGTCCGCCAGTAGTAGGGTCCTTACGAAACATGTCTACCCACATATTATTGTTATTAGTGCGGGTAATCTCCCCCACTAATGGATAAGCGGAGAATTCGTGGTAAACTCCGTTGTGCTCAAAAGAGCGTGTTTGTGTATAGAGATCGGTGTAGATAGGATGAGCAGAGCAGTCTATTTCACCGCCCATATCAGGATGCAAACATAGGTGTGGGTTGATATGCCATACATCATTGCCTGCCACATATGAATTACTTTCCCATGTAGGAGCATAGCCCATGCGTCCCATTTGGTAGATGATTTGATTGGCTTGTTTAGTGACAAAAAGATTACCTCCATTCTCCACATATTTCTTGAGAACTGCTACTACTTCGCTGTTGATACCAGTAGCCGCCAGATTACTCAGTCCTACTCTGTCCACATTCACCCATATTGCTTTGAGTGCACTCAAGTCGGCAGTAGTCACCTCGTTTAGCGAGATAAATTTACCTTTGCCAGTTTGTATATAGTTCTGCTCAAACCAGTTGGCAGCATGATACTCAGGCTTTTGTGCAATACCATTGATACTTTCCTCAGGAAAAGCAGATTTGTCATTTTGGGTCATGAGATAGCCAATAGTGACCTCAGCATGGACGTTCAATACGAACACCAGCAATGCAAAAAGAGATAAAAGATGCTTCATAGAGAATGAAAACACACTCCGCCAGTCGTTAAACTGGCCGAGTGTGTAAAAATAAAGATATTAATAGATTACTTTTTTTCCATCTACAATGTAAATGTTGCCGCGAACCATGTTCTCGCGCTCAATCTTTTGACCGAACAAGTTGTAAACGCCTTTCACAACTCGATTGTTTGTCACATTCTCAACGCCGGTATTAACATTACCAGTCAAGATGTCCAACGCATTAGCGGTCAATTGTTGTACATTGGAGATAAAGTTGTTGCTTGTACCCCATTGGTATGCAGCAAAACCGCAAGAGATGATAGTACCTTTGAAGTCACCCTCTGGGTGGAATACTACCAAACCACCAGAGCAGTTGTCGAGTACTTGACCCCATACAGAAAGTACGGTGAGGTTCCAGTCTGCCTCATAATCTGTCAAACGGAGTACGTTATCATTTTGATAGTGAGTTGTACCCTCTAACTCTTCCATTTTACCACCCGTCATAGGATCTTTACGGAAATAGTCAATCCAGAAGTTGTTGTTGTCGGTACGAGAAACTGCACCTACTAATGGGAACACGGTGTAAGGTACAGTTGTAGCAGCTGAATCACCCTCATAGGTAAAGTCGAACGAACGAGTTTCAGTAGTCAAACCTTTGAAGATAGGGTGGTTTGAACGATCAATCTCACCGCCCATAGGTGGCCACAAGCAGAGGTGTGGGTTGATTTGCCAGTTGTCGCCACCTACGTGGTAGCCACCAGCACCCCAGTTAGGTTCGTAACCCATACGCCCCATTTGGTAGATGATTTGGTTAGCTTGTTTGGTTACAAACAAATTACCACCATTCTCTACATATGCTTTCAAACCAGCCACTACGTCAGCAGTTACACCAGCAGCCTCAAGGTCAGCAAGATCAACTCGATCAACGTTTACCCAAATAGCTTTGAGAGCAGAAAGGTCACCCATAGCAGCCTCAGGAAGAGTCACATAACGACCAGTACCATTGTTAATGTAGGTAGTCTCAAACCAAGCAGCAGCGTTGTACTCTGGTTTCTCATCAACGCCTTCGAAAGTTTCAGCAGGAAATGCCTCCTTCTTGTTCATAGTCATCAGATAACCAATAGTGGCCTCTGCGTGAGCGCTCAACACCATGCAAGCAAGCGCCATCAAAAAGAAAAATTTCTTCATAACATTGTTTTTTTAATAGGTTAATAAAAAAGAGTGATATTTAATCTTCAATCTGGTACAAACCATTTGAATTATTTACTTCATCATAAGGTGTTGGCAGGAATATTTCATCCGCAGTCATCTCAGCACCTTCGTAATACTCGTGGTATTTTACTTCTGTTTCAAAGTATTTATTCATCACTTCAACCACATTGCCCCAACGTACAAGGTCGAACCAACGATGTCCTTCCATAGCCAATTCTACACGACGTTCGTGGCGAACAGCGCGGCGTGCGTAGTCTTGATTCCAAGTGCAGTTTTCATCTGTATATGATTCCACTTTGTAGTTAGCTTTAGCAGGGTTGATGTCTACAGGCACATAGTTGACATCCACGCTTCGTTTTGCTTTCTCTCGCACTTGGTTGATAAGGTCGCGAGCGACAAGCAAGTTTTCGTTGGTCTCAATCAATGCTTCTGCTTTAAGCAAGAGGATATCGGCGTAACGGATTAATTTGAAGTCCAATGCGCTTGCGCCCCAAGGGAATCCTTGTACCATATCTGGTGAAGATGGATCAATAAGTCCTTTCTTGCCAGAGTACTCGCCATAGAGTGCTTTTGCACGACACCAAGCAGCGGTATATTCGTGTCCACGGAATGGCATACCGATACGACCTACTGTAAAGTCCAAACGTGGATCTACATTACCTTTGTAGGAAGCAGATACGCGATCTGCAGGTGTGGAAGCAGGATCTAAGTATGGCAAACCATTCGCATCGGTGCGGAAGGCATCAACCAAGTTTTGTGAACCGAGGAAGAAATCATCACCTGTACCGAAGAGGTTACCCGCAGAATAAGTAGTATTGAGCAAATTGCACCAATTGATGTGTGCATTATTGTCTGCTGTGGAGAATTGGATAGATAGAATAGCTTCGTTTTTGTTATCATATGCTATTTTTGACATGTCCAAATAGTTGTTATAGAGACTATATCTCTTGCTGTTGATTACAATGTCAGTCCATTGTATTACCTCGCCCCAACTACTCGTTTGTGCAGAAACTTTGGCGTGGATAGCTGCAGGCACATAGCGATTGAATCGACCAGCACTAGCAGCCTTTTCAGGCAACATGCCATATGCCTCCGAGCAATCGGATTTGATAAAATCGAAAATCTGCTCACGTGTGTATTTATCAATACGTACAGTGTTAGGATCATCTACTTCCGTAAAATAAGGGATACGCTCAAAGATACGAATCAAATCAAAATAGTACCATGCGCGTAGGGTTTTTAATTCGCCGAGGTAGATAGCCTTGGCATCATCGCTGATAGAAGCATCATTGATAGCTTTCATAGCATTGTGTACACGGGCAATAGCATAAAAATTATTTTGCCACTTATTGAGATTACTTACATTATCACTTGTGAGGTTACTAATCTCTAATTGGTGGATATTTTGCTCCATTGTAACTTGCTCGCCACCCTTCACAGCATCATCGGAACGTACATCAAAAATCCAGTTGGTAGAAGGACCTGCAAATGCTTCGTTATTACCAAAGTAGTGCGCTTCCAATCCTGCATATGCTGCTGCTAACAAACCTTCTATTGCCTCTTCATTCAATTGGTCTGCAGTAAACTGACCATAAGGCTTTTTATCAAGCATATCCTCGCATGCAGTAAAGATGCTAACTGCTGCTACACATATTATATAAATATACTTTTTCATATTATGTATTGGTATGTTTAGTTATTGATGAAATTTTATGTTTCTTTATTAGAATGCCAAGTTAAGACCCATACTGAAGTTACGTGAACGTGGATATGGACCATTGTCTACACGTGCTCCATATGCACCGAGAGGCAATTCTGGATCCAAACCGCTATACTTAGTAGCTGTAAACACATTCTCTACTTGGAAGAAAATATTCAAGTTTTGTGCATGAATAGCTTTAGTAACCACCTTAGGGAAATCATATCCTAACTTGATGTATTTGAGTTTGCAGTATGAACCATCCTCAACGAAATAGGTGGACATACGCATCTCATTGTTGTTATCCGCGAGAGAAACCATAGGAATAGTAGCTGTTGTGTTTTCTGGTGTCCAAGCATTCAAGATGTTTGCCCCGCGGTTGGAGGAAGATATACCATAACTCATGAAGTCCAATTGACGACGAGTGGTATTGTAGATATCAAATCCTACTTCGCTGTTGAAGAATAAACTCAACGTCAAACCTTTGTATTTCAAATCAAGATTGAGACCCATAGCTACATCTGGGTTAGGATCACCAATAATCATTTGGTCTTTCTCGTCAATCACATCGTCGCCGTTGAGATTTTTATAACGGAAGCGGCCAACGTCCTTACCCTGTTGTGCAACATGTGCATCTACTTCCTCTTGGTTTTGGAAGATACCATCTACTACATAACCATAATATACACCCATTGCTTCTCCCTCAATAAGGCGAATATCGCCACCGATGGTTTTAACGAAGTTATTGAGTTTAGTGACTTTGTTGCGATAGTGAGAGATATTGAAGTTAGCAGCCCAACTGAAACCATTGTAGTCAGGGCTATGGTAATCCAGACTCACCTCAACACCCATATTGTCCATATTACCAGTGTTTTGCCAGATTGCAGCGTTCTCACCAGCTACAGAGAGTACAGGAGGCACAGTAAGCATATCCTTGGTTTGTTTCAGATACCAATCAGCACTGATGTTCAAGTCGTTATTGAATAGACCGAGATCCAAACCAACGTTGAGCTGAGTAGTGGTTTCCCACTTCAGGTCTTTGGTACCTGTAGAAGCCACTATGATACCTGCTACTGTTTCTTTGTTAGTAGAATAGAGATCATAAGCAGCATTACCGGTTGTATATGCATATGTGCTATACGCAGAATATAGGTCACCGATAGCCGCATTACCGTTTTGTCCCCAACCCAAGCGCAACTTACCATTAGTCAACCATTCGTTCTCAGGATAGAAACTTTCTTCTGTAAAACGCCATGCAGCAGAAAATGCAGGGAAGATACCAGAATTATTCTCTGCATAGAGACGTGAAGTAGCATCTCGACGGATGGTAGCAGAGAAAAGATAGCGGTCAGCATAATTATAGTCCGCTTTAGCGAAGATAGAGAATAAAGCCCATTCGTTTATTCCACCACCACAAACTGGCTCTTTTTCACCTGTTCCTAATACCATATAATATTTATCCTCGAATGCATATTGTTGTTTGCTTGCATCGAAACCATCGTACTTATATCCAATGGCCTCCGTACCAAACAATGCATTTACGTGGTGCTTGCCAAATACGTTCTCGTAGCGGATGGTGTTGGTCCATGTCCATGTGTCACCTTGACCAAAGCTGCGCGACATACTATTCACATCGGATGGCTCAATCTTTCTATTGTATGATGTACCATTATATTGTACATGCTCAATACCAATATTAGTCTTCAAATATAGACCCTCTAACCAAGGATTTATTTCCAAAAATGCATTACCAAAAATGCGCCAACTTTGCGTATTATTGTCACGGCCATTGTAGAGCTGATGTACAGGGTTAGCAATATCTGAATTCGCTAACTGCAATGGACTAGTGTAATTACCCTCTGCATCAAGAACAGGAATAACAGGATGTTGTCGCATCGCAGTGTAAGGAATACCACGGTCATTTTGAGTGCTAAATCCGTTGTCATCCCAGCGTGCAATCATCAAGTTCTCACCTACTTTTACATATTTACCTACATTGAACTCTGAATTCAAACGAGTAGAGAAACGTTTGTAGAAAGTATAATCCATCAAACCATCTTGGTTGATGTAGTTACCAGAGAAATACACCTTTGATTTTTCAGAAGAGTAAGCTACAGAAGCGTTTATATTATGCGTCCAAGCTGTATGATATACGGCACGTTGCCAATCGGTATCACCTGCTTTCACCAAAGAATCTTTAGTAAGATACTCTACCAATTCTGGCTCAGGAGCAAATCCATAAAATTTATGCCATGGCGACATATTTGCATTATTCATAGCATCCCAATACACCTGTCCCCATTGCTCGGCATTGAGCATTGTATGAAGTTTGTCTATGGTTTGGGAGGTAGCGGAGTAGCCTACATTGACCGAAACACGGTCTGACTGTGCTTGTTTGGTAGTGATAATCACAACACCATTAGCCGCGCGCGAACCATAAATACTGGCACTAGAAGCATCTTTCAAAACCTGAATAGATGCGATGTCTGCAGGGTTGAGCGAATTGAGATTCTCAGTGGTAGGAATACCATCCACAACAATAAGCGGATCGTTGCCGTTGATGGTGCTCATACCACGTACACGGATGCTTGTCCCTCCTGCACCTGGAGCAGGGTCAGTGGTGATTTGCACGCCAGGTAAACGACCTTGCATGGAAGTGAGAGCACTAGCACTGGCCTCACTAGTGGGTTTACTCATATCCATCACAGCCACAGCACCTGTAAGGTCTGCTTTGCGCTGGGTGGTATAACCAGTAACAACCACCTCCTCTAACAGTTCATTGTCTTCCACCATTTTCACCGACATAATAGCCTTGGCAGGTAAAACTACTTCTTTGTATCCCACATAGCTAAAACGCAGGGATGTCCCCTCTTGTGTTGAAATGGCAAACTGACCATCAAAATCGGTAATGGTACCTTCTTGCGCACCTTCCACCAAAACGGTTGCGCCAATAATCGGCTCTTCAGTATTAGCATCTAATACTACACCTTTAACCTCTAAGGCTTGAGCAAAGATAGCAGGCACACAAGTGCCTAACATCAATAAGAAAAGTAATAATTTGTGTTTCATATTATGTATGATTGAAATTTGTGATTTTTGCTAAAAAATGGACCTCTTGCACCTAAAATATTGTGAAAATAGTTCATTTTCGGTCGCAAAATTATCATAATCTCACCATATGCGATAAAACAAAAGTGCCAACAAATACAACATTTGTTGCACTGCTGGCACTTTTTATACTTTCTTGTCGTTTATTTTTACCTTGTATGTTTTACAATATATTTTTATGTCACTCGTCTAATTCTATACTTTCTTTACTCGGGTTTCGTCCAAAAAATTCTTTATAACATTTTGTAAAATAGGATGGAGAAGTAAATCCCACCTCATATGCTACTTGTTGTATGTTTGTGTCAGTATTAAGCAACAATTGTTGTGCTTTTCGCAGTCTGGCTCTGCGTATCAAGTCAACAGGGGTAACACCCATGAGTTGTTTTGTCTTTCTGAAAAGTTGCGTTCTACTCACACCCAATGCATCGCTAAGCATCTCCACACTAAACTCGCTATTGCTAAGATTTAATTCTATTTGCTCCTTCAGTCGTTTTGTAAATTGTTCATCATGTGACTGAGATGCTTTGGTTCGTTCCAATTCTGCCATGATATTTTCTAACTGGCGTTGTTGATTGGCTACAGTGCGGGCATGTTCTTCTCTTTCGATTCGTACCTTTTGCCTATAGTTATATTCCCACCACACGACGATTAATAGCATGAGAAGAATAATTATACATGCTGCGGTAGCATATAGTAATACTCTTTGCAGCTGTGACATGTCGCGCAACCATGTTATTCGATGTTGCAGGGCTTGTATGGTTGCCATATTGTGTTCTATTTCATGCGACATCAGTTGCATTGTCTCTGCCACTGCGGGATCAACAAGCATGATAGGCAAAATAGTATCGCGTAAATATGGTTCATTATTTAAGATCTTCACTGCCGTCTGAATAACCATATCCCCTCTACTCGCGTAAGTAATTGAAGCATCTATTTTACCTTGCAAGATTGCCTCTACACCGCCTCCTTCGCCAGTCATAGCATCTGTGCCTAACACATATATGGAACCGCGCGTGTCACCATATAAGTCACGTGCGTAAGTTAATTTTTCTGCCACCTCAGCAGCTGCAATAGCCATAATATCGTTTTGAGCTACTATAACATTGGTCTCGGGATAGCATCTGAGCAGTGAATCTGCAACCACTCTTGCAGGTGCTGCAAACCAATTGGCATTTCCCGACCCCATTAGTTTAACGTTTGTTATACCCTTTAACCCATCTATTAATCCTGCATGACGCCACACACAAGGTGTAGAACCTGCTAACCCCATTATTTCAATAACCTGCAATGGTTGTTGGGGTGTGGCTGCGAGTTTTTCTGCACAACTTTGCAACCAATTGGCCATGTGTCTGCCCACAGCATAATTATCTCCACCTATAAACGCAGTATATTTTTCGCCAGTAACTTGTCGGTCTGCTACAATAACCGGCAAACCTGCGTCATAAGCACGACTAACAGCAGACTTCACCTCTTCAGCTTCATTAGGACAAACAATCAGCAAATCCACATCTTCAGCGATAAATGAATCAATCTGCAAACATTGCAATTGACTATTATCACTTGCATGGCGTATCTCTAATGATATTTCAGGATGAAATATCAATTCCCGCTGCATTTCCTCGTTCATTTTAGTACGCCACGCATCATCTGAACATTGACTTACACCTATGCGGTATCTCTTGGGAGGTGAGAATGTTTGATTACACGCAATGGCTGAAATGGAGAAAATAATAAGCGTAAATATGTGCACGCAATTTTGTTTCATAGCAATATAAATCCAAATTCCGGCTGCAAAGGTACGAATATATTTGCATATGTCCAAAAATATTCGTAACTTTGCGGCGATTTTTCATACTATACCTTTATAGTATACTCAAAAACAAACAAAAATCTAAGAAAGATAGAATAAATATGAAACAACATACATTAAAAGCACCTTTTACCTTTGAAGGAAAAGGATTACATACTGGACTATTTATTCACGCCAACTTCCTCCCCGCAGAGGAGAATACGGGTGTGCGCATTTGTCGCACTGACCTCGAAGGTCGTCCTACCTATGAAGCCATTGCCGACTATGTTACCGCCACCGAACGCGGCACTGTACTTGAGCGTGGCGCATGGAAAGTGTCCACCGTAGAACATGCGCTATCTGCCCTTTATGCTATGGGCGTGGATAACTGCCTTATTGAAGTGGATGCACCAGAGATGCCTATTCTAGATGGTAGTGCGAAGTATTATATTCAGTCCATCGAAAAAGTGGGGTTGCAAGAGCAAGAAGCAGAGCAAAAAGTATTCGTGGTTACCGAGCCCATCGAGTATATCTCCGAGCGAGGCAACAAGATGGTGATTCAGCCATGCGACCACTACGAGGCTGAGGTAACAATCGCTTATGATAAAAGCGGTATCTTGCGCGAACAGAGTGCAGAGCTCCATAACCTTGCTGATTACAAGCGCGAACTCTCTGCTGCTCGTACTTTCTGCTTTGTGCGCGAGATTGAACCACTGCTGCGTATGGGACTCATCAAAGGTGGCGACTTGCAGAATGCCCTCGTCATCTATGAGACACCTATGTCGCAAGAGGGATTGGACTACATGACCGACAAACTGGGGCAGCCACGTTTGGATGCCAACAAGTTGGGTTATCTCAGTCCGCTGAATTACCCCAATGAGCCAGCACGCCACAAGTTGCTGGACCTTATTGGCGACATGTCGTTGCTCGGTTGCCGTATCCAAGGCAAAATTGCTGCATTGCGACCAGGACATACCTTCAATACCCAATGCGCAAAACGACTACGCAACAAAGTTGCAGCGGAAAACAGCAAAAATAAATGAATAATAACAAGGATTGGGGAAAATAAGTTTTCAGTTTTCACCTTTCCGTTTTAACTTTAAAAGATATGAACTACATTCATCCTGAAGCAAAACTTCACCCATCTGTAACGGTTGGACATTTCTCTTGTATCCACGAGGATGTAGAGATTGGCGAAGGCACCGTGATTGACAACAATGTCACCATCTATAGCGGTACACGTATTGGTAAAAACTGCCATATCTATTCGGGCGCAGTTATCGGTGGCGACCCACAAGACCTCAAGTATAAAGGCGAAAAGACATATGCTATCATCGGCGATAACACCACTATCCGTGAGTTCGCCACTATCCACCGCGGCACAGCCTCTAAAGGCAAAACCATTGTAGGCAACCACTGCCTTATCATGGCATATTGCCATGTGGCACATGACTGCCTCTTGCACGACCATATCATCATGTCCAATGCGACCCAACTCGCAGGCGAGGTGGTGGTAGAGGATTGGGCTATCATCGGTGGCGGCAGTTTGGTACACCAATTCTCGCATATCGGTGCACATGTGATGATTCAGGGTGGCTCAAAGATCAATAAGGACGTTCCTCCATACATCATTGCTGCCCGCGAACCAATCTCCTATTGCGGTATCAACTCTGTAGGACTCAATCGCCGTGCGTTCACCCAAGAGCAGATTACAGCAATCCAAAACACCTATCGCATCCTATATCTCTCTGGCTTGAACGTCAGCCAAGCAGTAGAGCAGATTGAGACCACCTTGCCACAAAGCCCCGAACGCGACCTTATCCTCGACTTCGTCAAAGGCTCGCCACGAGGCATCGTCCGCGGATATAATTAAACGCAGCGCGTTGGTTTAAAGTTTAGAGTTTAAAGTTTAAAGACAAGAATAATGGAAATAGAAGAAAGAAGTCTCAATTTTATTGAGCAGATCGTAGAAAAAGATTTACAAGAAGGTAAGAACGATGGACGTATTCAGACACGTTTTCCGCCTGAGCCAAATGGTTACCTGCATATCGGTCACGTCAAGGCCATCTGCATGGACTTTGGTATCGCCGAGAAATACAACGGTGTCTGCAACCTTCGTTTTGATGACACCAACCCCGTCAAAGAGGATGTGGAATATGTGGACTCTATCCAGCAGGACATCGCTTGGTTGGGATTCAAGTGGGGCAATATCTACTACGCTTCTGACTATTTCCAACAGCTCTACAACCTCGCTATCGAGTTTATCAAACAGGGCAAAGCCTATGTAGATGAGCAGACTGCTGAGCAGATCGCCGAGCAGAAAGGTACACCTACCGAACCCGGTGTAGCATCGCCATACCGCGACCGTCCTATCGATGAGAACCTTCGCCTCTTCCAAGCCATGCAAAATGGCGAAATCGAAGATGGCAAGATGGTGCTCCGTGCGAAGATAGACATGGCTAATCCCAATATGCACTTCCGCGACCCAATCATGTACCGCATCATCACCACCCATCCTCACCACCGCACGGGTCGCACATGGAACGTGTATCCAATGTATGACTTCGCGCACGGTCAATCCGACTATTTCGAGGGCGTTACCCACTCTATCTGTACGCTGGAGTTCGTGGTACACCGTCCACTCTACGACTACTATATCGACCAATTCGTCACCGGCGACTACCGCCCACGCCAATATGAGTTCAACCGACTGAATATCACCTATACTGTGATGTCCAAGCGCAAGATGCTCCAACTCGTGAAAGAGGGATTGGTAAGTGGTTGGGACGACCCTCGTATGCCTACCGTATGCGGATTGCGTCGTCGTGGTTATACCCCAGAGACTATTCGTGCCTTCATCGACAAGATTGGTTATACCAAAGTGGAGGGTATGATTGACCTCGGCTTGCTCGAGCATACCGTGCGTGAGACATTAAAGGAGACTGCACCTCGCGTATGCGCTATCTTCGATCCTGTGAAGTTGGTTATCACTAACTATGAGGGAGAAGGCGAGACGATCGTGGCAGAGAATATTGACGGATACCCAGAGTTGGGTACTCGTGAGATGAAGTTCGCTAAGGAACTCTATATCGAGCGCGGTGACTTCCAAGAGGAGGGCGACAAGAAGTTCTTCCGATTGAGCCCTGGTGGTCGTGAGGTTCGTCTCAAAGCGGCATATATCATCCAGGCGACAGGCTGCGAGAAGGATGCAGAGGGCAATATCACTACTGTTTATGCAACCTACGACCCAGACTCTAAGTCGGGTACCGAAGGCGGCAACCGCAAGACTAAATCTACCATCAACTGGGTAGAATGCAACTCTTGCATTGATGCAGAGGTTCGCCTCTACGACCGCCTCTTTGCGTGCGAGAACCCATCCGCAGAGGAAGGCGACTTCCGCGACTTGCTCAACCCTGATAGTTTGAAGGTAACTACCTGCAAGATCGAGGGTGCAATGAAGGCAGAAATGCATGCACCAGAGGTTGTGAATGGCATTGCTAAGTGCAACAACTACCAGTTCCTCAAGCATGGCTATTTCGTAGTGGACCCAGACACCACCGCCGAGAAGCTTGTCTTCAACCGCACCGCTTCGCTCAAAGACAATTGGCAAAAATAGTTTAGAGGACGGCACGTTGTGCCTATAGAACGCCCTGTGGGCTATAGTTTAAAGGCGATGCAGATACGAACTCAAAACGGCAAACAATATGTTCTATGTGCGTGGAGGCGGCGATATGTCCGCCTCACGCCAGAGGAACTAGTGCGCCAGACCACCTTACAGCTCCTCGTAGATGAGTTCGGCTATCCGCACAATCTTATTGCCGTAGAAGTGCCCATAGAGGTGGCAGGTGTGCAAAAGCGTTGCGATGCCATTGTTTATAACCGACATATGCAACCGCTCATGCTCATAGAATTCAAAGCACCATCGGTACACCTCACCCAAGAGGTCTTTGACCAAGCAGCAATCTACAACCATACCCTGCATGTACCCCTGCTCATGCTCTGCAACGGACGCGAAAGCATCGTAGCACAAGTACTAGAAAACCAATATCAATTCTTACCCGCCATACCCCAATACAAAGATCTATAGTCGCACCTTTCACTTTTCACCTTTCAGTTTTCACTTTTCACCTCCTATGGAATCCATCATCTCTCTCAACGAAGCACTCGACACCGCCACTTTCTATGGCGTGAATAATATCAATATCCTTTGCCTCAAGAACCAGCACCCCGATGTACGCATCGTGGCGCGTGGCTATCAGGTGAAGATTATCGGTGCGCAAGCCGCTATCGTGCGCTTCGAGCAGAATCTGCGCAAGTGTGAAGCGTTTTGTATCAAGAACAACACCCTCAACGAGGAGCAAATCCTCCAACTCCTTCATGGAGAAGAGCCCACGGAATTCCTCCAAGACAATCTTATCCTACACGGCGTGAATGGTAAGTCCATCGTAGCGCGCAGTGCCAACCAGCAGTTGCTCGTGGATGCCTACGAGGAGAACGACCTGCTCTTCGCCGTAGGTCCTGCGGGTAGTGGTAAGACCTACACCGCCATTGCGCTGGCGGTGCGCGCGCTCAAGAACCGCGAAGTCAAGCGCATCATCCTCTCCCGTCCTGCGGTAGAAGCGGGCGAGAAACTGGGTTTCCTGCCTGGCGACATGAAGGAGAAGATCGACCCATACTTGCAACCCCTCTACGACGCGCTGCAAGATATGATTCCTGGCGCCAAACTCAACGAATATATGGAGCGTGGTGTGATTCAGATTGCGCCATTGGCTTTCATGCGCGGGCGCACGCTCGCGGACGCGATCGTTATATTAGATGAGGCGCAGAACACTACTACTGCCCAACTCAAGATGTTCCTCACTCGCCTCGGCGTACATGGTAAGATGATTATCACAGGCGACCTTACGCAGATTGACCTGCCTGCTAGCCAAAAGTCAGGACTGAAAGACGCCATCGAACGCTTACGCGACATCAAAGGCATCGCCATGGTGGAGTTCAACCAGAAGGACATCGTTCGCCACCATCTCGTCAAACGCATCGTAGATGCCTATAATCGAACGAAAAACTAACACAACCTGCGCGTAGCGCACTAAATTCAAGATTCATGAAATCTCTCCCATCTCTTTGGCTTTGTCTGCTGCTTGACGCAGTAGGTATGGTATCGTATTTCATCCCTGTATGGGGCGAGTGGATTGATGCGGTATGGGGACCATTATCGGCATTCTTATTCTACTATCTCTTTGGCGGCAAGACGGGCGCTGTAGGTGCAGCCATCAGTTTTGCAGAGGAGTCACTGCCATTTACGGATATTATACCCATGTTCACCATCGGCTACTTCGTCCGCAAACGAGAACTTCAACATCCGTCAACAAAGGACACCAGTCCCATAGATAAACAATAATCGCTAAACTCTAAATAATTGCGTCCCGCTGCGTTCACTAAACAAAAAATTGCACACTTGCAAATTATTCTGTACCTTTGCCGTCAAAATAGAATAAACCATGCCAACCGCTATTGTCTTATCATTGACCAAGTACTCCGACACGGGGAGTATAGCGCACCTCTACACTGCCGAGCAGGGGCGCATGCAGTATGCGGTATATGGCAATAAATACAAAGGCATCCTACGCCCACTATCTATCGTGGAGTTTACTAGTAGCCAGCGCCAAAACGCTCCGCAGCAGATGAGAAGTATATCGTCGGCCTCATTGTCTTACACACCGCAACTATTGTCTATAGATGTACAACGCCAATGCGTGGCGATGTTCATTGCCGAGATACTGAGCACCACACTGCGCCACCCGATGAGCGATCAGCCACTATTTGATTGGCTATGTGAAATGATAAAGCACTTAGATACAGATATGGATATTAGCAACCTGCATTTGCATTTCTTAATCGAGTACGCTAGCCATCTGGGCATTGGTATCGATGATATAGAGCACTCCGATTGGTATCAAGCACCTTCCTCGCGCCAAGAACGCCAACAACGCCTCCGTGCGATCTGCCTCTATTACAGCGAACATATAGAAGACTTTCGCACGCCGAAGTCGCTAGACGTGCTGATGGAAGTGTTTGACTAAGTGAGCATAAAAACCCTTCTCCTGTTAAATCTTCATCATCTCTTTTATCAACTCATCAGGAGTGAGATCCGTAGCATTATTGATACGGGTTTTGTAAGTATAAATGGTATTAATAGAATAATCCAACAAATTGGCTATCTGCGCATTATCATTGATACCCAACCGCATCAGAGCGAATATTCTGAGCTCGGCATTCAACATCTCATTGCGCTTAATCTTGATGCGATAATTCTCTTTTAGCAGCAGATTAAAGCGCTCTACAAAATTCGGATAAATATGCAAAAACATCGTGTCGAAACGCTTGTAGAAATCATTCTTCATTGTCCTCACATCCGCATAAACAGGTATCATTTGCAACTCTTCCCACTTCTTGTCTTGTGCCTTACGTTTCACGTAACGCTGATATTTCTCCAGTGTACTATATACTGACTTCTCATTGCGCAAAAAAGTGGCGATACACTCCTCTTTTATCTTGTTGGCTTCGGTCAACTGCTGGTTAGTGGACTGGATATTCTGTTCCGCCCGCACCAACGCACGGTGACGGTTGTAAAGCATGAAAAATGCTACCAGAATGCCCGCAATCAGCACGTACAAACATATATTGAGCAACGTAATACGTTTATTCTGCTGCTGCTCAATCAACAATTGTTGCTGCTCAATAATTGGCATCACCTTACTAATTTTCACTTGCCTATGACGCGCGTTATAGAAGTTCGCATCGTCCAGTGCCACCTGAATAAACTGCGCTGCCTGCTGCACATATCCCTGCGTAAACGCATTCTGTGCCACAATACCCATCGCCACAGTCTCTTTGGTACAACTCCTAATATCGGCAATAGCTGCTAATACGATATTGTGATTTGCCAACACCGTATCACCCATGTTTTGATAAATGAATGCCAAGGATGAGTATGCTATAGCTTTTTGGTGTTCCGTGATCTGCGAGGTCTCCAACACACGATTAAAACGCTGAATAGCCAAGTGCTCCTCTCCCATTTTCATGGCCAACAACGCCGCCGTTGACCAATAGCGAATCGTATCTTGAGGCGAAATACGTGCCAACGCCTCATGGCTCAGTGCGTTGCCCATACTGATATAGTCGTAACTAATCTTGCCATGCGCATAATCCGCCATGTCGTACAGCAAACGAGCATAGTGGATATAGTACTCCGCCTGAACATCAATATTACAGGGCGCGATGACAATAGACTGAAAAATATCCGAACTCTCCTTAAACAGCCCTGAACTCAGATATAGAAATGCCTGTTTGATTTGTGCCTGCGCAATCTTATCTGCCTCTTTGGATAGCAATGCCTCATCGATGAGTTTCTCCACGTAAATAGTAGCCGTATCGTAGGAATATGACTGGTATTCTTCCGTGAGTGCCAATAGGCGTTGGTAATTACTCATGGGCGCACGTTGCAGGTCTTCGATGCGTTGCTGCTTTTGCTGTTGATACACACAGCGTTGCTCCAGCACCGCCTGTAACATAACAAGGTCACTATCGATATTGGCTACTATATGCATCATTGAGAAGCACATAGCGCATATGATTCCTATTCTTTTCATGGTACAATTATTTTCTGCATCCGCTTGTCGCTTCCTACGATATACACTCCACCCTGCTTGGTATTTGTTACGGATCTACCCATGATGTCGTATGCCTGTGTTGTCTCTGAAAGGGGTGGCAGCACGAGATCCTCCACATCGCTTCCCATGCAATCAGCTGATAGTTGCCAACTCCAGAAATTGGGTTGATACGAACCCCACTCCTGCTCTACATCCTGACAATAGATGTCGCAGTACGTAGCATAGCCCTTCGCATTGGCAAAATAAAATGCCGTGGCTGCTTTTTGCACGTGAATAGATCTTAATTGCAGATTATCAATGGGATTGGCTCCAGCTGCAATATAAAAACCATGTTGCCGTGAATCGACTACGTCCACGTTCTCAATCTGTATGTTTTTGACAGTATATTTGATAGTAGGACCAATATTAAATGCCCCTTGCATATTCCCCCAGAAGTCTCCAGAAGTACCTTTTGTTCCACGTTTGCAGCCCGCATGGACTATTGTGATGTCATGCAGGCGAATCATACCCTCATCGCCAAATCCTTTGCCATCGAAATCGGCATTGATACGCACACCAGATTCCAGAGGGTCAAAGATGGCTATATGATGTGCGTAGTGATTCGTACCACCGAAGAATCCGAGCGATGAGGCACGCCAATTGTTCTCAGCAGTACAATAGGCATACGTGACGTCTTTGCACATACGAGCAGTGGTCCACGAAGCCATGTCGTCGTCGCCGTTATTGCGGAACGAACAGTATTGAATAGTATGCCCTATGGACGCGTGTGCAGCATTGAAGCCGTCTGCATAGTGGTTGCGGAAGCGGCAGTGCTCTACGAGTAGGTTCTCGCTGCCAGAGGCGGAATAATCGGCTATCCATGCCCCACATTCAAAGTGCTCGGTCCAGCAATCACGAATCACCGAGTTCTTGCCCCACGAACCCATAAAGGTTTTCCCTACTTGCTTAGAGTTGTCGTTGTTGTAATACCGTTGATTGTTGATGGTGTTGATATACATCCCTTCAATGCGAATATAACTGCGGTTGGTTTCAAAACCTCGTTGATGATACGTAGAAGAGTTGTCGGATGGGGCAGAGAAGAAAATCTCGGTGTACCACATGCCTGCTCCCACCAATTCTGTGCTATCGTAATTGATGTGAATACGTTTGTCCACCTCCCATCTACCTGCAGGGATATAAATAATCTTACCACGATGCTTACTCACAAAATCCTGCAGACTACTGCCGTCGTATTGTACCTTGTTGCCTTCGATACTCTCAAATGTCACGGGCTCAGGCACCATCTCAAGTTCCACAAAGTCTATGGTGTAGGGCACCGTGTTGTTATCTGCTTTCACCACACGCAATTCTTCGCCATGTGCCAAAGGACGTGACAAACGCACATGTTGCTCGTCAAATCGCATACGTATCACGCAGTTCGCAGTGGGCTTGTTCACAGGGTACGTTCCTGTACAGTACTGCCATGCCCAATAACTATCTAGTGTCATTTCGCCCACTTTCTCTTCGCCAGCATACACGTGTATCGTACCTTTTGTGCCTATTCCCTCCTCATTATCGGGCAAAGAGAAACGTATAGTCAGTCCATCACCTGGTGTGTTCACGCGCCATGCTACATAGTCATCCTTAGCAATTAGTTGTACGGCTTGCTGATGTGTCGCCTCAGATTGTAGTAAACGCTGATCATCACTCGGCTCTAAAAACACTCCGTTACTAACACACCAATTTGGTTCTGCTTCGTAGCGCTCATAAGGACGCGTATAATAACCACGTTGCAAACTATCCGTAGGAAAAGGATACGCATCAGTCTCAAACTCTGATTGGGCAACGCTGCAACTAGCTACACCAAACAGCAAGAAGAGTAATAAAATACGATTATTTGCCATAACAAATGCATATTTCTTGTTTTTTCTGCACAAAGGTAAACATTTTTTTTCAAATACGAAAATTGCTCTTTATTATTTATGATTATTTAGATAAAATATAGTGATTTTTCATTTATAAATTATCTATATTTATTTTTACTATATTTTCGATTTATTATTCAAAGAATAATAGATTATTTTAAAATTGCTATTATTATCTATATTTTTTTCATATTATTTGATAATCAATAAAATATATTCTAACTTTGCAACGTCAAAAGGCAAAAATGAATGTCTATAAACAATTATTATTAACCTTTTAAAATTATCAACACAATGAAAAAAATTACTCTTTTTCTTGCTGCAGCGCTTCTAAGTTTTGGCGCAATGGCTCAACACACATTGAACAACCCTGTAGGTGCAGATGGTCGCTACATCGTTAAGTATGACTGCGAAGCAGATCAATTTGCCGCTGAAAATGACATGGAAGTAGATGAAACCTTTACTTTCGCTATTGACGTTACAGGTACATGGTTAGAAGATTTTCTCAAAGGTACACCTGTCGCTGAAGGGGCAAGCCGTGCTTTAGCTATTAACAAATGGACTAGCAAAGGTGATGTAAATGGTGAAACTAATCGTATGAAACAAATTAAAGGTAATATTTGGGGCATGACAGTGAATTATGCCCAAATATTTGTTAACCAAGATGTTTTAGCAACTGATGTATTGAAAGCAGATTCTGTTTTATATATCTATGGTCAAATTTTTGGGTTTGAATACACAGCAGAGAACCCAGGTGCAGGCTGGTGGATGTGGGAGACACAAGAAGTTAATACAACACAAGCTCCTGGTTCGGATTGCTTATTCACATTCGTTCCATATACTGGTACAAAAACTTCTCCAGAATTTTATGCAGATGACTATGAAGAAGGTATTTATGGATCAGATCAAATGGGATTTGCAGCTCCTTGCGTAGATGCATCCACTACCGCAGTGGAAAATGCAAAGGTTGAGCACAAACATGATGCTAAGATCATTGAAAATGGTCAATTATACATCATACATAATGGTGTCAAATATAACGCATTGGGCGGACAAGTTAAGTAATCAGTACTATTCTCTATTATCTAGGCGGCAATCGTCGCCTAGATAATTAATACATTACTCATGCACGCTCTGCAGCGTGCATTGTTAAACCACATTATCTTATTATCGTATGAAGTACACACTGCACAGGGCCCTAAGTATAATGTTATTGCTGATTTTAGGTGGGCATATTTATGCAAAACCTATTGAAGGTACAGTACTAGATGTCACAGGTAATCCTATCATAGGAGCTACTATACTCGAGGAATCTACTTCGAATGGCACAGTAACAGATATTGATGGACAATTCTTCATAAACATCCCAGATGGTCGGAAACTTCAAATCTCCTATGTAGGATATACTACACAGACAATCACTATAGAATCCGACAAGTCCACATATATAATTACCCTAACTGAAGACACAGAGTTGTTGGATGATATCGTTGTTATCGGCTATGGCACCCAACGCCGTAGCGATGTTACAGGATCTATCTCCTCCGTTTCTGCCAAGGATATTGCCGATTTCTCGTCCAAGTCTTTAGCCGAGTCGTTGCAAGGTATGGCAGCAGGTGTGACCGTAACCAAGGGTAGTGGTTCGCCAGGTGAATCAGCTGATATCCTTATACGTGGTGCAGGTTCGCTCAATGGTATGGCACCCCTCTACGTAGTGGATGGTGTGGCACAATCTACGGGATTCAACTTCAATATGCGCGATGTGGAAAGTATCGAAGTGCTCAAAGATGCAGGTTCTGCAGCCATCTATGGTTCAAAAGCTGCAGGCGGTGTGATTCTTATCACCACCAAGAAAGGCAAAAGCCAACGCACACAAGTGGACTTAAATGCGCGCGTTGGATGGCGCAATATCACATCCAACATCAAACTCCTCGGTACCGAAGATTGGATACGTGCACGTGATATTTGGGGTACAGGTAGCACGTTAGACGTACTAGGAGCTACTTCTATCGAAGAACTTCCCAATACCGATTGGATGGACGTGATGTTCGGCACAGGTATTGAACAAGAATACAACGTTTCGGTTAGTGGCGGTGGCGAAAAAACTAAAATGTTCCTTTCTATCGGCTATTTAGATGAGAAGGGTACATATCTAGACACGCGCGCAAAGCGCTATTCTTTTCGTACCAATCTCGACCATAAGATTGGCAAACATGTCACCATTGGCGAATCTATCTATGGTGCCATGACATCGTCCAACCCTTCTACCAACTCTTCTATTTACAATCACACGGTACCCTTCCGCACCGTACCTGTGGCAGAAGTTCTGGATGAAAACGGTGATTATGCACAGACACCTATGTCCGTGGGATCTGGTCCTAACTTCGCAGGTCTTGAAGCTGCCTACCACGATATTCAGGACAAGAACTATCACCTCAACGCACAAGCCTACCTTAATGTAGAATTTATTCCTGGACTGACGTGGCATACCACTGGTTCTGCCACGTTGGGTGCATACTCCAAACGCTTCTTTACCGAGTACAAAGATTTTGGTCCCGTACAAGTGGGTATTGATGGTGGACAACTGGATTCCTACGCTGGTACCAATCTACGACTGATGTTCAACTCCGTATTGACCTACGATGCACAGTGGGGCAATCATAGCTTCAAAGCCATGGTGGGTACCGAATGGTGGAAATATGACGGCTATGACCTCTCTGTCAATAGTTATGGTTTCTCTATTCCCATTGCTCAATCCATCGCTCTCGCCACAACTGGGGCTACCAAGGATGCATCGGATGGTATTCCACAAGAACGTCGCGGCTCGGCTTTCGCCCGTATCAACTACGATTATCAAGGCAAATACCTGCTTACTGCTAACTTCCGTGCAGATGCGTCCGACCGATTTGTCAAGAAACATCGTTGGGGATTCTTTCCATCTGTTAATGTAGGTTGGCGCTTGAGCGAAGAGAGTTGGATTAAGGACAATGCATCCGATTGGCTATCCAACGCCAAACTTCGTGCATCGTGGGGTATTTTAGGTAACGATAATATACCACAATACATGTACTCTTCTATTTATTCGCTTAGTGGCGTGAGCCATGCTTTTGACAATAGTGCTATTGGCCAGACAGGAGCGTGGATTGCCATTTTGGGTAACGAAGACCTCAAATGGGAAGAAGTCAATCAAACGGATATAGGTCTTGATTTAGGTTTCTTCAATAATCGTTTGACCTTTACCTATGACTACTACAACCGCCAAACCCGTGATATGCTCTATCAGGGCTCGCTCTGTCTCACTAGTGGTATGAGCTATTACTTCAGCTCTGATGATCCTGCCAATACGGTTCCTGTATATTTCAACGCAGGATTGGTACAGAACCAAGGACACGAAATCACACTGCAATGGCAGGACAAACGCAACGAAGTACAATACAGCGTAGGCGTAAACATGTCATTCAACCAAAATATGGTGAAGCAAGTGGGCGACAAACCGGGTGCTAGCATCATCGACAAGGGATTGGATGCGTCATGGCCATTGCTTGCTCGCACCGAGGACAACCACCCTATGTCTATGTTCTATGGCTATGAAGTACTTGGCATCTTCCAAAACCAAGAGCAAGTGGATGAATACAACCAATATGCTCTCGATCAATGGCGACTACGCAACCCAGAGCACCCTTATGGTTATGCCGACAATGGGCAACCACTTAATGCTGATGGCAAGGAGATTGGTATTTATTATCAAAAAGCCAATACAAGTGTTGGTGACCTTATTTACGATGACAACGGACAGGGTATGGTCAATGCGGCAAGCCGCAAGTATATCGGCAATCCATGGCCACTTATGACCATGGGTATCAACGCTTCGGTTGCCTACAAGGGATTTGATATTGCTATAGTATTCTCTGGTGCTTTTGGTTTTGATATCATGAATCTCGTAAAGCCATATACACACATGTTTATGAGCGACAATACCACCACTGCCATCTTCAACACCTCTTGTTTTGGCAAGGACAATACCACTGTTACCCAGCATCCACGCGTAGGTTACCTCGATGCTGACGGCAAGGTGATAGGCGATGGTGCTGCTAACCGCAACTATTCTACCGTGTCGGGGTATATGATTGAGAAGGGTGACTATCTCAAACTCAAGAACCTGTCTATCGGCTATACCTTGCCACAGAAGTATAGCCGCAAAGCCAAGATGGAACGCTTGCGCATCTATTTCTCAGCGCAAAATCTATTTACCATCACCCAGTATTCAGGAGTGGATCCTGAGATTGGTGGCAGTAGTTTGATGTACAATGTTGATCACCAAAATCGCTATTTGCCTTCTAGATTGTACTCATTTGGACTTGACTTATCTTTCTAACAAACTTCTAATATACTTACAATCATGAAAAAGAATCTTGTTAGTCTATTCTTCGCAGCATTGATTGGTTTGACCAGTTGCTCCGACTTTTTCGACATTTCCAACTCTCAGACCTTATCTACCGATAATTTCCCTGCAACGATGGCACAGGTGGACCAATTGGTTACTTCGGCATACGCCCAAAGCCATAGCATCGGTATGTATGCCTTCTATTGGTTCCCTATGGGTGTATGGCTCTACGATCATACTACAGACTTGTATGGCTCATACGACGAGCGTGCCACCTCTCAAGATAACTATACCAGTATTGATTCGCGCTATATCACTACCACCTATACCGATTTGTGTAAGTGGATGAAACTGGCTTCTACTGGTATCGAGGGTATCTCCTATTATCGCCAGAACTATAGCAAGGAGAGTGAACAGGAGCAACTGGATTATGCTCTGGGGCAGTGTTACTTCAACCGTGCCTTGGCATACTGGCATGCGCAGATTTTCTTCGAACTGGATGGCAATGCGTTGGGTTTCCCTATTATTGATTGTATTATATCTGATGTAGAAGCACTGAAGCTAGGGCGCGCCACCGTCAAGGATACGTGGCAATTTGTCATCAATGACCTCAAGCAGGCTATAAAATTGCTTGAGGGACACAACGACGATACTTTCCGCGCAACCGAATGGGCAGCCAAAGGCTTGCTAGCTAAGGTGTATATGCAATCCCTCTACCTCTTCCCCGAGAATAAGACTGTAGCCAAGGCGCTCATGGAGGACATCATCCTCAATAGCGGCAAACAACTAGTATCCTATGATATCTACGCCGACATGTTCTATGGCAACGAAGCCAACGAACATAATGAGGAGTCACTCTACGAACTCACCATGACTTCCAATCCTAACCAAGATGGTCCATGGGAAAACTACACTACTGGTTCTGGTATGCCAATGGTATATGCCCCTTGGTATGTGGATTTGGATATTCGTTTCCGCAAAGGCAAAGATGACAAAGTGGATCCTCTCACGCAAGAGAATGATATCATCATTTCCAAGAAGTCATCGCAATGGGGCAACAACTATGTGCACGATAAGAATATCGCACGTTTCGGATTTGCCAATTTCTATGGTGATACCGTACCACGTCTCACTTTCAATCCGAACTATAATTATAGTGGTACTCGCTCACTCGACAACTATCCATACATGATAGCTACACCTAACTACCGTGCCGAAGCATTGGCTCTCAAGCGCGACAAGTCAAAGGTGGACCCACGCCTCATGCTCTGTGCAGGACAACCTTATGTAGATGAATATGTTGATGGCAAAGGACGTATCACCGTCTATGACCGCTCATCAGAGTGCAATAGTCGCCCAGAAGTACTCGGTTGGCAACATCGCAAGTACACCAACACGCGTGGTATAGAGATGGGCGCGCCACCTTACGGACTCAACGAGTCGAGCAACTGCAACCTATATATCGTGCGTCTGGCCGATATATACCTGCTCTATGCCGAACTGTTAGCCGATACTGACCCTAACACTGCACTGGAGTATATCAACAAGGTACACCGCCGTGCCTATGGATTAGATCCCAATGCCACTTCTACATACGACTACCAGTCGCTCAGCGACCGTACGCGTGCCTACTACGCCAACGACCCTCTTGCCAACGATCCACTCAAATACGAACGTTGGGCGGAGCTTTTTGCTGAGGGGCAATGGTGGATGGATATTCGTCGCTTCAGAAATGGTGACACAGAGGCCGCTTACTACGAGAAAACATCGCACGGCCCCATCACATGGAAGGGGGAGCCAAGCTATGTGCAACCTATTCCACAGTTAGAGCTCGAGCGCAATGGTAATATCACCCAATCAAAAGGATATCCAGGGATTTAGTTAAGTGAAGTATGAAAAAGAGTCAATTTATATTCGGAATGGTCATGTGCATGGTGTTTTGCGCATGTGAGCCATCCACATCTGTATCTTCGCCCGATGGTAATCTAATCATTGAGTGTACTATGGATGTCAATGGCACGCCTATGTATCAAGTATATTTCAATGGTCAACAAGTCATCACTCCTTCTCCTTTGGGGCTGCAATTTGCACAAACCGACTTGTCACAAGGGTTTACCCTTCAACGTACCCAATGCCATCGACGCAACGAAACTTGGGAAACTACATGGGGAGAAGATCGTTATGTTGTCAATCAATACAACCAGTTGTCGCTCTTCCTTAGCCACAACTCAGGCGTAGAGATGCAGATTTGCTTCCGTGCTTTCAACGATGGATGGGCAATGCGTTATATTCTACCCGAGCTGACCGATACCATTCTGATGCAAGAATGTACTAGTTACCAGTTCGCGCAGACACCTACGGTATGGTCCATCCCTTGGGAAACAGAGTACTATGAGGCACTTTGGCAACCTGCACCTATGAACACACTCGATACCGTTTGTTCGCCTATCACCTTGCAGTGGGGAGATAGTTTATATGCATGGATGCACGAGGCAGCGCTCTATGACTATCCTGCGCAAAACTATTATTATGCCAACGGACAACTTTGCACCTTCCTCACCCCATGGCAGTCTGGCGATGCAGCATATATCACCACGCCTTTCGCCACACCATGGCGTATGATGGTGCTCACCTCTAAGCTTAGCGGACTCGTAGAATCGCGCATGCTGCTCAATCTCAACGAACCTTGCAAGATAGAAGACACCTCATGGATCAAACCTATGAAGTTCATCGGTATATGGTGGGGTATGCACCTCAAGACGATGACGTGGCATCAAGGACCATTACATGGTGCTACGACCGAGAATATGAAACGCTATATCGACTTTGCTGCTGATAATGGTTTTGGAGGCGTGCTGGCTGAAGGTTGGAATATCGGCTGGGAAGACTGGGGGAAGAATGATGTTGTAGCACAATTCTCATTTACCGACCCTTATTCTGATTACGATATCGAATACCTCACCGATTATGCCCATCAACGTGGCGTACAGATTATTTTCCACCACGAGACGCAAGGCAATGCGGCCTCCTACCAGCGTCAATTAGATACTGCGTTTACCTATATGCAGCAGCATGGTATGCATGCGGTCAAAACGGGTTATGTCGCACCTACCATCCAAACCATCGATGGCATACAATACAACCGTTCACAGTCGGGCGTGCGCCACTACCGCAAGGTCATTGAGACTGCAGCCAAGTACCAAGTCAGCATTGACAACCATGAGCCAGTCATGCCTACAGGACTACAACGCACTTACCCCAATCTCATGACACAAGAGGGTATTCGTGGACAAGAGTGGAATGCATGGTCAGTGGATGGAGGTAGCCCTGCCGAACACGTCACTGTGCTGCCGTTCACTCGCATGCTCGCGGGACCTGCTGACTATACGCCAGGTGTATTCAACTTCGACAACCCTGTGCATCCCAACACACGCGTACATGCTACCCTCGCCAATCAGCTGGGACTCTTTGTCGTTCTTTATTCGCCATTGCAGATGGCGTGCGATTTACCTGAGAACTATATGTTGCACCCCGATGAGTTTGAGTTTATTCGCCGTGTACCATGCGATTGGGAACGTTCTATTATGCTTGATGGTCAGATTGGCGACTATATTGTGATGGCACGACAAGAGCGAAATACACATAACTGGTATGTAGGTGCGGTTACCGATGAACAACCACGTATAGTAACTATCCACTGGAATGAATTTCTAGAAGAAGGTGATTACCAGGCAATCATCTATCGAGATGCAGCCAATGCTGATTGGCAGAGCAATCCATATGCTACCAACATTGACACATTATTAGTCAATAACAAAAGCCAACCTCTATCTATTCACATGGCAGCAGGTGGAGGATTTGCTATTCGGGTAGAAGAATAAGACCATTGATAAATTATTTTATCTCTTAATATATAACACTATACTCATTTCATAATTGAGAATAATCACCTAGTTATTCTCAATTTGTTTTTACAATCTACTTTATTGATTGGTACGAATTTTGCATAGTAGATTTCGGCTATGCAAAAATGGACCTTATACATATTAGTGAGTTGGTTGTTTATGGCAACCAACTCGCTTTTTGCTAAACCTAAAACCAATATTCCTGATTCGCTAGAAGTGCTTTGTTTTGAAGTGAATAATGTACCATTTAGTATGCAGCGTGTGGAAGGTGGGGTGTTTGTCATGGGCGGTACACGTGAGCAACATAGTGACCCTATCTCTACTGATCTTCCTACCCATACCATCGCCCTTAATGCCTATTATATCGGCCATACCGAAGTAACACAAGCCCTGTGGCAAGCCGTTATGCCCGAATGGGAAATCATGGATGAATGGCATAACCCGAATCACCCTATTACGGATGTTAGTTGGTATGACTGTCAAGTATTTATCCAAAGATTAGATAGCATTACTGGTATGCCGTTTCGCCTACCAACTGAAGCGGAATGGGAGTTTGCAGCGCGTGGCGGAAACGATAGCCAAAGTTTTCGCTTTGCAGGTAGCAACATAGCAGATAGCGTGAGTTGGGGATTGAGTAATGCAGGTTTTCGCAAACATACAGTGGGACTAAAAAAGCCCAATGAATTAGGACTATATGATATGACTGGCAATGTAAGCGAATGGTGCAGCGATTGGTATGCCCCATATTACATTGGAACAGAACCAAATCCCAAAGGACCTATCACAGGTAACAATAAAATAGTACGAGGAGGTAGTTTTGATAACTGCCAAGCAAATAGTCATATCTCATACAGACACTATCAACCACCTAAGGACGCAACCAGTTATTGCGGATTACGATTGGCATTCACCTTACCTAGTGAACCAACATTACAAGTAGAAGAGGAACCTGCTCTAGTGAGGAAATTGAAAATAAAGAATCTACATATCAAATTGCTATATGTACCCGCAGAATACCCCTACTATATATCTGAAGAACCTATCACATGGCGTATGTGGAAGAAAATCACCAATGAAGAATTAACCGAAAAATGGTCACAACCAGTAGTAGATAAAACAGATAATGAATGGAATCAATGGTTAGAGAAATGCAGAAAACTATCGCACGAACCTGTTATGTTTGCTACACAAAACGAAATAGATACTGCTATTTCACAAAATATTATTGAGCAACCTCATATTAAAGCAAAGAAACAACGCCGTTGGGAGAAAGATACACGCAGTATTCAACGCCATCGTAAGAACACTCAAAAAGCCCAGAAATGGGCAGATTTGATAGGAGTGCAATTAAAGACTGCGGAAGACCCTACCTTGCAAGTATATCTCAATAAAGAAAAATATAACCAACCGAAGTGGTTGGTTATACGGTAGTTTAATTGTGTAAGATTTCTACCTTATCCAGCAATTCGCCTGAATGCATTTCATACGTAGCGATACGTAATACATCTGAAGTGATTTGCAGATATTCATACACTGGTGCGCCTGAGAAAGAATAGTCGTATTTCGTATTCTCTTTGGTGGGGTAGTTCTTTGTCGAGGCGTTGGTAGTAATAAACACTGTGGGTTCTTCTTTCTTCCAAAAACGCTCCTTATAATATTCCGTGCGGCGAGCGTAGTTATGGTCATGACCAGAGAACACCACATCTGCTTCGCGCATAGCACCGTAAAACGTTAGCCATATGAGCGGATTTTGTCTGCCTTTAGCAGTACTATACACAGGATGATGCATCATCACTATAGTGAACTTATCACCTGCCTCACGCAAGGTTTTCTTTAGCCAAAATGCTACTTGTGTATAGTCGGACATACGATGCAGACCATCCGTGTCAATGGCTATCAATCGCAGGTGTGGGAAGTCCACAAAGTAGGTCGTACCTAAGAATCTAGCAGGACCATTTTGCGGATTAGGAAAAATACTTTTCCACTTCTCAGGCAACGTTTTTACTACCCCTTTGAGGTATTCGTGATTACCAGGAATGGCTACAATAGGCAGCGAATCAAGACGTGTACCCAACAACGATTGGTACATCATCTGCTCATAGCAAAGATAAGGTCTCTCCATCCAATCGCCCGTCTGTGCCCAGAATTGTATATCCGAATGGCGCAAAGAGAGAGAAGCCATTTGGTCGTTAGTGAGCGAATTATGAATATCGCCCAACAAAAGAAACGACAATGTGTCACGTTGCAAAGCACGCAACACACTATCATTGTTAAAAGTCTTAAACTGATGCGTGATAATAGGTTCTGTCCATTCTGGCTCAGGCGGATTACCAAACCACGCCTCCCAGCGGATGGCGCAAGTAGTAGCGCCACCTGCCAGAAGGCAAAGCATGATAATCCATCCTATCCAACGACGCATTAGAATGGGAGATCAGTAGTTTCATCTACGCCAGCAGCAGCGTCAAAAGTTTCCACATTAGCTTGTGGAGCAGCTACTGGTTGCGCAACAGGAACGACTTGTGGAGCAGCAGTGTCAACTACGCCTTGTTGGATTTTCCATGCACGAATAGAAGTGTACCAACGGCCGTTGAACTCGCGGCTTTCAATATCGAAACTAACAGTTACAATATCATCCAATTGGCATGGGTTAGCTTTGATGCGGTCCTCGCCAAACACCTCAAAATGCACCTTACGAGGATATTGCTCCTGTGTCTCAAGTACGTATGCTTGGAGTTTCCACTCCTTGCCAGAGGTTTTGCTTACGCCACCTTGCTCTGGCAATACTTGTATAATCTTACCTGAAATTTCCATACTGCTTATCCTTTAATTGCTGCTACGCCTGGGAGGACTTTACCCTCGATTGCCTCGAGCAATGCGCCACCACCAGTAGAGATATAACTTACGCGGTCAGCCATACCGAACTTGTTGACACAAGCTACGCTATCGCCACCACCAATCAAACTATATGCACCTTCGTCGGTAGCTTTAGCAATTGCCTCAGCGATTGCCTTAGAACCAGCAGCGAAGTTGTCGAACTCAAACACACCTGCAGGACCATTCCAAAGGATAGTCTTTGCACCTTCGATAGCAGCAGCAAATGCTTTGCGGCTCTCTGGACCAGCGTCCACACCTTCCCAACCCTCTGGGATAGCGTTGCTTGGGCACACTTGTGTATTAGCATCGTTAGAGAATGCATCAGCTGCTACGCAGTCAGTAGCCAATACGAGGTTCACACCTTTGGCTTTAGCTTGAGCTACAATATCGAGTGCGAGCTCGAGTTTGTCGTTCTCGCAAATAGAGTTACCAATCTCACCACCGTTAGCTTTAGCGAAAGTATAGGTCATACCACCGCAGAGGATGAGGTTATCCACCTTGTCCATAAGGTTCTCGATGATACCAATCTTGGTAGAAACCTTACTTCCACCCATGATAGCGGTGAAAGGACGCTTGATGTTGCGGAGGATGTTATCTACAGCCTCTACCTCTTTCTCCATGAGGTAACCGAGCATTTTGTTGTCAGCATCGAAGTAGTCAGCGATCACAGCGGTAGAAGCGTGTTTGCGGTGAGCAGTACCGAAAGCGTCGTTTACATAGCAGTCAGCATAGCTTGCCAAAGTCTTAGCGAACTCTTTTTGGCTTGCTTTCATGGCTTTCTTTGCCTCTTCGTATGCAGGATCCTCTTTGTCAATACCTACTGGTTTGCCTTCCTCTTCTGGATAGTAGCGGAGGTTCTCGAGAAGAAGCACTTCGCCTGCTTTGAGGGCAGCAGCTTGCTCAGCGGCTTTAGCGCAATCCTCAGCGAATTGTACTGGAGCACCCAGTGCAGCGCTCACAGCGTCAACAATTTGCTTCAAGCTATATTTAGCCACTACTTTGCCTTTTGGTTTACCCATGTGGCTCATGATGATGAGCGCACCACCCTCTTCGAGGATGTGTTTGAGGGTTGGCAACGCACCACGGATACGGGTGTCGTCTGTGATTTGTCCGTTCTCGTTCAATGGCACATTAAAGTCCACGCGAACAATCGCTTTTTTTCCAGCGAATTTGTAATCATTAATTGTCATAATCGTACAGTATTTATTTGTTAATATTGTTCAGTTTTGTGTAGCATCGTGTATTATTGTATATTTTGCCGAATTTGGGTGCAAAGGTACAACAAAATTTGCGGATTTGCAAATTTTGTGTAGAAAAAGTTTTAGGAGTACTAAAAGTAAGGTATTTTCTTGCGGGCGGAAGTGCAAGAGCTAGACAGGTGGCGGGATGGAAAGAAATACTCAAATTTTGAGAGGAAGGGAAAAAAGAATAGAAAGATGAGCAACACTCTCGTCCTATTCTGAAAGTTTAAATAATGAGTATTAAAAATCAAGCGGTAATTCTGGATCCTTCCACTGAGACTGATCCATAATAAAACCTCTGTTTTTTATTGCTTTTAAAAGTAGTTTCATGCTTTCAAAAACATGATATGGGTAATTTATATGTGCGTTAGAAAAATATAATATCTTGATTCCGTGTTTTTCACATAGACGTCTTTTTTCAAGATCGCGCTCTACTGTCATTCTATAAAACTCCTCTCCTCCAAATAAATTTGTTGGAAAGAAATGTTGCCCACCTTGACATTCAATAGCTAATCCATAATCAGGTAAGAAGAAATCAAGAAACATTTTTCGTTTGAAAACTAACCAATCAAAACTTTTTTCTTGTTCAAAAATAATATTCTCTTTTAATAATAATTGACGAATTTCTCCTTCCATACTACTTTCAGGACAAGTAGGACATCCTGCGCCGAAAAGGTGATTATTTGGTGTTTGCCAAAATTCGCCATGTTCTGGACAAACGATACATACTTTCGTCGCCGTATTAACATACTCAACTTTAGAATAATCGTATTTGTTTTCATGAATAAGTTTTGCCTTTGCTATAAATTCCTCGTTTGTCAGTCTTTTGCTTCCTCCGCAAATAGGGCAACCATATCCTCGATAATGCACTTTTGCCCGCTGCCAAAACTCTCCATGTTCAGGGCATATTATTTTTACGAAATCTGAAAGTTTCTTGAAAGAAACGTGCGTATAATCATATTTATTATTATGACACTTTTTACACCTTTCAATAAACACAGGTAATGTTATTTTTAATCTACCACTACAAATTGGACAACCATGACCATTTAAATGGCTCGCTGCACGAATCCAAAACTCCCCATGTTCAGGACAAATTATACACACTTCTTTTGAACTTCCCTGATACTCAACTTTAGAATAATCATATTTCGTATCAAAGATTTTTCTAGCTTCTGTTATAAATTGTTCTGTTGTTTTCTTTGGTGTTCCAAAGCATTTTGGGCATTGATGTCCTCTTAAGTGATTGTTTGGCGACATCCAAAACTCTCCATGCTTAGGACAAACTATACAAACCTTTATTTTGTTACCTTGATATTTTACTTTTGAATAATCATATTTCTCTCCATAAATTGCTTTTGCTTTATGAATAAACTCTTCTGTATTAGACTTGGGCGTAGCAAAACATTGAGGACATCCATTTCCCGAAATATGGTGTTGAGGCTTTTGCCAAAAATCACCATGTATGGGACATATGATACATACTGGTTGATTACGATTTGTATATTTGACTTTTGAATAATCATACCTACCATTATGGATTCGTAATGCACGATCAATAAATTCTTCTTGGGTTATCCGTTGATTACCGCTACATTTTGGGCATCCATGTCCACTTAAGAAGTTATTAGGAGTTATCCAAAACTCCCCATGTTTTGGACAAATTATACATACTTTCGTTGAAGTGTTTATATAATGAACTTTAGAAAAATCATATTGGTCATTATATGCATCATGTGCTCGTTTAATAAAAATATCTGTTGTTAGTTTTTTGGGCATAATGATTACTACTATTTCTAATGTAACTTATTTTGCTAACGCTTTCCTAAATAGTTATTATATTGCTTTGCAAAGGTACTACTTTTTGAGGAAATATGCAAGAAGAAGAGGTATTTTTGTATTTTTTTACTCGCGGGGAAATCCGCGAGCACTAAACCAGTGGCGGAAGTTTACTCGGCGAACTACCGCCGAGCACTAGACAGGTGGCGGGATGGAAAAGAATACCCAAATAATATTCGGGATAATGGATATAGAAAGAATGGAATACCCAACTACAAATTGGAATAATAGAAGAATATATGCTTAAAGCTAAATTACAAAGATTATTGAACCCTTAGTTGATGGTAGAGCATGGCACGAATGAAAGCTGGGAATTGGGCGTATTGTTTGCCTTTTCCAGTCTTTGGATCAATAGGCGCTTGGGCGTCTGGATGTTTACCACGGGTATTAGGCAATTGAGCCTCATAACGAAGGCGGAAATTCTCGAGCAATGTGCGGGATTCTTCCAAAGTGTAGTAGTCGGGGATTTGACTAATACGGCGTTCGAAGAGTTGTTGCTCGGTTGGTCTGTCGGGTTGGGCAGCTTGCAGGATTTGAGCAGTACGGCGGCATGCCTCACTCCAAAGGTTGTGATTGGCAAGTTCGGCACCTGTTTTAGGGCTCTTTTTGAAATCACGAGGATTTTGGATAGCATAGGATTCCTGCTTGCCTTCGTGAATAATACGACCGTTGATTCGGAATTTTTTCTGACGGTTGACAATCTATGAATAACCTAAGAATCACCTAAGATTTATAAGGGAAAAGGTAAAAAATATAATGTTTAGTAGGTATAAATTTGGTACTACAATTTTAATTTGTAAATTTCATCTTGGAGCGTATTGAGGAAGTGGGCAGCGTGGGCACCGTCCATCTGGGCATGGTGAAATTGGAAAGATAACATTAATGTAGTTTTGAACCAACTGCGGCGATACTTACCCCATATAATATAAGGATTATTATATATGCCACTATACATGCCACCTGCAAATTCCAATTCTGTATCCACAATAGCCGAAGTGCCAATCACCATAAATTCCTGCGAAAGATCGCGGTCAATGCAGGTTTGAGCGACCTCAGCAGTATATTTCATATAGTCGTTGCAGTAGGTGTTGAAATCGCCATCAAAAGCAATATCGCATGAACTGACATCGCCTGTATGATTCTTGACCATGGTATTGATAGCAATCTTGTCGAACTGCATGAGTTGATCACCTACAGGCAAGAGATAAAACTCTTTTTGATGAATAGCGGCTTTGCCAATGCAATAATCAAGCAACATGTTGAACTTCAAATGCTTTCGACGACTAATTCGCACAAGATTGGTGACATCCAAGCGTTTGACAAAAACAAGCATAGGATTTGGAGCATTCTTCCAAATCTCGAATTGAGCTGCGCGAGGAGTATCTTGTGGATTGACAGAAATCATACAAAACAAAGGGGTAAACTACACCTTAAATAATAAAAATAGAATTAATTAAAGATTCCTTTATTATTATTGGTCGGGGAAAATGTGGAAAACGTGCGTATTTATCTTGTTATTAGTAGGTTAGAAGGAATATTTATTGGCGTTTGATTGTTGATAAGATTGATAAGTTTGGGTTATCAAATCTCATCAACAATATAAGTTAGCCATTGTTGAAAACTTGTTTATAACCACTTCTTCAGCTTGAAAATGAGCAAGATAGCCACGGTAAAAACAACCATCAAGCCAATAGCAAATGGATAGCCCATTTTCCATGCCAACTCAGGCATAAAGTCGAAGTTCATACCATACATGCTGGCGATCAAAGTAGGTGGAAGGAATACCACATTCACCACAGTAAAGATTTTGATAATCTTATTCTGCTCAATATTAACAAGACCGAGGAAAGTATCCTGGAGGTAGTCTAGACGGTCAAAACCAAAACGGGTGTAATCGAACAGAGAATTGATATCCTTGATGATCATTGTGAGGCGAGGTTGGAGCTCCGTTGGGAAGAAGTCGCACTTGAGGAAGTTGCTAATCACACGTTGTTTATCCATTATGTTCTGACGGATAATGGTGACTTTTTCCTGAAGGTCCTTGATTTGGATAAGTACCTCTTCGTCTACATGATCTTTGGCGTTGATTTCACCAGAAAGTTTGGTGATAAGGTCAGTAGTATCCTCAATCATATCCGCATCTTTTTCTACACGTGTTTCCATGAGCGAAACAAGTACGTGGTAGCCCGTTGGGAAGTTGCGTGTGTTTACGAGCATCTTCTTAACCGTCTCGTTGAAACTGGCGAGTTCAACGTCACGCGTGGTGACAAGAATGCTGTTTTTGAGGATAAAATTGACGGGCTCTACCTCGAAATTATCGCGGAGGAAGTTGGAGTTAGCTACGATGGAATCGTCGGTTTGTATATAACGAGATGACATCTCAATCTCTTCCATCTCTTCATCCTCTTGGATGTCGATTTTGAGGAAATCCTCAAGTACGCCCTCTGTTCGGTCGCTTACGTCTAACAGGTCGATCCAGATGATATCGGATTTGTCAAGACTGGTGAGGATGTTTACACTGCGTCCTACTTTGATTTTATCTTTGTCTTTGTCTTTGTAGAATATTTTGAGTTCTGCCATGGCTACACTAATTTTGAATGGTTACTTTGAATTTTGAATTAGTTGGGTGAGTGCGATAAATTCTTCGACACTCAGTTGTTCGGGGCGCTTCGTGAAGATGGGCTCATTGAGGATAGGATTCTCTTTTCCTACGAGCTGCATCAACGAATTGCGCATCTGCTTTCGGCGCTGGTTGAATGCTGTTTTTACTATATTCTTAAACAGCGCCTCGTCGCAGCCCAATCCCTGGCGGTTGTTTCTTGTCATTCGAATAACCGCCGACTTGACTTTCGGCGGAGGGTTGAACACATGTTCATCCACGGTGAACAGATATTCTATATCATAATATGCTTGGAGCAGTACGCTGAGAATACCGTATGCTTTTTTGCCTGGTTTGCTGGCGATACGCTCTGCCACTTCCTTCTGAATCATACCTGAGCAGATAGGAATACGGTCCTTATAGTCAAGCACTTTGAAGAAAATCTGACTGCTGATATTATACGGATAATTGCCTATCACGCAGAATTCGCCATCGGGGTAAATGATATTAAGATCGAGCTTGAGGAAGTCGCCCTCGATGAGGTGCAACTCGGGGTACCACTCTTTGAGGTACGCCACACTCTCCCTATCTATTTCGATAGCGGTAGTTTGCAGATTAGGATTTTTGAGGAGATACTGCGTGAGCACACCCATGCCAGGTCCTATCTCTAAAACACGACCTGCGGGGATAGTCTCAGCAATTCGTTGGGCGACACTCAGGTCCTTCAAGAAATGCTGACCCAAAAATTTCTTGGCTCTTACTTGTTGCATTTTGCTGATGATAGTCGTCCATAAATGGTTGTTTTTGGTTAATAATATTCGGCAAAATTTGCATAGTCGCAAATTTTTGAGTACCTTTGCACGCCGATTGGTTTATTTTCGGCTGCAAAAGTACAATTTTTTTTTCAAAAATGCAAACATTCGCCCAAATAATCACCAAAATAGTCGATTTTTTCTATCGACCATTTCGTAAATACGTTCCGCAGCAGCTATTTCGCTATGCGGCTTGTGGCGGTGGAAACATGGTGTTGGATTGGGTATTGTACTTTGTTTTTTATAATTTTGTAGTGGGGCATGAGTTGGTGTATATAACTTTGCCTTTTAGTAATCAGTGGTCAGTGGTCAGTGGTCAGGTTTGCCTTACGCCCCATATAATGACACTGCTGATAGTGTTTCCTATTACGTTGTTTACGGGATTTTGGCTGAATAAATACGTGACGTTTACGCAATCTTCGTTGCGTGGATATAAGCAACTTTGGCGATATGTTTTGATTGTAGCGGTGAACTTGTTGGTGAACTATTTCGGGTTGAAGTTGTTTGTAGAAGTGTGCGGTATCTACCCTACTCCATCGAAGATGATAGTGACGATTATCACCGTGATTATCAGTTTCTTTGGACAAAAATATTTCTCCTTTAAGAGATAATTATAACTTTATTCGCAATAGTGCGTGTACGTCCGTGCGCGTACTTTTTTTATCGTGTTCTATTGCCCAAGCATTTTGATAGATAGTCTCGCTCACACGCAGGTAAAGAGAAAATATATCGTTGATTTTGTAGCGTGCATTGAGCCAAAAACGCCCACCCAATCCATATACATTGGGTATAGAATAAGCATATAAAACATCGTTTTCATAGGCATAAATACGATTATTCCACTCACGAGCATCGAAAGCCTGCACGCGCAGTTGTAGTACAATAGGTACTATAGGTATGTGATATTCTACATCTTGCAGCAATGATACACCATAGTTCCACCCGTCTGTTTTCACCATATTTGCATCGGCTTGTGTGCGGAAAACTCAATAGGGTAGTTGATAGACAAACCGGTATCGTAGCGCATATGTATCTTTATTTGTTAGTCGTCTTGCTCGCAACCGCCAATTCATATAGTAGGTGCTATTAGGGATAAAATATGCCTGTATCATTGCATCATATCCTTCACGAAAGGCATCCACATACCCCGCAAACCGCCATTTAGCAAGGGTACGCACATCCACTCCTAAATAGAATCCATTTTCATCATTCAATCGACTTTTTTCCGAGAAGGCATAGGCATATGGATTATCAAAATACGGCGAGTAATAACGATAAAGTGCCAACACACTCACATCGTTAATGGGTGTAAAATCTATTCCAATTATTCCCCCGTAGCCCCATGTGTTACCTTGTGTAGCAGCCACTTCGCCCCAAATATCCACCTTGCCAAAATTATAACGTGCGTTTAGTCCCATCACTGATTTTGATGCTGTACTATCTGAATATAGGTTTTCGATGGAAGTTACACCTACTTTCAGTCTCTTCCATTTTCCTGTCACATTTATGCCTAGTAGATGATGCCATGCGCTGTCGGTGGGCTGCACAGAATATAGTGCCGACACCTCTGCCCAATTAAAACGCAGGGTGGTTCCTATGCCGTGAAATGCCTGATAATCATTGCCTACAGAAGTGAATTTCCGTACCCCTTCTCGTGCGTTCATGCCCGAACTCATCCACCTGCTTTTGCCCATCTTAAATGGCGAACCAATCACTAGTCCCTGACCAAAATTAGCTTGGAAATTACCTGCAGATAGGTTCTTGATACAACCTATATCTTGTAATTGCAAAAATGCACCATATTGCATATTTTCTATTTGCTCGCCAGTGGGACGGCATATAGTCAATCCTGCTTGCACTTTATTTTGATAATCAAACCGATAGCGTAGTTTACCATATAGAGGATCATTTTCAAAATCTTCTATATTTCGTGCATCTGCCCGCAGTGTGATTTCGTGCTTGGCATAGTGAAAAACTTCTCGAAAATATATCTTTTCTTGCTCCTCTACTTCGCCTACATATACAAATGGTAACAGGTTGCGAATATCATAGTCTTTCAAACTGTGTATCAACTGCAAGTCATACACACTTACAAACGCATGCTGATATTGGTATAGCAAAATGTCATCTATCTGCTCATCGGTTAGCCAGCATAATTGGCTTAATTCCTCGGCATTAGTATGGTTGAGATTAATTGGATTTTCTGCAATATCCATCAGTTGTTCTGCTACATCATCCATCGCAATTCCATATTCCGCCAATTGACCATAGATATCCTCCAATATATCCGCCAACTGATACTGCTGTGCCCAATTGCTCATGCACACCAACCACACTATGCACATCATTTTCCACTTCATATCTTATACCCTATCCTTCCTTGGCATGTCACACCCAACATAGGGTGCAACTCAAAGTTTGCATCCAATCGCAGTTTATCCAATGTTACTGCCACGCCCATGCAACCCACAAACTGCTGTTGATAATACACGCCCACTTTCACAATCAGACGTTCGATGGCTTGCCATTCCAGTCCTGTGGCGATGCGGTAGGTGTTGTTCACATCATAGTCCGCTTGCACTGACCAGTGTAGTAACTCTTGCCAGCAATAATCCATTCCTACCGAGTAGATAGCAGGCACTTTTCGTGGTATATCTTCTACTTCCAACGTTTGGATAAACGGATTAAAACAATGCACACCCATTGTCAGCGAAGGCAGAATATCCATCGTTACACCCACTTGCGGAATCACTGTACCTTTGTATCCTAAATCATCACCACAATAAATTGTTAAGTAGTTGGCTTGTAGTCCAATAGAGAACCTTCCAAATGAGCGTGCCAATGCTACACCCGCCATCATTTCTTGGTACTTGGCATATCCGAAAAACGAGTATCCAACACCCACATTCACATACTCGTTACTATATCCCACTTGCAGCATTGCCGTGTTCAACGATGGCAATAGATATCGGTTCTCATATTGCGCTGCCAACTGCCATCCTGAGGGTTGTACTAGCGAGGCTGGATTCTGAAAGCAACTCCAGTTATCTGTCCGTGCTGTTTGCATATTGGCAATATTCGCCGAAGTGGGCAACACATTGCTCACTTGACCACAGACCACATGACTGATGCAGAAAATAAAAATCAATATTGCGTGTCTTTCTTTCAAAATTCGCCTACAAAGGTACAGTATTTTATGCAAATACACAAAACTATTAGCAATAATTTGCTAATTAAATATTTTTTTTGTACCTTTGCGGGCAATTTGTGTCCGAACATGAAATCAAATACTCCATATATGCGCATTTTCAATATACTGCTCACGGTGGCAGCGTATGGATATTTGGTGTATAAATTGGTCACTTTTTCCGATTACGATTTGCTGCTAACTCACTTCCAGTCAGTCAATGTGCAAGATTATGTCTTTCTGATAATGGGTCTTGCACTTATGCCGCTGAATATCTTTTTCGAGTCTGCCAAGTGGCGTGAACTTCTGAGGAACATCGAACCAATGACTCTTTGCCGAGCGCAACAGCAAGTATATTTTGGCTTTGTAGGAGCGTTTGTCACGCCCTACCGTGCAGGCGATTACCCTGCTCGTGCCACTCTGTTGAGTAATCAATCGCTCTGGCCATCGGCTATTGGATTAGGATTAGTTGGCACTATGGCAATGCTGATTGTGCAATTGATTTTCGGTGTTCCGTCTATCATTCTTTTCACCAATAACCAGGTTGCATTGCCTCTCACGCGAGTAGTTGTAGCTTTGGTGGTGTTGCTTCTGCTCATTGTCTTTCTGCCTATGCTTGTTCGCCGATTGGCACACCGCCAATGGAAAGAAGAGAAACTTCGCCAACTATTCACTTCTCTTGCGGACATACATACCCAGCAGTTTGCCAAAGTGTTGCTCTGGAGCACAGCGCGCTATGTGGTTTGGGGCTTGCAGGCGTCGGCTATCTTGGCATTCTGTGGGGTGGTGTTATCGCCTACGGAATATTTGATAGCTATCTCTACCTACTATCTGGTACTGGCTTTCTTCCCCACTTTGCCTTTGGCAGATATTGCTATTCGTGGCAGTTGGGCAATGATTATTTTCGGTGCTTTCTCTGCTAACGATGCGGGTATTGCGCTGGCAGTTACCATGGTATGGATAATCAATACTATCCTACCTATGCTTATCGGATCAATAGTAAATAAATCATATCGCAAAAATAAATAACAAAATAGTAAATAATATGACTCTATCCTTTTCAATCAACTACCAAACGCAGTGGGGACAGCACATCGCCGTTCTCTATGCTGCGGATGCAGATGTGCAACAAGCTTCACCTCTGCAACTTGACCTTGAGTGCCATGGCTCTGCCGAATGGGCTGCACAACTCACGCTCAGTGATATCCACAAGTACATTTCTTATGTCTATGTTGTCATGGACGAGAATGGCAATATCCTCCGTCGCGAGTCTATGCCTCATTTCCTCGAGTGCCAACCAGGTAATATTATCCTCCGCGACCTCTGGCAAGACAAGGACCGTTCTCTCTTCGGTTCTAAGGTCTTCAGCCAAGTGCTTTTCGCGCACCGCAAACCTTCAGCTGCGGCTAAGGCAACAGGCAACATCTGCCTCAAGGTCAGCGTACCTCGCCTCGAGCGCCATCAGGGTGTAGCTATCATGGGTAATATCCCTGCCCTCGGCGCATGGGACAAAAAGAAAATGCTCCCAATGACCAATATCCAATATCCATTAGGCGGAACGCCGTCCCATAGCGGGGTCCCCGAACAATCTGCTGATTGTTGGGGTGCTCATAGCGAAGCGTCCTATAACCCTGTATGGACCGCCACTTTCCACGCCAAACTCGGCACTGTGGTTGAGTACAAGTATGTCATCTACGACCTCCAATCAGGCGACATCGTGGATATGGAGTGGGGCGAGAACCGCAAGATCTGGGACGTTCAACGTGCTAAGCACTATGTCCTCACCGATGCTCCTTTCCGCTATACACAAGCCAACTGGAAGGGCGCAGGCGTAGCGGTACCTGTCTTCTCTCTCCGTTCAGAGAACGGCTTTGGTATTGGCGAGTACCAAGACCTCAAACTCCTCGCAGACTGGGCTGTCGCTACAGGACAAAAGATGATCCAGACCCTCCCAATCAACGACACCACCCTCCGTCACAACAACCTCGACTCGTATCCTTACAACGCAGTCAGTGTCTTTGCGCTCCACCCAATCTACCTCAATATCGAGAAGATGGGCACCCTCACTCCTACCCAACTCAAGCGTTATCGCAAGACCCAAGAGGAGTTCAACGCCAAGACTATCGCTGACTACCAATGCGTTTACGACGAGAAGATGAAGTACTTCAAAGCGCTCTACAAGGCCGACAAAGCCGAGCTCTTTGCTTCTGATGAATACAACGCTTTCCTCGCTGCCAACGAGGGATGGCTCCTTCCATATGCGCAGTTCATGTCCAAACGCGACAAGCAACCTAAGGACTTCTACTGCTACCTCCAGTTCCATGCCGACAAGCAGCTCCGCGATGCTGTGGATTATGCGCACTCCGTAGGAGTGGCTATCAAGGGCGATATCCCTATCGGTATCTCTCCTGACTCTGTGGACGCTTCCACCGACCCACAACTCTTCAACCTCTCTGCTTCGGCGGGTGCACCACCCGATGACTTCGATGCACGTGGCCAGAACTGGGGCTTCCCAACCTACAACTGGGATGTCATGTCGCAAGACGACTACCATTGGTGGAAGTTCCGTTTCACCAAGATGGCGGACTACTTCGATGCTTATCGTATCGACCATATCCTTGGCTTCTTCCGTATTTGGCAAATGCGCAAGTCGGATGTTTGGGGACTCTGTGGACACTTCTCTCCTGCTATGCCTTATTCGCTCCAAGACCTTTGGAACATGGGTGTGAAGCTCGATGAGGACCGCCTCACTCGTCCTTACCTCCGTGCTCACTTCCTCGGCGAAGTCTTTGGTTATGATACCGAGTTTGTGAAGCAAAACTTCCTCCTCACCAACGATGGCAATATCTACTACTTCCCTGAGCACCTTGACACCCAACGCAAGGTTCAGCAGTACTTCCTCGACCCTGAGCACCGTGCTGCGCTGGAGGGCAAGTGCAATATCGATAATGTCCTCAATGGCTTGTTGTATCTCCATTGCGAGATTCTCTTCGTGCGTGACCAGAAGAATCCTTCTATGCTCCACCCACGTATTGCTATGTATCAGTCGCATAACTTCAGCGAGTTGTATGCCGACCAACGCCAACTCCTCATGGATATCCACAACGACTATTTCTACCACCGCCACACGGCTTTCTGGCGCGATTCAGCTATGAAGAAACTCCCTACGCTCATCGCTGCTACCGACATGCTTTGCTGCGGCGAGGACCTTGGTATGGTGCCTACTTGCGTGCCTGAGGTAATGAGTCAATTGGAGATCCTCTCGCTTGAGATTCAACGTATGCCTAAGGACCCAACTCGTGCTTTCGCACACCCTGCTGACGCACCATATTTGAGTGTTTGTACCATTGGTACGCACGATATGAACCCTATGCGTGCATGGTGGGAGGAAGACCGCCAAGTCACTCAGAAATTCTATAACGAACAAATGGGCTGGTGGGGTGAAGCGCCACAGGAGATGTCGCCAGAGATTGCCGAGTTTATCGTTAATCAGCACATGTATAGCCCTGCAATGTGGGTAATTTTGCCATTGCAAGATTGGTTGGCAATTGATGGTAATTTGCGTTTGCCTGACCAACACGCTGAGCGTATCAACCTGCCAAGTAATCCAGAACACTTCTGGAACTACCGCATGCACCTCACATTGGAGAACTTGCTCCAGCAAGACGCTTTCAACGCCCACGTTCGCTCCCTCACCCAAGTGCGTTAATCCCGTCTTTCGCCTATAGCCTATAGGGCTAGCCCGTCCTATATCCTATAGCCCATCGGGCGTCCAATAGCCTCTCCGAGGCGTCCAATATCCAAAAGTGCTCGCATCCCGCGAGCACTTTTTTTGTTTGTTAATTGCTCTCGAATATATTCGAGCATCTTACCCTCTAGTGCTTCTATGATCTCTAGTGCTTCTATAATCTCTAATGCTTCTATAATATCTAGTGCATATAGTGCGACTATCTACCCGCCCCCTGTCTAGTCTTGCGGTTCCGCCCGCAAGTGTTTCTCGTATTCCCGCCCCCTGTTTAGTTCTCGGCGATGGTTCGCCGAGCTATCCCCCCGCTACCAACCCGCTATCAACTACGTTACATATACGATAGATACACGATAGATATACGTTAGATACACGATAGATAACCCTATTCTTACCATAGTAATACCGTATTTATCAAATACTTTCACAATTTCATCTAAAAATCACAAATTTCCCCTCCAAAACTTGCAAATCTGCAAAACTTTTACTACCTTTGCACCCACAATCACAAACAACGCGAAACTATTTATTTAAGATTCAGCGGTTACGTTTTGGATAATATAATTTATTCCTTTGTGGAGGTGCCAATGCGGAACGCATTCTTTCACCTTACAAAGGAAACACTCATCGAATTGACAATTCTAATTGACCCTAATTGTCGTTAAAATAAACTAATTGTCGTTAAAATAAATAAGATTTCTGCGCGTAGCGCAAGGAGATATTCATAATTCAAAATTACCTAACTATGGCTAAAACAACTCTCTCTCATCCCTTCGACTCCATGTCGGGCAAACTCGGCTCTACCGATAAGATTATCATGCGCACGCGCAACGGTCGCACGCATGCTTATGTAGTCAAACACCCGTATAAAGGCCCTCTTGCGCCCTCTCGCCAGAAGGCGGTTTCTTCTTTTGCAGAGGCGGTCAAACAAACCTCTGTCATCATGAACACCCCCGAACTCCGTGCTGAGTGGGAAGAGAAGTACGCCGACTACCGCAAGAAAGCCGATCGTTACCCTAACACTCACCCTAATCCTTATACCACTTTCCGCGGCTTCATCATCGGCTCATTGATCCACACATCTAAATCCTAAAATCCCGCCACCTGTCTAGTGCTCGGCGACTTCCCGCCGAGTAAATATTCTTCCACTACGCTCGACGGTGTCCCGTCTCGCGTGTCCCGACTCCCTAATCTCTAAACAGTAGGCGCATACGGGGTCCCCGAAAACGCTCGTGGCGTTTTGGGGTGTTAGTTGTGCCGTCTACTAAACCAATAAATGGCGAAAATGCGCCATTTATTTGCAATTCCGCAAATTTTGTTGTACCTTTGCAACGAAAAACGAAAATATACTATGTCCAATCTATTATCTCCTGAAATAATCCAACTCCGCAGCGATATAGAAAAGCAGTTAGGTCAAACTCTCCACTCGCCTGCTGATTTCCAATGGCTTATTCAGCAAATTTGGAACAGACAACATACCATTCTCTCCCTATCCACCATCAAACGCCTCTGGGGGTATGTGCCGAGTAATGGTGTGCCTCGGCTTTCCACGCTGAACACATTATCCCAGTTCCTTGGCTATACCGACTGGAACGCATATCTCGTGGCTTTAGAGCAACGTGAAGGCAACGAGAGTGCCATGTTTCAGGGCGAAGGCATCTCTTCTTCAGCTCTGCAACCCAACGATAGAATAGAAGTCTGCTGGCAACCCAATCGTAGGTGCGTATTCTGCTATTTAGGTAATAATCAATTTGTTGTAGAAGAATCAAAAAATGCCAAATTGCATATAGGCGACCGATTTAGCGCTGCCACTTTTATGGTGGGACACCCCATGTATTTAGATAATCTCCTTCTCTCTGATGGCACCTACACTTCCTATGTCGCAGGCAAACGCCACGGTCTCACCTCCGTCACCACTCTAAACAACTCTACACCATTCTAAACAATTCTACACCACTACTCCCATGGACATCTCTGATTCTGGCTTCATATCTCCCGCAGCTTTCTCTGCCGACTGGCAGGATATCATGCTTCTTCAGCAGCGCAACCACAACTGTCTGTACACCGCCTCTCGCTATGGCAAACGCTATGTGTTGAAGGGCTTATCTGCTGATTGCCAGTCATTAACAGATATGCTGCTCCTTCAGCAGAAGGAGTTCTCGTTGGGCATCACGCTCAGCCATCCCAATATCGCAGAAACCTATTCTTTGGAAGAGGTTGCAGACTGCGGTAGATGTATCGTGATGGAGTATGTGGATGGCATCACATTGGCGGAATGGCTTGCTACCAATCCCTCGCATTCGGCACGCCAGCGCGTTATGCTACAGCTCCTGGATGCGTTGGAGTATATCCATTCTCTACAACTCGTCCATCATGACCTCAAGAGCAGCAATATCCTCATCACTCGCAATGGGCAGAATGTCAAACTCATTGATTTCGGACTGAGCGAACTGGACACCACCAATCCGCAGAACGATATACAGCACGATATACAGAAGTTCGGAGAGATTCTTCAACTGCTTTTCCCTTCTCGTTACAAACGTCTCCGCCAGCAATGTCAAAACGGACGCTTTGCTAATATGGCAGCTATCCGCCTCTCTATCGAAAAACGCCAACGCCGCCAAAAATATATCCCTTATATCATTGCAATCATCATTTTGATTATCAGTGCTTTGTTGTCTGTTCATACCTATCGCATTTACCAAGAATCCGAGCAGATGGCACAAGTGGCAAACGAGTATGTGCAAAAGCAGCAACGCGAGCAAGAGATGATTGAGCAGATATACAGATTAATAGACAAAGAGATAGAACAATTACAATCTGTGGCGGATAAGTCAACCTCATACTTCTCTTATATCCAGCACCCATTACATATGGAAATTGTGGCTTTGCAAGCGCAAGTACGTGACTCGCTCGCTAATTGCTATGCAGATAATCCAGATTTAAAGCATAAATGTATTGAAATTTGGGCACAGGAATTTGGTACTCGAGCAATGCAAATCGACTCCCAAGTCACGCAAACCAAACCTCCTTATTGATAATAAAGAGCAGTAATATAAGAAAAAATCGCTCAATCGGAGCGATTTTTTTTGTATATATGCTAAAAAAATAGTATCTTTGCACCCGAAAAGATGAGAGTAATATAAAATATTCCTCAATAAGTAAGCAAGCGTGCCGACCTAATCTTTTCAAGACATATAGAAGTAGCATTTGCTATTTATTCGCTAACATACCTTGAAACCTGAGAAATTTCAATTTGTATAGCGTCAATGTAGGCACGAATGAGTAGAATCATCGTTGCCAATTGGTGGTATATTGTGTATGTGCATTCCGAATAAATGAGCGAATGCCCGCGCGTAGGCGTGGGCGATTCGTTGTTTGGATGTACGGGTTTTCTCAGGACCTCAAGGTATGGACAAGGAATCGTTCATGCCTTTTTTTGTGTGCCAAACTGCCAAACACAGCACGAAAACTATGCCACTAATACCCTTTTGCAGCCCCATGGCAGTCAAAAGAACCAACTTGAACCAACGCATTCCTTGCCCGCCCAACAAAAAAACACTACCTTTGCAAAGCAAAAAAAAGAACCACAAATGATAAAAACAAAATACTAACTTTTAAAAAACAGAAAAATTATGAAGAAATTTTTTGCGGCGATTGTACTTTGCCTTGTATGTACAGTATGTTTTGGACAATCTATTGTATGCCCAACTGACAGCACGCCTATTATTTTGCCTGGTTATGTACATGCAAATGATACGATGACAGTTTTTGATTTGGTACCAAACACTACAAATACTATTGAAATCTATAAGGGTGATGCACTTTATAATAGTTTCTCTACATCATCATGTGTGTATGAATTTAAAATACAAGATGCTGGAGAATACATAGTTATTGTTAAAAACCCTTATGTAACACACGATCAGAAAATTATTGTCTTGCCATTAGAAGTTCTGCCAGAAACTGATTCTATAGCTGTACAAAATAGTACTCAAAAGTAATTTCTTGAGCAAAGATACACTTCCATTCTTTCAATTAGTAAAATTATGAAGCAGTTAGTAGTATCATCACTTTTTCTTTTGATGACGAATCTATGTGTTTTTGCCCAAACGGCAAAGAAACCCACTATTATGGTTATCCCAAGTGACCATTGGTGTACTAGCAGGTATTTTACCAAGGTAATGGATAATCAAGGTAAAAAGGTTACTATCAATGATTATGAAGCTGCCTTCCGTGAGGATGCCGAATTGTATAGCGTAGCCGCGAAGATTGGCGAGATTATGGCTGCTAATGGCTATCCAGTCAAAGACTATATGCAAGAGTATAAGTCGCTAATGGATGAGCAGACAGAAGAAGAAGTAACCATGAGCAGTATGGGTGCAATGATCGAAGAGACTCCATTAGATATGTTGCGCCGTCGTGTCAAGTATGATATTGAGTTGCGTGTAGACTGGACTATTAATAAAGAAGCAAAAGGTCATTCTGTATCACTAAACATAGCTGCTATTGATACCTATTCTAATAAGCAAGTCGCTGCTGCCAATGGAACAAGCAAAGCTGCGGATATGATTGTTGTCCGACTGATTGAAAATGCATTGCTGGAACAAATGAGTAATTTTGCACTGCAACTAAACAAACATTTCGAGGATCTACAAACCAATGGTCGTGAAATATCTCTTCAAATCCGTTGCTGGGATTCTGGTATGATTACATTGGAAGATGAGAATGAAGATGGCGATGAACTCATTGATGTAATAGCAGAGTGGATTGAAGATAATACAGTGAAGGGAACATACAATCTTGCAAGCAATACCGAAACGCGTGCTAAATTTGAACAAGTGCGTATCCCTATGTTCAACGAAAAAGGTCGTGCTATGGATGCACGCATGTTCGCTAACCAATTGCGCAAATACTTGCGTGAGCAATCTATTGAGTGCAAGGTTATGAACAAAGGATTAGGAGAAGCGGTACTTGTACTTGGAGAAAAATAATAGGAGGTAATTACTATGAAAAAGATTATTCTCACTTGCCTACTTGGCATATTCACTTTGTCTATTGTTGCACAAGATGATGTAGGTCGCGTGTCTATTAGTGCAGTACAACCAACCTACGAAAATATTCCTGAGACTGCCCGAGCAAACATTGAAAGTAAAATGCAACGAATGATTTCTGGCTGCGGTTTAGCGAGTAGTGAAGCTGATCGTTTCATCATGACTGCTCGTATTGATGTTACAGAAAAGGAAATCAATACTGCAGGTATGATTGTTCAGCGTATGGAAATTACTTTTATCGTTGGTGATGTAATTGAAGAAAAAATCTATGGAACAACCACCATCAATGCGATGGGTATAGGAGAAACGGAAGCCAAATGTTTCATAAAGGTATTTCAAACCATCAAACCTAATAACCCAGAACTAATGGCATTTGTTAATAATGCTAAAGATGATATTGCAGCATATTATACCTCCAACTGCGAACTTATCATTAAAGATGCAGAGCGAATGGCTGCTTTACAACAATATGGCGAAGCTATTGCTGCATTGGTTGCTGTTCCTAAAATTTGTATTGAGTGCTACACGATCTGTCAAGAGAAGGCTATGACTATGTTTCAAACCCATCTTAAGCAGGAGATGGATCATAAGGGAAAACAACTCCTCCAACAAGCCAAAGCTGCATGGAATGTAAAACAAGATTATGATGGTGCTGCGGCTGCACTCGACTTATTGGCGCAAATAGATGTTGACGCAAGTTGCATTGATGAAGCCAATAAGTTCATACAGGACATTAGCAGCAAATTGCGAGAGGACGAAAGAAAAAGAGCCGCTGCAGCTGCTGCGAAAGCAAAGGCTGAATGGGAATTTAAAGTTAGGCAATATGAGGATAAACATGCTTTAGCTGTACAAAAGCAAGCTGATAGTGCAGAGTTTATGAATACTTTAGCAGGGCGTTTTGGTAAAATTGATATAGGTATCAAGCGTGAAAGAGCATATAACTTTGGTTCATCGAATAGATAAAATAATAAACATATAAATTTTGCGAAAAAATGAAAAAATTATTCCTTATTGTATCCCTCATTTATGTAGGAATGAGTATCTCAGCACAAAGTGTTGATGATGTAACCCTTGTTGTTTCTGGAGATGGCACAACAAAAGAAGAAGCGACGCATGTAGCATTGCGTAGTGCAGTTGAACAAGCGTATGGGGTATTCGTATCTGCTAATACAGAAATTTTGAATGATGAATTAGTGAAAGATGAAATCGCTACAGTAACTTCTGGAAATGTCAAATCATATAAAGAGTTAAATTGTATTTTATTACCCAATGGAAACCAAATGGTGACATTACAAGCAGTTGTTTCTACAAAGAAATTGGCTGCATATGCACAGAGTAAGGGCGCAAGTTGTGAATTTGCAGGTGCTACTTTTGGTGCAAACTTAAGGTTGCTTAAACTGAATCAGGAGAATACAAAAAAAGCATTCGATAACTTGGTTCAACAATGTAAAGCAATAGTACCTTACATTGTAGAACCTAGTTTACAAGTCGAAGACCCAACAGTGGATGGATTGGTACCATTTCGTATTACTCTCTACTCTACTCCTAATTTATGGGAGTTTAGTGAACTAATAGTTACAACACTAAAAGCATTACAAATCAATGACGAGCAATTAGAAGCTCTCAAACAAATGAAAGCCGATCTATACCCAATAAAAGTTATTGCGATCAATTATGATAAGAATAAATATGTGGCAGGGGAGATGCGCAGAAGCTATACCAACAGCATCAACGGTGATACATATAATTTACGTATTATTCCTGAAAATAATGATTTAGTGTGGCTGTGGGATCAGGATGACCTACAACCGTTTAAAGAAGAAGCGTATTTCTATGCTCCTTTCCCCTACGAAAAATTAGATATGATTATAAAAAATGCTAATAAATATTATATAGCTGATGATCAAGGAAATAATTATGATATTAATTTTACTCAGTTGATTGTAGGAGTAGAACCCTATTCCTATATATATACAGATTATTCAGATTTTAGTCGTGTCTACACTGACGCAAATGTGTCGTGTTACTATTTTAGCAAATCGAGAATATCTCTTCCGTATAAGTACATCAAACCATATCGAGATAAAAAAAACAAAGGAATTAGTTTATCCTAAAAAAAAGCTTGGAGAAGCTATATTTACATATCGAATATCAACAGAACTATTAATAAATATATCCGAATTTGAAATTTTAAGAAATGAAGACTAAAAATACTATTATAACTATTTTGTTTATATTTTCTTTATTGTTTTCGGGAAATATAAATGCACAAAGTTTTAATGCTGACAAAACGGCATTGACCAACTTTCTCATTCGTATGTACAAGCATGCGCCCTTTGATGTGAAAGTCGTGAATGACTATAGTGATAACTACTTAGTGTCAGCTGTTGTGCTTGATCCCGCTAAATATGGTGGTAATGAGAGTACAATGCTGCGTGTAGCAAGTGTCAAAGCAATGTCACAAGCGAATCGCTATTTCAGCGGTTCCAGTATAACTGCTGATTTGCTTATTACAACCAAGGAAGATGCTGATGGTAATGCTAATACCGAAATCATTGAGAAAATCAAAGAAAATAGCATCGGCTATGTCAATCAATTGGAGCATTTAAGCAATTTTGATAACGATAGTGGACAAAAAGTATTTTTGTATATGAAACAAATTGAATAATTTATTTGTTGCAAGGGAATGTCAAGTTCCCTTGTATTTAATTTATGAATATTATGAGCAACACATCTTTCCAACAACTATTAAGTGAGCAATGCGAAGTTATCGTTAAGAAGGTAACTGATGATATGCAAAGTGACAAGCAGTATTCGTTTTTTATAAATGAGATAGAGAGAATACCTGTTATTCATAAACCTATTTTATACCGTTGGTGGTTTGCTGGGAATTCAAAGCCAATGATAGCATTGAAGAAATATCTGGAAGAACACCCTACTGACGAAGAAATGCTGCAACTCTTTTCTCAACTTGAAGAAAGGAAGTTTGAAGGTAAGGAACAGAAATATTACGCTCTTTATTTTGGCAAAAGCAATAATGGCTATCGGCGTTATATCCAGCATTCCACGGGGAATCTTCACATTTCCACATTGCGTCATACATTGTATGGCTTGTGTCTAACTGAAAAAGGAGAGAAGCAATACATCAAAGAGCGAGAGGAAGAAATAACACGCATGCTGCAAGAGTGTTATTACGAATGGATACCTTTCGAAAATGAAGACAAATTGGTTGAGTGTGTAGAAAGTATTTGTATTGCACTTGGCAAGTATCCGCTGAATGTGGATGGCAACCCTGCTATTAGCAATCAATGGCGTGATTATTTGTTAGAAAAACGCAAACTCAAAGAGTAAAACTATGTAATCCTTATTTACAAAACGAGATACAAAACACCAACTCCGCATAATCGGCTTAATAGTAACCAATTATGCGGAGTTGGTATTAGGTAATACTACTCTTTGAGGTATTGTAAAGAAAAATTGCTATGGCTGTTGCGACAAATCCGCTATTAATATCGTACTTAAAACATCCATTGTGAGCTATAACTACAAATAATTTGTATTTTCAGCTCACGTAGCTACGGGGGAATTGTTCGGCAAGGCAGATGTCCGAAGTACAACAAAAAATGCACATACGCAAGTATTTTAACTAAAAAACACAAATATTTGGTACATTCCCTTATTTTTTGTACCTTTGCACTCAATAATCACACAAAACTAACATAATCCCTATTTATTGTGACTAAGAAAATCGTTGTTTTTACTGGAGCAGGCGTATCCGCAGAAAGTGGATTAGGTACTTTTCGTGGCTCCGATGGCATGTGGGACCGCTACCGCATAGAGGATGTGTGCACCCACGAAGCATGGCTCAACAACCCCCAACTCTGCGTTGAGTTCTACAACATGCGCCGTCGCGAAGCCCTTGCAGCTCAACCCAACGCTGCGCATTATGCCATTGCACGCCTGCAAGAGGCCATTCCTAACACCCAAGTCATCACCCAAAACATCGATAACCTACACGAGCGTGCAGGTAGCCACGATGTTATTCACCTGCATGGCGAATTGACCAAACTGCGTTCTGAAACCAACGAACTGGCAACCATCAACTTAAATGGTTGGGAGCAACACTATGGCGACCGCCATCCCGATGGCTCGCTACTGCGCCCTTATGTAGTCTTCTTCGGAGAAGGAGTGCCCTATTTCCCTTTAGCTTGCGAGGTCGCCAGTCAGGCAGATATCCTTATCGTGGTGGGCACATCGCTCAATGTCTATCCCGCAGCATCCTTGTTGCAATATGCGCCCTCTTCAGCAGAAATCTATGTGATTGACCCTAACACTCCGGAACTCGGTATTTACCGCCACCGCGCCCACCATATCGAGAAAAACGCCTCTATCGGTGTCCCTGAATTGGTAGAAAAACTCATCCAAAAATGTAACTGATTATATTCAAATCAGCAACCGTGTTTGCTTTCGATATTCTGCATACTCAGGCTTGTTAGCTAATTGACGGTTTTCCATCAATGGGATACTGATACCTATAAATAAAGCGGTCATAGCTATAGGACCTAAAATATACCAATCAATCCCATTCACGGCCGCATACATAATCCAAATCCCCCACCAAAACTGAATCTCACCGAAATAGTTGGGATGGCGACCATGTTTCCATAACCCGACATTGCAACATTTACCAGGATGAGCAGCACGGAAATCGTGAATCTGCTTATCTGCAATCAGTTGTATGGTGGCAGAAGCCAAACAAACAACACAGCCCAAAAACATTAGCACATATCCCATCCAACCTATCGTTTCGTTTAGCACAATACTCTCACATTCATACAACTGCAATCCTGGAAGCATAGCTACAAAGACTACCAACGTGGGCACCATATTCAGTCCGAAAAAATTAATCAAATGAAATAGTACGGGGTGCAGACTGCGGTATTTGGTATAGCGCCAATCTTCATGAGCTATACCCTTGAAGGTAATAGCCCAATTGCGTGTCAATCGCCATCCCCAGTACCACGATGCTACTAATAGCAGAATCACTGGCATCGACCATACGCCTGTATATATCCCCCATAGCAAGAAGGCAATAGGTGGAAATACACTCCAATAAGGATCATATACCGATACATTTTCATAGAGCAGTCCCCAAAACCACACTACTATCGTAGCTATTACATCTGCCACAAATAATGCCCATATAGGATGTAAGGTAGGCAACGAAAGCAAACCATTTCCTATCAGTTCCTTGAATACTAACCAACCAATCAAACCCGCAACCAGATAGATGGCTGTAATCAATGCAATGCTGCACCACTTAGAATAGAATCGTTTCATATCTTTAGTTATTAGACTGCAAAAGTACTACTTTTTGTTGAAATATGCAATTTGTATGCCCAAAAATTATATTTTTTCATAATGAAAATAATTTTTCTGCCAAGCCCATAGTTTGGCACGCTATTTGCATTTATACCTATGCAAAGGTAAAATGGCGAGCAACCTAATGAGAGGATGTTGCCATCAAACCTAAAACCTAACTATAAAATTTATTGTTATTATGTTACCTACTATCAAAAGGCAAAACAACTGGTTGCCAACCATTTTCAACGATTTCTTCAACGACGATTGGTTTCCTATGCGTGCTGTAGCTGCTACTGCGCCCGCTATCAATGTCAAGGAAGATGACAAGGCCTTCACCGTGGAGATTGCTGCTCCTGGCATGACCAAAGACGATTTCAAAGTCCATGTCAATGACAAAGAGCAACTGGTCATCTCCGTGGAGAAAAAGAAAGAAACCAAAGACGAAGACAAATCGGCTAAGTATCTGCGCCGCGAATTCAACTACACTCGCTTCGAACAAGCATTGCTTCTTCCAGAGAATGTGGACAAAGAGGCCATCACAGCCAAAGCATGCAGTGGTGTGCTATGCATCACACTGCCAAAATTGGCTACGTTACCTGACAAACAACCCACTCGAGTGATAGATATTCAATAAAACACCCATCTGCGGGTTAGCATCAACTAGCAGATGTTCATCATAACCACAGATTTGTTTTTTTATTGTTTTTAGATTGTTTTTATGTGGGGCTGTGCCAGAGATGGTACAGCCTTTTTTAGTAAGAACTATAGGTGTAGAAGGAGAAAATTAGGAATAAATTTGCACGTTTGTAAAAATTATACTACCTTTGCACCATAATTATTATATCCAAAAACGATGAATAAACGTACTTTATTTTGTTTGTTGGCCATCTTATTGACCTCAGCCGTTTTCGCCGAACAACCCAAGTATGAGTTTCGTGCAACATGGTTAACTGGCAACGGCATTGATTGGCCCAAATCACACAACGTAGCCCAACAAAAAGAGAGTCTTTGCAAAATCTTTGATGTGATGGCAAAAGGTAATATGAATGCTGCATGCCTACAAGTACGTTCATTTAGCGATGCTATGTATAAATCATCATACGAGCCGTGGTCAGCTTCTCTGACGGGTACTCGTGGTGGTGATCCTGGTTATGATCCATTGGCTTTTGCGATTGAAGAAGCACACAAACGCGGCATAGAACTGCACGTTTGGGTCAATCCTTTTCGCGTCACATCTTCAGGAACATTAGATACCACTGACCTAGTATGGAAAAACGCAGGTAAATGGATTATCAAATACAATAATAGTTCCTTTAAAGGACAAATCATCGACCCTGGTTATCCGGAGGCACGTGAATATGTGCACAATGTTTGTATGGAAATCATCAATAATTACGATGTAGATGGCATTGTGATGGATGATTATTTCTATGCCTATGGCGGTACCTATAGCGAGGATGCTGCATCCAAGGCTTTACATAAACCATCCAATGTAAAAGATGTGGATAAAGATGGTAATACCGATGATGATTGGCGTCGTGCAAATGTGGATTCGGTGATTTGCAACCTCTACAAAGCTATTCAAGAGGTCAAACCTTGGGTGCGATTTGGCATGGGAATTCCAGGTAACTGGTCAATGAAATCCAATGCTGCTGCGGCATATGGAATTTCTCTGCCTGCTGGTATCAGTGCAATGGAGTCATATGACTATCTTTATTGCAACGCATTGGAATGGGCTAAACAAGGATGGGTAGATTACCTCAATCCACAAATTTATTGGTCCACACAAGTCACAAAGCAAAATTATAGAGTTCTATGCCAATGGTGGGCAAAAACGGTATGTGAGAACTTCTCAAATCAATTGCCTGACGGTAAACGTGTTCATTTCTTTGCATCACAAGCAGCCTATGGTGCAACTGATCCAGAGGCTGGATTATCTGGTTATGGGGATGGAGTTGTAGAAATACAACGACAAATAGATGCCAACCGAGACAACCTATCTTCTGGTTATACGGGTTCGGTATTTTTTAACACTACAGCATATATACAACTTTTCCGTGATATTCGTGACTCACATTTCCAAATGAAAGCATTACCACCAGCTATGAACTGGAAAACCTTAGAAACTCTTCCTGCACCTACAGATTTTACACTCACAGATAGCATACTATCATGGTCTCATCCTTCCGCAGAACGCTTCACTGTATATGCTTTTCCTCGTGACATTAATGATGCTGATGCAATAGGCAATCCTGTATATTTTAAAAGAGTAGTATATGGAAACTCCTTCGATCTCACGGGATTAGGAGATATCAGTCTGCTCACTATTGCTGTTTGTTCTTATGACCGCTATGGTATGGAGCACGAAGTTGCTACTTTCCAAGGCGAAGGATTATTTGACTACCCCCAAGTGATATTCTGGGAATTGAATGGTGGAACGGTGGACGTCGAATTACCCAAATATGTTACAGAAACCTATATTCTTCCCGCAGCAAGAAAAGAAGGATATGAATTTGGTGGTTGGTATAAAACAAAGACGTTCAGAGGAAAACCATTAACTGAAATCGTAGATGGATGGGCGGGCACTTTATATGCTAAATGGATAGAATTACCATCGTCTATTTCTGATATTGTATCGCATGAAAAAATCCACGTTTATAGTCTTACAGGACACTTCTTGGGTCATAAAATACCTGTCAATGAAAAGGGAGTATTCATTGTTCTACAAGGCAATCAGCAATATAAAATAGTGCTATAGTAAGTAATGAAAAATGGCTACTCTTCAGTAGTCATTTTTATTTGTTTTGAATCGTAAGCACAATGGGCAGATGGTCGGAATAACCGCCATGATAACGAAAACCAACAAACGTACGATTGGGCTGATAATCAAGATATTTAGTATCCTCCTCTAATAGCCATTCTGGCGAAAAGATTTGCACAATACATTGCTCTTTCATTTTCTCAGAAACATAAAACTGATCCAAACAAGACCATATCCCCTGATATTTGTGTGTCCCCTGCCCCATTTGCTCCAGTTCAATCATCATATTTGCCATTTCCGACAGATTATTTTTCGCCTCGCCATTCATATCGCCCATCACCACAATCTTCGCTTTTGGTTGTATCTGCAAGATACTATCAATCTGTTGCTGAATTACTTGCTTCGCAGCCGTGCGTTTCCATTCGCTAGCAGCACCTCCACCTAAACGGGATGGTAAATGACATACCATTGCATGTAATGTATCTTGCCCGTGAATCAACGCACTCACATATAAAATATCCCGCGTATTATCACCATTCAAATCTACGCGAAAGGGACTGCTATCCAATACCTTTATTTTAGTGCTGTCATATAGCAATGCCACATCTATTCCCCGTTCATCTTGACTCTCGTAATGCACATATTTATAGTGAAAACGCTTCAATCTGTAGCACAAATCACTCAGACACCGAGCATTCTCCACCTCACACAGTCCTACTAATGCAGCACTCTCCCACCCCGATATATTCACTATTACTCGAGCGATTTGGTCCAACTTTGTTTGGTACTTATGATATGTCCAATGATGATCACCATCGGGTAGAAAAGAGTAATCGTTCTTCAATGTATCATGCTCATAATCAAACAAATTCTCTACATTATAGCAAATAATCCTCAGTGGCTCTTGCGCAAAAAGAAACCCACACTCAATACAGAAAAAAACAATCCATATCAAGCGTGAGTATTTCATAAAATAAAATGCTTAATCCAGTTTATTGAAGCATCATTATTGCCTTTTTCAGTGCAGCCACGAACGCATCAATATCCTCTTTCGTGTTGTACATCGCCACCGACGCACGTACTGTGCCTGGCACCTGCAAGTAGTCTATCAACGGCTCAGCGCAATGATGCCCCGTTCGCACTGCCACTCCTTGCCGATCAAGCAATACACCCACATCAAATGGATGGATCAATACCCCATCTTCGCGATTGACATTAAACGAAACTGCGCCTGCTTTGGGAAGCCCCGCTGCATACACACGCAAATTAGGCAATAGTGTTAACTGTGCTTCAAGATACTTCGACAACTCTTCCTCATGTTCGGCAATTTTATTCAATCCAATCTCTTGCAGATAATCAATTGCCTTACCAAACGCATAACTTCCTACATAATTCGGTGTACCTGCCTCAAACTTATAGGGCAACACATTGTACGTTGTTTTCTCAAAACTCACATGCTCAATCATCTCTCCCCCACCCTCTGCTGGAGGCAACTTATCAAGCCATTCTTTCTTTCCATAAAGCGCGCCCAAGCCCGTTGGACCATACATCTTATGTGCACTCATCACCAAGAAATCGCAGTCCAATTGCTGCACATCTACTGCCAAATGAGGCACCGACTGCGCACCGTCCACACACACTGCCACATCCTTCTCATGCGCCAATCTCACAATCTCTTCTATCGGATTCACTATGCCCAACACATTGCTCACATGTGCCACAGACACCAATCGTGTCCTTTCGCTCAACAACCCCTTAAATGCCTCTATATCAAGCGATAAGTCATCTCGCAGAGGAATAACCTTCAGCACAGCGTTCTTTCTCTCGCATAGCATTTGCCAGGGCACGATATTCGAATGGTGCTCCAGTTGACTAACGATAATCTCATCCCCTTCTCCCACCATTGCATCGCCAAAACTGCGCGCCAGTATATTGATACTATCCGTAGTTCCTTTGGTAAAAATAATCTCCTCTTCCGACTGCGCATGTATCAACTCCGCCACTTTCTTGCGCGCCCCTTCATGTTTCTCTGTCGCTACTTGACTCAAATGATGCACTCCACGATGCACATTCGCATTCCACTTGCTATACGCCTCCATAATAGCATCTAGCACTATTTGTGGCTTTTGCGTAGTGGCAGCATTATCTAGGTACACCAATTTTCGACCATGTACCAACTCATTCAATATAGGAAAATCTTTCTGTCTCATACCATCAAACACTTCCATCTACAATCTCTATCACTCGGTCGCTAATCTCTGCCAATTCTTTATCATGCGTCACAATAATGATTGTTTGACCATACTGCTCACGCATTTGCAATAGCAGCTTGTGCAACTCTTTTTTATTGCTCTCGTCTAAGCTGCCACTTGGCTCATCCGCCAATATCACATCAGGCGACATCATCATCGCTCTCGCTGCGGCAACCCTTTGTTTCTCGCCACCCGACAACTGATTGGGCTTATGCGTAAGTCGCTCAGCCATACCCAAATCCGTTAGCAACTGCACCGCCCTTTTCTCTGCTTCTTTCTCTGGCATACGAGCAATCATTGCAGGCATCATCACGTTCTCCAGCGCATTAAACTCTGGCAACAACTGATGAAACTGAAAGATAAATCCTATATGCCTATTGCGGAAATCCGCCAACTCTTTCTCCTTCAACGCAAACACATCCACCCCATCAATCACCACATTACCTGCGTCGGGCTTGTCTAGCGTACCAATAATCTGTAGTAGAGTAGTCTTTCCTGCCCCACTCTTTCCAATGATACTCACAATCTCACCTTTCTCCACGATCAGATCTACTCCCTTCAGCACCTCCAACGTGCCAAACGACTTGTGTATATTCTTTACTTCTATCATATTCTTACTCCTTCTTATATGCCGAATATATTAAATCCACCGCCTCTTCTATCAAATCATCTTTATCTTCAGAGTGCTGATTCACAAGCAGATGCGGCCTAACTCCGCCCTCAATACTCTGCATATCTCTGTCGTACATCTTCACGCTCGAGAAGCGCACCATCCACCCATTGGGCAACTCATAACTCATCGGCATACCGCCTCCTCCCCCACTCTTTCCGCCCAGCACCAAACAGTTATCTGCATAGCGCATGATACTCACAAAGAAGTTCGCCGCCGAATAACTATGTCTATTGCACAGCACCACCACAGGACGCATCCAATTGCCTTTGCTATCTTCCAGTTTCATCTCCTCTACTTCCGAAAACGCATCATGCTCCCTACCCGACTTATGCTGCCAATACCCCACCACGGTGTCTTTCGAGAAGAACGGTGCCGCCAATCGATACGCATTCTCCATACTTCCGCCACCGTTATTCCGCACATCCAACACAATCCCCTTACATTCAGCAAAATAGTTCATCACCATCAGCCAGTTCAAATACTTAAAACTATCCGAGAACGAACCATAATACACATACCCAATACTATCGCCATCTATCTTGCAATAGTTCAAGCCCCCTGCCCTGCGATAGTCTTTCAGATAGTATTTAGTCAGTATCTCCGAATCGAAGTTCGTTGGATATCCCTCGTACCATGAGCTGCAAACCGATACATCAAATGGCGTATACAGATTCACATGCCCATCTTCCAAGGTATTCAACATCTCCTCCATCAAGTCAAACATCCGATATTGATCCTCAAACGTCACTATTTTCATTGTGTCAAACTGCGGCTGATACTCAGCATATACAGAATCCCAATCCACCTGTTTATCATCAAACAAGCAGTATTTCTCATCAATAATCTGCCACAATGCCTCAAAGTTCTCCGATGGCGTATTCTTGTGATTATCAAACTCATGCGTACAACCAACCCCGCCAATCAACATCAGCAACCATATCGCAATATATTTTAATTTCATCATCACCACTCTAAACAATTCTACACCACTCTACACTATTCTACACCACTCAAAACACCACCTTTGGTCGTGTTTTGTACTGCCACACACATCCCACTACCGCACTCACCATCTCCCGCGAGAACATCATACCTTTCTCACCATATTCCAAATACTCATGCGCTATGCCCACGCGCCAAGTACTCCGTTTCAACTGCATATCAAACGTCAGTTCGTGTTGCAAATGCCTGTGATTCCACATGCCTGCGCAACGAAAATCGCCCAACACGCCTTCGCCCATCTCGTAGTACGAATGCCAATAATCGGGTAGGTAGTCCATGCCTATCATATTCGCCCGCACCAAATAGCGCAGTCTGTAACTAGTCTTTTTCGCCCGAAAGGCCCATTCCAATCCGCCCATAGCGCACAAATTCACTGCCAAATCCATCGAATAGGGCTTATTTACACTACTGCCATGCATCTTTCCCATCAAATCCACATCCAGGTATGGACCCAACTTCACACGCAATCCATAATCCGTAAAATGCCAATTATAGCATGCTCCCCAACCGCCATGCAGCCCTAATGAATATATCAAATTCGTGTACATATTGTTGTACATCCAACCAAATCCCACGTCCATCTTCCCCACGTTCTCCCACTTCTTCGTACTATCACATCGAAACTCTTGCCACCATTCGTTGCTCAGTCCCACCTGTTGCCCCGAGTAGAGTAGGGGACTCAAGTACTGATCTTGCATCCACATACCCCCATACCGCACGCTCAGCACATTCTCATGCTCCACACCCCAGTTCTCTGCCAATGCAACTACCTGACAGCCAACCGATAATAGCAATATGCACAACCATTTACGCATCAAAACTCAACCTTCTCTCTCCGTTTTCCATCACTTCGATTTTCACCCAAACCGTATCTTCTGGCAGCAGTGGCTCAATCATCTCCGCCCACTCAATAAAGCAGTAGTTTCCCGAATACAAATACTCCTCCGTACCCATATCCATCGCCTCTCTCAGATCCTTAATCCTATAGCAATCAAAGTGGTATATCTCGCCTTTAAACTTTAAACTTTCAACTTTCAACTCATCAGGGTGGCGATTAGCGTTGACTTCGTACACATTCACTATCGCAAACGTTGGACTATTCACCACATCTTCTGTCCCCATCGCTTCGCACAGGCACTTGATAAAGGTCGTCTTGCCAGCTCCCATCTTACCGTCAAACGCAAACACGCGCGCTTCGCCGCACTTGTCCAAAATATCCGTGGCAGCCACTTCCGCACCCTGCTCATTGACCAAGTAAATCCCCTTCTCTGGGTCCTTTTTTATCGTGTATATATACTTCATGCTATATGATTTTCTAATTTCGCGGCAAAGTTACTATTTTTTTTTCAATTACACAACTATTTCCGCTGCATACAGTTCATATTCCTCATTGAATATCTTTATCACTCTCTGATACCTAAATCCCAACTCCTGATACAACTTCTTCGCCGTGTTCATGGACTCTACTGCCAACGTCACCACGCCAATTCCCTGTTCTTTCGCCAATTCCTTTGCTTTTTCTATCAAAGCCGTTCCCACGCCTTGATTCCTGTAGGGTAGGGATACCGACAAACTGTCAATATAGAACTCTCCTGCCTTTGCTTCATCTTCCATATCATTCCATCCTTTACCAAAAGCCACATCAAACAGCCCCTTCAGCTGCGGATACATCCTATCTCTCTGCACGCGGTAATGTTCCCCGTTCACAGCAATCATCATTCCAGCCCTCTCGCCATCCACTTCGGCTATCCAAGTATTCCTGTAACTATAATGCGTATCCTCTTGCGCACACACCTCTTTCAGCGTTCTAATCCATTGATTATAAAGCCCTTCATCTTCCAACAAAAACGCATGATATATCCCTTCCGCAATATACGCCACATCTTCTACCGTCGCTTTTCTTATCCTAATCATATCAAAATATCTCCTTATGTTATTATTCTCCGCACAAAATTACTGCTTTTTCTTCACATATGCAAATATAACCAATATTCTTTCCTGTGTCTTCCCTTCTATTTTCCGCTATCCTTCCGCTGTCAATTACGTTACATATACGATAGATACACGATAGATATACGTTAGATATACGATAGATTAGTATAGGTGTACCCTGAAATGCAACTATCAATCCCGTTACTAATTTAGTGCTCGGAGCTAATTCGCTGAGTAAAAAATCGCCCCTAAAAGCGATTTTTCTTGCTCAATCCAAAATATTTCACTACCTTTGCAACCGATTCGGTAAAGTGTTACCTATCACTACATATTTTAATATAGCGTTATAAGCCAAAACTTGATTATCTGGAACTTCGACAACTTCAGAAATCATTATTAACTCAAGTACGGTTTATGTACGCTCGCGTTAATAGCGTGAGTTTTCCGTGCATAGATTTGAGTTAATAAGGTAGTCGAAGACCTCAGATAATCAGATTGAAGCGAACGAAAGTTCACGCTTTTTGTATGTATATACGAACAAAAATAACAAACTATAAATCAACAAATTAAACGGAGTATGCCGAAAATCCGAAGAAGAGTAGGCAAAAGTATTTAAGTTATGAAAAAAATTATGTTGCTCTTAGTGGCTGTTATTGCCACAACAATGTTGTTTGCACAGGATGTGATTGTGACAACTGATTCTAAAAAGATTGAGGCAAAGATTGTAGAAGTATCAAGCCAACAAGTAAAGTATGTGGATTTTAACAATCAAGAAGGTCCTACATTCGTACTTGCTACAGATGAAATTTCATCAATTATCTTTTCCAATGGTCAAGTGAAAGTATATGAACATAATACACCGAAAAGTATTGTGGTACAACCAGAAGTGAAAAATGAATATATTTTAAGACAGGGAAATAAATATTTCTATGATGGAAGACAGATGAAAGGTAATATCTATGCTGATTTTTTGAAAAAGAATTGTACAGAAGCCTATCAGCAATATCAACATGGACATAATGTTGCCATTGCTGGCTGGTGTTTATTTGGAGTAGGTTTAGGTCTTGATCTTTGCTTTGCAACTTGGTTGCCCTACACATGGATTCCTGCGTTAGCTTGTGAAATCGCATGTATCCCAACTTTGATTGTAGGTTATACTCAAATGCACAGAAGTGCAGATTTATTCAACTCTGCTTGCGTTGGTAAATCACAAGCATATTGGAGTGTGACTGCTTCGCAAAATGGAGTAGGATTAGCTCTAAACTTCTAATCGCAATAGAAATATAGAAACAAATAAATAGGGGCTCAACACCCCTATTTTTTATCGCCTCGTATCCCTCAGAAACGCTGTAAATGTACTTCCTTTACACCACCATCAATGCCGTAATAGCAGTCAATATCGCCTCCAAATTGCTAAATACCGCGTACCCAACAGCCACACTGCCTGTTCCGCCAACCAGTAACCAACGAACGGCATCCATCCGCATGGCCAACCGCTCCAACATCGTGTACCTACGCAAACTCTCTTGCAACTCACTGCTGGGCGATGGCATAAGATTAATCTGACGAATAGTATCCGCCATAAACGCCTCACTATCTTTTACTTGCGGAGCACTCGCCTGCAAACGCTTTGTTATTTTAGTATTGGTTATCATATTCGTCTTGGTTCCTTGTTCCTTATTCCTTATTCCTTACTCAAAATAGCTTTCAGTTTCTTTCTTGCTCTAAACAGCATCACCGCAAGATGGCTTTCCGATATTTCGGTTATCTTGCTAATCTCTCGAATACTTTTTTCTTCAAGATAATATAGTATCACCACGGCCTTCTCTTGCTTCGGCAACTTATCAATCGCCTGATATAGTGGCTCATAGCGAAAGGCACCATCTGTCTGTTCGCTCGCCAATTCCGTATCAACGCTCTCATAGTTCTCCACCGCCACACGATGGGTATTCCAGTACCTATTTTGTTCGTTAAGGTATTCGTTGTAGGCAATGCGGAATATCCATGTTTGTAGCGCAGACCTGCCCTCAAAGGTAGCACAATGCAAATATGCCTTCAAAATCGCCTCTTGTGCAAGATCGTTAGCCAGTTCTTCATCGCCATGAGTCAGCACGAGCAGGAATCGCCGAAGGGACTCCTGCATGCCGCCAATGGCGGAAATAAACTGTTGCTTATCCATATAACTGATTGAAGAGATTGTTGATTTTGAAAATCAGTCAGACAGACAAAAACGCAGCTTATTCTTTTTCTGCCAATTCTTTTTCCTCTTTCTCAATCTCCTTCTTGAGATAATTCTTTGCCACGAAGAATGTAATTAGCAATGCGACGCCTATACCGCCAATGATAGCTCCAAAAATTAAAAATACTGCTGTAGCTGAAGGAGCAGTATCTCCTCCAACAATATGAGAATAGAGCGCAACTCCTAACAAACCGAGCCCCACAAAGGAGAAGATGCTTCCCCAGCGCAAGTTCTTCAGAATAGACATTTTTAGATTTCCATGTTTTGTAGGTTCTTGTAGTGCCTCTGCCATGGATTTGAAGTCAAGGTTGGTACTATCACCCTTCTCGATCATTTTTGCCATAAGTTCTGTTTGTCGCTCAATCTTGTACCGACGGTTCTTCAAATACTGGATAACGGCTGTCAGAACAAAAGATGGTATCAAACCAAAAATAAGAACAAGAGCAAAGAGAGTGTCTAAATCAACTTTATAAAATTCCATAATACATAATTTAATAAGTTTAACAAATCGTTTTCTATCGCTTCTTTGCGACTACACCCATTAGACAAATGAGAAAAAGAAAATATTACAAACGACTGTTATTTTTTTCTACCAAAACACATCATTTTGCCTGTGTCTTGTTCCACGCTCCTCAAAAATATTCAATTCTCAGGGCGTTATTTTGCCATTAAAATGCTCGTAAAGCTTTGTACCTGAGCGAGTTCCGAGCAAATCAATCCATTCTTCCAATTTCGCACTTCTAGCACGCGCTACAGAGCCGAAGCGTTGCAGTATCTTTTGCTTTGTAACTGCGCCAACTCCTTGAATATCATCAAGTTCGCTCTTTATTTGTGCCTTACTGCGCTTCTTTTTGTGGTAACTAATGGCAAAACGATGCACCTCATCTTGTATCTCTACCATCAGTCGGAAGATTTCATCCGTCACTTTCATACCAAACTCCTGAACAGGGTCGCCATAGAGTAGGGTATTTGTCCTATGCTTGTTGTCCTTCTTCAGTCCCGCTATCGGAATTTGCAAGCCTAACTCACCTTCCACTACCTCACGAATAGCACTCATCTGCCCCAGACCACCGTCGGCAATAATCAAGTCGGGTAGGGGACTGCCTTCTTCCATCAGTCGGCTATATCTTCTTCTCACCACCTCCCTCATACTCGCGTAGTCATCGGGACCTTCCACTGTCTTTATCTCAAATTTCTTATACTCGCTCTTGCACGCGCGTCCCTTCTTAAAGACTACGCAACCTGCCACTGCATTGCTGCCCTGCGTGTTCGAGTTATCAAAACTATCTATCCACATCGGCATTGTAGGCAAGTCCAGCAACTTCTGCAAGCCACCCAAGATACGCACCGCGCGTTGGTCTGGATTCAGCTTATCATCTTGTTTAATGCGGTCTTTCTTATACTGCTGCACATTCTGCATCGCCAAATCCAAGAGCTTCTTTTTATCGCCTCCCAGAGCGATATTCACATGCAGATTTTCATCAATTATCTCCGGAATAAACGGAACAATCACCTCCTTTGTCGTACTCCCCAACTGCTCCCTCAATTCGTATATACCCATCGCCAAAACCTCCTCACGGCTCTCATCCAATTGCTTCTTATATTCAATAGTCTGCCCCTGTACAATACTTCCTCTATGCACATGCAGCATGCTGATATATACATTTTGCCCCATTTCATCGTAACCAAACACATCTACATCGCCCGCATGCGAGTTCGTGATAATCGTTTTGCTGGTAAATTGTTCGATGAAATCGAGCTTTTCTTTCAATCTGCCTGCCTCCTCATACCGCATCTCTGCGGCAGCTTGCAACATCTCTGCCTCTATCTGCTTGCTAATCTCTTGCGCATCGCCTCGAATAATCTTCCGCGCAGCATCAATATACTCCATATACTGCTCATGGCTCACTTTTGCTTCGCATATGCCACAACAATTACCCAAATGATACTTCAAGCATACGCGATATTTCCCCATTTCAACGGCACTTTTGCTCATCTGCATGCCGCAGGTGCGAATAGGGTAGAGCTTATGAATGAGCTCCAACACCAAGTCTAGTGTATAACCAAAACTATACGGTCCAAAATACTCGCCTACACCTTTGATTATCTTCCGTGTCTTGAATATTCTGGGATACTCTTCCCTCGTAATGCAAATACTTGGATAACTCTTTCCGTCCTTCAGCAGAATATTATAGTGGGGCTGATACTGCTTAATGAGGTTATTTTCCAGCAAAAAAGCATCCTGCTCGCTATTCACCACCACATATTTGATGTCTGCAATACTCTGAACCAGCAGCTTAGTCTTGTAGCGATCCTGCTCTTTATGAAAATAACTACTTACCCTACGCTTCAGATTCTTTGCTTTACCCACATAAATCACCTCCCCAGCTTCGTTGAAGTATTGGTACACCCCTGGCTCTTCAGGTATACGCTGAAGCAACTCTTGTATATGTGGATTTTTAGACATTTATTCCGATAAAATCGGAGCAAATTACAAATCAGTTACATTTATTTCGGTGTTACTAATTTGCCTTTGCTCCTTATTCTTGATTCCTTACTCAAGGTTTAGCAACTCAGCAAGCTGCTAACCTCTACATCGTCACCAAACACTTTTCTGCCGTTCAAGAACTCCAACTCAATAATAAAGTTGATATACACTTTCTTTACATTGAATTTCTTTACTAGTTCCAGCGCAGCAGCCATTGAGCCACCAGTAGCCAGCAAGTCATCATGCAGCAGCACCACATCATTTTCATTCAGTGCATCTGCGTGAATCTGAATAGTATCTACGCCATATTCCTTCGCATAACTAACCTCAATAGTCTCAGCTGGCAATTTACCCGGTTTGCGGATAGGCACAAATCCTGCACCCAGTTCCATAGCTACCGCAGGTGCCAAAATAAACCCGCGCGACTCAATACCCACCACTTTTGTAATGCCGTATGCACGATACAAGTTGGCAATCTCATCTTTCATCCATTTCAAATACTCTGGATTACTCAACACAGTAGTAATATCCTTAAACACAATTCCCTCTACAGGAAAATCCTTCACATCGCGAATATGCGCGATAATCTCTTCTTGTTTCATATCTTAATTATTTTTATTATTACAAATATAAATAACGTTCCACGTGGAACAACCCCATGCCTTTAAACTATAAACTTTAATCTTTACACCTAATTATCTACCCATCAGCACAAGCAATACACTAATATCATTGGGGCTTACCCCTGGTATTCTGCTTGCTTCACCAATAGTTCCTGGCTTAATGCGACTGAGCTTCTGGCGTGCTTCGGTGCTCAGTGACTGTACGCTATTATAGTCAAAATCTTTGGGCAAGTGGATATTATTCAGGCGTTGCAACTTATCTGCTGCCAGTCGTTCGCGCTCAATATACCCTTTGTACTTGATATTAATCTCTGCACTCTCTACAATCTCCTCGCTTCTGCTGCCTAGTTGCTCAATCTTCTCTTTTAGTTCAGCCACCACTTCTGCCAAGCCCATAATAGTGATATTTGGACGCGCTACAATATCAATCAACTTGCTCGTTTGTTGCAAATCGCCATAGCCCATTGCGTTCAAATACGCATTTATATCTTTACCCTTTACGGAGGTGTTGCGTAGCATTTCCGTCAATGCTTGCTCGCCTGCTTGCTTACTCCTTAGCAAAGACAAACGATAGTCGTCTGCCAAGCCTAACGCATAACTGCGCTCCGTCAATCGAGCGTCTGCATTATCTTGGCGCAGCAAAATACGATACTCAGCTCGCGAAGTAAACATACGGTATGGTTCATCCACACCTTTGTTCACCAAATCATCAATCAGCACACCTATATAGCTCTCATCTCTTGCCAAAGTGAATGGCGCACCACCTATGATATTCTGATGTGCATTCACACCAGCCACTAATCCCTGACCTGCAGCCTCCTCATAACCCGTAGTACCATTAATCTGTCCTGCAAAGAAGAGGTTCTTAATCATCTTTGTCTCCAGTGTATGCAGCAGCTGTGTTGGATCAAAAAAGTCATATTCAATCGCGTACCCAGGGCGGTACAATACCGCATTTTCCAATCCCTTCACCGTGCGCAATGCTTGCCATTGTGTCTGCCAGGGTAGGGAAGAGGAGAAACCATTTACATAGTATTCATTCGAATCTACGCCCTCTGGCTCCAAGAACAACTGATGCGCATCTTTCTCCGCAAAAGTAACAATCTTTGTCTCTATACTTGGGCAGTATCTCGGACCTATACTCTGTATCTGACCGTTATACAAGGGTGAGTCTTCCAATCCGCCACGCAGTACATCGTGCGTCTGCGTGTTGGTATAAGTAATCCAGCAGCTCATCTGCTTTAGCTGGCGTTGTACAGTATCTAAATACGAGAACTGATGGCTATCGTTATCGCCCAACTGCTCAGTCATCTGCGAGAAGTCAATACTCCTTTTATCTATACGCGCAGGCGTACCCGTCTTCATTCTATCGGTCGCAAAACCCAACTGGCGCAACTGCTCCGTGATACCAAAACTACTTGGCTCCGATATTCTTCCTCCTTCAATCTGTGTTCGCCCAAAATGCAACAAACCATTCAAGAAAGTACCATTGGTCAATATCACTGCCTTTGCTTGCATCTCTATACCAAGCAATGTCTTAACTCCCTTAACTTCGCCGTCTTTTATCACCAATTCCACCACCGTGTCTTGCCAGATATCCAGATTTGGTGTATCCGTCAGGATATTCACCCATTCCTCGATAAAGCGTTTTCTATCGCTCTGACTACGCGGACTCCACATAGCAGGACCCTTGCTGCGATTGAGCATACGAAACTGAATAGCGCTCCTGTCCGTCACAATACCCATTTGTCCACCCATCGCATCTATCTCTCTGACTATCTGACCTTTAGCTATTCCACCAACAGCAGGATTACAACTCATCTGACCAATCTTATTCATATCCATCGTGATGAGCAATGTCTTACTACCCATACGAGCAGCAGCACTGGCTGCCTCACAACCAGCATGTCCTGCACCTACTACAATAATATCGTACTTAAATTCCATATAATCAATCACTTACTTTCCAATAACTCTGTTTCTATGATGCCATCTTCCTTGTCCGCTAAAACTGCTTTTGCCTATCGTTCGTTGGGGAGGCAGAAAAGCATCCTCCAAGTGTGTTACCTCCTTCACTTCGTGTGTGTCAGCATCCATCGTAATGCCTATAATATCAAAACGGGGTGTCAACTCTATCTTGTGAAACTTAATGTACGCATTGGCTGCTGCAGCCATTCTTCTTCTCTTCAAATCGTCCACATACTCCTCTGGTCTTTTTCCAGCAAAAGAGGTAGTGCGTGTCTTTACCTCCACAAAAGCAATCTCCTTCTTGCTCACAGCTATCACATCCATCTCCAAGTGCCCGAACTTCCAGTTCATATCCACCACACGAAAACCCTTCTCCCGCATGATCTTTGCAGCCAACTCCTCGCCCTTCTGTCCTATGATATTATGCTCTGCCATTATCCTTGCATCTTATTCACGCGCGCAGCATCCAGTCGCAGCATAATTGCCAGCAATATCGTGAAGCCCCACAACGACGAACCACCATAACTAAAGAATGGTAACGGGATACCAATCACAGGCAGCAATCCCAATACCATACCTATGTTAATAGTCACGTGGAACAATAATATACCCGCCACGCAATAGGCATATATCATACTAAACTTATCTCGCTGCCTTTCTGCTATATAAATGATACGTAATATCAGTGCTAAATATAGCAACAATAATCCTGCCGAACCAATAAATCCCCATTCTTCACCCACCGTACAAAAGATAAAGTCTGTATCTTGCTCAGGCACAAACTTTAGTTTGGTTTGTGTTCCTTGCAAAAATCCTTTACCCGTAGTTTGACCCGAACCTATCGCAATCAACGATTGATTCACATTATATCCCGCACCATGTGGGTCATCTTTCATACCCAATAATACCTCTATACGAATACGCTGGTGAGGCTGCAATATCTTGTGGAACGCGAAATCACACCCCTGACAGAGTAGGGTAGAAACCATCACAAATCCCACAATCCATCCCATACTGCTTTTGCGATATTTCACCGCCTGCACAAGCAGATAAATAGCCGTAAACGCCAAACAAGCCAATGCTATATAATTGAAATTAACAGATAGCCAGATATTGAGCAACAACCCTATTCCATAGCCAACCACCACACCTATACTAACAATGACCAACGAACGAAAATCCCTCTCCTTAAACGCCAACAGCCCCATCACTATCGCCTCTATCACCAGTGTACTTACCAAGATACCTACATTGCCCAAACCTATTAGCAATGCCGTCTCGCCGAATAATATCACTAATATGAATAATACTACACACGCCAATCCACCCGAAAGCACATAGCCCGACATGCCTTGGCGGTAGAAAACCAATAAGAATGAAGCAAACACCAATGCCGACCCTGTTTCTCGCTGAGCCACCATGATAATCAGCATAGGCACACCTATCAAGAGGAAAGGTACGATCAAATCGCGTAAATCACGCACTTTATAGCCATATTGGCTCATGTATTTGGCTATTGCAATAGCCGTGAAACATTTAGCAAACTCTGCTGGCTGCAAACTAATCGGACCAATTGTAAGCCAAGACAGCGAACCTTTGATATCACGCGCAAAGATAGGCGTGATGATCAATAACACTATCATTACTCCATAGAAGATATAACCCAAAATATCATACGCTTTTTCTTCTATCATCAGTATGATTCCACCTATCACAACAGCCGTAGCAAGCCATACCAACTGCTTACCTGCGCGGTTGGAGAAGTCCCAAATACTGGTTTGATCAAATGAGTAACTAGAGCCGTAAATGTTCAGCCAACCGAACAGCGCAATCACGAGGAACAAAACGATTGTCCACCAGTCAATACCCGATATGATACTTCTGTTATTCCTCATCTTGCTTATCTATCAAATTCGCATTTACCATGCGTTCATAGAGCGCATTTCTCTTGATTTTACCAGTTAAATACTGCTCCATGACTAATGTAGCTATCGGACATGCCCATGTGGCTCCAAAGCCTGCATTTTCCACTGCTACTGCTACGGCTATTTGTGGATTATCCATCGGAGCGAAACCGATGAATAGGGCATGATCTTCACCGTGAGGATTCTGCACAGTACCTGTCTTTCCGCATATTTGCAGTTCGGGGATATTATACCAGCGTCCTGTACCATTAGTCATCACACGTTCCATACCACGATGTATGACAGCAAAGTGATTTGAGTCAACCAAAGTAGTATGAATATTCGATTTCATCGAGTCGTTTCGATTAAAATGCGGGGTAATATAATACCCTTTGTTGGCTATAGCAGCCGCTTGATTGGCTAACTGTAGTGGAGTAACCAATATCTCTCCTTGTCCTATTGACAGCGAACGAATCGTTATGGCTTTCCAGCCCTTTTGTCCATATATTCTATTATAGAATTCAGTTGTTGGCAGATAACCTTTGGCTTGCTCTGTAACGTCTGTGTTTGCAAATCGTTCGCCCAATCCGAAACTGGCTATTATCTCTCTCCAGTCGTTGTAGTGTTCTTTGAAGTGTACGTGCCCATCTTCGTAGCCGTTTTGCTGTAGCAAGTCGCGATAAAGTGCCCAAAAGTAAGGGTTGCAACTCTGCTCTATTCCCTCTTCTAAATCCACTGGACTACCATGATTGTGCGTACACTTGATAGGGGTGGAAGTCTGTCCGTTGCATGGATATTTTGTATTAGGTGTGACAGCACCTTCTTGCAATGCTGTCAATGCTTGCAGGATCTTGAATGTAGAACCAGGTGCATATTGTGCCTGCGTAGCCCTATTCATCAGGGGTTTATGTGGATCATTGAGTAGTTGTTGGTAGTTGGTAGAACGTTCTTTGCCAACCAACTGGCGTGGATTCCAATTAGGGGCACTCACCATAGCAATGATTTCGCCTGTTGCAGGCTCAATAGCAACAATACTACCAATCTTATTTTGCATCAATTCTTCAGCTATCTGCTGTGTAGTTCTATCAATGGTTAAGTATATATTTGTGCCAGCTGCTGCGGGATGGTCTAATCTTCCATGCTGATATGGACCCTGAATTCTTCCTCGTGAGTCGCGCATCAGCACTTCCACTCCTTTCTGACCACGTAATTCTTTTTCGTAGATTCGTTCAATTCCATCGCGGCCAGAATAGTCACCGATGGCATAATAGGAATCGCGTTCAATGTCATTGTAGTTAACTTCTCCTACATTTCCTAAGATATGTGAGGCTATAGGATAAGTATAGTCGCGTAGTGTACGTATGCGAATGTCAATACCAGGGTATTTGTAGGCTTCTTGTTGTAATTGCGCTATTTCTTTTTGATTAAGATTATGTATGAAGATTTGTGGTGTATAGTGAGAATAGCCTCTATTCTTATTTTTATCTGTCATTTCTTGCATGCGCGCATCAAATTCCTCTCGTGTGATATGTAGTGCATGGCAAAATCCTATTGTATCAAAATGCTCCTTCTGCATCTCTCGTACAATCATCGTAACTTCATAGATAGGTTGGTTAGCAACGAGTAGTTCGCCATTGCGGTCATAGATAAGTCCACGAGATGGATAAAGTGTTTGTCGCAATTGTGCGTTATTTTCGGCTTTTTCTTTGGTGGATTGGTCAATAATCTGCAAAAAGAATAAGCGTACGATATACAATAGCACTACTAAAATAGCAATGCCTCCAATTAAATACTTTCTTCTATAGAAATTATCATTGATCATATCATCGCTTTATGCGGTCGTATCCTAATATTATCAATAAAGTTAGTGTACTACTAATAAGTGTCTGTGCAATTATAATCCACCAATTTCGCAAACTCCATGCTTCAAGAGAAAAGACAATAAAATGGTGAATACTGGTTAATAATGCAACGCATTTCAGGTATTCGATTGTTCCAATTGTTAGGCTACATACATTATCTTTCACTCGTTCAATATCTTGTACCATATTTACCAATAGTATTGGACGGAGAAATGCGAGAACTACACATGCTGCCATATGAATACCCAAAGAAGAATGCCAAATATCCATGATTAGTCCAACTCCAAATCCAATGAACATTTCTGCCCAACGTGGTATACGCGGTGATAGGTTCAACAGAAATAATATGTACACCATTGGAAATCCCCACATAGATATATGTAGATGATCGAATAGTAGCACTTGTAGTGTAATTATCAATAGTAATCTTCCTAATTCTCTAATCCATTTCATATGGTTAATTATTCTAGTTGAGTAATTACTTGTGAGTTGGGATTTTGTATTACTTGCACATATTTGATGGCATTGTAATCTGTGGCGAGTTGTATGGTTGTTTGATGATAATTATCACCTTCGTTAAGGTGAGTATCTTTTACTACACCTACAACTATACCTTCTGGAAAAATAGATGTAAGTCCACTAGTAACAATAGTATCTCCCTTTTCTACTATAATATGCCGTGATATGTCTTTAAGCATAGCATATCTATAATTTTGTCCCAGCCATTGTGTTCTGCCAATATAGCCATTTTTCTTAAGACGACAACTTAAATTCATTTCTGTATGTATGATAGGCACCACCAAAGCATATTTTTCGTTGACTACACTTACAATTCCCACCACACCATCTTGACATACCACTCCCATATCTACATTGATACTATCTCGTATTCCTTTATTGATAGTAAGGTAGTTATGATATTTGTGTGTGGTTACTCCAATCACCTTGGCTGGTATATATTTCCAATCAAGGTGTGAATATATGTATTGACTATCTTGTTCAATAATATACTCTAATTTATTTGCCTGTTCGAGCAGTAGATTCTTGAGATAAGCATTTTCTTCTGCAAGAACTTGATTTACTTTATGCAGTTGAAAATATTCACCAATACTAGACTGAATATTGTGCGTATTTGCTACAATTCTATTGGCAGATGAAGATATTGCACTTTGCTGATAATGGTTATTAGTCACAATCAGTATAAACGCAACAACTTCCAATATCAAGAAGATTAGGAAGTTGCTATAGCGTGTTAGAAACTGTAACAGATTTCTCATACAGTTATCTATTAAAGATTGGTTTTATCGAATTAAGAAGCCAAAATTATTTACATTCTTCAATGCCACTCCAGTTCCTCGCGCTACGGCGTGTAATGGATCTTCTGCTACGTGGAATGGTATGGTAATCTTGTCTGTAAGTCGTTTACTCAGCCCGTGCAACAAAGCGCCACCACCTGTCAAATAGATTCCACTCTTTACTATGTCGGCATAGAGCTCGGGTGGAGTAGCTTCCAACGCTTGGAGTATAGCACTTTCTATTTTTGAAATGCTCTTGTCCATGCAATGTGCAATCTCTTGATAACTGATGGGTACTTGCATTGGCAATGCAGTTACTTTGTTAGGACCGATTACCATATAATCCTCTGGTGCATCTTCCAGTTCCGGCAAAGCACTACCCACTTGCATCTTAATACGTTCCGCAGTAGGCTCATCAATGCGCAAATTATGTGTACGACCCAAGTATTCCACGATGTCACGATTGAGATCATCACCAGCAATCTTAATGGACTTGTTTGCTACGATTCCACCGAGAGAAATCACCGCAATTTCGGTTGTACCACCACCTATATCTACAACCATACATCCTTCAGGTTGTTCTACATCAATACCCATACCTATAGCTGCAGCCATAGGTTCGTAAATCATGTACACTTCGCGTGCACCTGCGTGCTCACTACTGTCACGTACCGCACGAATTTCTACTTCGGTACTACCAGAAGGAATACATACAACCATACGAATACTAGGAGTGAAAAGGCGATTTTGCTTTGGTATCATCTTTATCATACCGCGAATCATCATCTCGCATGCATAGAAGTCGGCAATTACACCATCACGTAAAGGACGAACTGTACGGATGATTGTTCCACCTTTACCAATCATTTGTTGTGCCTTTCGACCAACTGCTACCATTTTATTGTCTGCTGTGCTAATAGCTACTACTGATGGCTCATCTACTACTACCTTATCATCACAGATGATGATGGTATTAGCTGTTCCAAGGTCGATAGCAATCTCCTGTGTAAACGAAAAAAGTCCCATTATTTTCAAAATGTTGTTTAAGGGTTTATATTATTTATTTATCAATTTTAACCTCTGGTTAAGTGAAATTGGCACCTATCTGCCCAATAATTTACAAAATTGTGCAAAGGTACAACAAAAAAAGCACATTTGCAATAGAAATCGTACGAAAGTTAATTTTTAAGTATGATTTTATTGCAAATGCTCTTTATTTTACCACTTCACCTTTGGGAACGTATTATGAAGGAACGTTATCCATATAGAGTAAGATGAAGGTTAACGTATTTACCACACTTCGTTGTTATTGGTGTCGGGGCTTTTGGGATAGTCGATGGTGTAGTGCAAGCCGCGAGATTCTTTGCGCTCTAATGCTTGGCGGGTGATCAAATAACCCACATTGATCATGTTACGCAGTTCGCAGATGTCTTTCGTTGCCTTCACGCGTTTGAAGAGATCTTCGGTCTCCTCATAGAGCAAGTCGAGGCGCTCCCATGCACGGCGCAAGCGCAAGTCGCTACGCACAATACCCACATACGTGGACATGACTTGACCCACTTCGCGCATGTCTTGCGAGATAAGCACATGCTCCTCGTTGGTCATGGTGCCTTCGTCGTTCCAGTCTGGGATATTCTCGTTGAAATCGTAGGTTTCAATCACACTGAGCGAGTGTTTGGCTGCCGCATCTGCATACACTACTGCCTCAATAAGCGAGTTACTAGCCAAGCGGTTGCCACCATGCAAGCCCGTGCAACTACACTCGCCTACGGCATACAAGCGGCGGATAGTGGATTGCGCATCCAAGTCCACCTTAATACCGCCACACATATAGTGCGCACATGGAGCTACTGGAATATACTCCTTCGTGATATCAATGCCTATGCTCAGGCACTTGGCGTAGATATTGGGGAAGTGGTGTTTAGTCTCTTCGGGGTCTTTGTGGGTGACATCCAGGCAGACATGGTCAAGACCGTGGATCTTCATTTCGTTGTCAATGGCACGTGCCACAATATCGCGTGGCGCAAGCGAGAGGCGTGCATCGTATTTCTGCATAAACTCCTCACCATTAGGCAAACGCAATATACCACCATAACCACGCATCGCCTCGGTGATGAGGTAGGCGGGGTGCGTCTCAGTTGGGTTATACAGGGCAGTTGGGTGAAATTGCACAAACTCCATGTCTTTGACCAGACCTTTGGCACGATAGACCATCGCGATGCCGTCGCCCGTAGCGACATTAGGGTTGGTGGTAGTAGCATAGACAGCGCCTGTGCCGCCTGTAGCCATAAGGGTGATGCGACTGAGGTAGGTGTCGATCTTGCCCGTCTCGGGGTTGAGGATATACGCGCCATAACATTCTATATCGGGTGTACGACGAGTGACACGCACGCCGAGGTGATGCTGGGTAATAATCTCTACAGCAAAATGATTCTCCAATACGTCGATGTATGGGTTAGCGCGTACCGCAGCCATGAGTCCACGTTGAATCTCTGCACCCGTGTCGTCGGCATGGTGGAGAATACGGAACTCGGAGTGACCGCCTTCGCGGTGAAGGTCAAACGTGCCGTCCTCTTTCTTGTCGAAGTTCACACCCCAATTGACCAGTTCCTCGATTTGCTTAGGCGCTTGGCGCACTACTTGCTCTACCGCAGCAGGGTCGCTGAGCCAGTCGCCTGCTACCATGGTGTCGTGGATGTGTTTTTCGAAGTCATCTACGAGCATGTTGGTCACACTGGCGATACCGCCTTGCGCACGGCTAGTGTTGGTTTCTTCGAGGGTCGTCTTGCAACAGAGTGCAATACGATACTTCTGTGTGCGAGCCACTTTGAGCGCAAAACTCATGCCCGCTACACCGCCACCGATGATGAGAAAATCATACTTTTTCATTGTTGTAGAAATTGTAATGAAGTTAGTCAAAAGCAGAAATTTAATGAATATGCACTACTTCAACATTTTGAAAGCATTAAAGGCAGCCTTTAACTCATCGACTTCATCTCTATCATCTAAAGAGAAATACATTGTCTGTATAGGGCTGCTCAAATCAGTTGTAGTGATTGTGACCACAATCTCGTTGTCTGCTTTATTCATTCTACTTTTGATGAATCGTAATTGCTCTGGTTTGTAATCAAAAAAGCCCAACACTGCTATTCTTGCTTCCTCAAAAAACATTGCTGTTTCGTAAATCTCAGGAAGGATTCGGTTTTTCATATCAATCGCTTCCAGTGTGTCATATGCCCATTTGATGAGCGTATCAATATCTTTTGTACTATCATCAAACTCTACCTCTAACATAGGTCGTTGCCAAGGTGCTCCACTATGCAAAGTGGAGAAACCAATATAAGTCGTTGGCTCTCCTAAATGTTCGTACTTCGCATAAAATTTCTTCCAAGATCTAATGCGGTCATTGAATTTCTCCGCGTTTTCCAAAATCTCACTGCGGAGTACTTGTAGTTTTTTCGCCTTCCCTGCCTCTCGTTTTTCGGCTTCTTTCTTTCGTGCAGAGATAGCAGCTACAAAGAAGACCAATAACAATCCAGCAACTAGGAAGCACAGAGCAATTTCATTCATAATATTTTTTGTTAAAAAAACAACATAAACAACTTCTTCCGCAGGGAAACAACATATCCCTGCTGCAAGGGAGTTATATATTGGATTCGCAAGCAATTTTTAGTAAATATGCTTTGGCAGCTTCGTACTCGTTGGGGATGATGCCGTCGAGTATGGCGTCTTTGATTGCGTTTTTGAGTTCGCCGACACGGGCACAAGGTTCGAGATGCAATAGTTGCATGATCTCTTCGCCACGCACAGGCGGTTGAAAATTGCGGATACGGTCTTTCTCCTCCAGTTCAATCATCTTCTGCCGTACCAGTTCGTAGTTCTTGTGGAAGCGACGCACTTTCTCTTCGTTGCGCGAAGTGATGTCCGCATCGCAAAGGAGCATGAGGTCATCGATATCGTTGCCTGCCTCAAAGAGAAGGCGACGTACTGCCGAATCAGTGACAGTATCTTCGATCAGATTGATAGGGCGCATATGCAGGTCCACCATCTTGATGACATACTGCATCTTCTCGTTCTGCGGCATCTTCATGGTCTTGAAGATACGCGGAATCATCTTTGCGCCGAGATAGTTATGGTTGCGGAAAGTCCAGCCCGCATGGTCGTCCCATGCTTTGGATTTAGGTTTGCCTATATCGTGTAGTAATGCAGCCCAACGCAGCCACAAATTGTCCGATTTCATCGACAAATTATCCAATACTTGCAGGGTATGGAAGAACACATCTTTGTGTCCTTTTCCGTCTTTGATTTCTACGCCCTTGAGTGCGGAGAGTTCAGGGAAAATCAGCGGGAGGAGTCTGGTCTTGTCAAGTAATATCCACCCCACAGATGGCTTGCGCGAGAGCATGATCTTGTTGAGTTCCTCTACAATGCGCTCTTTGGTGATGATCTTGATTCGTTCGCGATTTCTCTCGATGGAATCGAAGGTTTCTCTATCTAAGTAGAAGCCGAGTTGGGTAGCAAAACGGATGGCTCTCATCATGCGCAGCGGGTCATCGCTATAGGTGATATCAGGGTCAAGAGGTGTGCGGATTGTACACTCGTTCATATCGTGTATGCCGCCGAAGGGATCAAGCAGTTCGCCATAGCGGTCTTCATTAAGACATACAGCCATAGCATTGATAGTGAAATCACGACGATTTTGGTCGTCCTCCAGCGTACCATCTTCCACAATTGGGTTGCGCGAATCGTGCTGATAACTCTCGCGGCGTGCCCCGACAAACTCCAATTCCATTTTACCACGCTTCACTTGGGCAGTACCATAGGTCTTGAAGACGCTGAGGTGTGCCCCTTTGCCAAGGCGTTTGGCAACGGCTTGCGCTAAGTCTATGCCACAACGGGTTCCCTGACTTGCCTCGTGAGCAAGTAGGGTGTTCTTACCCACCACGACTATATCAATGTCGGTACTGTCGCGATGCAAAAATATATCGCGCACATATCCGCCAATGACATAGCACTCCAAACCGAGACGGTCGGCTTCTTCGCCTACAAGGTGAAGGATGGGGAGGTCTATTTTGGGGTGACTAGCTAGCACGAGTAGTGATGAACTATGAGTGATGAGTTATGAATTTAGAAGAAAAAGTTTCAAGGGCTTCAGTACTGGATGATTGAAACCTTTGAAACTTTTTGCATTGTGTAGTATTGTTTAGAATGGTGTAGTGTGGTGTAGTATTGTTGTCCACATTAGACCAAAACTAATACGATTAGCGAACGCGCTCGCAGTAGCTACCATCGCGGGTATCTACGCGGATAGTCTCACCTTCGTTGCAGAAGAGAGGTACGCGGATCTCAGCACCTGTCTCGAGAGTAGCAGGTTTGAGGGTGTTGGTAGCGGTATCGCCTTTGAGACCTGGCTCGGTGTATGAGATTACCAACTCTACTTTGGTTGGCAACTCAGCAAAGAGGATAGTATCGGTGCTTGCGTCAGATACAACGTCGCAAACAAAGCCCTCTTTCAAAAAATCTACACCAGTTATAAGGTCATGACCGATAGGCACTTGCTCGAAAGTCTCTTGGTTCATGAAGATATAGTCCTCACCCTCTTTGTAGAGGTATTGGTATGGACGGCGCTCTACGCGAACATCCTCCAATTTCTCGCCGATATTGAAGCGACGCTCCAATACGCGACCATCAACTACATCTTTGAATTTCACACGCATAATGGTGTTACCCTTTCCTGGCTTAACGTGCAGGAAGTCAATTACAAAATACAAACGGCCGTCCATGCGGATACATACGCCGTTCTTTACGTCTTGAGAGTTAATCATAAATATTGTTTTTTTTATCAAATTATTACCATGTGATACAAATTGCGCCTAATCTCCAATTTCTAAATCGGCTGCAAAGGTAGAAAAAAAATCGCAATTACGCAAATTATTTGCACAATTCCGAAAAAAATACTACCTTTGCGGCATATTTTGGATACAAACTAAGTTGTTTAACCACTTAAATGTTTAATATGGCTCAATTTTTTGGAACATTCGACATTTGGCAAGTATTATCATCGTTTATCTTTTTATTTGCCATAATTGATCCTTTTGGTAACATTCCGGTTACTCTTAATATGCAAAAAAGAGGAGTAGTTATTTCCCCTATTAAAGTTTGCATAGCTACTATTGTTATTCTCATTACCTTTCTTTTTGCAGGGGAATGGGTGCTCAAATTATTTGGTGTAAAGATAGAGTATTTCGCTATTGCTGGTGGATTTGTAATATTCCTTATGGCACTAGAAATGGTATTGGATGTTACAATCTTTAAAAACGAAGGCTTAGAGGGTTCAGGTAGCATTGTGCCATTGGCATTTCCTATGTATGCAGGACCAGGTGCTTTTACGGCTCTGCTTTCTATTACTGCTGAGTACGATATTATAAACTTGGTTACTTCTGTAGCGTTGAATACTTTCGCTCTTTTCCTTGTATTGAAAGGCACTAATTGGCTTAATCAATATATCGGTCAAACCACCTTATACATACTTCGTAAATTTTTTGGTATAATCGTGTTAGCCATTGCTTGTAAATTGATGTTTGCTAATTTAGCAACTGTTTTTGCTGGATAACTGCAGTTTAATTTATCAATATGATTCGTGATTTTTTTTATTTTTTATCTGTGGCGCTGTTATTAGTAAGCTGCCATCCTTCACCTCGTTTTTCGGTATCAGGAGCGATTTCTCATGCTGAAGGAGAAACGTTGTATTTGGAGCATACGCAATTAACCAAAACGATTGTTCTAGACTCTTGTGTGTTGAAAGCTGATGGCTCATTTACTTTGCAGGCATCTGCACCTGAGAATCCCGATTTCTATCGTCTTCGAATTGGTAATCGTTCACTGCCTCTTGGGGTTGATTCTATTGATGAGATTGTTGTGTTTACAACGCATGATAGTTTGCCTTATACATTGTCTATTCAAGGCAGCCAGTTGTCACTAGTAATGGCTCAGTTACGCGCTACAGCACGTACAGCCTCGCGTAGCCAACTACGCGAGCATGCGCAGCAAGTAATTGTTGCAAATCCTCGTTCTTTGGTTGCGTATTATGCCCTATTTCTTAAGCAAGGAGGAGAGTATATTTGGAATATTTATGATCCAGTTGATCGACGCATGTATCAGGCAGTAGCTACTTCTTTCCATACATGGATGCCTAATTACGAACGCACCAGAGTGCTTTATAATCAAGTAATGGAAGTACTGCAAGCTGAACGCAATTTTAAAAACCAACAAGTAATGCGTCAATTCATTGCGGAATCTGAAAATTCATTGTTGGATATTACATTGCCAGATGAATCAGGCGAACTACAGTCACTATCTGATTTACAAGGTGAGGTTGTTATTTTGGATTTTTCTTCGTTTGAGATGGAACAATCTGTAGGATATAACTTTGAGTTGCGTGAGTTATATAATAAATACCACAAACGTGGATTGGAAATTTACTCTGTATCCATTGATCGCAATAAATTGTTGTGGGTGCAGACCGTAGAAAATCTACCATGGGTAACTGTGCACGCTGATCAAAATAGTGCCGCACAAGTTTTGGTGCAATATAATGTACAAGGATTACCGACACTCTTTTTGCTAGATCGCAAGGGAATGGTACAGGGGCGATATATAGATTTTAAACAACTTGACGCTGACATCCGAAAATATTTGTAACATTGCCCTTGAAATCGGTTTTGATGCTTGCGGCACTGCTCCTATTCATCGCTTGGAGAATGATGAACAATTTATGGATGAATGGATTGCGCAAGGATTGCATGGCAACATGAGTTATCTTGAGCGCAATTGTGATAAACGATACGATCCATCCATATTGGTGCCTGGTGCACAAACTGTAGTGGTATGCCTGCTCACATACGAACATTCAGGAAAAGATTATCATCGGCGTGTAAAGTCTATGCTATATGCCCTTGATGCAAAACTAAAAGAGGCTTTTGGCGAAGATATTGTATCGCAAACCCACCAACATATTTTTTGTGACTCCGCCCCGATTTTAGAAAGGCGTTGGTGTGTGGAAGCTGGATTAGGTTTTATTGGTAAAAACCATCAGTTTATCCATCCCACTTTAGGTAGTTTGGTGCACCCAGGTGAGATTCTTATCAATCTTCCTATTAATGCTGATAACACTTCGTTACCACTCGAAAGAGTTACCAAAGGGATACAAAAAATATGTTCAAATTGCCAATTATGCATAGATGCATGTCCCACAGGTGCTTTACGAAACGAAATTTGGGACGCACGACAATGCGTTGCATATACCACACATAATTGTTTAGAATGTCAAACTATATGTCCATATAACCAACAATCATTATGAAAAATCTCAAACTCGGTATTGCCTCCGACCACGCAGGCTTTACTCTCAAACAAACTGTTATTGCCTGGCTCCAAGAGCAGGGTGCACAAGTAACTGATTACGGATGTCATAACACAGATAGTTGCGATTACCCCGATTTTGCCCATCCTATGGCTACTTCTGTTGAAGAGGGCATTAATGATATGGGTATCGCTATCTGCTCCACAGGCAATGGTATTACCATGACTTGCAACCACCACCAAGGAATACGCGCAGCACTTTGTTGGGATGAGCCATTAGCGCGTTTAGCACGTCAACACAATAATGCCAATATTATTGGCCTGCCTGCCAACTATATATCCAGTGAAAAAGCAATAGAGTTAGTTAAAATATTCCTCACCACCGAATTCGAAGGAGGTCGTCACGAACGTCGTGTCAACAAAATTCCTTGTAAGTAAAATATTCAACCAACTACGTTGTTGGGTTAGTTATGCGCTATCGCTAATAGGGGTAGTGCGGGTTCGTCATTTGCCTATATTTGTGAGCGTAGAGCCCGCTAATATATGTCAATTACATTGCCCTGAGTGCCCAATAGGGAGAGGAAATAAGGAGCAACATGCAATGTCTATTAATAAGACACCTGCGAATCACCTCATGTCGATGGACCTATTTACTCTGGTATTAAATCAAGTAAAAAGCCACGCCCATACCATGCAGTTCTATTTTCAAGGCGAACCCTTATTAAATCCTCAATTACCTTTAATGATTGCACGCGCACACGAGGAAGGTTTATTTACCATCGTGTCTACAAATGCACAGGCTCTCACTCGTGAAATCGCATACGCACTAGTTAAAAGCGGATTAAATCGCATCATTGTATCCATTGATGGCTTTACGCAAGAGTCTTATGCCACCTATCGTATAGGAGGCAAACTGCAAAAAGCATTGGATGGTTTACGCTATTTGAGCGAATCCCGCCAACAGTTGCATGCCTCCATTTGCATCGAACTACAAGTTCTTCGCCTACGTAGCAATGAGCACGAATGGCAATGGATACGCCATCATTATCGTTCATTAGGAGCCACTCTACTAGTCTTCAAGACCGCACAACTTTACGACTATAAGCATGGTAATCCTCTGATGACAAACAATTTGCATCATTCACGTTATCGAAAAAACGATGATGGTACTTATTATCTATATCGTTCATGGTTCCGTCGCCATTGGGTAAACTTTCCTTGTTATCGTCTTTGGTCTGGTTGTGTAATCACTACAGATGGTTATGTGCTTCCTTGTTGTTATGATAAAGCAAAAAAACATATTTTAGGGTCTTTAGCAAAACAATCTTTATCAACTATTTGGTATGGTAAGAATGCAGATGTTTTTCGCCATGCTGTACTTCAGAAAAACAAAGATATTGCTATCTGTCAGGAATGTAATTTCTAAATATTTTTCAAAAAAATAGGCAAAAATTTGTCTATCTCATTTTTTTACACTACCTTTGCACCGCATTTAGATTTAGGGAAGCAAGTGAGATTCTTGCACAGACCCGCTGCTGTGATTCGCAATCCGATGTTCATTATCTCTTAGGTCACTGCCTCTAAGGTGGGAAGGCCGAACAAAAGGAGCGATAAGTCAGAAGACCTGCTACATGCATTCGTTGAACGCTCTCGTGGTATAGGGCTTAAGACATGAACAGACGGTTTCTCATATGGCTTTTCGCACTCTCGTGCTTGGCAGCATTCTCTCAAAACAATGCCGCCGATAGCCTTATCGCCTCATCGCCCGATAGCCTCATTGCCCATTATATCAACCTCGATGAATACATCATCACCGCTCGCGTCAAAGAGAAGGATATCATTATCCCTCAGACACTTGCGGGCGTACAGCTCAAGAATATGAACGCCCTCAGCGTAGCCGATGCCATCCGCTATTTCTCGGGCGTACAGATCAAAGATTATGGTGGCGTGGGAGGTATCAAAACCGTGAATATCCGCAGCATGGGTACCAACCATATGGGCGTGTATTACAATGGCGTACAACTTGGAAATGCCCAAAACGGACAAATCGACCTCGGCAAATATTCACTCGAAAACATCGAAGAAATCCAACTCTACAACGGCCAGAAGTCCGATATCTGGCAGTCGGCGCGCGAGTTTGGTGCTGCGGGAAGTATCTACCTCACCACTCGCCGTCCGCGTTTCGAAGCAGGCAAGGCCTTCAATGTGAAAGCGCAGATGCGTGCAGGCAGTTTTGCACTTATCAATCCCAGTCTGCTGTTCGATATCCGCCTTAGCGAAACGATGTCTATCACGGCGAACGCCGAACTCGTTTCCTCCGACGGCAAGTATCCTTTCCGTTACCGCCGCGTCACTCCGTCGGGCGAAGTGGCATATGACACTACCGCCATCCGCCAAAATGGCGACATCAATGCCATCCGCGTGGAAGCGGCACTTAATCACTACTATAGCAACACGGGCTTCTGGAAACTGCAACTCTATCACTACAACTCCGAGCGCGGTGTGCCGGGCGCGATTGTGAATAATGTATGGCGCAATGGCGAACGCCTGTGGGATCGCAACTCCTTTGTGCAAGCCACTTGGCAAGATGAGTTGTTCAACCGCTGGTCGGTGCGGGCGAACATGAAGTACGCCAACGACTATACGCGCTATATCAACAACGACGACAAACTCATCCGCGTGGAGAACCAATACCTGCAACAGGAGTTCTACTTCACTATGGCGCACAAAGTGCGCATCTTCGACTGGTGGGACGTCAGTGCAGCATACGATGTGCAGTACAATCAACTCAGCATGTTCCTTGACGCTCACCGTTGGACACATTGGCTCAGCGCAGCCACCGCTATCAACATAAAGAACTACCTGCGCCTCCAAGCCAGCGTATTAGGCACATTTGTCAATGATGCGCAATCAACCAACAACGGCGAAGCCCATCAACGCGAAGCCATTAACGCGAAGCCATCAACGCTTGCAGAGCAAGCCACTAACGCGAGCGCAGCGAGCATAAAATGGACTCCAGCTTTGTTCCTCTCCTACCGCCCTACTCAGCTCGTTGACCTCCGCCTCAATGCTTTCTACAAACAGAGCTACCGCTATCCTACTTTCAACGACCTCTACTATACCGACATGGGCAACGCCTACCTCAAGCCCGAGCTGGCAAAGCAACATAACGTGGGTTTGAGTTTCACGCAGCCCTTCCGTATAGCTGAGAAACGCGGTTCGGAGTTTCGTATCAATGCCGATTACTACTACAACCGCATTTCCGATAAGATTATCGCCTATCCTAAGGGGCAGCAGTTCCGTTGGACGATGCTCAACCTCGGATTGGTCAAAATCAACGGTTTAGACGTCAATGCGCAACTGCATCTTGTCTTGCCGATGGACTTCTACCTCACGGCCAAAGCGCAATATACCTACCAAACGGCGATCGATGTCACTGACCCCAACGACACCTATTATGGCGACCAGATTCCTTATATCCCATGGCATTCGGGTAGTGCTGTAGGTATGTTCGGTTGGCAAAACGACTGGCAACAATATGGCTTGAACTACAGTTTCATCTATGTCGGCGAACGCTATAATCAGCAAGAGAATATTATCTATAATTACACCCAACCTTGGTACACCCACGATCTCAGCGTATTTGGCGAATGGCAAATTAAACCCATAGCCCATAGCCGCAAAGCGGCGTCCAATAGCCCAAAGGGCGTCCAATATCCGATAACCTTGCGCGTAGCGTTGGACATCAATAATCTGCTATCACAAGACTACGATGTGATTATCAATTACCCTATGCCCAAACGCAACTTCAAGTGCACCGTAAGCATCACCTACTAAATCGGTTGTTTGCCACTTGATAGGCGCGACCGCTCATTGTATGCTTTCACACTTTTCTTTGTTCATTACTCCCGAATAGTATTCGGGTACTTTTTTCCTTAAAAAGGCTTTTTATTAAGATTGCCATCTCTTGTACCTCCCTTATCAATCTCGTGTCAAAGACCAAGGATGAACCAAGGACGAACCAAGGAACGACCAAAGAACTCCGAATCAGGAAATGTGCTGTTTGTTAAGATTTGACTAAACCTGAAAAAGGTTGACTCGATTACTGAGTTATGATCTTAAAAAACGTAAACTTTTGACTCGTTTCCTAAAAAGGTTGACTACGATTCTAAAAAG
>JAZNJW010000005.1:0-60621 GCA_045578255.1 Paludibacteraceae bacterium
ACTTGCCAAGTCAAAGCGTTGCAAACCTTGATGGCTGGTGTTTGTTAACAAGAGGTAATCGCCATTAGGGCTGAATGCTGCCACTTTCGCGTCGGCTTTACTTGCCACGAGCTCTGTGGAAACAACCTCCAACAATTGTGCAGAAGCCATCATAGGGATAGCCAACGCCAAAAAAAGATAGACTTTTTTCATGATTGTTTTGTGTTTAATGGTTAATAAAATGAGTTTTTTCGGTAATTTCTTTAAAGTGTCACAAAGTTACTGCTTTTTTTTCATATACGCAAACATTACTCTTCTTTTTTGTTATTTTTATTTTGTATCTGTCTTGATTCTCCCTTGTTAAACACGTTAGATATACGTTAGATATACGATAGATATACGATAGATACACGTTAGATATACGATAGATAAGTATAGTTGTACCATACTCATACCATAGTTATACAATGAAATATCTTAGACAGAGAACAAAAAAAGAGGTACCCAACCTAAATTGAGTACCTCCAATTTATTCAATCAAAAGGATTATTTGAGCAAGTATGATTGACCGTTTTGGATAACGATACCACGATAAGTCTTATCTACGATACGACCCAATACGTCATACATTGGAGCATTCATATCCAATGTAGCTTCAGTAACGATATCTTCAACACCTGAAATACCATTGCCTACTACTACGGTCAATGCTTTCTTAGCAGGAACGGTTGTTACGTTCACATCTTTTGGCAAGCTTACGATATGAATACCAGCGTCACCAGAGCATACGATGTTACCAGCGTAATCCCAGTTCATTTGACGGATCTTAGCAATACCGTGCTTAATGGTATAGCGGAGTGCCATAACTGGTTTGTCGCCTTCCCATGTGATATCGAATACGAGGAATTGTTGTGCTCCATCATTGAATACCAATACAGACTCGTCTGCAGATACAGCATAACCACCTGCGTTAGAACCTGTGATTATCTCTTTGTACTCGTCAGATGCAGAAGACATTTGCTCGGTTCCATCATTAGAGTAAAACTTGAGTGATGTTGCACCACTGTTGTTTTGACCATCTTCGCGTACTTGACTTACGAAGAAGCCGTGGCTGGTACCCCATGGGTTACCCTCGGTGTTAGCTTGACCAGTGAGTGTGTAAACTGCACTTGGAGCAGTCTCCCACTTATGAAGGATAGTACCGTCTTCTTGACCGATGTTGTAAACTGCCATACCGTTTGCAGGTAATGTACCAGCTGCATCCTCGTTGTAAACGAAAAGTTTCACTTCCTCACCGTTGTCATATACATAGCAACCTGGGGTAGAAGAACCTGTGTAAACACCACCGTTGTTGAATGCACCATTGCTACCGCGTGTACCTGCAAAGAATTGGGTGAATGGTTGAGTCATATCAGCTGTGTTAGCCATGAAGATACCAGAGTGACCATCAGCCCAGTCTGCGATGTAGAGATAACCCTCGCGGTCCATAGACATACGAGTTGGGTTACCGAATTTCTCTTCGCCACCCTTGTAAACCTCGGTATTTTGCTTAACCAAGTTGTGATCATACTCCCAAATACCGCTCTTAGGCGCGTTAGCTGAAGTAGAAGAACCTGCACGGTGCATGATATAGATCTTGCCGAAGTTATCCAACTCTGGGTTGGTGCTTACAGCGTTGAACAAACGAGAAGTGCCGCTCTCAATGAGTGAACCCTCAGAAGCGATGATACCGAAGTTAGCGATAGCACCACCATCTAATTTAACAGCCCATGTCAACTCTTGACCAACAGTACCAGGCAATGTGTTAGCAGCTACGGTGATAGCGTTAGCACCCTTAACCACTTCTACTGGTAAGGTACCTACTTCTTCGCCAGCAGCGTAGAACACGAGGTCAGCAGCTACAGCGTCTGCGTTAGCATCGAAGGTGAATACATAGTTTGCACCCTCAGCAGTTACGTTGAGGTTGTAAGCCACGATAGAAGGAACTACTGGTTGAGCTACGCCAACGGTGGTGAAGCTATACATCTTGTTGTCCACGAGCAAGTAGAGATAGAGGTCTGTACCTTTCACCTTAGCACTTGCAGAAGCGTAGGTAGCCTCTACAGCCTCAGCCAAAGTAGTGTTGGTGGTCTTAACCACAACAGCTTGATCCAAACCGTCAGTAATATCGAGTACTTGAACACCAGTTACTTTACCCTCAGCATCAGTTGTAGGAGCCGCCATGAGGGCCTTGCCAGCGTACTTGAAGTAAGTAGCACCGTTGAACTTCACGTGCATTAACTCTTCTGAGATAGCACCTACGATCTCTACGTCTTGACCGCCAGAAGAAGGCAACTTGAACTCGCGTGGATTAACCTTGTCAGCATCAAAGATAAACTCTTTCTTCTCGCCACGTGGAGACAATGTGAATTGGATATTCTCACCATCGCGTGAAGCATCCATTGGAGGATTCTCATCTGCTGAGATGCTATAGCCATAATATACATAACTTGGAACACCATCGGTTACGGTATAGCTTGAGAAACGCAATGCACCACCACCTGAAGTTGCATTGTAGTGACGACCAGAAACTAACACGAAGCAGTCTTTTGATTCACCTTTTACAGCAAGGGTATAACCTGCATCGCTACGGAATGAGTTAGAAGAATCCTCAGCGGTAAACCATATACGAGCTTCGCCTGCCAATGTATCCCAAATATAGAATCTCTTCACACCGCGTTTGTAACCTTCATCCAAACCTTGGTCAGCAGAAGCACCATATTGGCAACGCATATAGTTGATAGCTACCAATTTGCCATCGCAAGTCAGTGCGATGTCTGAGAGTGCGAGGTAATCACCTGGGTTCTCTGCATCTACAGGAATAATGCTGTCGGTAGAAATAGTTTCGATAGTATTCAAACTGCTCTTAACCAAATAGATATGAGGTGTGCCGTCTTCCTCGTGTGAGAGAAGGATAGTAGAGTCACCACTTTGGAGTGTACGTTTAACAGTACCCTTGATTACTTCTGCAAAGTCGCGAACTGCCTCTTGTTGCATCTCAAATGCGCTTGGCAAACCAAGGTATGCAGGTTGCTCTGGATTTGGATAATCCTCGTAAACGATTGTAGGTGGTACGTATGCTGTGTCCACCAAGTAAATCATAGGATAGGTGGTCTCGTTAGCCTTTACAGAGAAAGGAACCTTGTATTGGTCTGCCAATGGATGGAAACCGTCGCAACTTGCCTCCAAAGAATAGTCATCACCTGGCTCCAAACCTTGGAAGATGAAGAGACCATTGTAGTTGTTATCCACTGTGTAGCGAGCAACCTCTACGCCACCTTTCTTCAAGATCACCTCTGCACCGTTACATGGTACCCATTGGTCGTTGGTCTTTGGTTGATAAGTGTAGAGTTTGTCGCTCATTTTGTTGTATTGGTCTTTTACAGTACCTATGATATAACCCACAGTCTCTTTGTCAGCACCATAGTAGTTTACGATACCACGGTAGTAGTCAAGACCCTCCATGTGGCAATACTCGTAGTTCAATGCACGGTGACGTGCTGGTTGATAGGTGTGGAAATAGCCCTCTGACAAGAAACCAGATGCACCATGCTTCAATACGCCAAGATAACCTTTGTAGGTCTTACCATTAGCATGAGTACGGTTGCTTGAGCTACCATAGAAGTTCCAGTCACCACGGATATTGAGAGCTGTTGAAGATGGTACATCAATACCAGCCTTCATGATTTTGAGTTTCTCCTCGTTGCAGAACTTGGCTTTCTCATAGCTGCCTTCTACATAGTCAGCACCGTCCACAGCATTTGCGTTGGCATAGTCGTCTGGACCACGATAGAGCATCAATGGGAAGTTAGCGGTGCTACCTTCGGTATTTGCGTTGGAGTGGATAGAGATGAAGTAGTCAATGTTGTTTGCCTCTACTTCCTCAGTAATCTCCACGAGGTCGCGGTTGTATTTCTCAATATCTGGGTGGCAGTAATAACCATCAGATGGTTGCCACTCATCACCTTGAATAGATCCACCTTTGTTATAAGTGTAATCAGGATAGTCACCATTTACCATAGTATATGGCCAAGGACCGCATTCGGTGTGTGAATACATTACTTCAGCACCAGCAGCTTCCAATTTTTGGCCGAGGTACCATGCTTTTTGCAAGTTGGTGTTTGACTCGTAGAATCCGCAAGTATCTGGCATACCTGTGGTTGGCAAGTTTGGATATGGGATAGTAGCCATAGGGCGGTCGTTAGGACCAAAGCTACCGTGACCAGGGTTCACATAGAACTTAATACCTGTCAAGTCTTTCGCTGACATTGACATACACAGCAGCGCAGCTGCCATAATCATAAATATCTTTTTCATAATAGCTTACTTATTTTACGTTCAACAAATAAGTTTCACCTTCGATAGTAGAGAATACAATCGCATTCTTTGCTGCGTAAGGATACATAGCAATCATGCTGTCGTTGGTCAATACTTGTTTCTTGCCATCCAATGTGTATAGAACAATAGAAGAAGCGGTGGTGAAGTGACCATCATCGTAGGTAGCCATTGCTACGAGAGTGTTGTTGTCATACCACTTAGCAGCTTGGCACTTGTGACCAATGTATTGAGGATTGCTACCATCAATATTTGCTACCCAGCAGCCATTGCCGCATACATAATAGCAAATCTTTGTTCCGTCTGGAGATACAGAAGGCCAAATGTAGCTCTCGTTCATACCATTAGGAGCCAATGTGGTGGTCAAACCGTTGCGTGTGAGGACAATCAGGCGGTCCTTGATGCTAACGGTGGTAAGGTTGTCGGATGTGGACATGTGTTGCATGTCGCGTTGTCCGCGTGCAATGGTGTTGCGACGCTCGTTGTACATGTTCATACGAACGAATTTACTCTCACGCAAATTGTTGCGATTGAGACTGGTCTCACGGTAAACAACTTCTTTTCCGTCGTTGCTTACTTGGACGTTGTAGCCTGCACCTTGTGCTTCAGAAAGCGTGGTGAGTGTTTGACTCTTAAGGTCATAGCGTTGCAGACCTTGGTTGGATCCAGAGGTGAGAAGAATGTAATCACCATCAGGACTTACACCTGCTACCTTCATCCCTGCTTGGGCAGGAGTAGGTAGTTTTTGCATAGATACCACTTCAAGTACCTGTGCACTGGCAGCGAGACTAAGAAGGCAGGCTGCCACAAAAAGCATTGTTTTCTTCATGCGTTTTGATTTAAAAGTTAATAAAGATTGTTAATTAGTTAGTGTTGTTTATCGAATAATTTTCATTCGTTGTCTTTTTTATAAAACAAGTTCGATAGGATAATCATATAATACACAACCATTCCAAACCAAGTTGGCAATGGCAAAAAGGATAAGCGTTGCCAAATAAAAAACTCCACTACCTACAGAGGGGCGTTTTAATGGTAGGTAGGCAGCAAGGAGAGAGAGAAGAAATACCACACCAAAGAGTAACCATTGCAACCCTGATAGTTGCGGTATGTTCTCCATCCAAATTGCTTCTAACCAACCCTTATAATGTAATATGACCATTAACACGATGCGTACTGCAATGGCAATGAGTGATGCAAACCATACGCGCCATGTCATTTGTCGTTTGGCGATGAGATAACCCCATAGCATCATAACACCTGTGAAGAGGATGGAGGGAACCACTGCCACTATGCAGCATATCAGTGTAGCCAAAAAGGCTTCTTCGGTGGCTTGGTGTTGGTAGTCCATGTTGAGTAGCACCAGACATGCCAATAGCAGCCCCATAATAGTAAGTTGCGCTTGCCAATAGGTGTGCAGGGCAGGTATGGCAGACATAGCCAACCAATAGGTGCTACCCACAAAAGGCGATGGCAGGTTGGTCTCTCTACCCTTGTAGAAGTATCGGGTTATCAGTAGTGTGTTGAGAACAACCAATACAAGTGTGGTGATTAACCATGTGATATTCTCCTGCCTTAGGAACGAAGGCACCCACATAGCCACGCCAAGAACGATTAGCAGTATCGTTCTCAGCATGCTATCTTGGGCTATGTTCTTTAGGAAGTATCTCATGGTTTATTGGAGTGGAGATCGTTCGCTTCGCTCACTGTTAGAAGTTAGATCGTTCGCTTCGCTCACTGTTAGAACGCTTCGCTGTTAGACTCTAGATATTTGGAATATCTAACAGCCAAAGGCGGTCTCTCAACGCAGTGGTCTAGCAGGCGCAGCAGGTCTAAATTAAAAACCGCAGCGCTTCATGTGGTGTTTAGGATCGGCGTCCTTGCCACGGAACTCTTGGTAGAGCAGTGCTGCATCGCGTGTGCCACCTTGCTCCAAAAGGCGTTGGAACTTCTTTGCCATCTCAGGGTTGAAGATGTCGCCAGTCTCCTCGAAGGCTGCAAACGCATCTGCATCCAACACAGCTGCCCATGTGTAGCTATAGTAGCCAGCTGCATAACCCGTGGTGAAGATGTGGTTGTAGAAGGTAGAGCGATAGCGGGTGATGATCTCTGGAATCATGTGCATCTTCTTCATCGACTCTGCCTCGAATGCGTTCACGTCAAATGGCTCGGTGCTGGTCATCTTGTGATAGTCCATATCAAGGATAGAAGAACTGAGCAATTCGGTTTGTACGAAGCCTTGGTTGAAGGTGCCTGCCTTGTTGATTTTTGCTACTAACTCCTCTGGAATGAGTTCGCCTGTCTGATAGTGGAACGCGTAGGTCTTGAGTACCTCTGGGTGGTAGCAGTAGTTCTCCATGAATTGGCTTGGCAACTCCACAAAGTCGCGTGGGGTATTGGTACCTGCCAATGATTGGTAAGTAGCTTTTGACATCAAGCCGTGCAATGCGTGACCGAACTCGTGGAAGAGGGTCTCTACATCGTCCATAGAGAGCAGCGATGGGTTGCCTGCGGTAGGTTTGTTGAAGTTACCCACGTTGATGATGACAGGGCGGTGGTCCACACCGTTGGCATCCACGTATTGGTTGCAGATATTGTTCATCCATGCACCTGGGCGTTTGCCAGCGCGTGGGAAATAGTCGGTGTAGAGGATACCTACCAAACCACCGTCAGCGTATGTAACTTTGAAAACCTCCACTTCTGGGTTGTAAACTGGCATATTCTCCAGTTTTTCGAAGTTCAGTCCATATAGTTTGTTTGCCAATTGGAATGCACCGTTGCGCACGTTATTAAGCTCGAAGTATGGTTTGAGTTCTTCCTCGTTGAGGGCATATTTCTCTACGCGCAGTTTCTCAGCGTAATACCACCAGTCCCATGGTTGGAGTTTCTCGCCTGGTAGATCTTTGTCCATCATCTTTTGCAGTTCTGCGGCTTCGCGTTTAGCAGCAGCCAAACTTGGCTCCCATACTGATTGAAGGAATGCGTCCACGGTCTTTGCGTCCTTAGCCATGCAGTCTGCGAGGATATAGTCCGCAGGGTTGGTATAGCCAAACAGTTGTGCTTTCTCCACGCGCAGTTGCATGGTGCGAACGATAATGTTCTTGTTGTCATACTCGTTGTCGTGGTTGCCGCGGGTGGTGTACGCCATCAGGAGCTCTTTGCGTAGTTCGCGGTTCTCGCAGTATTGGAGTACTGGTGTGAAGCTGGTGCGTTTAGGGGTAAAGAGCCATGCCTCTGGGCGACCTGCTGCCACGGCTTCTTCTTTGGCTGCGGCTTTCGCGCTCTCAGGAAGACCCTTGAGTTCTGCCTCATCGGTGATGAAGAGTTGGTAGGCATTGGTCTCTGCTACGACGTTATTGCCAAATTGCAAGGAGAGCAAGCCCAACTCTTGGTTAATCTCTTTGAGGCGTGCTTTCTTGTCCTCTGGGAGGTTTGCGCCGTTGTTGGCAAACGACTTGAAGGTCTCGGTGAGTAGGCGCATTTGCTCCTCATTCAAGCCAAGACTTTCGCGTTGCTCGTATACAGCTTTCACGCGTTGGAAGAGTGCATCGTTGAGGATGATACCGTCGCTGAGTGCAGAGAGTTTGGGTGATACTTCTTCGGCGATAGCGTTCATCTCGTCGTTGCCGTCGGCTTCGATGACATTGAAGAATACACCCACTACTTTGTTTAGGAGGTCGCCGCTGCGATCGAGTGCCTCGATGGTATTGGCGAAGGTAGGTGCTTCGGGGTTATTAGCGATAGCAGCAATCTCTGCTTCGTTTTCTGCGATAGCTTTCTCAAAAGCGGGCAGATAGTGTTCGATTTTCACTTTGTCGAAGGCAGGTACACCAAAAGGTGTGTTCTGCTCCACGAGCAATGGGTTTTCGTTTTTGGTACATGCCATAAGCGATACGAGCGCAAGGCTCAATAATACGGTTTTTTTCATTGTGGTTATTGTTTTGTTATTGTATCTTCACGTTTTTGCGCATGGATTCGCGTATCATGCTGCGTATTTCGGCGGACTGGGTATCCACTTTGCGGTGGAAGAGTGGTTTGAAGTCTTTGGCGAATCGGCAGGGTGCGAGTTTGATGTTCAGGTCGTCTAAGTTACCCGATACATTCACGCCTAAGTAGATAGGTGAAAGGACATTCACATCGTAGTTGAAGGTCATGTCCAGGTTGTGTCGTCCGCCCAATGCCACCATATAGTTGTCAATGGATACGCAGAATGGATATACATCTATTTCTTTCTTGTAAATGGTCATTTCTGCCGATATGCTATCTACTCTGTTTTCTGTTTTCTTGCTGAACATCAGCAGTTTGGATATGGTGCTGAATGTCTCGTTGTCCAGCACGACTAGGTCTTTGCCGAATATGCTTGCAGCACCGCGAATGGTGGATGGCTTGATTTCGTATTTGGCGTTAGTATAGGTCTCGGCTGCCAGATGGAACTCGGCTTCGCCCTTGAAGGAGCGGAGCATAGGCATCATGGAGTCTATCTGCGGAATCATGTTCACCAGTTCTTGGATATTGACGTCCAGCATGTGGTAGTCGAAGCCCACATAGATATGATTGCGCCGTGGGGTGCGGTACATGGCAGTGAGTTGGAGTTTGGCTGCATTGCAGATGAAGCCCATCTCTTCGAGTACGAGTGTACCGTCCTTGACATATATTCTTCCGCCCAAGTTGGTGGCTGTCTGATTGAACAGATGGGCTTTCTTGATTTGGGTGTTGATTGTCAAGTTCACATTGGTAGGCACGAGGAACGGTTCTGCGGCTTCGCTCGGTGAATCACCATCGGTGGATGGTGTCGGCGAAGCCGAGGTGGTGTCGTTTTGCGCTGTGGATTCTTCCTCTGAGCCTTGGTCAGTAGAGAGGAGTGCCAGTAGTTCGTTGGCATCGGTCTGTTCGCTGATGAAGGTCATTTCGCCTTCCAGCGTACCTTTCTCGCGTAGCCAGCGACCGATGTTGCGCAACTCGCCTGTGAGTGCGAAGTCGGAGTTGCCGATGATGAGTTTGGATTGCTCAATTTTGCACTCGCGGTTGGTATAGGCAAAGTCTATCTCGGGTATTACGATGTTTTGTTCCCAATCTGCCAGATCCACCTTGGCATGTTGCATGCTTACGGATAGGCGTGGGTTCCATTTCAGCAATAGGTTGTTGCCTCCTTTGGGGTTGTAGCGTGCTGCGGCTTCTATGCTGATTTGTTGGGTATTGAGGTTCGCTACATTGGGCATTTGTGCTGCCACTTGGTTGGACTGTAGGGTGGCTTTGAGGCGTGGTGCTTGCAGTTGTGCGGTGAGGGTAGAGGCCTGAATGTCGGCTTGCATGTCGGTATAATGTCCCGACAACCTATTAAACGCGATGCGCGCGTCCACGACAGGCATCACAGTAGTGTCTGTGGTGTGGTATGCTATGTATGCCTGTATATCGGGTTGGTCAATCACTACCTCCATGCTATCCATGGCAGCGTGCAGTGGCTCTGTTGATTGCAGGGATAGGGTGGCGTACCAAAGTGGGTTGTCGTCCAAGATATTGTTGGCTTCTATGGCTATGTGTGTGTTGCCCAAGTCTGCCTGTAGGGGTTGTGCCATGCGGATGTCTGCGCCATCGGTGTGGAGGGTGGCTTGCAACCAGTCCACCTCTTGGCGTGAGGGTTGGCTGTTGGGTATCTGGAATGTCAGACGGTTATTAGGCAGTTTGGCTGCTATTCCATTGGCGTTGTATGCTATGCCCATCAGTTGCAGGTCGCCTGCCACTTTACCTTTGTGCAAGTCCATCTCCATCAGGTCATCCAGATACATCTGCACACTAACTGTACCTTTCACTCGCCCTGTCACCTGCATGTCCTTGGGCAAGAACTGTCTGACATCGGCTATCCGCACGTCCATATTGGCGGATAGGTTTGCCCATAGGTTGCCCAATGGGTCTTTGACTTCGCCTTGTGCTTGCAGGGAGGTCTGCTTGGTGTGGGCAGCGAGGTTGTGAATGGTTACGCTGGAGGCGTTGCCGTTGGCCATGTTGATAGCAGCAGTGGCATCCAACGATGCCGAGCCACCCTGAATGAGTTGTGCTATGTCTTTGGGCAGCGTGAATGGCAAGAGTGGCATGACGGTGTCCACTGGCCAGTCGTTGAGTGTTAGGCGCATGTTCGTTTGCAGGGTGTCGCCTAATTCTGCCCAACCGTCAATAGCCAATTGCAGGGAGTTGGTCGTCAGTTGCGCATGGTGTAGTGCCACGCGCATTCCTACCATGTCAATGGCTGTCTGTATCGCAGTCTGATGTAGGGCTATATCCATTGTGTCTGGCTCACTCGTGTAGCGTAGCGACTTCGCAGACACAATCAACTCTCCCACCGCAATCTTATCGAAAGGCAATACGAAAGCGGTGGTATCTTCGGCGGTGGTGTCTTGGGGTAGTGCCAATATGTCGTAGTTCGCCTGTCCGTTAGCAGCAATGTAGATGTTCGCCTGCATGTCGGGCATGCGGAGGGTGGGGATGGATAGCGTTTGCTCGTTGAGCAGTGCCATGACGTCCACGCTCAGTACAGCATGTGGAATATGCGCCACAGTATCGCTGGGGGCACCTGCAGTGGGGTTAACAACGGTTATGCTGTCGAGGGATAACCCAAAATGTGGGAAGGTGGAGAAGAAGGTCAGTTCCACCTTGCCGATATGATGCTCGCACTTCACATATTCGCTTGCCACATTGCGCACGATAGGGGTCAAGCGTTCGGGGGTGAATACCACCCATAGTGCTGAGCCGATAACTATTGCCAACAATAGGATGATACAGCCCAATGTGATACCGAATATCTTGAGTGCTTTCTTCATACCGGTTTTGCTTGTGGGTTATTTTACTTCTAATACTTTCTCGAAAATGTGCGTTGTGCCAAAGTTGTCTTTGTACTCCAAATCGCCCGCGGTGAGTTTGGTAACAACATAGACTTTGGGTAATTCTGCGCCACCGTTGTCCATGAGGTGAATCTCGGTGAGGTCGCTTTGTACGAGTTTGTATTTGAACCAACCATTGCCGTATGGCAGGAGGTCTGACTCGAATATGTCTTCGCTTTCATCCCATTCGCGACCGTATTTGTATTCGCCTGTGTCGTCTTTCTCGCTGGTGAAGCGCACATATGCTTCGGTGCCTGATTCTTGCCAGAGACCGAGGAGGTCTGCTTCTTTGAATTTTATTACCTCGGGTGGATTTGGTCCAAAGCATGAGGTCATGGCTATCATGATACATGCGAGTGTGCTGAATAGGATACTTCTTGTCTTCATATTGTTATGCTTTTTTGATGATACATTGTACGGTATATCCGTCCATTTCGAGGGCGGTGTCGTTGGTGAGGTTGTCCACCAAAGTGAGTGAGGTGGCGAGGACTTGAGATGCGATATAGTCGTTGCAGTTGGTGACTGCTGCGGCTATCTCCTCGCGGTTCTCCAGTTGCACGGCAATGCGGTCGGTGATCTCCAAGCCAGAAGACTTGCGCAGGTTCTGGATACGGTTGATGAGTTCGCGTGCGATACCTTCTTCAATGAGGGCAGGGGTGAGTTCGATGTCAAGAGCAATGGTGATAGTGCCATTGTTTGCCACGAGCCAACCTGGCATATCCTCGGTGATGATGTCCACGTCTTCTGCGACAAGCGCGTAGTCGCAGAGGGTGAACGTACCCGCTGCTTCAAACGCAGCAATATCGTCTTGGCTCATTTGGGCAATGGCAGCAGCCAGTTGCTTCATCATACCGCCCACTTTCTTGCCGAGTACCTTGAAGTTTGGTTTAATTTTCTTCACGAGTTTGATCTCGGAATCCTCGGCACGTACGATGACCAACTCCTTGACATTCACCTCGCTCTTGATGAGGTCTTGTACGCGGAGCAGTGCCTCAAGGGTCTCTTGATCAGGCGCAGGGATAACGGCTTTCTGGAGTGGTTGGCGCACATTCTTCTCGGCACGTTTACGCAGCGAGAGGATCATGGATGTGGCTTGTTGTGCAAGCGACATACTGCGCTCGAGGTCAAGGTTGATGAGTGCCTCATCGGCTACAGGCCATTGGCTAAGGTGAACGGTCTCGCCTGTCAAATCGCGGTAGAGGCGGTCGCCATAGAATGGTGCATTAGGTGCCATGAGTTGGGCCACCGTCTTGAGGCAGGTGTAGAGGGTGTAGTAAGCTGCTTGCTTATCGGCATCCATCTCGCCACCCCAGAAACGCTTGCGGTTGAGGCGCACGTACCAGTTGCTCAGGTCGTCTTGCACGAAGTCTGAGATAGCGCGACCTGCTTTTGTTGGCTCGTATGCCTCGTATGCGGCAGTCACCTCTTTCACGAGTGAATTCAACTTGCTCAATACCCACTTATCAATCTCTTGCAAATCTTGGTTCTTGGCTCCTTGCTCTTGGTTCCAACCGTCCACGTTGGCGTAGAGGGCGAAGAAGCCGTAGGTGTTGTAGAGGGTGCCGAAGAACTTACGGCGAATCTCATCCACACCTTCTGGGTCGAACTTCAGGTTCTCCCATGGGCTGGAGTTGGTGAGCATGTACCAACGTACTGCGTCGGCACCGTACTTGTCGAGTGCGCCGAATGGATCGACAGCATTGCCGAGGCGTTTGGACATCTTGTTGCCGTTCTTATCGAGTACGAGTCCGTTGCTGATGACATTTTTGTATGCTACGCTGCCCTCAATCATGGTGTGGATAGCGTGGAGGGTGAAGAACCATCCGCGTGTTTGATCCACACCTTCGGAGATGAAGTCTGCGGTGCGTGGTGCGTCTTGGTTCTCGAATGGGTAGTGGTTTTGTGCGTAAGGCATTGCGCCTGAGTCAAACCATACGTCAATGAGATCCAATTCGCGCTTCATTGGTTTGCCCGAAGGAGAACAAAGGATGATATTATCCACATACGGACGATGGAGGTCGATGACAGATGGGTCGTAGTTCTCTTTGGAGTAGTCGCCTACGATATGCTTTGGCCATGGGTTTTCGGTCATGAAGCCCGCAGCGATAGACTTGTCAATCTCCTGCATGAGTTCAGCGATAGAACCGATGCAAAGTTCCTCTTGTCCGTCCTCGGTGCGCCAGATAGGGAGTGGTGTACCCCAGTAGCGTGAGCGGGAGAGGTTCCAGTCGTTGAGGTTCTCCAGCCACTTGCCAAAGCGACCTGTACCAGTGGATTCGGGTTGCCAGTTGATGGTGTCGTTGAGTGCCATCATCTCCTCGCGCGCTTTGGTCGAGCGGATAAACCACGAGTCGAGTGGGTAGTAGAGGACAGGCTTGTCTGTACGCCAGCAGTGTGGGTAGTTGTGGACATGTTTCTCAATACGGAATGCTTTGTTCTCGCCTTTGAGCCAAATACAAATACTGATATCAAGTGTCTCATCTTTGTCGGTGAGAGTAGGGTCATAAGCGTTCTTCACGAAGCGACCTGCCCATGGCTGGTATGCCTCTACGTTGACTTGGTTCTTCACAAATTTCTCGTCTAAATCGGCGATATTGAAGAATTTACCCGTCATATCCACCATTGGGCGTTGCTCGCCTTTCTTGGTAATGAACACCATGCCAGGTACGCCTGCTTTCTTGGCCACAAAGGCATCATCTGCACCAAAAGTAGGAGCGATATGCACGATACCTGTACCATCTTCAGTGGTCACATAGTCGCCGAGGATGATCTTGAAGGCACCCTCTCCAGGATTAGCCCAAGGGATGAGTTGCTCGTATTGGATACCCTCGAGGTCAGTACCTTTGCCGCGCCAAAGGACTTCGGGTGCTTCGCCGAGTTCTTTGGCATAAGCAGCGAGGCGTGCCTCTGCGAGGAGGTAGAAGGCTTCGATCTTGGTGTATGGGTTTTCGCCTTTGACGATGACATAGTCAATCTTTGGTCCTACGCACAATGCCGTATTACTTGGCAACGTCCATGGAGTAGTCGTCCACGCGAGAGCGTAGAGAGGAGCTTCCTCGCCTAATAACCTCATCGCCTTATCGCCTAATAGCCTAAACTGCGCCGTACAGGTTGTATCTTTGACATCGCGGTAGCAGCCGGGTTGATTCAATTCGTGCGAGGACAGACCCGTACCTGCTGCGGGCGAATAAGGTTGGATAGTGTAACCCTTGTACAAATATCCCTTCTTGTACAACTCTTTGAGCAGCCACCACAGTGTCTCGATAAACTTGTTATCGTAGGTGATATACGGATTATCGAGGTCCACCCAATAGCCCATTTGTTTGGTTAGGTTGGTCCATTCTTGGGTGTATTTCATCACCTCGCGGCGGCAGGCAGCATTGTATTCGTCCACGCTAATCTTCTTACCGATGTCCTCTTTGGTGATACCAAGCAGTTTCTCCACACCCAATTCTACAGGCAAACCGTGGGTGTCCCAACCTGCTTTGCGCTTCACTTGATAGCCCTGCATGGTCTTGAAGCGGCAGAATGTATCTTTGATTGTACGAGCCATCACATGGTGAATACCTGGCATACCGTTTGCCGAAGGAGGACCTTCAAAGAAGAGGAACGAAGGGCAACCTTCGCGTGTTTCGATACTCTGATGGAACAAATCTTCCTTCTCCCATTGCGCAAGGATCTCCTTGCTCAATTCTGCCAAGTTCAGTTGTTTGTACTCGTTAAAGTGTTTCATTTTGCAGTTAATTTCTTATTTTTTAGTTGGTTATATTTGCTTTGTTATGGTTCGTGCGTAGCGCGTAGCGTGTGTACGCACAAAATCCGCTGCAAATTTACTGCTTTTTTTTGATATACGCAAGAAAAATCGCCCCGAAAGGCGATTTTTCTTGTTGCGTGAACAGAACAGCGTGAACAAAATTGCCGAATGCGCTATAAATCCTTAACTAAACGCACAAAATTATCCAAAATTAATTTTGCTTCCTGGGATAGAGGAGGCGGAAGACAAACGTGCGCAAAGAGGAGCAGGGGCGTTGGTGGCGCTTGCGGGATTGCGCAATATGCTGACGGAAAAGACGTTCGTACTCGGTACGTTGGGCAACGTCAGCGAGCAAAGCATCGACCTTATGCCACGTGTCGCGAAAAGCCGATTGCGCCTGTAGTTGGGCTTCGGTGGGGTTATCCACTCGATTGGGATGATCCATGCCTATGCCATAGAGCTGGCCCGTGTGTTTGTTGGCGCGGATATAAATACGTTCGGTACTGATGAACTTGCCTGTTATAGAGGCGAATGGAGAAGAAGGTGTGAGGCGAGCCATGGGATTTACAATTTGACAATTTACGATTTACGAAAAGGGAAATTATGGTATGTCCTTGCCCCGCGGGCAGAAATCTTATTAATTCTTATTAATCGTTTGGAGAGGGTTGCTCTGTGGGAGTGGTTTGCTCTTTGAATCGGGTGTAGAGGGTGTGGAAAATGAAACCATAGAGTGTGGTGATGACTGTTTTGCGGCGCGAAGAATAAGGCTGGTGGTCGTTGGAAGACTCGGAGCGTTTGTAAGACGGATTGCGCCTCTTGGTGTATGCAGCAAACTCTTTCTCCCACTCGGCACGCTTCTCTGGGTCCGCCATCTCGGCATACGCCCGCTTGGAGATAACGCCGAAAAGCGAAGAGTTGCGCTTCTGCGTCTCGGATTGCGGTTGCTCGTTGGGGTGCGTAACCACATACGCATGGGTGCGCCCGTTTCGGGTGCGATAGATGACCTGCTGGTGCTTGGAGATCGAACCTGCTATGGCTCCAATGGGAGCATCAAGGAGAATTTTTGCCATGAGAGTTATGAACTATAAGTGATGAGTGATTCGTTTTTGTGCTGCAAAGGTAGCGAAAAATGGGCATACAACCAAATTTTAAGAGCAAAAACTGCTATTTTGTGTCTTTTTTTGTTCGCTTTCTCTTATTTGTCTAAGTTATAAGGGCTATTCGTGGGATATTCACAGGGTATTCATGGAGTATTCATATGTATCGGGTATGTATCGGGTATGTGTCGGGTATGTATCGGAGTATACGTGGAACGAGGAGGGTTCTTCGTCAAATTAGATGAAAGAAAAATAAATTCTAACAACAATAACAACAAACAAATCAGCAACATTCCGCTCGCCAACATCAAGAGCGGCAAGAAATATAAAATCATTATAGAAATTTCACGGCGAGTGCGCCACTTGCAAAAGTACCGCGAGCGGGACTTTCTATGTAAGTCCCTACGCACTACTTGTAAAAACAAAAACCCAAAACACATCTAAGCAAGCTTATGTGCTTTGAGTTTTTCCTTTCAGTACCGCGAGCGGGACTTGAACCCGCACAGCCATCACTGGCCAAAGGATTTTAAGTCCTTCGTGTCTACCGATTCCACCATCGCGGCTCAAAATCGGGTGCAAAGGTACTACAAAAATTGTAATTATGCAAGAAAAGAACAAAAAATATCGCGTTTTTCACGATTTTTACGCAAAATATATGGTCATGTGCGGGTTGCACCCTTTCAATTTACGACACTCTTGCACCTTCGAGTACATCCCTCGCAAATCGCGAGTACCTCGAATCTACGGTCGCAAATTGCAGCGCATACACCATTTTTTTTGCCCAAAAATGCATTTTTTTCTAAAAAAATTTGCGTATGTGCAATTTTTGTAGTACCTTTGCAGCCGATTTGAAAATTTGGTACCTTGCCCGAGCGGTTAGGGATCGGTCTGCAAAACCGGGGACGGCGGTTCGAATCCGCCAGGTACCTCTTAAAAAAGAGCCGCTCAGTAGAGGGCTCTTTTTTGTTGGACGCCCATTGGGCTAATGGACGCTTTGCTAATGGATAATGGGTATTGGGCGATCGTTGGGCTAATGGACGGCGTTTCGCCTAATGGATAATGGAATGAAAGAGATAGAAGAAATAACCAGTCAAGAGTATAAATACGGTTTCACAACAGATGTGGAAACCGATGTGATTCCTGTGGGGTTGAACGAAGATGTCGTTCGGCTGATTTCTGCGAAGAAGAATGAACCCGAATGGCTGCTGGAATTCCGTCTGAAAGCATATCGTAAGTGGCTCACTATGCCACATCCCAATTGGGCGCACCTGGATATACCAGAGATTGATTTTCAGGCGATTTCATATTACGCTGCGCCTAAAACGCACACAGGCGATGAGAAGAAAGAGATTGATCCTGAACTGATGAAGACCTTTGACAAACTGGGTATTCCGTTGGAAGAGCGCGCCGCATTGGCAGGCAATATGGCAGTGGATGCAGTGATGGACTCCGTGTCGGTGAAAACGACCTTCCGCGAGACATTGGCGGAGAAAGGAATCATCTTCTGTTCTATCTCGGAGGCAGTGCAAGAATACCCCGAACTGGTGCAGAAATACTTGGGTTCGGTAGTGCCTGCAAACGATAACTTCTATGCAGCATTGAACTCTGCCGTATTCTCTGATGGGTCGTTTGTATATATACCAAAAGGTGTACGTTGTCCAATGGAGCTGAGCACGTATTTCCGCATCAATGCGGGTAATACGGGTCAGTTTGAGCGTACTTTATTGGTGGCAGATGAGGGGGCGTATCTCAGTTATTTGGAGGGCTGTACCGCGCCGATGCGCGATGAGAATCAGTTGCATGCTGCTATCGTGGAGATTGTGGTGCACAAGGATGCCGAAGTGAAATACTCTACCGTGCAGAACTGGTATCCAGGCGATAAAGAAGGCAAAGGCGGTATATATAACTTTGTAACGAAGCGTGGTATCACACATGAGAATGCGCGCCTGAGTTGGACACAAGTGGAGACGGGTTCGGCAATCACATGGAAATACCCCAGTTGCATTTTGAAAGGCGATAACTCGAGTGCAGAGTTCTATTCGGTGGCTGTGACCAACAACTACCAGCAAGCCGATACGGGAACGAAGATGATTCATATTGGTAAGAACACGCGCTCGCGCATAATAAGTAAGGGTATATCAGCGGGAAAGAGCCAAAATGCGTACCGTGGACTGGTGCGCGTGATGCCTAACGCAGAGAATGTGCGTAATTATAGCCAATGCGATAGTCTGCTGTTGGGTGACAAGTGCGGTGCACACACTTTCCCGACTATGCGCATACAAAACCCTACTGCGATTATTGAACACGAGGCGACTACGAGCAAGATTAGCGAGGACCAATTATTCTATTGTCAACAACGTGGCATAGGTGTGGAAGATGCAGTGGGGTTGATAGTGAATGGCTATGCCAAAGAGGTGATGGACAAACTGCCAATGGAGTTTGCAGTGGAAGCACAGAAACTGCTGCAAGTCAGCCTTGAGGGCTCTGTAGGATAACTTAAGAATTTCCAAAGAACAACACTTATCTTGATATATGAAGAAGTTTTTCTTTATTCTCTTTTTGTGTACAATAGCGGTAAGTACTTATGCTTCCACATTGTTTCCTAGTCGCACGGATTTCCGCGACGAGCAGATTTATTTTGTGATGACCACTCGTTTCTATAATGGTGATCCCAATAACGATACCCAATGTTGGGACGCGCAAAACTACAACGTAGGCGATCCTGCTTGGCGTGGCGACTTTAAGGGCTTGATTGAGAAACTGGATTATATCAAAGCACTCGGCTTTACAGCAGTATGGATTACTCCTGTGGTGGAGAATGCTTCTGGCTATGACTATCATGGCTATCACGCCCGCAACTTCTCGAAAGTGGACAAACGCTATGAGAGTGAGGATGTTAAGTTCCAAGACCTGATTGATGCGGCTCACGCAAAGGGTATGAAGATAATCCTTGATATCGTACTCAATCACACAGGTAACTTCGGCGAGGAGAACCTATGTAAACTTTTTACCCGCGATTGGGAGGCAGACCAAAGTATGATTGACGAGTGTATGGTGCCATGGACTATGAAGGATGGTGGTAAGTTGCCTGACAACTATTTGAGCCTTTCTGGTGGTGAGCAATATGCAAAGCGGTTGGCTGAGATGAAGAATACCGATGGTCAAAACCACGATAAGAACAACTATTGGCACCATGTTGGCAATGAGTGGAACTGGGATGATTACTCTCGTTGGTATGGACAAATTGCAGGCGATTGTGTGGACCTCAATACCGAGAACCCTGCCGTGTCGAATTATCTTGTAAAATGCTATGGTGAGTTTATCAAAATGGGTGTGGATGGATTCCGTATTGATACAGGTGGACACATCTCGCGTTTAACTTTTAACAACAGTTTCATTCCTCAATTTGAAGCACTTGCGGAGCAATACAAGGCGAAACGTAATGGTGGCGACTTCTTTATGTATGCAGAGGTATGTGCGCGCGAACGCAATGTGGTGTATCGCAATCACGAGAACTGCTCGCCATTCTATTATACATGGAAAGAAAGCAAAAATTACGCATGGGATACCAGCGAAACCTCATGGAATAATATCGTTGTGCTGGAGGGTCAAAAAGGCAATCATACCAATATCAACTCTACTGATCAACAAGGTAAAGATGATATGGATGATTCATCATTGCCTAACTCTAATAACGCTTTTCTTCAAGGAAATACTTACCATACCCCTGATTATAGCAAGCACTCTCAACTGAGTGTGATCGACTTCCCAATGCACTGGAACTTTCGCACTGCTGGTGAAGCGTTTGGTGTGAAATACGGCGATAAATACTACAACGATGCTACATGGAATGTGGTGTATGTAGATTCTCATGACTATGCTCCAGATGGTGCACCAGAAAGTACACGTTTTAACCAAGGCGAGGACGTTTGGGCTGAGAACTTGGCATTGATGTTCACTTTCCGTGGTATTCCTTGTGTTTATTATGGCTCAGAAATTCAATTTAAGAAAGGTTGCCCTATTGACAAAGGTCCAAATATTGCATTGAAAGAGACAGGTCGTGCATATTATGGTGGCTATATCAAAGGTGAAATCAATGTAACCGATTTTGCCGAATATAGCAATGCTTCTGGCAATATTGCGCAGACACTGAATCACCCATTGGCATTGCATATCCAACGTTTGGCTAAGATTCGTATGGCTGTACCTGCATTGCGTAAAGGACAATACTCTACAGAAGGTTGTTCAGGTTCGTTTGCTTTCAAACGCCGTTATACTGATGCTACTACCGATTCTTATGCACTTGTTACCATCTCTGGCGGTGCTACTTTCTCAGGCGTTGAGAACGGAACCTATGTGGATTGTGTGACTGGTGATACTAAAACTGTAAACAATGGTACTCTTAGTGTCTCTTGCTCAGGTAAGGGTAATATGCGCGTGTACGTACTGAATACAGAAAAGACCAACGCTCCTGGTAAAATTGGTGTGGATGGAAAGTATGTGTATGGAACAAAGAACGCCGGTAACTATCCAAGTTGGGATGGCACACAAGAGGAGCTGGACGATCGTTTTGGTCAAGGGGGCAACACCGATTGGGGTGAGCCAGTAGAGCCATGTTTGGCATCTGCTACAGAGCGTGCTGTATTCTTTAAAGGCGAAAAAGAATGGGGTACTTCGGTAGCTGTATATATGTGGAATAACAATGGCAATATTGCAGGATGGCCAGGACAACGTGCCGAGCACCTTGGTGGTGGTACTTTTAAGTATCTGATTCCTGAGAATGTGGATGTGAGTGGCTCGGATTGGCAAATTATTTGGAATAACAATGGTAATGGTAAGCAAACAGCCGATTTGAAATTTCAAATGCATGGAGAGTACACTAAAGATGGTTATCAAAATCTTGTGACTACATTATGCGACGGGGGTGATACAGGTGAGACACCTGATAATCCTGATAACCCAAATATTCCGCAACCTTCAGAGATGTGCTTGAAGTCGGCTGATGAGCGCGTGGTGTTCTTTGAAAAATCCAACGATTTTGGTGGTGATATCCACTGCTACATGTGGTTTACTGCTGGTAGTACGAATGAGATTTGTGGTAAGTGGCCTGGTAAAGCAGCCGCCCATTTGTATGATAATGTATATCGCTTTGAGATTCCTGCATCTGCGCCCGCTATCAATGATAATTGGATGATTATTTGGAATGATGGCTCGGGCAATCAAACAGCTGATTTGAAATATACTAACCAAGGTTTGTATAAAGGTACTAACAAAAGTAGTATCAGTTGTACTTCACAAATCACCAAGCTTTGCGCAACGACTGACGTGGAGAAAATTGAGGTGGTTGAGCCTGTGGCTCGCAAAGTTTTGATAGAGCAATCCTTGTACCTTGTGTTGCCTAATGGCGATATGTATGATGTGTCGGGTAGATTAGTTCGTTAAACTTATTTAAATGGGATAGTAACAACTAAAGGCTGTACTTTTTCTGGATTTTCTTTAGGTTGTATTGTTGATATTAGCCAAAAAAAAAGCCGCTCAAAAAGCGGCTTTTTTTAGTTGCGGAGGGCGGGATCGAACCACCGACCTTCAGGTTATGAGCCTGACGAGCTACCACTGCTCTACTCCGCGATATATCACTCCGATTATCGAAATGCGGTGCAAAGGTACTACTTTTTTTTGACATGACCAAATATTTTTATACTTTTTGGCAAAAAATATGAGATTTTTGTTTATTTTCTTGCGTATGTGCGTTTTTTTTAGTAATTTTGCGCCCTATTTTGTGTGAGTGCGCGACGCGTGCGTGCGAGCATGGAACATAAATGTAGAAGAACTAAATAATAATAACAAATAAAACTAAATTAAAATTATGCAAAACAAAGGACTTGTTATTACCTTGGCTGTTTGCTTGGCATTGGTGAGTGCGTTCTATTTGTCATTTTCAGTAGTGACAAATCATTACGACAACAAAGCCGCAGAGTATGCTCAGGGTGATGATGCAAAAGAGTACCAATATTTGGACTCGATTGCTGGTGAAAAAGTGTGGTTTGGCTACACGCTGAAAGAGTGCCGCGAGAAAGAGATCAACCTTGGTCTTGACCTCAAGGGTGGTATGAACGTAACAATGGAAGTGTCGGTTCCAGAGATTATTCGCGCATTGAGCGGATACAACACGACCGAGAACTTCAACAACGCCATCGCTTTGGCACAGGAGAAACAAAAAACATCGGGTGCAGACTTCTTGACCCTTTTCTTCGAATCATTCTATGAGATTGATCCTAATGCTCAATTGGCATCAGTGTTCTCTACTTTCGAACTCCGCGAGAAAGTGAGTTTGAACTCCACCAACCAAGAAGTGGAGAGCGTGGTTCGCGAAGAGGTACAAGGCGCAATTGATAACTCATTCAACGTATTGCGTACCCGTATTGACCGCTTTGGTGTGGTACAACCAAATATCCAAAAACTGAGCCAAACAGGTCGTATCTTGATTGAGTTGCCAGGTATCAAAGAGCCTGAGCGCGTTCGTAAACTGCTTCAAGGTTCTGCTAACCTTGAGTTCTGGGAGACCTACGACTTGGCAGAAATCATGTCGGCATTGGCACAAGTAAACAATGAGTTCGCTGCTCAAAACGCAAGTACTGAGGCTGCTCAAGCAGAGGCTGCCCCTGCTGAAGAGGAGGCTAAAGCAGAGGCTGAGGTAGAGGATGAGTTGGACGCATTGGTAGAAGACTTGGCAGCAGACAGTTTGGCTCAAGCCGAGGCAGATCAAGAGGCTGCTTTGGAAGAGTATAAGAAAGCCAACCCATTGTTCGCAGTGTTGAATCCTTCTGTTAGCCCAGCAGGTCAGCCATACCAAGGTCCAGTGGTAGGTACTGTGCACTATACCGATACCGCTAAGGTGATGGCTATGCTCAACTCTCAAGTGGCTAAGACTGTTCTTCCACGCGAGTTGCGTTTGTGCTGGACTGTGAAAGCTATTGACGAGGCAGAGTCTTTCTATCAATTGGTAGCACTGAAATCACAAACCAATGGTCGTCCATCATTGGAGGGCGACGTGATTACTGACGCTCGCGCTGACTTTGGTCAAACATCTGCTTACGCTAACGTAAGTATGACCATGAACGCTGAGGGCGCACGCGATTGGCAACGTATCACTCGCGACAACATTGGCAAATCAATCGCTATCGTACTTGACGGCTATGTATATAGCTTCCCAACCGTACAAAATGAGATTGCTGGTGGTAGCTCACAAATCACTGGTAACTTCACTGTAGAAGAGGCCAAAGACTTGGCTAACACCCTCAACTCTGGTAAGATGCCTGCTCCTGCTCGCATTATCCAAGAGGACGTGGTAGGTCCATCATTGGGTCAAGAGGCTATTCACGATGGTCTTTGGAGCTTTGTGATTGGTTTCATCCTCATTCTCCTGTACATGATTATGTACTATGGCTTGATTCCTGGTCTGATTGCTGACTTTGCATTGCTCTGCAACGTCTTCCTTTTGGCAGGTATCTTGTCCTCTTTCTCTGCCGTATTGACCTTGCCTGGTATCGCCGGTATCGTGCTGACCATGGGTATGGCTGTGGATGCTAACGTGCTTATCTACGAGCGTATCCGCGAGGAGCGTCGTGCAGGTAAGAACTTGCGTAAAGCAATTGAGGACGGTTTCAGCAACGCTATCTCTGCGATTATCGACTCTAACGTTACCTCGTTCTTGACTGGTGCTATCTTGGCTATCTTCGGTACCGGTCCTATCAAGGGCTTCGCTGTAACCTATATGATTGGTATAATTTCTTCTTTCTTAACCGCTGTGTTCATCTGCCGTCTGTTGTTGGAGGCATATGCTAAGAAGGAGAATGCGAAAGAGCTTACTTTCACTACCAAGTTGATGAAGAACTTCTTGCAAAACACCGCTGCTAACTTCATCGGTGCACGCAAGGTGACTTATATCGTATCTGGTGTATTGGTAGTAATCGGTATCTTGGGTGTGAACCCACACATCATGGGTAAACTGAACTTGGGAATCGACTTCTCTGGTGGTCGCAACTATATCATCCGTTTCGCTGATCCAGTGAATACTGAGGAGGTGAACGCTGCTCTGGATAATGTGTTTATGGCAGCAAAATCTGAGTTGGCTGATGAGGAGACATTTGCATTGAATGTTATCACTATCGGTGATGCAAACCAAGTGCGCGTTTCTACTAACTATCGCATCAATGACAACTCTGAGACACTTGATGACGAGATTGAGGCATTGCTCTATGAGGGTTGCAAACAATTCTTGCCAGAGAATGTTACCTTGAAAGAGTTCACTTCGACCGACATTAACCCTGAGATTGGTATTATGCAATCACAAAAAGTAGGTCCTGCTATTGCTGATGACATTACCCAATCTGCTGTTTGGGCAGTCTTGGCTGCGTTGCTGGGTATCTTCTTGTATGTATTGCTCCGCTTCCGCAACTTCTCCTTCTCAGTAGGTGCGTTGGTAGGTTTGGCACACAATACCTTGATTGTACTTGGTGCATACGCTCTCCTGTGGAAAGTGATGCCATTCTCTATGGAGATTGACCAATCATTTATCGCTGCTATCTTGACCGTTATCGGTTACTCTATCAACGATACCGTGGTTATCTTCGACCGCGTTCGTGAATACACAGGTTTGTATCCAAAACGTGCTCGTAAGCAAAACATCAACGATGCGTTGAACCAAACATTGAGCCGTACCTTCTCAACCTCTATGTCCACCTTGGTTGTATTGATTGCTATCTTCTGCTTCGGTGGCGAGACAATCCGCGGCTTCGTATTTGCGTTGATTATTGGTGTGGTTGTAGGTACATACTCTTCTCTCTGTGTAGCTACACCGTTGGCATACGATATCCAAGAGGCATTGGACCGTCGCAAAGCAAAGAAGGCATTGAAGAAGTAATGATGACGGTGTTGCGCGCATGATGCGCGCGTACATACGCGTATATCAAATAGGAGTAAAACTACCCGGCTTTGGCTGAGTAGTTTTACTCTTTTTTGCCCCACGGGCAAAAAATACTTGTATGTATGAATATTTTTTTGTACCTTTGCAGGGTAATTTACAACACTTTGTGCTATCGATTAATATAAACCTAAAAATAAATTGAATATGAATGATTTTTTAAAGTTTGCCACTTCGCAAGGTATGAACTCAATGCATGTGGAGAATGCCATGAATGCATCGGCCAGTTATATCAGTCCTTCTATTTTGGAGGAACGTCAACTCAATGTAACTCAAATGGATGTGTTCTCACGTCTGATGATGGATCGTATCATTTTCCTTGGCACAGAGGTGAATGACTATACAGCTAATGTCATTCAAGCACAATTGCTGTATTTGGATTCTGTAGATTCGGAGCGTGATATTAGTATTTACCTCAATACTCCAGGTGGCTCGGTATATGCGGGCTTAGGTATTTATGATACGATGCAGTTTATCCGTTCGCGTGTGGCTACTATCTGCACGGGTATGGCCGCTAGTATGGGAGCTGTGCTACTCGTAGCGGGTGAGAAAGGTATGCGCGCTGCCTTGCCTCATAGCCGCGTGATGATCCACCAGCCAATGGGAGGCATCCAAGGGCAAGCATCTGATATTGAAATTACTGCCAAAGAGATTCTTAAACTCAAGGATGAACTCTATCAGATTATCTCCGACCATTCGGGACAGACGGTGAAGAAGATTCGCCAAGATGCTGACCGCGATTATTGGATGACAGCTGAGGAAGCATTGAAGTATGGCATGATTGATAAGGTATATCGTAAAGAAAATAAATAGGGTGCTGAATTTATGGTGAAGAAAAAAGAACAATGCTCTTTTTGCGGTCGCGAAATGCCGCATATGTTTCGTGGCGATGATGGCAGTCTGATTTGCCATGATTGTATCGAAGCGGGTCATAAAATGATTCGTGAGATGAAGCAGTATTTGGAGGAAGAAACCGATATCAAGGGACTGGAACTCAATACGTTGCCCAAACCTGCGGAGATAAAAGCATTTCTAGACCAGTATGTCATAGGTCAGGACGATGCTAAACGCTATTTGTCAGTGGCAGTGTATAACCACTACAAGCGTGTACTGCAACCTCGCGAAGAGGGTGGAGTGGAGATTGAGAAATCAAATATCATCTTGGTCGGCTCTACTGGTACGGGTAAAACCCTTTTGGCACGCACAATCGCTAAACTATTGAAAGTGCCTTTTACGATTGTGGATGCTACGGTGCTTACCGAAGCAGGATACGTGGGCGAGGATGTTGAGAGTCTTTTAACACGCCTTTTGCAAGAAGCCGATTATAATGTGAAGAAGGCAGAGAAAGGTATCGTTTTTATCGATGAAATCGACAAGATTGCGCGTAAGTCCGATAATCCATCCATCACCCGCGATGTGTCGGGCGAGGGGGTGCAGCAGGGTCTGCTGAAGTTGCTCGAAGGGTCGGTTGTGAATGTGCCACCTCAAGGCGGACGCAAGCACCCTGAGCAAGAGTTTATTCATGTCAATACACAGAATATCCTCTTTATCTGCGGTGGCGCGTTTGATGGTATTGAGCGCAAGATTGCACAGCGACTCAATACACAAGTGGTGGGCTTCGATGCCAGCAAGAAGGCGCAAAAGATTGACAAGAGCGATTTGCTGCAATACATTGCCCCACAAGACTTGAAGTCCTTTGGTTTGATTCCTGAGATTGTAGGTCGTTTGCCTATTCTCACCTATCTCAAACCTTTGGACCGTGATGCGCTGCGCAATATCCTCACCGAACCAAACAATGCCATTGTCAAGCAATATAAGAAACTGCTTTCGATGGACGGCTTCCAACTTACTTTTGCACCCGATATGCTCGATTATATCGTAGATAAAGCCATCGAATACAAGTTGGGTGCACGTGGATTGCGTGGGCTAATGGAGACGGTGATGATGGACGTGATGTACGATTTACCTTCTTCTAAAACCCGTAAAAAGGCGTATGAAGTAACCAAAGCATACGCGCAACAACGCATTGAGAAAGCCAACTTGCATCAGTTGGCTGCAAGCGGAGAATAGTATAAGGAACAAAAACGGAAATATATGAAAAAAGTACTAATCATGATGACTATTGCAGCCACATTCATGGGCTGTTGTGCTAAGAAACCTCACTACGAGAGTGTAGATGAGTATCCCGTCAAACAAGGTTCGCTCAATGAGATGGTATATTCGCCTGAGCAAACTGCTTTCTCGGTGTGGAGTCCAAATGCCGATACGGTGTATTTGAATATCTATGCTGATGCGACTACTGTAGCACCTTTGCAGACACTGGCTATGTGCCGTCAGAAAGATGGCAGTTGGGTGAAGACCGTAAAAGGCGATTTGAATGGACAATTCTATACTTTCCAAGTGGTGGAAGCTGACTCGCGTTGGACATTGCACGAAACGCCAGGTATCTTTGCTAAGGCAGTAGGTGTGAATGGTCACCGTGCCGCGATTATTGACCTTGCCACTACCAATCCCGAGGGTTGGGGAGAAGATGTTCGCCCTGCTTTCGATGCTGCCAAAGATGCTATCATCTATGAGATGCACCATCGTGATATGACTATCCATCCCACATCGGGCATACAAAACAAAGGTAAGTTCCTTGCTTGGACAGAGCATGGAACAACGACCGAAGAGGGATTAGCTACTGGTATTGACCACCTCTTGGAGTTAGGCGTGACCCATGTGCAGATTCTTCCTTCGTATGACTATGGATCAGTGGATGAGACTCGCCTCAGCGATAATCGTTACAACTGGGGCTACGACCCTGTGAACTACAATGTGCCCGATGGTGGCTATAGCACCAACCCATACGACCCTGCTTCGCGTATTCGCGAAATGAAGCAGATGATTCAGGCTTTGCACAAAGCAGGTATCCGCGTGATTATGGACGTGGTGTATAACCATACCTTCAATGTGGAGAATAGCAATTTCACTCAAACCGCTCCAGACTATTTCTATCGCCTGCACGACAATGGCGAATTAGGCAATGCTTCTGGCTGTGGCAACGAGACTGCCAGCGAACGCCCAATGATGCGCAAGTTTATTATTGAGTCTTGCCGCTATTGGATTGATGAGTATCATATTGATGGCTTCCGCTTCGACCTTATGGGTATCCACGATGTAGAAACCATGAATCAAGTGCGCGCTATGATGGATAGTATCGACCCAAGCTTGTTGCTTTATGGCGAGGGTTGGGCTGCGGGTGCACCACTCTACAATGGTGATTCGCTTTGTATGAAAGCCAATATGCAGAAATTGCCTAATATCGGTGCTTTCTGCGATGATATGCGTGATGCATTACGTGGTCCATTCTCCGACAATAACAAGGGGGCATTCCTTATTGGAGAAGAAGGACACGAAGAGAGTATCAAGTTCGGAATTGTGGGCTGTATTGAGCACCCAGAGGTGGATATGGAGAAGGTGAACTACTCCAAAAAAGCGTGGACTACTCAGCCTACTCAATGTATCAGTTATGTATCTTGCCACGACGATATGATGCTCACCGACCGCCTCAAAGCGAATAAGAAACTTCGTCCTGGCGAGTTGCAAAAACTGAGTAAGTTGGCACAAACGGCTGTCTTAACTTCACAAGGTATGCCATTCCTCTGGTGTGGAGAGGAGATCGCGCGCGATAAAAAAGGTGTGCATAACTCATATTGCAGTCCTGATGAAATCAATGCTATTGACTGGTCGCTCAAAGAGAAGAATCTCGCTCTCTTCCACTACTACCAAGGACTTATTGCACTGCGCAAAGCGCACCCTGCTTTCCATATGGGAGATGCAGACTTGGTACGTGCCAATGTACATTTCTTGCCTGTAGAAGAGGGTGTGGTGGCATATCAATTGAATGGCGAGGCAGTAGGCGATAGCTGGAAAACGATTGTCGTGGTTCTCAACGGTCAAACGAAGACAGCCCAAGTGGCATTGCCTGCTGGCACATATCGTTTTGCTTGTGTGGATGGCCAATGTCCATACTATGGCGAACGTATTGCTGAAGCTACAGTACGCGTAGCTCCTCAATCGGCTGCTATTCTCTACCAAGAGTAATCTCTAAAGAATTAAATAACAGAAAAAAGAATGTAATACACAAGAAAGGCGGGGTACTTCCCGCCTTTCTTTCTAGGCGATTCCGAAGGTAAGTTTTCAAGTAGTTGCCTCTTTCCTTTCGAAAGTTTAGCATGCTAAAGGATATGCCTATCCACCGCTTATCCACCGCTTATCCACCCGATAAAGGGTAAATAAAAAGGACTGCCTTTGGGGCAGCCCTTCAACATTCTTTGCAGGTATGTCTGTTGTTTTTTATCCCAAATATGTTTTTAGGACTCTACTTCTTGAACTTGACTTGAGTCGGCGAATAGCTTTCTCTTTAATTTGTCGTACACGTTCACGAGTAAGTTGTAATTCAATACCAATCTCTTCCAAAGTCTTTTCGGGTACACCAATACCAAAAAACTTGCGAATGATATCAGCTTCACGTGGAGTGAGAGTGGCCAATGCGCGATCAATTTCGCGAGATAACGATTCATTAATCAATGTGTGGTCTGCATTAGGCGAATCTTCGTTTACCATCACGTCAATCAGACTGTTGTCTTCTCCTTCTACGAATGGAGCATCTACACTCACTTGACGACCAGACATCTTTAATGTATCAGCAATCTTGTCTACAGGGATGTCCAATAAATCTGCCAATTCTTCGGCACTAGGCTTGCGCTCAAACTCTTGCTCAAAGCGCTGATATGCCTTGTTAATCTTGTTAAGTGAACCTACCTGATTGAGCGGAAGACGCACGATACGTGCTTGTTCAGCTAGAGCTTGAAGAATAGATTGGCGAATCCACCATACTGCATAAGAGATAAACTTGAAACCGCGGGTCTCGTCGAATTTCTCTGCTGCCTTAATAAGGCCAAGGTTGCCTTCGTCAATCAAGTCAGGAAGGCTAAGTCCTTGATTTTGATACTGCTTTGCTACAGACACCACGAAACGAAGATTGGCTTTCACCAACTTCTCCAATGCAGCTCGATCACCATGACGGATCATACGAGCCAATTCTACTTCTTCATCAACTGGAATCAGCGGTTCGCGACCAATCTCCTGCAAGTATTTGTCAAGCGATGCCGATTCGCGGTTGGTAATTGATTTTGTGATTTTTAACTGACGCATGTGTACAGTTAATGGTTAGTGATTAATAATTAATATTGAAAGGCAATGTTTGTAAATCATTGCCTTGTGATCCGGTCGGGATTCGAACCCGAGACCCACAGCTTAGAAGGCTGTTGCTCTATCCAGCTGAGCTACCAGACCTCTCGCGTTCGGCAATTTCGCGCATTGACCAACGACCTCGTCGTTGTTAGGGCGCTCAATGCCTCCGCTCTTAACCCAAACTCACGAAGTTTGGGTTAGGTTGCGACTAAAGTCGCGATGACTACGCACGAAATTACCCATGCAGGCACACAAACAATGCCTGCAAAGGCAATTTGGGTGCAAAATTACTGCTTTTTTTTTAAATGAGCAAATAATTTTACAATTTTTTACAAAAGTTCTTCAAAAAGCTTCTGCAAATCTGGTTTTCTAATAGCGCCAACTTGGCGATGAACCAATTCTCCATTCTTGAAAAACAAGATGGTAGGAATATTCATGATACCATATGCCGCGCAAGTTTCATCGTTATCATCTACGTTGACTTTTCCTACGATGATACGATTTGCATACTCTTCTGCCAATTCATCAATAATTGGAGAAATCATCTTACAAGGACCACACCAAGGAGCCCAAAAATCTGCCACAAGAGGTTTGCCTTCTGCTAATAACTCTTGGAAATTAGAATCTGTAATTTCTTTTGCCATAGTTGTTTATATTGTTATTATTGTATTTGCTATATCTCCTGCTAATAGCATGTCTGTCAGTGGATCTTCCACTAATGTTTGAATTGCACGTTTGAGCGGACGCGCTCCAAATTGCTTTTCACGTGCCATCTGCAAAATGGCTTGTTGTGTTTTTTTTGTCAATTTTAAATTATACCCCATCGCTTCCATGCGCATCTGTAGGGGGCGAATTTCTAGCGACAATATCTGTGCCAAAGCATTCTCATTCAGTGAATGAAAAACGATAATATTATCCAGTCGATTCACAAATTCGGGTGGAAAAGTGCGGTGTAAAGCTTTGGTGAGCATTCGTTCTGATGCTTTATCGTCCAGATTATCAGCACCAAAACCAATGCCTGTACCAAAATCAGTTAGTTGACGTGTTCCAACATTGCCAGTTAAAATAATGATGGTATTTTTGAAATCCACCACATGCCCCTGACGATCTGTCAGTCGTCCTTCATCCATTACTTGCAAAAGTACATTAAAAATATCAGGATGTGCTTTTTCAATCTCATCGAAAAGTACAATTGAGTATGGTTTACGACGTACGGCTTCTGTCAATTTACCACCATCCTCATGAGCTACATAGCCTGGAGGAGCGCCCACCAGAAGGCTGACTGTGTGTTTCTCCATATATTCCGACATGTCAAAACGGATAATGGCATTGCGATTACCAAACATTTCTTCTGCCAAACATTGGGCAAGATGTGTTTTTCCAACGCCAGTGGGTCCTAAGAAAAAGAATGTACCTATTGGTTTGCGTGGATCACGTAAGCCCATGCGTGAGCGTTGAATAGAACGTACTACCTTTTGTATTGCTTCGTCTTGACCAATCACTCGTTTCTGTAGCGTACTTGCCATTTGGCGCAGTTGCTCGCCTTCTGCTTGTGCCACACGTTGTACAGGGATGCCAGACATTTGGCTTACCACTCGTGCTACATCGGATTCGGTTATCTCTCTAACTTCATTTGTGTCTTTCCCTTTGGCGTTCAGGCATACACCTGCTTCATCCATAGCATCTATAGCTTTGTCTGGGAAATATCGGTCTGTAATATATCTTTCGGTAAGGTTCACGCACGCGTGCAAAGCTTCTGGAGTATAATGTACTTGATGAAACTGTCCGTAGGTTTCACTCAGGCGAGTAAGAATAGTATAGGTCTCGTCAGAAGTAGTTGGTTGTACAGTCACCTTTTGAAAACGACGTTCTAACGCTCCATCCTTTTCTATGGATGTTCGATATTCAGCAATGGTTGTTGCGCCAATACATTGTACTCCACCACGAGCTAATGCAGGTTTTAGTATATTAGCAGCATCTAATGAACCTTGTGCATTACCAGCGCCAATTAACGTGTGGATTTCATCTATAAAAAGTATAATTTCTGGATGTTGATTCAGTTCGTTAATAACTGACTTTATTCGTTCTTCAAACTGTCCGCGATAAGTTGTGCCAGCTACCATTGAGGCTATATCCAATGCAATAATACGTTTGTCGTTGAGTGCTGCAATCTCTTTATTCGCAATACGTAGTGCTAATCCTTCTACGATAGCTGATTTTCCAACGCCAGGCTCACCAATGAGGATAGGGTTGTTTTTCTTGCGACGCGAAAGAATTTGTGTAACGCGATCTATTTCTAAAGTTCTTCCTATCACAGGGTCAAGTTCTCCCTTACTTGCTTGCAAGGTTAAATCACGTCCGTATTTGCTTAAGGCAGGGGTATCTGTTTTGTCTTTTTGTTTTTTACCGCCCATATCTGCACCGAAAATGTGAATCGTAGTTTCATGTCCCTTGGGATGTTCATCCATCGTCAATTCGCCCTGTGTCAATAAGTCTGGTTTGGGATATAGCCGTTCAATACATTCATAGTCAATACCATGTTGCTGCTCAAGGTACATGGCAGGAAAGTTGATGCGGTCGCGCAATATACCCATTAGCAAATGCACCGAACCACATGTCTCGGCCTGATAGTTGCGTGCCTCAATACCAGAGAGTCGTAGAATACGTTCGCTTGCCCGTGATAGTTTTTGTGTTTGAGTAGATTCGTTTTGATGCAAACGCTCATCTATTTTACGTTTAAACTCGATAGGATCCATACCTGCTTGCATGAGCAATTCAAATGCTTTACCTGCATTTAGGCGTAGAATGCCCAACATAATGTGGTCAGGCATTATTTCAGGATTACCCAAGCGACCTGCTTCTTCACGAGCGTAGGAAAGGATGATATGTAAATTTGGTGTTTGTTGCATATATTTCGTTTATAGTTAAAAGTTTATAGTTTAAATGCAGGTTATTTATAGAAATGCCATGACAATCCCGCACGAAACATATCGGGAGCCATAGGATAACCAGGCATTCCATAATATTGTTTGCTCATGAATGAAGCGTTAAAATGCTGATACTGAGCAAATAGTTTCAGTCGAATATGCTTTACATAGAAGTTGGCATATACGTTCATCACAGGGTAGTTGCCCACTTGTTCTTTACTTTGTACACAAAACTGTCCCAATGTAGGATTGAGAATAGGAGCATAGTATTCGGTAAAATATCGCATATCTACACCAATCTGCACATCCAATGCTTTGACCCATGTACCGTGGTAGTAGAGGTTGTTGTACATGGTCAAAGTGGGTAATGGTAAAGCATCGGAAGAGGAATGCTGATATACGATACGGTTCTCTAAATTTACCCATGGGGTGGTAAAATTCAATTGTAAATTTGCAGCTAAAACTTGGATATTACCATCCATTTGTTTTGGCATTCCATTTTCAGCAAAATAGATGTATCGTGTAAGATTTTCAAACGATATGTTCAGTTTAGGTTTTATCCATTGTGTTGGATAAGCAATCTCGCCTCCCAGGTAGAAACGGTAAGTGTTTTTAAATGTGTTGTCCCACTGATAATGATTGCTGCGATAACGCTGTAGATAGAAATCTGGAGTTTCATTTTTGATATATGCTTTGGCTGACATAGTCATAGAATCTTTGCCCAGTTTGAAACCCGCATCTAAATGTCCATTGATTTGAAAATCACCCAGTTTTTGTCCCAGTAAACAAATGTTGCCATCAAATCCGTAGTGGATATATTGACCTTGATTCTTGTATAATGCAGCACCTATATAGGTGTTGTTAGTCCATCGTTGTCCGTATAGTGTATCAGGAACTGCATGCATGGTAGGTGGAAAGAAAAGGCTATCGGGATAGCCAAATAATGCTCCCTCTTGTATGGACAGATTCAATGCTTGTCCAATTGGTAAAATGTGACGTTGTATCTCGTTTGTTGCATATACCATAGCACCAAATTTCAACCATGTATTAAACTCTTCTTCAAATGTTACTGATAGGGTATTTTTGATAGTCAGACATGCTGCAGAATCGTTGGTAGTCGTAGGATTGCGAAAGATATTAGGGTAGTACCCTTGATTGGCGCGTTTTTCCACATAACGTTTGGTCGCATCTACTGTTTCAAATACATGACGGAAAGTTGTAACAGGCACATATTCAATCTTAATAGAGTCTTTTTTTACCCACTTACCTTCCTCGTCGCGTTCGCGGTAGTTGACTTTTCGTTCACGTTCTACGCAGATACTATAATAGTGGTTTAGATATCCAGAAAGATAACGGAAACTTGACATTCCTTGCATGTTCACGGGCATGTCTTGCGGTTCTAACACGCCTTGCAAATCATCTGGATTCTTCAGCCCGCCATTCTCAAAATTATTTAGGGTATTCCATGTAAAGGCTGCGTGTAACGAATAATGATCACCGTTATAACTGCCAAAAACTGATCCGAAAAGCGTTTTTCCCTCTTGTGAAGAAAAACGTCCATACGAATTAAGGTAATCAATAGTCATACCCAGATTCGTATGTCTTGTCACATTGCCTGTGAACATGAAACTAATATCATTTTGATCTCGGTCTGTCACAAACCCCTTTTTATATGCTACATTGGAGTAAGGGGTAGTCGTGTGATAGAATTTCACATTCTTTGGCGCAATGATGTAAGGTGTATAGGCATCCGCGAAGATAAAATCTGCGCGTCGATCACGATCGAAATAAATTCGTGATTGTGAGGGGGAAATGATATTAGAATTGGTGATGTTAGATATGGAGTAATCGTTCAGTACATCTCTCATAGGCAAGTGCATATACGATGTGTCAACCATGGACAGAGTATCAGCGATACCCGTCCATGGTTGCAATTGCCATGTGCGCATGACCGTAGGTACAGATTTCTCTGCAGCAAACAGACCTACACCACCGCACATAATAGCCATAAATACTATTATGTGTCTAATATTCATTCTTTAATCTTATTCTTTTTTCGCAGTTTTTTTAGCGCATGTTGTTTTAGAAGCGTCTTTTTTCGCATCCTTTTTTGCTTCTTTCAGTTGTTTTTCTAGACGTTCAATCTCTTTCTCTTGATTTTGAATAGTCTTGAGTAATTCATTCAATTCCTCATTTTCAATGGTAGTTGGATATTGCTCTTCTACGCGTTGCAAGAAGTCAGAAAGGATGTTCATATAATTGATAAATGCATCATATGCAGATTCAAATGGTGAAGCTCCTTGATCTATATGGTTCATATAATGCAAGTAGTTCACATCTTGCAGAATGAGCCAGTCATGCTTCAGTTGCTTATCTTGGCAAAGATGTACACGTTCTGCTACAGCATAGAGTTTTTGCAGTGCTTCTTGTTGTAAATCGTTACCATTGTATGTACTCAAATCTTTAGCTTCACCCGCCCATGTTAATGGATAAGAAACCACTACAGCATCTTTCGCTGCAAATTTCTTAGCAACTTCACTTGGGGTCATAAATCCGATGCCTTGTTCCATTGCATGGTATGGTAATGCTTTTAGAAAATCAAAGATACCGGTCATTGCCACTTGACGCATACCAAAAGTTTCAGCACCTACCCAGATGTTTGCCACTTGCTCATCTTCTGGCAATGCTGCCAATACGGTTGCGTATTTCTCTGCATCCATTGGGAAGTTATGCCATGCAGGGTCTGAGAAGTGGAATGCTATCTCATCGCTCAAATTGCTATTGCGGAGCAATACTTTCAATTTAGGTGCTGCACTGCTGCTATATACATAGTTTGGACTCTTCCAACTCAAAATATGCTTTGCACCTTCAGTCATCACGGCCTTGAAGCCCATCTTGTGCAATTGAATAGCAATTTCATCGGAGTAAAGCAATTCAGTCAATGCTGCGGTCGTTGACTCTACGCCTAACAGTTGCTTTACTTGTGCTTGTTGTTTCACCAGTTGCTCTACAGCTTCTGTGTCGCTATATACGCTTGCGAGCGAATAAGAATAAGGGGTTACCACAAACTCTACACAACCTGTGCCAGCCAACTCCTTTAGCATATCGATCATCTCAGGATCGTATTGCTCAAACATCTCCAACATAGTTCCCGATACACTGAGTGCGCAATGGAATCTACTTTTAGACAAACGAATCATCTCCGCCAACGTTTTGCATAGTGGCATGTACGATGTACTGATGAGCGATGCTACACGATCTTCGGTCTGCATATCATCATAGTAATAATGATCTTGACCAATCTCAAAAAAACGATAGCGCTTCAAACTATAAGGCGCGTGCATTTGAAAGCAAAAACAAATATTTTTCATGACTTTATTATTTTCTTAATTCTTAATTTATTATCCATTATCAAAATCTTAATACCCATTGATAACCATATCGTATATCCTGCGTACTTTTAGTCCAGCATCATACCATTTAATGTTGTTCACTTCGTCGCGACCTAATTCACGCAGCGATTTGTACATGGCTGGGTACTTCACGATAGCATAGATGGCATCTGCCATAGCATCTATATCCCAATAATCGGTCTTGATAGCATGCGAGAGAATCTCCGCGCAACCCGATTGATGTGAGATAATCGATGGACAACCCACTTGCATGGCCTCCAATGGCGAAATACCAAATGGCTCACTTACACTTGGCATGATATACACATCCGAGTCTGCCAGCACTTCTTGCACTTGTCGTCCGCGCATGAAACCAGGGAAGTGGAACTTATCAGCAATGCCGCGTTGTGCCACCAAATCGATCATTTTATTCATCATATCGCCGCTACCTGCCATCACAAAGCGAACGCCATCGGTCTTATCCAGCACACGTGCTGCTGCTTCTACAAAGTACTCTGGTCCTTTCTGCATCGTGATACGCCCCAGGAAAGTAACCAATTTATCTTTTCTCTCATGCTTCACAAACTCTTCTGGGTTAGCTAATGGCTCTACAGCGTTGTGTACGGTACTCACTTTTCTTGGGTCTTGACCGTATTTCTCAATCACGGTGCGACGTGTTAACTCGCTCACGCACATGATATGGTCTGCCTCATCCATACCGCGTTTCTCTATTGCGTACACAGTTGGGTTTACATTACCACGGCTGCGGTCGAAGTCTGTCGCGTGCACGTGAATAACCAATGGCTTGCCCGATATTTGCTTTGCAAACACACCAGATGGATAGGTTAGCCAGTCGTGGCTATGAATAATATCAAACTCCAAACTATGTGCCAAAACGCTTGCCACAGCCTCGTAGTTGCCAATCTCTTCCAATAAGTTGTCAGGATAACGTCCCGAGAAACCTACGCAACCCAAATCATCCGTACCGATGCGCGAGTAGTCATAGTGAATACCATTGCGCAAATGGTAGTATTCTTCGGGCGACATCTTGCCTTCCATGCGATGACGAACGTAGTCATAATCATTATCTTTCCATACGATAGGCACACTATTCGCACCAATAATCTTTAGGAACGACTGATCTTCATCGCCCCATGGTTTTGGAATCACGAAAGTGATCTCCATATCTTCTTGTTGCGCCATGCCGCGCGTCAAACCGTAGCTTGCAGTTCCGAGTCCGCCCAAGATATGAGGGGGAAACTCCCAACCGAACATCAGTGCTTTCATTTTTCTTCGTATTGTTTAAGGGTGTTACATACTTCTATCACACTGGCTACACTTGGAGCATAACTCATACCGCCGTGTCCGCGGAATGGTGGGTTGCCGTCGTACAACTCGTTCAGCGTTCCGACACACAGCTCGCTCATCTCTGCCTCGTAGCCCATCAACAAACGACGGATAAAGTTCTCGCCCGAATGTTGATATACTTTCAGATACGCAATCGCGTATGCTGCTATTGTCCATGACCATACCGGACCATTGTGGAAGTTTCTGTCGCGCTCCAACTGACCGCCTATATACTCTGGACGATAGTCGCCACTCTTTGGCGAAATAGTACGCAAGCCCTTGGGGGTGTACAACTCTTTCGTACAAATATCCACCACGGCTTTGCATTGGTGTCTATCTAGTGGAGAGTATGGCAGCGATGCTGCGATGATTTGGTTAGGACGTACCTCTTTATTATGATAGTCGCCGTCCACATAATCATCCAGATATACGCCGTTCCAGAAGGTCTTTACAAAACTATCCTTTGTAATCTCTGCTTGATATTCCATCAAATCTGCAATCTGCTCTTTGCCCAGTTGGCGTTGAATCGTTGCAGTAAACAGTCGTGCGTTGTACCACAATGCATTTATCTCCACCACATAACCTGTGCGAGGAGTAATCGGACGACCATCCTCCACTGCGTTCATCCATGTGGCAGGACGATCTTTGCCTTCCACCCACAGCAGACCATTGCTATGCAAGAATAGACGTGGGTGATGTTGCCCGCGGATAAACAGCATGATGTCTATAATCAGTTGACCATACAATCGTGTGGCTTCTTCCAACGAGGTGTATGCCGCATACTCCTGTATTGCATGAATAAACCATAATAATGCATCGGGTTCATCCATTCCTGCCAATTTATGAGGTCTGCCTTCCATGAATGCACGTATTTCTTCCACAGCGGTTTTGTTCACTATTGCATCCCAATATTCAGGGCGACCAATACCCATTGTACAACCTGGCAGAGCCAAAAACTCTTCGCGTGCTGAGGCCTTAAACCATGGATAACCCGCCAACAGATAACATTTGTCGCCTTCGCGTTTATAGAATTGTTGGGCTGCATTTTTCAAGCAACCGAACATGTTGTTGCGTGCCACACGGCGATCCAATTCTTTCTTCCAAAGTGTCTTCAGTGTTTTGGTGTTTACCTCGCTGATACCTGCGGAGAAAATCACGCTTTCGCCTTTCTTCATCGGCATCTCGAACCAACCAGGAGCCAACTGATCTTCTTTATGTTCAAAGCCACGTTCTTGCTCTTTGTAGTACTCTATGTCTTTATACCAAGTAGGAGCGTGGGTATATTCCACTTTCTTCGAACATTGCATAAACAATTCTGGGAATGGACTATACATTCTATTTGCGCGACCGTTCTCTACTTCACGCATGTCGGCATTAGCAGTCGCATTTTCTTTCGACAACTCGTGCACACTGCGGAATGCCAAGAGTGGTTTCAAGCGTAAGGTTGTGGGCGAATGCGCCTCTACCAGCGTGTAACGAATTAGCACACGTGGCTCAAAACTTACCAACATGCGCTCTTTGGTCAGAACCACACCACCCACACGGTAGGTCGTTTTGCTGATTACTTCGCAATCAAACTCACGAATGTACTTGTGTCCATTAGGTGAAAAATTGTTCCAACCATACTTGTGAATACCCAAGTTAAATTCAGCACCATGTTGAATTACAGTCTCATCTAGACTGCTCAGGAGTACGTAATTGTTTTCGGGCAGTTCGCCTGCCAATGGCAGTACGAGTTGTCCGTGGTACTTGCGAGTGTTGCAATCAATCAACGTCGTTGAATTGTATGCACCCGCTCGATTCGTTCGAATCATTTCTTTGCTAAGACTGCGCCCAAGATTAATTAGCAGAGTCTTGTCGAAATTTAGATAACTCATATGACTGTGGTATTAGTTGTATTTGCCTTTGAATTTCACTTCAGCATCCATAAAGAATTGACGAATCTGCTGCTCGGCATCGCGTTTGCATATCAGCAATACACCATCCGACTCAGCAACAATACAATCGTCAAGTCCATGAATGACAGCCAGATGCCCTTTAGGCAATGTGACTACATTGCCATGACTATCATAGTATATCGCTTCAGAATGTAATGTCACATTTCGATCCTCATCTTTCTCGCTCAAATCATAAAGCGAACCCCATGTGCCAAGGTCGCTCCAACCAAAATCGCTTGGCATTACATATACGTTTTGTGCTTTTTCCATTACACCGTAATCTATAGAGATACTTGGACAGGTAGGAAATATATCTTGGATAAAACTCTCTTCCTTATTAGTGCCGATTATTTCTCTGCCGCTAGTGAATTTCTCTGCAATTTCGGGCAAGAAATCGTGGAAAGCAGCTTGTATTGATTGTAAGTTCCAGATAAAAATGCCTGAGTTCCATAAGAAATCGCCGCTTTCCAAAAATACCCTTGCCAATTCAATATTGGGCTTTTCAGTAAATGCTTTCACTTTGCAAATATCCTTGCCTTTCGTCTCTTTTAGATAGGCGTCCTCTCCCATCTGTATATACCCATAGCCAGTCTCTGGACGAGTAGGGCGCATACCTAATGTGAGCAGCGCATCGTTCTTTTCGATAAAGTCAAATCCTTGTTGGATAGTTTGTCTGAAGGTTTCTTCTTGCAGTATCAGGTGGTCACTTGGTGCCACTACTATTCTTGCTTTACTTTTTGTCTCATAGCCTGCGCTGCGTTCTCTCTCCATGGCCTGAATACGTGCCATTGCGTATGCGATACAAGGTGCGGTATTGCGGCGGGCAGGCTCGCAAAGCACTTGCTCTGAGTGTAAGTCGGAAATTTGTCCCAGCACTTGATCACGATATAATACGTTCGTTACAATCAATATGTTTTCTATCGGAACAATGGGGCGAAATCGGTCGATAGTCATTTGCAACAAACTGCGACCTGTCCCGAAAAAATCTAAAAATTGTTTGGGCTTTTCATTGCGACTAAATGGCCAAAAGCGGCTGCCCACACCTCCTGCCATAATTACACAATAATTGTTCTCGTTCATGGTATGAATTTTTTTGTTATATCTACGTTACGTGTTATGTTTTTTAATTTTATTGTATTCAAATATGACCTATTTCTCTAATTAGCCTGCAAAGATACTACTTTTTTTTCATATATGCAAGTGTATGCGCAAAACTTCTTCAAAAAATGTAATTCTTGTAGAAAAATCATTAGATTTCTTCCAGTTGTCATACGAAAAAGGTTTTGTGGTGTCTTTACTTGTTTGTTCTCATATGCTTACGCATGTATTTCAGCAGGAAATCTTTAGTTATTCTTTAGTGATTTATTAGTTATTCATTAGTTATTAAGCAACTAAACAGTGTACTGAACCTGTGTACTGACCCCTATTTTTTGGACACATTAAGTGTTTAATTATGAGATAAAAAGCGTCATTAGAATTAAAAGCAGGTCTATGAATCTTACTGTGGTTAAAAATAATCTATCAAAACATGCGATTTTATTCGATTACAACGGAAAAATAGATATTAAAATCATCAATGATATTTCTTTGTTTAATGAGAGAATATTGACAGTAATGGTGTACTCTGTGGGCTGTAAGATTTACTTAAATGTGTAAAAAATGTTATTTTTTTTATGATACTTATTGCACGTTTAGTAAAAAAGTAGTACCTTTGCCTGCTGATAGTGTTTTTCATGAGACAAGGCCATGTCATATTGTTTTTTTTGTTGACCATTGGTTTGGTATCTTGCAGGCAGTCGCTTGATCCTAAGCCATATGGATATTTACGTATCGCTATCCCCGATACATCCTATTCGTGGTATGCTCCCAATGGCTACCCATATGCTTTTAGGTTATCTAATAATGCAGAAACTCATTTGGTAAATAAAACGGGTGAAGACTATTGGTTAAATATTCATTATCCTGCAATCAATACGACTATCTATTGCAGTTACAAACCCATTCATAACAATCTTCGCGTGTTGGCGCGTGAAGCACAAGAACTAATCTATCTGCATAGTGTGGTGGCTTCGGCTATCCCTTCACAGGATTTTGCTAATCCCCAAGAAAATGTCTATGGTGTATATTATGAATTACATGGTAATACAGCATCGCCGATACAGTTTGTTTTGACTGATTCCATCAAACATTTCATACGTGGATCAGTCTATTGTAATACCATTCCTAATCAAGATTCATTAGCTCCTGTTCATAAGTATATGCGCCAAGACGTTCGCATACTGATGGAATCGATGAAATGGCAGAAATAGATTACAACTTTAGTGTTTACAATGGCAGTTCTACACAACATACGCAAAGCGCAATCTCAATCACGCAAACTATTGGCTTTGCTCATTGACCCCGAGAAACAATCATCGGTGCAGGCACTACACCCCTATCTCTCGCTGCCTGAGCTCATTTTTGTGGGAGGAAGCACGGGCAACCAATGCGAGGCATGCGTGACAGAACTTAAGTTACACACGACACGTCCGATTGTACTTTTCCCTGGTAATATCGCTCAATTTACTGCCAAAGCCGATGCGCTGCTCTTCCTATCGGTACTCACCTCTCGCCTACCACAGTTGCTCATTGAGCCACATATACAAATGGCTACTACCATACTCCATTCAGGTGTAGAAACCATCCCAATGGGGTATCTTCTCATCGATGGTGGACGCAAAAGCAGCGTTGAAATCGCCACAAACACACAATCGGTACCCCAAACAGATATTCCCACTATCGTACAAACGGCAGTAGCTGGACAATTATTGGGCAAACAACTCATCTACCTCGAAGCAGGTAGCGGAGCCAAAATGCCAGTATCATCCGATATTATTAGTGCAGTACGCGAGCAACTACAAATCCCACTAATTGTGGGAGGCGGTATCTGCACTCCCGAAGCCATGATTCGCGCTTTCGATGCAGGAGCAGATGTAGTTGTTATAGGTAACCATTTCGAACAATTTCCCGATGAAATCAGAGATTTTGTCCGTATTAAACAAGAAAAATATGAATAACCTGTTGCCAATAGCCAATAGCCAATCGCCCCATGATACTCGATATATGCAATTAGCGATCGCAGAAGCACAAAAGGCATATGCTATGGGCGAAATACCCGTGGGCTGTGTGATTGTGGCAGACAATCAAGTGGTGGGACGCGGGTACAACCTTACCGAAACACTTGCCGACGTTACTGCCCATGCCGAAATGCAAGCCATTACCGCTGCGGCTAACACACTCGGTGGAAAATACCTATCACAATGTACCATATACGTCACCGTCGAACCGTGCGTCATGTGCGCCGGCGCGATTGGATGGGCACAAATACGTCGTGTGGTATTTGGTACAACCGATGAGAAACGTGGCTTCACTATCTTTGCACCCAATGCTTTACACCCCAAATGCACGGTTTCATCGGGAGTATTAGAAGCCGAATGCCGCCAACTAATGCAATCCTTCTTCGCCGAAAAACGCAAATAACCAACATTTAGTAAATTTGTAAATGAATATGAAGTCTTCCATTCGTACAACACTGCAAATAGTAGCACTCCTCGCATTGGCCGCGTGGACCATCTATTTAGTTCCCAAAAACACCAACCCCTTCAAGTATCATTTCGAAGTGGGACAACCTTGGGCATACGGACTGATTACTGCCGAGTTCGACTTTGCTATCTACAAAACAGATGCGCAACTGCAAGCAGAGTATGGTCAAGTATTGCGCGATTATACGCCTTTCTACACAGTGGACACATCCTGCAACACACATGGACTATATGTCATTTCTCTCGCTGAAATGGAGCGTTTGCAACGGTTGAACTGTACCAAAATATCACTTTTGGATAATCTAGTGGCTACGTCTCTGCCTATTGAGCAGATTTATACACCCAAACGGGCCTTCGAAATAGCGCAGAAGAATTTGCAACCCAATTTGATGTACGATTCCATCAAATCCGAGAGTATGAAGCAGCAGCTTCTATCCTCTGTTTCACTCACACAAGGAATGGTGCAAGCGGGCGAAAAGATTATTGCTACAGGCGAAATCGTATCAGAACAATCCTACCAGATTTTGGAATCTTTGCGCCGCATTATGGAGGATAAAAACATTTCTCATCGCCAATCACTCACATCCACCATTGGAGTAGGAGTGTATATTGTCATGCTGCTCTTGATTTTTGGTATGTATCTCTATACATATCGTCGAAAACTATTGGATACCCTGCGCAATACATTCTTCTTCACCATACTAATGGCTATCCTCATCACAGCAGCGTTCCTTGTGTCGCAATTTGCTCCAGTAGGCTATATCTACCTCATTCCATTTGCATGGGGACCTATCATCACACGTGTGTTCTATGACTCACGTACTGCCATTTTTATCCATCTCATCACCACCCTTATTGTCTCCGTGGCTGTACCCGCACCATATGTTTTTATAACGCTGCAGATTATAGGCGGAATAGTAGCAGTCATCAGTCTACGTGATATGACCCAACGCGCACAGTTGGCACAAACGGCCCTATTCACGTTCCTCGCATATAGCATTGTCTATACAGCGACCTCTATGCTCATGGCAGGCGACATGACGAACATAGATTATCATTATTACATCTATTTTTTAATCAATGCAGTATTGGTTATCTGTGCATATGGATTGATCTTCCTCTTCGAGCGTACATTTGGTTTGGTTAGTAATATTACGCTAGTCGAACTCACCAATGTCAATTCCAACTTGATGCTTGAGTTCGCAGAAAAAGCACCTGGCACGTTCCAACACTCGCTACAAGTCAGCAACCTCGCTACCGAAGCAGCAAAACGCATCGGCGCGAAGGTACTGCTCGTGCGTACAGGTGCTCTCTACCATGACATAGGTAAAATGGCACATCCTGAGTATTTCATTGAGAATCAGACGGGCAACAATCCTCTTCAGTCAATGCCATATGCCGAGGCAGCCAAAGTGATTGTTGAGCATGTCACAGACGGTGAACGCATTGCGCGCAAGCACCATTTGCCTGAAGTGATTATCCATTTTATCAAGTCACACCACGGAACTTCGGTAACGCGCTATTTCTATAATTCAGCTGTCAATCAGGCTAAAGAGCAAGGCAAGTCCGCGCAAGACGTGCGCAAAGAGGATTATGCTTATCCCGGTCCTAAACCGCATAGCAAGGAGGCGGCTATCCTCATGATGGCAGATGCTATCGAAGCACGTTCACGCACACTCAACGAACTGACCGAGCAAAGCATAGCTATTATGGTTGATCAGATGATCGATGCACAGGTGGCAGACGGACAATTTGCGGAAACGAAGTTATCGTTCAAGGACTTAGAGGATATCCGTGTTATCTTCAAGCAAAAACTCATCGAAATCAACCACCATCGTATTGTATATCCTACTATTGAGGAAGGTAAATAACAACTCTACACAACACTACACAATGCCACACAATTCAAGACTATATCTCGCCCCAATGGAGGATGTTACCGATCCTGCTTTTCGCCTGCTCTGCAAGCGATTTGGCGCGACGCGTGTCTATACCGAGTTTGTCAATGCCGATGCCCTTGTACGCGATGTGGCATCCACTACACGCAAACTCCAAATCTCTAATGAGGAGCGTCCCGTAGCCATACAAATCTATGGTCGTGAACCCGAGAGTATGGCAGATGCAGCACGCATCGTAGAGCAAGCAAAGCCCGATTTCATCGACATAAATTTCGGTTGCCCAGTAAAAAAAGTGGCAGGTAAAGGAGCAGGTGCAGGGCTGCTAAAGGACATTCCCAAGATGCTGGATGTCACCCGCGCGGTAGTAAAGGCGGTCAATACCCCAGTTACAGTCAAAACTCGTCTGGGATGGGATGATAATAATCGTATCATCACCGATATTGTCGAACCCCTACAGGACTGCGGTATTGCCGAACTCGCCATCCACGGTCGTACACGTTCGCAGATGTATCGCGGCGAAGCCGATTGGTCGCTGATTCGAGAGGTGAAAAATAACCCACGAATCTATATTCCAATCATCGGTAATGGCGATGTTACCACGCCTGAACAGGCGAAGAAATGTTTCGATGAATTCGGAGTAGATGCTATCATGGTCGGACGGGCTACTTTCGGTTGCCCTTGGATTTTCGAGGATATGCAGCACTACCTCACAACAGGCGAATTGCTTCCTCCTCGCAGCATGCAATGGTGTGTGGATATACTCAAGGAACACGTTGAGCGTAGTATCCAGTGGATAGGCGATGAGCGCAAGGGTATAGTACATAGTCGTCGCCATTTTGCAGCATCACCTGCCTTCAAATGTTTGCGTGATTTCCGCCAAACGCGTATCGCACTCCTCCGTGCCGACACCAAAGCCGAGGTCTTCCAAATCATGGATGAAATTGTAGAAAAGTGGGGGTAATACATCGTGGCGCGGTTTTTGTAGAATAGTAGTAAAAGTTAAATCATTCCTAAAGTTCTACTACTATGATTAAAACCATATTCAAGAATGCCGAGGTTCAGGCATTGGAAAACGACAAACTGCTTGGAAGATTACAATACTCTCTGTCAGGCAACGAATTATCTATACTCCACACTTATGCTTACGAGAGTGGACGAGGAATAGGTACACTTATGATGAGTGCTATTACGCAATGGGCAAAAGCGCATCGCTACACAATAATCCCCATTTGCCCTTTTGCGCAGAAATACCTTATCTCTCACCAATGACTCGCAACGTGTTATAACCGCGTTGTATTCTTACACCACTTCTTTGCCGAAAGGTAGCAGAGAACCAATAGCCAACTTGAAGTGTTGTACTCCCCAAGGAATACCCACGATGGTACAGCAGAGAATAAGACCAAAAGTCAGATGAGTGAGCGCAATCTCCCACCAACCAAGGAAAATCCAAAGCACATTAAAGGCGATGCTCAAGCATCCGCCTGCATTCTCCTTAGGCACTAAATCATGACCAAAAGGCCAAAGAGCCATTGTGCCTATCTTGAATAATTGCACCCCGAATGGAATACCAATAATGGTGATGCACATCACTAAACCAGCCAGCCAATACATTAGGGCAGTAATCAGTCCGCCCATGATCAACCAAACAAGATTTCCTAAAAAGTTCATAGCTATCAAATATTTTCTAATCTGCCTGCAAAGATAGTGAATTTTGATGGGTTATACAAACTTTTTTACATAAAACTTGCATATGTCGCGAAATTTTACTAATTTTGCGGGCTTTTTCGTAATATGCGTACTGCGCGCGTACGAGAGCGAGAAAACAAAACAACAAAACAGATTATGCAAAAAATCAGAAACATAGCCATCATCGCACACGTGGACCACGGCAAAACAACGCTCGTGGACAAGATGCTGTACACCGCCAACCTCTTCCGCGACAACGAGCAGAAGGGCGAGCTTATCCTCGACAACAACGAACTCGAGCGTGAGCGCGGTATCACCATCTTGGCAAAGAACGTAGCGATTGAATACAAGGGCTACAAAATCAATGTGATTGACACTCCGGGCCACGCCGATTTCGGCGGCGAGGTGGAGCGCGTACTGAACCTGGCAGACGGCGTGCTGCTGCTCGTGGATGCCTTCGAAGGCCCTATGCCACAAACGCGCTTCGTGCTGCAAAAGGCACTCGAACTCAACCTCAAACCTATCGTAGTCATCAACAAAGTTGATAAACTCAACTGCCGCCCCGACGAGGTACAAGAGGAAGTGTTTGACCTCATGTGCAACCTCGATGCCACCGAGGAACAACTCGACTTCCAAACGCTCTACGGTTCGGCAAAGAACGGCTGGATGTCCACCGATTGGAAGCAGCCAACCGAAGACCTGACCGCGTTGATGGATGCCATCATTGAGTATATTCCCGAACCAGAGGTGTTGGAGGGTACACCACAGATGCTCATCACCAGTCTCGACTACAACCCATACGTAGGTCGTATCGCAGTGGGACGTGTGCATCGTGGTACACTGCGCAATGGTCAGAACGTCATGCTCGCCAAGAAAGAGGGCACGATGGTCAAGACCAAAATCAAAGAACTACACACCTTCTCGGGCATGGGACACATTAAAACCGACGAAATGAAATCGGGCGATATATGCGCGCTCATCGGCATCGACGGCTTCGAGATTGGCGACACTATTTGCGACATCGAGACACCAGAAGCATTGAAGCCCATCGCCATTGATGAGCCAACGATGTCCATGGTATTCACCATTAACGACTCGCCATTCTTCGGTCAAGACGGTAAGTTCGTGACCTCTCGCCATATCCAAGAACGCCTCGACAAAGAATTGGAAAAGAACCTCGCCCTTCGCGTGGAGCGCGGTACGGACGAGAACTCGTGGAATGTCTTTGGTCGTGGCGTATTGCACCTCAGCGTGCTCGTAGAGACCATGCGCCGCGAGGGATATGAGTTGCAAGTGGGTCAGCCACAAGTCATCATTAAGGAGATTGACGGCGTGAAGTGCGAACCTGTGGAGCAACTGACGGTGAACACGCCAGAAGAGTGCTCGGGCAAGATTATCGAATATGTATCCACCCACAAGGGCGAGATGACCCGCATGGAGATGATCAACGACCGCGTACAACTCGAGTTCGAGATTCCGAGCCGCGGTATTATCGGTATGCGTACCTACGTACTGAACGTGTCGGCAGGCGAAGCGATTATGGCGCACCGTTTCTTGGAGTTCCAACCCTACAAAGGCGAGATTGTGAAGCGCAACAACGGTTCGCTCATCGCCATGGAGTCGGGTACGGCGTATGCCTATGCCTTGGATAAACTGCAAGACCGCGGACGATTCTTCATTTCGCCACAAGACGAGGTGTATGCAGGTCAGGTAGTGGGTGAGAATAGCAAAGAGGGCGACATCGTGATCAACGTAACCAAGTCAAAGAAGTTGACTAATATGCGCTCGAAATCGGCAGATGACAAGGCGGTATTGCCACCACCTGTAATCTTCTCGTTGGAGGAGGCATTGGAGTATATCAAGGAAGATGAGTATGTAGAGGTAACTCCAAACTTTATGCGTATCCGCAAAATCATCCTCGATGAACTCGAGCGCAAACGCGCAAACAAGAACTAGCGCATTGCGCGTAGATGGCGGCAGAGCCGCGAAAATGGCACCTTTAGGTGCGAAAATGGCTAAAGCGAAAATGGTCTTCGACGTAAGCCACGTGAAACCACTTTCGTGAGCAAAGCGAACCAATTTCGTGAAGTGAAACGAAACTATTTTCGTGAGCGAAGCGAACCACAAAACGTGAGTAAAACGAACTAAAAATAAATATTATGCAAATTGAACAATCAGAAATCAAAGACCTCACTGCGGTAATCACCATGACCGTGGAGCCAGCAGACTACCAAGAGGCAGTTCAAAAAGAACTTATCCAAATTCGTAAGAAAGCCAACATCCCAGGTTTCCGTCCAGGTATGGCACCTAAGGGCATGTTGCAAAAGATGTACGGCAAGAGTATCCTTGCTGAGGTAATCAACAAAACCATCGGCGAGAACCTCAATAAGTACATCGAAGAGCAACACCTCAACCTCCTCGGCGACCCATTGCCAAACGAGGAACTCACTCCAGAGGTGAACTTCGACACACAAGACACTTTCACTTTCTGCTTCGACATTGCTGTGGCTCCAGAGTTCGACGCAATGCTCAATGGCAAGAACAAACTCACCCAATACACCATCACCGTTACCGATGAGATGGTGGAGAACCAAGTACAAAGCTACGCACAACGCTTTGGCGACTACGTAAACGCTGAAGAGGTGCAAGACGGCGACGTGCTCAAAGGTCTGCTCACCGAGCAAAAGGAGAATGGTATCGTGAAGGAGAACGGCATGCTTACTCCTCAATACATGAAGGATGCAGAGCAAGCTCAACTCTTTGCAGGCGCAAAGGTAGGCGACGTCATCACCTTCAACCCAACCAAGGCATACGGTAGCGAAGTAGAGGTAAGCTCTATGCTCGGTATCACCAAGGAGGAGGCAAAAGAATTGACTTCTGACTTCACCTTCGAGTTGCAAGCTATCACTCGTCACCAAGCTGCGGCTATCGACGGCGAATTGTTTGCAAAGGTGTATGGCGAGAACAATATCGCTGATGAGGCAGACTTCCGCGCACACATTAAAGCCGAGATCGAGCAAAACATGGCAGAGGATGCTAAGTACAAGTTCGGTTTGGACGCAAAGGCAGCTGTGATGAAGAAGATGGCTAAGGTTGAGTTCCCAGAGGCATTCCTCAAACGTTGGGTAAAAGCGACCAACGAGAAGATGACTGAGGAGGAACTCGAGAAAGACTTCCCTGCTATGGTGGACGAGCTCCGTTGGCACTTGGCGAAAGACCAATTGGCTAAGCACTTCAACGTTCAAGTAGAGAAAGAGGACGTAGAGGCATACGCTAAGGAGGTAGCTCGCATGCAGTTCATGCAATACGGCTTGATGCACGTAGAGGATAGCTACTTGGCTAACTACGCAGAGCAAATGCTCAAGGACGAGAAGCAATTGCGTGGTATCGTTGAGCGCGTAGCAGAGAACAAGATCTACGAGGCACTCAAGGGCGTAGCCAAGATCGAGGAGAAAGAAATCAGCCACGCTGACTTCGGCAAACTCTTCGCGTAATTGCCAGCCCTCGCGAAGCGACACAACCTGCCCAATGGGCACACAATTTCGGCAGTAGTCGACAATACAAATAATGACATCGGTAGGAAATCCTATCGATGTCTTTTGTTTATTCCTCGCCTCTAATCTCTAAACTATAAGCACAAAGTGCCGTCCTTTAAATAAAAAAATCGCATAGCACTTGCACATATGCGATTTTTTGAGTACCTTTGCAATCATAATCGCCTTAAATGTTTTATCATATGCGTTACACAATACCTATTGAACTTTGGATATACTCTGTGGACGATGAACTCCTATGGGAAGGATACTTCTATTATACCATCTCTGAAAGGAGAATTACAGAAATTGTCAATTTTATTCTTAATTGTGAAAATAAGGAATGCAAATTTAACAATATGCCAAAAAGAATACAGGAAAGTATCTTAAAGAAGGCAGATGAGATGTCTCGCAAAATCATACTAACAGAAAATATACCTATAAAAAATTATCGAATCTATTTGCCTAAATACCTTATAGGTATTTTGTTTTTGTTGCCAGAAACCGTTTGGGATGAATTGAATTTAGATGGTTTATTCGAAAACTATGATGTAAAGTCCATTGATGAATTGTTTGATAAGGTAAAAGATCTCAAACTCTTCTCTGGGATTAATCTCCAAGAATGTTTATAAATATATATATATATCATTAGCTCTTTTATTAATATTCCCTCCCTTTGTTCCTCCCCCCTTTTAATCTCGGGTCAAAGACCAAGGAAAAACCAACGAAGAACCAAAGAACTCCAAATTACAAAAAAGTACTTTTATTAAGATTGCCATCTCTTTTCCCTCTCTTATACTTTGCCTAATTTTACCGACCGACGAGCGAGAGAACTCCGAGAGAAGAGCGCATCAACTTCCTGTCACAAAAAGTGCTATTTCTTAATATCGCTTTCCTGAAAAAGTTGACTGCCTTCCTAAAAAGGTTGATTGGAATCCTAAATAAGTTGCCCAAAATCCTGAGATAGTTAACTAATAATTGTGCACTCCGCGCTCATTCGTGCGCCAAACCACTAAAACGCTGAGTATTCAGCACCCTATAATATATAGAGGATTCTATAAAATTTTATACACTATCTTGTAGTATAATGGATAAAATCCCACTTTTTTGTCCATTACACTTGCATATATTGAATAAAATCACTACCTTTGCAGCGATTTTGAACGTATTAGCCCAAATAAATCATTATCGCTATGAGAAATATCATCTTACACCAACGAGAAGAGCGTGATCGACTGCTCAGTTTGCCATACATAAATAGGCAAACCACCTATCCAGTAGATATGCTATTACAAAGCCCTATGATCAAACTGATTACAGGACCACGACGTGTCGGAAAATCAGTATTCGCATTATTGGCACTTAAAAACACCAACTTTGCATACTTGAACTTTGATGACAATCAATTGCTCGCCAATTGGAACGAGGATATTGCCATGCAAACACTAAGTGATGTATATCCTAATTTTCAATATCTACTTTTGGATGAGGTGCAAAACCTGCCAAATTGGGACTTGTGGGTAACAACACTCTACAGAAGAGGATATAATCTAATCATCACAGGAAGTAACGCACACATGCTCAGCCAAGAAATGGCAACAGTACTCACTGGCCGTTATATTCCTATAGCCATGTACCCATTCAGTTTACCTGAAACACTACAATGGTATGACATTACCCCAACCAATATCCCAACAGAAAAGCAAGCAAAAGCCGTTTCATTGCAGGACGAGTATTTGCGTTTGGGCGGTTATCCAGAGATTGTTAAGGCGCGCGCATTGGCACAAAGCTATTTGAGTACATTATACGATTCCATTTTGCTGAAAGATGTGGCAAAACGCCACAAGATTCGCAATACAGATGGGTTGTACAACTTGGCAGGATACTTATTAGCAAACTTCTGCAACCTCATTACTGCCAATGACATAACCAAAGAATTTGGGCTGAAGAGTGTAACGACCACGCAAAAATTCTTGAATTATTTACACGAACCATACTTGTTCTTCTATCTCCAACGTTTTAACAACAAACTCAAGGCCATGAAGAAAGCGGCTCGCAAGGTGTATGTAGTGGACAATGGCTTTGTGAGTACAATGGCTTTTAATATAAGCGCAAATTTAGGACGCCTGCTTGAGAATCAAGTATTTATAGAGTTGATACGACAAGGATACGACACCGAAAAAACATTATTCTACTATCGTTCACGCAATGATAAAGAGGTGGACTTTGTTACTCGCAAAGGCGTAAAAGTTGAAAAACTGATACAAGTTTGTTATGATTTGACATCCGAGAAGACTCGTCGCCGTGAAATAGATGCATTGATTGAGGTGGCAAGTGAATTAAAATGCCAAACCCTACAAATTATATCCTACCAACACAAGGAAATAATCGAAGAAAAAGGATTCACTATTCAAGTAACACCTTTTATGGACTGGGTCAATGAGCAAGTCTTAGTTTAAACAGAAAGCCAATAACCTTCGGTATAATCTTCGGCGCGCGAAAACTTTTTTTCAAAAAAATACACCCACGCGGGAAGCTTAGTAAATACTACACTTCCCGCGTGTTATATATACCACTTTACCCTACAAATTTACAAATCTTCGGCACAAAACCCCTTCTGCGCCGAAGATTTTTGCATCATTATTATAGAGGCACAAATACTTGAAACACAAAAGCCACAGAAAGCACACAGATCTCCTATAGATGTCTTTGTTTTGTTCTATGCTTGCGCTGATTCCTCAGAGTGGGGACTCTTCGGGCGCTGCGCTCGGAGTGCGTTCCGTCGCACTCCTTCAGGTCCCGAGACCTACAGGAAACTTGTTGATTACTAGTTTTGAACTAGGCACTATAGTCTTATCTCGCCCGATGGGCTTGAACGATTATTTTTACAATAAATTACCAAAATCTTGCACAACTCAAAACTTTTCACTACCTTTGCGGTCTAATTAACAGCAATAAAGAACTATGCGTATACACTTTATAGCAATAGGTGGCGCCGCCATGCACAATTTGGCTATGGCGGTGGCTACCAAAGCAGGATATATCGTGACAGGGTCGGATGACGAAATCTTCGATCCTGCACGTACTCACCTTCTTGAGGCAGGTCTCCTGCCCAAAGAGATGGGATGGCATCCCGAGAATATCACCTCTGATATTGATGCTATTATTTTAGGTATGCACGCGCGCGAGGACAACCCTGAGTTGGTACGCGCACGCGAGTTGGGAATCAAGATCTATTCTTTCCCAGAGTACCTATACGAACAAACCAAAGACAAGATTCGTATCGTAGTAGGCGGTAGCCACGGTAAGACCAGCACCACCTCTATGATTCTCTATGTGCTTCAGCACCTCGGTATTGAAGCCGACTATATGGTGGGCGCACAGATTGAGGGCTTCGAGCGCATGGTACGCCTATCAGACACCGCTAAGTATGCCGTTTTTGAGGGCGACGAATACCTAACTTCGCCCCTTGACCTGCGCTCAAAATTCTTGTGGTATCACCCCCATGTGGCGATACTCACAGGCATTGCATGGGACCACATCAATGTGTTCCCAACCTTCCCCGAATATGTAGATACATTCCGCAAATTTGTCGATGGAATCGAAGAAAACGGTACATTTATCTACTATAAACACGACACCAACTTGTGCGAGATCGCTTCTCACGCACGACCAGATATCAAACAATTTCCATACGAGGCGTACCAAGGAGATATAGCGATGACTATCTTCGGCCGTCACAACATGGAAAACCTACAAGCGGCCGCATTGGCTTGCCAGCAGATTGGCGTGAAGCCAGAAGATTTCTATCGTACAATTGCCACCTTTACGGGAGCGAGCAATCGCCTCGAACTTATCGATGAAATAGTCGATAATGTGGCATATAAGGACTTTGCCCACTCTCCAAGCAAACTCCGCGCCACGGTTAATGCTGTACGCGAGCGTTACCCCGAAAAACAGTTGGTAGCAGCCATGGAGTTGCACACTTTCTCCAGTCTGATGGCAGACTTCTTGCCTCAGTACGAGGGCTGTATGGAGAATGCGGATGTGGCATTGGTGTACTTTAATCCGAAAGTGATTGAGCACAAAAAATTGACACCTATCACCGCCGAAGCTGTTCGTGATGCGTTTGGCACGAAAAATGTAGAGGTATTTACGGATAGCCAAATGCTGCAACAACGTCTTCGTTCCATTAAGTACGAAAACACTGCACTTTTAATGATGACTTCGGGCACTTTCGATGGCATCAACATCCCCGAATTTGCCCGCGAACTGATAAGTAACGACACCACACCACGCTAAAGAATTCTACACCATACTAAACAATTCTACACAATACCCCTTATGGACAAACAAACTCAACGCGACTACCTTTATATGCGCATGGCGCGCACATGGTCAGAAAATAGCTATTGCATTCGCCGCAAAGTGGGTGCCATATTAGTCAAAGACCAAATGATCATCTCCGATGGCTACAACGGTACACCTAGCGGCTTCGAGAATATCTGCGAGGAGAATAATGTATCCAAACCATATGTATTGCACGCTGAAGCCAACGCGCTTACCAAAGTGGCACGCAGCAATAATAGTAGTGAAGGGGCTACTCTCTATGTGACGGCTTCGCCATGTATGGAGTGCGCAAAACTTATCATCCAATCGGGTATCAAGCGCGTAGTCTATGGCGAGAAATACCGCATCATGGATGGCGTAGAACTCCTCGAACGCGCAGGAGTGAAAGTAGAATTTTTACCTGACCAAGAATAACGTAAAACCAACAACGCGAACGGAGTGAGCCATTAACGCTTTAGCCATCAACGCGAGTGGAATGAGCCAACAACGTGAGCATAGCGAACAAAAAAGAACTATGAAAAAGTATTTATTCCCAACCCTAACCGTTGCCTGTCTATTGATAGGTTTCCTTATCGGAAATGCTGTTTCCAATAAGGTGAATGCGCAACGCTTTTTTATTCAAAACGGACAACTATTTCAGCAACCTGAGTCGAAAGTAGATCAACTATTGCAGTTGATGGACCAAGCCTATGTCGATAAAATCGATGTAGATAGTATTACTGAAGATGTCATGCAGGAGCTTGTTAAACGCCTTGACCCACACTCTGCCTATATCCCTAAAGAAGATTTGGAGATGGTGAATTCCGAACTTTCTGCATCTTTCTCTGGCATTGGCGTGCAGTTCTCTATCCAAAACGATACCGTACAAGTGGTGGCTGTCATTTCGGGCGGTCCTTGTGAAGGCGTAGGTGTGCTAGCAGGTGACAAGATTGTGATGGTCAACGACTCAAACTTTACGGGCAAAACGATTACCAATGAAAAAGTGATGCATGCTTTGCGTGGTCCTAAAGGCACCGAAGTGAAGATTGGCGTGAAGCGAAGTGGTTCGGACGAAGTGTATGACTTTACTATTACTCGTGGCGATATTCCTATTCACTCAGTGGATGCTAAATTTATCATTGATGCCAATAACGGCGAGAAGATAGGTTTCGTGCGTGTGAATCGTTTTGGTGAAAATACATATGATGAATTTATTGCTGCCATGGCATCGTTGAAAGGGCAAGGTGCTACTTCGTATATTGTGGATTTGCGCGAGAACTCGGGCGGTTTTATGGATCAAGCGATTAAGATGGCCAATGAGTTTTTGAGCAAGGGTGATATGATTGTCTATTCTGAAGGGCGGGCTTATCCTCGCTATGAGGCACGTGCCAATGGATCAGGCCGATTCCAACGCGATAAACTGGTGGTACTGATAGATAATTTTTCGGCTTCTGCCAGTGAGATTTTTGCAGGGGCGATGCAAGACAACGATCGTGCAACTATTGTTGGACGTCGCTCGTTTGGCAAAGGATTGGTGCAACAGCAGATACCATTTGCTGATGGTAGTGCCATTCGTTTGACAGTGGCACGTTACTACACACCTTCGGGACGCTCTATCCAAAAACCATATAAGATGGGCGAGGGTGAGGACTATGCGATGGACCTTATTAACCGCTTTGAGCATGGCGAGTTCTATTCGGCAGATAGTGTACAAATCGCAGATTCCACGATCTATTTGACCAAAAATGGTCGCATAGTACGTGGTGGCGGCGGGATTATGCCAGACGTATTTGTCGGTCGCGATACGACGCTCTATACACCATATTTTAATCAGGTAGTCAATCGCGCTTATACCTATCAGTTTGCATATCAATATACCGATCGTCATCGCAAAGAACTCAGCCAGTACAAAGATTGGCAATCGCTGGAAAAGCACTTATTGAAAGCGAATTGGCTTGATGAGTTCGTAGCCTTTGCCAAGGAGAAAGGTATAGAGCCTAATCCCGAGCAACTCGCAAAATCTAAACCTCTGTTGGTGCGTCTCGTTAATGCATATATCGTGCGCAATATATTAAATGATGAAGGATTCTTCCCTCTTTTCGAACGTGATGATGATATTGTTAAAAAAGCGGTAGAACAACTGACCTATCCCACTGAATAAACCACACTCCATGAACCAACGCATACAACATATACGTGAGTTTATCCAATACGATCTCTGGCGTCAGCCGCATATGTCAATACACGATCCCAAGAAGCGATTAGGATACCGTATCTTGCAAACTATTATTCTCTTCGGACGTGGTTTCAAGGATAAGGCATTGAATGTGCGTGCTAACTCCTTGTCTTTTTCGTTGTTGTTTGCCTTTGTACCAATGGTAGCGGGGGTATTCGCTATAGCACGAGGTTTTGGTTTCGAGGAATTGCTTAAAGAGCGTATATCCACTAGTTTTCTGGCAGAGGCTAATATCGCCCCTATGATTATCGAATGGGTAGAGCGCTATCTGGAGACTGCTCGCGATGGACTTTTCTTGGGAATAGGGTTGATAGTATTGATTTGGGCGGTGTACGCGTTCTTTAATATGTTGGAGTTGTCTTTCAACAATATCTGGAACGTGAAGCAGTCGCGTTCTTTTGGCAGACGATTAACTAATTACATGGTCGTATTGCTACTGGTGCCTATCATGATTATTTTGAGTTCGGGTATCTCTATTTTCTTGAATTCTGCTGCGTCCGTATTGCCCGTATTGCAGGCGATTGAGCCCATACGTCGTGTATTATTGCGTTTGATACCTTTTGTGGTGGCTTCGGGTGTGTTTACGTGGATTTTCATTGCTATTCCAAATACCAAGGTGCGTTTTGTATCTGCCATTATCCCAGGTGTGATTGTGGGTATTCTTTTTCAACTAGTACAGATGTTTAGCGTATATCTGGTGATGGCTTTTACTCGCATGAGCGTGGTATATGGTGCATTTTCGGCTATTCCATTGATACTGATATGGTTGCATATCACTTGTTGGCTTCTATTGGTGGGCGCACAGTTAGCCTTTGCTATCCAGAATAATGATATGTTTGCCTATGAGCGAGATTTAGAATCAATGTCGCGCCGTTACAAGGATTATGTGATGTTATATCTTTTGTCGGTAATTGTTCATCGTTTTGAGCATGGTGAAGCGCCACAAACGGCGCAGGAAATGGCTGCGCAAAATCAGTTGCCTATCCGATTGGTCCAACAGCTATTAAGCCGCTTGGAGGATACTAATATCGTTCACCGCGTATATATGGAGCAGGAGGAGGACGAAGCTTTTGTTCCTGCTGTGGATTCGCGTAAGATGACGGTAGAAATGGTAGTGGGCAGAATATCTGCACAAGGTACAGAGGAGTTTTTACAGCACACTCCACCTCAGATGCAGGCCTTCTGGAAACGCTACCTGCAAATGTGCGAAGCTAACACTTCGGATGATATACTTGTTTCTGATCTATAGGTAAATCCAATATCCCGCTATTCCTGCTGCAATAATCAGTAGTATAGGGTGGGAGAGAAGGTTAAGTGCCGTCTTGAGAAAGGCGGTACTTGGCTTTTTTATCAGCAATGGTAAGATAGTGAACAGACATACCACCGCAAAGATTGTCCAACTTTTCCAATCAATAAAACTAACGGATGGTTGACCGATGGGTTTCATCAGCAGTAGGGCGGCAGCACCAATCATTCCCAATACCGACAATCGCAACATATGCATCGTGCGATTGAAATAAATGTTGTGTTGAAAGCGGGTGCTGATAACGAAATATATCTTACAAATACTGAGCATGATAATCAGACTCGGGATGATAATGGCTATTGTCGCCAATAAACTACCCCAAATACTACCTGTGGCTGTATAACCAACATAAGTAGCACAATTGATGCCGATTGGGCCAGGGGTTACTTGACTTATCGCTAAAATGTCCACAAACTCCTCTTGCGTCATCCAACCATGCTCCTCAATCTCGTGCTGAATTAGCGAGAAAATCGCCAATCCACCGCCAAAACCGAAGAGTCCAATCTTTAAGAAACTGAGAAATAATTGTAAGTATAGCATGGTTGTTTAGTATTTAGAGTTTAGTGAACGCTTCGCTACCGTTTAGTAGATCTCCTTTCTTTAAGCCAAGTATATAGCAGGGTAACAACAATAGTAACAAAGATAATCCACACAGGAGATAGTCCACCAAGCCAAATCAATAAAGCACCTGCGATAGGAATAATAGCGGTTGCCCATGTTATTTTGGCACTATATGCCATACGGATGAGCGGAGCGGCAATCAGTGCTACAACCGCAGGACGGATGCCTTTGAATACGGCCTCTACGGCGGGTAGGTCTTTGTAATTCTGAAAGACTATGGCTATTGCCAAAATAATAAGGAAAGATGGAAGAACTGCACCCAATACGGTGGCAATCACTCCGCGCCATCCGCCAATGCGCCAACCGATAAAAATAGCCGAATTAACGGCAATAAGACCAGGTGCTGCTTGTGCCAAAGCAATCATGTTAATGAACTCCTCACGGTCTATCCAACCTTTGCGATCCACAATCTCACGCTCAATCATGGATAGCATTACATACCCTCCACCTATTGTGAAGGTACCAATCTTGAGATATGTCCAGAAGAGTTGAAGGTAGAGCATTTGGTTAGTGGATATTGGACGCCCTGTGAACTATGGGTTATTAGTCATGATTCTTTTCTTTGAGCTCTTGTTTGATGAACTTCACGAGCATATTGATGGCGGCGTTGTTGTGTCCACCTTGTGGAATAATCACATCCGCATAGCGTTTGCAAGTTTCGATAAACTGCTCGTGCATAGGTTTCAGTACACGTTGGTAACGTTCCATCACTGCTTCGATTGTACGTCCGCGCTCCACAATATCGCGTTGCGCCACGCGAATGAGACGGTCATCTGCATCGGCATCTACGAAGATCTTGAGGTCCATTTGTTGGCGAAGATGATAATCGCGGAGTGCCATAATACCCTCTACGATAATAATCTCTTTGGGCTCAACGTGTACCGTCTCTTGCAAACGTGAGGAGGTAATATAGTCGTAGATAGGTTGCTCTACGGCTTGTCCATTCTTGAGCTGCTCAATGTGTTTGGCAAGGAGAGGCCACTCAAAAGCATCGGGATGGTCAAAATTAATGTTTTGACGCTCTTCAACAGGCACGTGGCTGCTGTCTTTGTAATAGGAGTCTTGTGGGATGACTACAACTTCGCCCTTTGGAAGGCGTTCGAGAAGTTTGCGTACCACGGTTGTTTTTCCTGAGCCGGTACCGCCCGCAATGCCGATAATAAACATATTACTGATGGTTATTGGATTTCGGGGTGCAAAGTTACAATAATTTTTGCAAATACGCAAATTTTACTGTATCTTTGCAAAATATTTGAAAAAATGTAAAAAATATTGTAGTAAATCATGTAAGTGCTACGTCTAAAAGGCAAAAGCACAAAACAAAAAGGATATGAAACAGGAAGAAAAAGAATTTGCAGCCCTCGTCAAGGAGCACAAAAGCACGATATACAGTATCTGCTATATGTTCTCCAAAGACAAGGATGAGATAGATGATCTCTTTCAAGAGACATTGATTCATCTGTGGCAGGGCTTTAAGAAATTTCGCAACGAGAGTAAGATTGAGACATGGATTTATCGGGTAACAATGAAC
>JAZNJW010000006.1:0-99337 GCA_045578255.1 Paludibacteraceae bacterium
AGCGTTCAAACTCAAGATTGTGGCGAAGCTTCTCATTTTCTGCACGGAGTTTCTCCAGCATTTCGTCTTTTGCATCCATACCAATTAATTTGGACTGCGAAGGTACACTTTTTTCGGCATTCTTGCAAGAAGAAAGCCAAAGAGATAGGGTGGAACGGTCTATTCCATGCTGAAGAGCAAATTGACGACAAGATAAGCCTGACTTAAAATACAAATCTAGAATCGAGCGCTTTTCTGTTAAGGAATAGCTAGTTCGAGTGATTTTTTTTGAGTTTTTTTTCTTGGTTACACATAATACTAAATCTTAATAATTGGTATTTTTTTTATCTGTTTATGTGTAAACCTTTTTCAGGACGGGACACTTCTCTCTACTAGAATTACTAGTACGACTAGTGCCACTATCCTTACCTGTGCGATGTTTTATCTGTGATTGCGATTTCTGCGATTTCTGCGATTTCTGCGAAAAGTATTCTATCGTTCTACTTTTTCGCGAAGAGCCACACGAACACCAAGAGCGTCCTCGCTATATCCTTCTTTCGTTTGTCGGCGATGAGTACAACGACATGTACTATACCCTATATACCAACCTCCGCCACGATAGACGTGATACTCACCTGTCGCTCCTAAAAATCTTCGATTTTTGGGGAGAGGAAGAACGACGACAATCACAACGAGCATAGCGAGTTCATTATTGTAAGTTCGTTCTGACGAGCCATAGGCTACATTTTTTTGCAGTGGCTTCGAGGATTAAGGTGCCCTCGAAGGTACTACATTTTTTTGGATTGAGCAAGAGTAGGGCGAATAAAAATGCCATTTATGCGAACTTTGCATAAATGGCGAGTATAGTCTGGGCTTATTACGCTATATTAAATATGTCGGACAACGGTATGCGTTGCAAGTTAACTATAAACTATGAGTGATGAGTGATAAGTAATTTTAGGGGAGTAGTTATTTGGTTAGTTTTCAGTTGACTACAATTTGTAGCCAACTAATTTCTTACAATTCCTTTTTCAAATATTCATACACATACGCTGAGCTACGAAGATAAAGTCCTGTACTCTTATCCTGTAGTTTCTCAAAAATGTGGGAGTTGTATATCTTATCAAACGCTTCGAGCATAGGCATCTTGTAGTCTTCCATTAGAAAACTAACCAATTCCTCCACGATAGAGCGTACTACAAAATCATATTCTGCTTTTTTCATATCTTTTGTAACAATGCTATTGCTCGTTCTGTGCAAAATGCGTATTGTACGTTTGGGTGAGCGTACTCTAGTCTTTTAACAAATTCAGCAAGGTCAATAACCTTTGTTTCGTATAGTCGTATAGACGCAATCACTCCATCGTCTGCTACTGGTCCGATGACGACATCGTAGTTATGCATCTTCTTATTGTGTTTATCGCGATTAGCGAAAATGAAGTTAGCCCATTCTTCTGTAGGTTTTTCAAAACACTTAACATTCAGATTAGCAAACTCTTTTTCATCAAATTGATATGCGAGAATAGTAGGAACTCCGCCCTCAAAATTGCATTTGTTTTTTGCGCGAGCCAATGCTTTCATCCGAATAGTGGTAAGATAAAATCCCCTGCCAAAATCTTTGTAGGGCAGGCACTTATCTAATTCGACTTTATCGAATGTTGTATTTGTTCCGTGATAAAGTTTGATCATTAAATTGTTCCTCCATTACGCTGACAAACTATTCGTAACGATTCTTGAGTCTCCCAAAGAGCTTGTGTGTGTTCGTACTCATAATGCTCGTTGAGAAATTCAAGACCTTTGTACTTGTTCAAGTAGTTATATGCTACCTTCGGTGCAAGGCGATACTTGCGAGCGAACTCATCAATACAAAGGTTGATGTATTGTATTTTCCAAAATGTTTTTTGTGACATAAGGTAGTTTATTGTACAATTGCGCTGCAAAGGTACAAAAAAAAATGTATATGTGCAAGAAAAGTTTACATTTTTTTAGGTATAAACTATGAGGGATGAGTGATAAACAAAATCGCCACTTGTGCATAAACCACAAATGGCGATTTTGTTTAGTGGACGCTCGCATAGCGAGCTATTGTTTATAAGTTTACTTAACCTCTTCGAAGTCCACGTCCTCGGCTGCGCCTTGGTTGTTGCCACCTTGAGCACCACCTTGTGCACCGCCTTGGAAGTCAGCACCTCCTTGAGGACCTGCTTGACCTTGAGTAGCGTTGTACATCTCTGCACTAGCAGCTTGGAAAGCGGTCATAAGGGCTTGGTTAGCTGCCTCGCATGCGTCTGCATCCTTCTTCTCATAAGCATCTTTGAGGTTCTTCAATGCTTCCTCGATTGGAGCTTTCTTGTCAGCAGGAATCTTGTCGCCAAGTTCAGCCAACTGCTTCTCGGTTTGGAAGATAGTAGCGTCAGCACGGTTGAGTTTCTCAATACGCTCTTTCTCCTTCTTATCTGCCTCAGCATTAGCCTCTGCCTCTGCTTTCATGCGCTTAATCTCTTCGTCGCTCAAGCCGCTGGATGCTTCGATACGAATCTTTTGTTCTTTGCCAGTAGCTTTGTCCTTCGCAGTAACGTTGAGGATACCGTTGGCGTCAATATCAAAGGTTACTTCGATTTGTGGCTCGCCACGGCGTGCAGGCATGATACCATCGAGGTGGAAGATACCGATTTGCTTGTTTTGTGCAGCCATAGGGCGCTCACCTTGCAATACCTTGATCTCTACAGAAGGTTGGTTGTCCACTGCTGTGGTAAAGGTCTCGGTCTTCTTGGTTGGGATAGTGGTGTTGGCCTCAATCATCTTGGTCATCACGCCACCCATAGTCTCGATACCGAGTGAGAGTGGGGTAACATCGAGAAGGAGGACATCCTTCACATCACCAGTCAAGACACCACCTTGGATAGCTGCGCCAAGAGCTACAACTTCGTCTGGGTTAACACCCTTAGATGGAGCTTTGCCGAAGAATTTCTCAACTGCTTGTTGGATAGCAGGGATACGAGTAGAACCACCTACGAGGATAATCTCGTTGATATCGCTAATACTTAGACCTGCGTTTTGCAAAGCGGTGCGGCATGGAGCGATAGTGCGTTGTACGAGGTCGTCGATGAGTTGCTCAAACTTAGCACGGGTGAGGGTCTTTACCAAGTGTGCTGGCACACCGTTTACAGGCATGATGTATGGCAAGTTGATCTCGGTAGAGGTAGTGTTAGAAAGCTCGATTTTTGCCTTCTCAGCTGCCTCTTTGAGTCGTTGCATAGCCATAGCGTCTTTGCTAAGGTCTGCGCCACCGTTCTCGCTCTTGAACTCTTGTACGAGCCAGTCGATAATGCGGTGATCGAAGTCATCACCACCCAAGTGGGTATCACCATCGGTAGCTTTCACTTCAAATACGCCGTCGCCCAATTCGAGCACACTGACGTCGTGTGTACCACCACCGCAGTCGAATACTACGATCTTCATGTCTTTGTCGCTCTTATCAAGACCGTATGCCAAAGCAGCAGCTGTTGGCTCGTTCACGATACGGCGAACATTCAGACCAGCAATCTCGCCTGCCTCTTTGGTGGCTTGACGTTGGCTGTCATTGAAGTATGCAGGTACAGTAATCACTGCCTCTGTCACCTCTTGACCAAGATAATCTTCAGCGGTCTTCTTCATCTTTTGGAGGATGATAGCTGAGATTTCTTGTGGCGTGTACAAACGACCATCGATATCCACGCGTGGGGTGTTGTTGTCGCCCTTTACTACTTTATAAGGTACGCGCGATACCTCGTTAGCCAAACGGTCATAGGTCTCACCCATGAAACGTTTGATTGAATATACGGTGCGAGTAGGGTTGGTGATTGCTTGACGCTTAGCAGGGTCGCCCACTTTGCGCTCGCCACCATCTACGAAACCAACCACAGATGGGGTAGTACGTTTACCCTCAGAGTTGGTGATAACTACAGGCTCATTGCCTTCCATAACTGCGACACAGGAGTTAGTTGTTCCTAAGTCAATTCCAATAATTTTTCCCATTTTATTTAAGTTTTTTAGTTTATATTCTTGTTTGTTCGCTTTGCTCACGTTAATGGCTCGCAGTGCGAGCGTTTGTGGCTTTGCGTACATGGCTTTGCGAAATTGGTTCGCCAGTGGCTCACGTACACATTAGTATAGACAAATGCCGTGCCAAAGTGTAATTTTGCTTAAGAACTGACAAAAGACTGACATTTTGGCAGAAAAAAGATAACATAGCCACTTGTCATTTGGCAAAATATATTTAGTGTTGTGCAAATATATTCAAAATGTTCCGTATTGCTATAATTATGTTCCAGATTTCGATAAGTTCGTTTATTTGATATGTTATTGGTGTTTTGGAATATATGCTTTGGAATGTTTTTTGTAGATTATACGTTAGAAGATAATCTAAAAGACCTAAATTATGACAAAAAGACAAACAGTCACTATCAGTGATATTACTATTTCTACCGATTTATCGGTTATTGAGCAATATCTCACACAGTCTGAAGATTTGTTGCTTGTGTTATTGTGTCAATCAGGTCGTTTGCGCATAGATATACAAGAACGAATGATAGATATGCAGCCCAATGATTTGCTTTTCACCACACCACGAGATGTGGTCGGGCATTATATGAGTACGCCTGACGTGGCATGTCTAATCTGTGTAGCACCTTTGCGGGTAATGAAAGATGTGGTATTCTCTTGTTTGCGTACAGAAAACAATTGGTACGACAAATTTGCATATGCCAAACGTAATCCGTTGCTGCATTTGTCGGATATGCAGTTGCAATTATTGGGTAGTTATGTGCAAGTAGCATATCTGCATCATCAAGTGTATGGAACAGCCAACGATCGTGTTGTGCAGCAAATCAATCAAGCAATTATCTTTGAGATAATGCTCCTGTTAGACAATCATATGATGCTAGATAAGGAATTTATTTCTTCCTTCAGTGGGGAGATTGATAGCAATCCCTCCCGTGCGAAGCAATTGTTCAATCAGTTCGCACACTTGTTGAGCAATCATTACATGCGTCGTTTACCTGTGAGTTGGTATGCCAATGAGATGGCAATTACGCCTAAATATCTGACGTTTATCTGTCGTCAGGCAATAGGTAAGACGCCTTCAGCATTGATTGATGACGTGACCTTGCAAGAGATTAAGTCGCGTTTGTTGGAAAGTGATGCTACAATCAAAGAGATTGCCTTTGCAATGAACTATGGTAGTGCTAGTAGTTTCTGCAAGTTCTTTCGTCAGAAGATGGGCATTAGTCCATTGCAATTCCGTCAGCAAAATCGCTAATCACCTCTCGCTAAACCCTAAACAGTAGCCGCATTAGCGGCGTTCACTAAACTATAAACATACTGCTTCTCCATCACCACCTTGGTTTGAATATCTATTCTATGGATGTCAGCCAAGGTGTTTTTTATATCGCTGATGATGCCTGTGCCTTGCATTTTCAGTACAGCCTCTTTTTGTGTCCAGAGGCGTGTGAAAGCAATGTCTGGCGATTCGGCTGCCCATATCTCGTTTTGTTCTTCCTCGTTCATGGTATAAGCCACTAAATCGGATTTGGCAGTGCGAATGTGCTCAATATCAATGCCTATAGGTATTTCGCTTACTGCTACAGCGATAGCGTGCTTGCAATGGGAGATAGAGAAATATGGTCCATTCTCCAAATAGGGCTTTCCGTGCTCGTTGTAGAGGAAGATGGGTGTAGAGTGTAGGAGGTAGGGAGTAGAGGCAAGGAGTTGCAGAAGCAACTCATAGGACTTGAGGCAGCAGTATTGACTAAAGAGGTGTTTGTACCTCAGTGCCTGTTCGCGGCGTTGAGGACTGACCATATTTAGCAACCGAGCCACTTCGGGCTCGGTGCATTCATTCATATGGTCGAAAATAGTGATTTGCATTTAGAGCAATGCGAAATCTATCACCTCTTGAATATCCTTTACATAGTGGAAGGATAGTCCTTTCAGGTATTTAGGTGCAATATCTTCCACATCCTTGCGGTTGTCTTGGCAGAGCACCAAATCGGTGATTCCTGCACGTTTGGCAGCCAATATCTTCTCTTTCACGCCACCGATTGGCAGTACTTTTCCGCGCAGTGTCATCTCGCCTGTCATAGCAATGCGAGGACGCACTTTGCGTTTGGTGAAGGCACTCACGAGGGCAGTAGTCATGGTGATACCTGCACTGGGGCCATCCTTTGGTATGGCACCTTCGGGCACGTGAATATGCACAGAGTGGGTGTCAATCGTTTTGCGCGCTATGCCAAACTGGTCGGCATGTGCTTTGATATAACCCATAGCGATGGTCGCAGACTCTTTCATCACATCGCCTAAGTTACCTGTAAGGGTGAGGGTAGGGGTCTTGCTTGGCGATAGCGAGGTCTCTATGAAGAGTATCTCGCCACCCACTTGTGTCCATGCCAAGCCTGTGACTACACCTATATATTTGTTGGTTTCCCACTCATCGCGCGAATAGCGTTGTTTGCCGAGGTATGCTACCAGATCTTCGCTCGTAACAGAAACATTGTATTCCTCTTCAAGCGAGATACGTGTCACCACTTTTCGGCAGATAGCAGCAATCTGACGTTCCAAACTGCGCACACCAGACTCGCGAGTGTACTTGTCTATAATCTCTCCTATGATGGCTTTTTTGAGTTTGAGTTGCGATGCCTTCAGTCCGTGGTTGTGCAGTTCTTTAGGCAGGAGGTGGCGTTTGGCAATCTCCTCTTTCTCTTCTTGCAGATAGCCCGTCATTTCGATGAGTTCCATACGGTCGAGTAGAGGGCGAGGAATCGTGTCCAGCGAGTTGGCAGTAGCGATAAACAGCACTTTGCTCAAATCATAATCCACGTCAAGGTAGTTGTCATGGAACGTTCCATTCTGCTCAGGATCAAGCACTTCGAGCAATGCGCTCGTTGGGTCGCCTTTGTAGTCAGAGCCAATCTTATCAATCTCATCGAGCACGAAAACAGGGTTGCTGGTCTTCACCTTGCGCAGGTTCTCAATGATACGTCCTGGCATAGCGCCTATATAGGTGCGACGGTGGCCGCGAATCTCTGATTCATCGTGCAATCCGCCCAAACTGATACGCGCGTATTTTCTGCCCAATGCTTCGGCAATGGAACGACCTAAACTGGTTTTACCTACACCCGGAGGGCCATAGAGGCAGAGGATTGGCGCTTTCATGTCGTTGGCTTGGCTGTTGGCTTTCATTTTCAGTACAGCCAAGTATTCGATGATACGCTCTTTGACTTTCTCCATGCCATAGTGGTCGTGGTCAAGCACTTCTTGAGCGTTACGAATATCGTAGTTGTCTTCTGAATACTCGTTCCAAGGCAGGTCGAGCAGTATCTCCAAGTAGTTTTGCAGGGTAGAGTACTCTGGCGAGTGGGTAGGGATACGGCGGAGTTTTTTGAGTTCGCTCTCGAAGGTCGTTTGCATCTTCTCGCTCCACTTCTTTTGCTTAGCACGTTCGAGCATTGCGTTTGCCATTTGCTCATCGGTGTTGCCCAATTCGCGCTGAATGGTCTCCATTTGGCGTTGCAGGTAGTATTCGCGCTGCTCTTTGTCGATATCCTCTTTGGTTTTGCTCTTGATAACTTCTTTCATATCAAGCATTTGCAGTTCGCTTGTCAGGATTTCGAGCAGGGTGACAGCACGCTCTTTGAGCGAAGTCATTTCCAGCAATCGCTGTTTGTCGGCAATACGAACGCCAAAGTTACCACAGATATAGTTTACCAGAGTAGGTGGATTGTCAATACTACGCAAGGTCATACCTGCCTCTGCGGGTATGTTCTCCATGCGTTTGAGGATTTTTTCGGCTTGACTTTTGAGACTGCTAACGAGGGCGATAAACTCTTTGTCGTTGCGCTTAGGAAAGTCCTCTTCCAAAACGCGCACTTTGGCTTTCAGGTATGGTTTTTGCGCTACAATCTCTTGTATTTCAATACGTTGTATACCTTCCATAATCACCATCAGACTGCCGTCTGGCATATCTAAGGTGCGCATCACGCGCCCTGCAGTACCTATGGTGTATAGGTCATCGGATGATGGCTCTTGCACGTCTTGAATACGTTGGCAGCAAACGGCCAGTAGTTCATCGTTCTTGAAAGCGTTGGTTACAAGTTTCTTCGATTTTGGTCGAGCTACCGTTACGGGAAGTAGCACACCAGGAAAGAGCACCATATTGCGTAGTGGCAACACGCCCAGCACGTCGCCATCTTGCAAGTCGGGTTCTTTGGTATCATCATCAGCAGTCAGAGGAATATAATCCACTTTCACATTCTGATTCTCGTCATCGTTGAATAATATTTCATCAAGGTAGGTCATAGGTGTATTGTGTAGTATTGTTTAGCGTTGTTTAGTAATTGTTTTGTTTAGAATTGTTCAAAATTGTATTGTTTAGTATAGGGTACTTATCAATAAATCCTATTTTACATAATCGTAATTAGGGTAAATAAGGTAATATGAACAATTTAAATGTAATTAACTTATCCATGTTAATAATTATGTGTTCATTATTCTTCAGTAGCACGCAGGTCAATCATCAGCTCATCCAATTGCTTTTGATCGACGATGCCAGGAGCGCCCAACATCACATCGCGTCCTTGGTTGTTCTTTGGGAATGCGATGCAGTCGCGGATGCTGTCCAAGCCAGCGAACAGACTAACGAAACGATCCAAGCCGTATGCCAAACCGCCGTGAGGTGGCGCACCGAACTTAAACGCATTCATCAGGAAGCCGAATTTGAGCTGTGCCTCTTCTGGTGTGAAGCCCAAAATCTCAAAGGTGCGTTGTTGAAGCGCTGCATCGTGGATACGGATACTACCGCCACCTACTTCTACACCGTTGATAACCATATCGTATGCGTTCGCACGCACGGCCGCTGGATTGGTGTCCATCAAAGGTATATCCTCTGGTTTTGGCGAGGTGAATGGATGGTGCATAGCCATGAGGCGTTGCTCCTCGTCGCTCCACTCGTACATTGGGAAGTCCACAATCCATAGGCATGAGAACTTCTTTGGATCACGCAAACCAAGTTGTTTGCCGACCTCCAGACGCAACTCGCACAATTGCTTGCGGGTCTTCATGGCATCATCGCCAGAGAGAATCAAAATCAGGTCGCCAGGCTGAGCGTTCATGGCTTTAGCCACTTGTTGCAACTGCTCTTGGTTGTAGAACTTATCTACGCTTGACTTCACGTTGCCGTCAGCCTCTATGCGGGCATATACCATACCTTTCGCGCCAATCTGTGGGCGTTTCACGTAGTCTGTGAGGGCATCCAATTGCTTGCGGGTGTATGTCGCGCAACCTGTAGCGCAGATACCGCCAATGTATGCAGCATTAGCAAATACACTGAACTTCTCCTCTTTTTGTTCCTCAATAGCGTGGAAGAGGTCGTGCAACTCCACGAACTCCATGCCGAAACGTGTATCGGGTTTGTCGCTTCCGTAGTATTTCATGGCGTCAGCCCATGTCATACGTGGGAAATCTGGTAAGTCAATATTGAGAATGGACTTGAACAGGTGTTTAGACATCCCTTCGAAGAGTTGGAGCACATCTTCTTGCTCCACGAACGACATCTCGCAGTCGATTTGTGTGAACTCTGGTTGGCGGTCTGCACGGAGATCCTCATCGCGGAAGCACTTCACGATTTGGAAGTAACGGTCGAAACCGCTGACCATAAGGAGTTGCTTGAGGATCTGTGGACTTTGTGGCAGTGCGTAGAACTGTCCTGGGTTCATACGGCTTGGCACGATAAAGTCGCGTGCACCCTCGGGTGTAGAGTTCACCAAAACGGGTGTTTCTACTTCAAGGAAACCCTTCTCATCCAAGTAACGGCGCACCTCAAATGCCATCTTGTGGCGCAGTTCGAGGTTCTTGCGTACGCAGTTACGGCGCAAGTCTAAGTATCTGTATTTCATGCGAATATCATCACCACCGTCGGTCTCGTCCTCGATAGTAAATGGAGGAGTAACAGCTGCGTTGAGGATATTCATTTGGGCTACTTTAATTTCGATTTCTCCTGTAGGAATTTGTACGTTTTTGCTTTGACGTTCAATGACTTCGCCAGTTACTTGTAGTACAAACTCGCGCCCTACCCCATTGGCTTGCTCTAGCAAAGCGTCTTGCTCTGCGCTGCCGTCGGATTGGAAGGCGAGTTGTGTGATACCATAGCGGTCACGAAGGTCGATGAATGTCATACCGCCCATTTTGCGGATTCGTTGTGCCCACCCCGCGAGGGTGACTGTTTTGCCTGCATCGGCGAGGCGAAGCTCGCCACAAGTGTGTGATCTAAACATGTTTATATTCTTTTTCTTAATTTCCAATTGCATTTTTTATATCGTTCACGATATAGGTATCGGACATCAATTGATAGCCATATTTGGCATCATGCAACCGTTGTCCAACTTCACTGCTATAAAACAGCAATAGGGCTTTGTGTGGCGAAATCGCCAGTTCTTCAGCCAGTTGCATAATGATACGTGTAATCTTACGATATAAAATATAATCTTTCATTGTTATAAAATAACAGCTTGTTCAAAAGTCAAAAATTGCTCTATGATGGACTGCTGTCGAATACATACCTGATGGCGTAAACGTTCATTCACGAGCTGCCCAATAGCTTGTTCTGCAGAGATAAAGCCATCCACGTATGCATCCACAGTAGAGATTACGCTATCGTTGGCTACTCCACCCTCTATCCAATCCAAAGATTGCCATGGCGAGTGTCCTTTTCTGCTGGCTGCAATAAAGTCGAGCCATTCTTGGTTGTAATCAGCAAACGCCAATCGTTGGTATGCTAATTGTTCCGAAAAAGTCTTTTCATCAAAACGATATATATTCAGCACAGCCTTTCCGTTTCGCAAGCGTCCTGCTTTGGTTTGCGCCCAACGCTCTGCTTGTTCGCGGTCATGGGTCAAATAAAAGCCAGGTCCAAAGTCTAACTCTGGACGACCATAATCCACGAGAGGTTTTTCAACTACCAAAGTGGAACCATGAAACAATATAGCATTATTCAGACTCATAGTTTCTCAATGTCTCTATTATATCATCCGCCACATAATCAGCACTTTGTGTATGCAAGGTGTCATAAAAACGCATCAAACGTCCCTCAATAAGTCCTTGCTTTTCTAATCGAGTAGCAAGTTCATCGGGGGTGATTCCCATTTTGCGTGCAGCCGTTTCAATGGCAATTACCGCAAATTGAATCTGGTCACTTTCGTATGTTCGTTTCATTCCTTCCATAACTATCTGCACAAAAAAGCGTGCAAAGGTAGTGAAAAATCTTGATATATGCAAATTATAGTGCGATTTTATCGAAAAAGATAGATTTTATCTATCCTATTCTCTCCTATCCTACCAAATGCCTGGTATGAGGCGCCAGCGGACGCGCTGCTGGTAATCGGAATATCCGGGCAATCCTGCCGCCAGCACCTGCTCCTCGTTGTTTATACGTTGGATGATTAGTATGGGATAGATGGCAAAGATTAGCAATGCCCAAGCAGAGCCCAATACTATCGGCATAGAAAGGAACATGAGCAAGGTGGCTGTGTACATCGGATGGCGCACAATGCCGTACAGTCCCGTGTCAATGAGTTGCTGATTCTCCTGCACCTCTATGGTTCTTGACAGGTAGGCATTCTCGCGCAACACTTCGACGTACAAGGCATACCCTATCAGGAAGATTACCGAGGCAATGACACTCGTCCACAGGGGCAAACTGGACCACGCGAAGCGGTGGTCTAATCCGCAGAGAACAAAGCCGCCGATAAACATCAATCCCGAAAGGGCTACCACATGCTTTTGTGTCTGCTCTTTCTCCTTGTTGTTCAGCCGTTTAGCGAGTAGGTCAGGCATAGAGATCAGTAGCCAAACGCCCATGCAGGTCATGGGTACAAATAGCAAGGCAAGCAGTAGCCACGCTTGCCAATAGTGCCATGTACCTGCTGGCCAAAAGAGCAGCAAGCCAATCAAGGCCATGCCACATAGGAGTTTACATAATCCGCTAATAATCAATTGAGTTGTTTTCATATAGTCAGCCTTGTTAGTTCGTTCATAAAAAGCGTATGCAAAGGTACAACAAAAAATGCACATATGCAAGCATTACGAGTATTTTTTAGCATCTACCCCGCTTGTTCCTTTTTCAATTGTTGATGGATTTGCGCAATCACGAATCCGCGCAGCGTGGCGTAATGTTTTTCTCCTTTTTTGGGGCGCTTAAATTGCTTCTCAAACAACGGTTGCCAATAAGCCACTCGTTCGGGGTCTGCAAGTTCTTGTTTAGTAAGCAATTGAACTTCTTGAAACAACGTGCGATTTTTCTTCGCTCCTTCTGACCATTCGCCTTTATGACAATGATAGATATACGTCTCTCCTGGACCATAGAATGGTCTGCCTTTGGCATCTTTTCCAAAGCATTTACGACGAGAAACAGTGATACGACCATCCGCATTGTGGGATGAAAGTTTGCCTGTGAATGTCTCCACAGGAGCAATGTAAGTGGTTTGTGACATAAAGTTAAAATTTTAGAATTTGAAAATGTTTATATTGTATCACGTGTGTGATAGGAATAGTGCGTCTATTGTGCGTCTATTGTCCGTGAATAGTGCGTGAATAGTGCGTGAATAGTGCGTAATTGATAGGTATTTCATGGGGTTTAAGTGTTGTTTTAATTTCTATACAAAGATAATCATAAAACCGATATTTTCCAAATTTTTCCAAAGGAAAATACCAAAAAAATATATATTGACATATCTATGTTACAAATCAATATAGCCCCACTTTTTAAGTGAGCTATATACGAGTTGACAGTGATTTTATTTCTACCTCTAAACGAAGAACAAGAAAGAGCAGTCAAATCGGCATTAAGTGCTGATATCACGCTGATTGCGGGACCTCCAGGAACAAGAAAAACGCAGGTCGTAGCCAATCTTATTATGAATGCGGCGATAGCGGGACAGAGTGTGTTATTTACAAGTAAGAATAATAATGCTGTTGATGTTGTCGTCAAGAGAGTAAACACACTAAACAATGACCTGCCGATAATACTCCGATACGAAAAGAGTGCTAAACAATGTATATCTGATTATGCACAACAATGGGAGAAAGCAAAACGGAAAGATCTTTCTTTCTCTAATGCAATGAGCGCATACAATCGAGTTTATTCAAACTATAAAGCCAAACAGAAACAAAAAGAGCAAACCGTAGAAACTAGAAATAGGCTTGATGAAGTAGAGCAAATGGTTTGTGTAATTCGAGAAAAGTACCAACATCTCATAGGTGCTTTAACAGAGAATGAGGTTGATATTTTTAAGAATGCATATGATGAGTTTGTTACGCTAAGAACAACGTTAATAGAAGGACCTCAACAGTTGCTTGATAAATTATTTAGAAAAAACTGGCAGAATAGATTAACAGAAAAAGGTCACAAGGAGATAACACAAATCAACTCCTTCATGGATAAATACAATCTCGGTCTTGCACTCGCTTTGGATATGTCAGATCGTGAGTGGATGCATTTTGACAATCGTTTCAAGGCGCTAATGGATGACTTTAGTCTAATTGCTACTTACAATAGTTTGTTAAAAGAGATATGCGAATCTGCTTCTCTTGAGCAACTTGACGCTGCAATGATAGGCGAGCATGCTGAGTTGCAGGCAAAAGCAAAAGTCGCTTGGAAAGCTTGGCTAGATGAACATATTAGCATTTTCAACGCTAAAAATCGTGGAGAACTGCATAATTACTTAAGCCTACTCGAACATGATCATGTAGATTCGTATAAACCAGCACTAAAGTCAATGTTGCCGATAAGTGCTATTACATCTCTTAGCGCACGCAGAAGACTACCTTTTAAGGAGGCTATTTATGACTTGCTGATTATTGATGAAGCAAGCCAATGTGATATTGCCTCGATGATTCCATTACTTATGCGAGCTAAGCGAGTAGCTGTGATTGGTGACAAACAACAACTTAATCATATCTGTTTACTGAGTAAACAAACGGACTTGAGCCTTATTTTGAACAATAATATTGAAGCCAGATGGTCATATCGTAGCAGTTCAATGTATGATTTAGCAGAGAGTATGGCGGAGGCTGAAAATATCATACAACTTCGTGACCACCATCGTAGCTTTCTGGATATTATTCAGTTCTCAAATCAAGAGTTTTATGATAACACACTTCGTATAGCTACTGATTATAGCCGTCTGCAATATCCCAATGATTCTACTGATGCTCAACCCATTTTAGGTATGCGTTGGATGGATATAAAAGGCAAAACTATTCGACCCGAAACAGGTGGTGCTTATAATATTAAGGAGGCAGAAGGAGTGATACGAATTCTTCGACGCTTATCAGTAGAACTGGGATTTGAAGGAAGTATCGGTGTTACAACGCCTTTCCATTTGCAAGCTGATATGATAACCAAAGCCTTAGAGCGAGACTCAGAGTTGCGTAATCATTTGGAACTGCATAACCAAATATTGATAGATACAGTTCACAAATTCCAAGGGGACGAGAGAGATGTTATCATCTTTTCACCTGTTGTTTCGGAGGGAACGAAGTCGCAAAGTCTTATGTTCCTCAAATCGACGGGTAATCTGTTCAATGTGGCTATAACCCGTGCGAGGTCTTTGCTTGTAACCGTAGGAGATAAACAGTATTGTAAGCAATGTGGAGTCAGTTATTTGGAACACTTTGCTGAATATAGTAGCGGAAATGAAGCCCCTGTTGAAGCTTCAGAATGGGAACATATCTTGCAAAAAGCACTTTCGGATGCAGGTATTCCTGTTACGGCACAATATCATGTTGATAAGTATTATCTTGATTTGGCTCTCTTCTATAATGGAAAGAAACTTGACATAGAGGTAGATGGAGCAATGTATCATCAAGCATGGACAGGAGAACTCAGCTACAATGATCAGTTGCGCAATCAAGCACTTATGCGTGAAGGCTGGGATGTTATGCGCTTCTGGGTACAACAAGTCCGAGACCAATTACCATGGTGTATTGAACAAGTACAACAATGGATGAAATCTTGCAGATAATTGATAAATTAAAACTAATCTCCTCATAAATACTTTGTAGGTAATAATGTAATAAATCCTATTAGCATTTAATGGCAGAACTGAAACTTACATATGGAGTAGACACTAATGGACGATTGGTTCATGTGAACGATGTAGTAAAGGGGAAGGATTGTTTTTGTACTTGCCCAGAGTGTGGCCATCAACTAATCGCTAAAAAAGGAGAGAAGAACCAGCATCATTTTGCACATGCAAACGGAGCAGACTGCGAAGGTGCCCGTATGACTGCACTACATATGCTCGCGCAAGAGATTGTACAGAAAGAGAAGAAAATCAGAACACCGAAATACCAAGGTGATTACATCCATAAAGATGAAAAGGATATTACGTTCAGCGAAGTAAAACTAGAAGAACAATATAAAGAAGATGATGTAAATAGACGCCCTGATTGCATAGGAATAATCGGCGAAAAGCAATTGTGGATAGAGATAAAAGTAAGTCATGGTGTTGATAGTGCAAAACTTGCTAACATCAAAGACAAAAGAATCCCTTGTATAGAAATAGATCTTTCTTCTTTGCTCAATAAAGATTACACCGAAATAGACATACGTGATGTATTGTTTACCGACATGGGGAATGATATGCGCAAATGGATTAATAATCCAGAATTAGACACAGAAGATGAGATAAAAAGAGAAGAATTTATATTAAATTTAAAGAATGAAATAAAAACTGCATTTCAAACTTATCTTAGTTTCGAACAAAATAAACAGCAATATCCCGACTATATTGTTATGATTAGGGAAGAGTTATATCATTTCGCAGACCAATGGATGAAAATCGGGACAAAAGAATCTGCTGAATGGGTAATATACCATATATATCATCCATATCAGGACAGAGACTATGTAATCCATATAGAAGATTTTTTAGTACCCAATAAAGATTACTTATCTTTTCTTGTAAACTCCCCTAAAAATCAATATACATTAGATGTTTTTAAAGCAATACTAGATTACGATAGTAGGACAAATATAAGCTTATATAATGTGGATACAACAAAAATGGAAACGCTTCTAAATGAACTCTTGAAAATGTCTAAATGTTTAGAAGAAGATATGATTTTGATAGAGAGACTTAGGTTATTGCAAAGAAATTATTAACCACCAAAATATATAATTATGAAGAAGATTTTATGTATTGCTGTAATGGCATTAGTAGCTCAGTTAACATTTGCTCAAACTGTAGATTTTCCAGCAACGGAGTATACGCAAGATCCCAAAGCAAACTATCGTTTATATAAAACAAAAAATATTTATAATTTCATAAAACTTGATACTCGTACAGGACAGATGGAAATGGTTCAATGGACAACTAGCGGTTATCCAGGAACTTATACTCTTTCTGACATTAAGAGAGTTGACAATATAGAAGATGAAATACCAGGAAGATTTACACTATATGCAACTACCAATTTCTATAATTTTGTCCTGCTTGATCAAATTGATGGTCGAACATGGCAGGTTCAATGGAGTACTGATCCAAACGAGATGATGGTTGTACGCATATACTAGTATGTCCCTTCAATACATTTATCTCAGTTATGAGTGCACGAATATACAATATACTACAAGCTATCCATAACGGATTAAATACGATTTTTGCGAAATAGTGTGAAATACTTATGCTTCTTTCCACAATGTCATATGAAGAAATATATCGCGAAATCCTAAAAGATATTCGTGATGTTAAAGAGTATTATGATGTTGCTATAAAAGCAAAAGTCTGCAAAAGTGCACAGAAATCTCGCATATATCCATGGCGACATTTTGATTTCTATACACATCCCAAAAGCCAAAATAAATATACATATCTAACAATAATAAAGAAGCATGCATGGTGGAACAATCCAGAAGTAACAGTCTTTTGTGAATACGAGCGAGAACGGGGAAAAGAGATTATTACAATAGCACCTAAAAAAGACATTATGACATCTAGATATAAATTAGTCATCAGTGTTTTTCAAGCGCATTTCTTCAAACGCTATTATGAGCGATTCATCAAAGATGAACAAACAGAACAATACAAAATTGCTTTATTTCTATCTCGAAATGCAGGTGCCCTCCAATTAGGTAGTAAAATTGTAAGTTATAACGAACAAATCAAAGAAGATTCTGAATATTATAATTCTGCTTTACTTAATCTTGATGGCCTTTGTCTAGGAAAAATAAGTAAGGAGAATCCCAACATCTTCATATATAAGACATTTATTCCTTTTGATAGATTGTATCAGAAACAATTAGAACGAGTAATGCATGAATATCTTGGAATGATTGCTATAAGGGGAAGTGAGGATAATCCACATTGCAAGAATACCATAGAATACATATACAACAATTCTATAAAAAATTTTCGCGATATACTTTTGGGAAATAATCAAATGACAGATAAAGAACGTATTCAAACATATATTGAAGAATACAACAAGACATGTGATATTCTTCGAAAATATATCATTGTGTAAACATTCAGAGTGGCACGCAAGTGTCGCTCTTTTTTTATTCCCACCTTTACACCTTACACCCTACCCAATCCACATTCCCTTCACCAAAATGACGCGAATAACACACTTTTTCGCACCAAAACTTGCATAATCCAATAAAAAGCACTACCTTTGCAGCGAATTTGTCGCTATAAATGTATTAGTTTGCGACAAAACGAAATGTAAATATATATGGAATCAGTTGAAAATAAGATTATTAGCAAGATGAAAAAATGCGGAAGAGGTTCTGTGTTTTTTGTAAATGATTTTCTTGCGTATGGAACACGCTCTGCTGTTAATAAAGCATTAGAAAGAATGGTGCTACAAGGTACTATTCTTCGTGCTGCCAGGGGTATCTATTGCTATCCAAAATTGGAGAAAATATATGGCTTAGGTGCTATACCTCCTTCTACCGAAGATATTGCTGCCGCAGTAGCTAAACGGGACGGAGCACATATTGTGCCATCAGGTGCATTCGCCCAATACCAATTGGGACTTACCCAACAAATACCACTGAATTATCACTATCTCACAGATGGCACTTCACGAACAATTACTATTGACAACACACGAAGTATTACCTTTCATCGTGCTTCGCCAAGATATTTTGCTTTCCAAACAAAGTTGGCGCAACTAATAACTACTGCGCTCAAGGATTGGAAAATAGAACGACTAACAGAAGAACAAATCCAAACCCTCAAAAATACCATCAATAACCAATCTCGTATTCCTGTAGCAGACCTCAAACTGATGCCTACAGCAACAAGAGAACTGATATTGAGTTTATATGAATAAGTTTCTGACCCTTACTGCGGAACAACGCCGAGCCGTGTTCGAGAGAGTCGGCGTGAATGTAGGTTTACCCATGCAAGCAGTAGAAAAAGATTTTTGGGTAACTGTTGTCTTACAAACCATCTTCTCTTTACCCATTGCACAATATTTGATATTCAAGGGCGGTACCTCACTCAGCAAAGCATGGGGATTAATCAATCGCTTCTCTGAAGATATTGATTTGGCAGTAAATCCCATCTATTTGGGAGCCAAAGAGGGAAATCTAACTAAAAAAGAAATAAAGAAACTCCGCAAAGCTTCATCTTTATTTGTTAGCGAACAACTAACACCCATGCTGCGCACACGATTAGAAGAACTCGGATTATTAGCATTCCTGAATGTTGAGGCACAACCAGATGGAGAGGGAGATAACACCTATCCTGAGCCAAGACAAATATTTGTGCGCTATCAGTCCGTTTTCGATAAACCACTGACCTACCTCCGTCCTGATGTAGTGTTAGAAGTAAGCGCACGTTCACTTATAGAACCATCTATGCCAACACATGTGAATTGCATATTAGCTGATTATGCACCTATACAACCTCTATGCGATGTCATTATCTCCACCGCCATTCCTGCAAAGACAATGGTGGAGAAGATGTTCCTTTTGCATGAACTCTTTAGCGTGCCTGGACATGGTATGCAAGCTGACCGCAAGAGCCGACACTTGTATGATTTGTACCAAATGATGCAACAGCCCTTTGCAGCAGAGGCAATAGCTGACGATACTTTATGGGAAACGATCCGCCATCATCGCGAAGTATTCACTTCGGTTCAAGGAGTTGATTATTCGGGAGATATACGCACACAAATTTGCCTACTGCCTCGCGAGGATATTTCAACGATATGGCAGAAAGACTACGAAGTCATGCGCAGTTCTATGATTCATCACTCTGCTCCTACTTGGACAGAACTGATAGAACAAATAACCATTTTACAATACACTGTCCGCAAGAAACAATGGGGATAAAAAGCACTACCTTTGCACCAACAAATTTGAAGGATATACACAATAAGGATTATTCCGAAGGTGTAAACATTCAGAGTGGCACGCAAGTGTCGCTCTTTTTTTAGATTTATATATCAGTTGATACTTGTTTTCACTGTCAACTACCCTATTTTGTTTGGGATTGTCAATGTGCCCAAGCACATTCTTTCAACCCAACAAAATACACCCTTTGAATTGACGATAATTCTTATCTCGCTACGCTCGAACGCTCGCTTCGCGTACGACAACAAAATTGACAATAATTGTCTTAAATAATGAAAAAACGCACCCAAAAGCGATTTTTCTTGTACACTTCAAAAAAAAGTACTATCTTTGCCGAGCGTTCGGAAAGCAGGTCGCAAAGAATGACGCACGTAAAACGACTATGAAATTAACCGACATATCCACCGCCCACAATATGGGCATCGAACTGGAGATTGCTGATGGCTTACATGCAGGCTTCCCCAGCCCAGCACAAGACCATGCGGGAGAGACCATCGACCTCGCACGCGAGATGGTGCGCCATCCCGAAAGTACTTTCTACGCCCGTATATCGGGTAACAGTATGATAGAAGCTGGCATACACGATGGCGACATCGTGGTGATTGACCGCTCGCTGGAAGCGCAGAACGGCAACTATGTGGCTGCCTGCATTGACGGCGAATTTACCATCAAAGAGTATCAATTCGATGTCAAAAATCAATGTGCGTGGCTCATACCACACAACAAGGATTTTCAGAAAATCAAAGTAACCGCAGACAACCAGTTCTGCATTTGGGGTGTCATCACGCATTGCGTGCATAAGTTGTAGGGTATCGGGTATTATTTTTTGAAACAAAAATACGCTGCGCTACAAAAAATAATTAAAAATCACGGAATTAATTTTAACGACAATTGGTGTCAATTTTAATTGTCAATTCAAGAATGACTTTTGTTTTTGCTCTAATGAAATGCCGCAAAGCCGCATTTGGAGAGCAAAACAAAATAGATATTTGACATAGATAGAGGTATGTATTACGCGTTATGCGATTGCAACAATTTCTTCGTATCGTGTGAGCGAGTGTTCCGCCCCGATCTGGAAGGCAAGCCCGTAGTCGTACTATCGGGCAATGATGGTTGCGTAGTATCGCGTAGCAACGAAGCCAAAAAGCTCGGCATTAAGATGGGCGAACCGTGGTTTGAGGCGAAAAGGCGATTAGGCGAGGAGGCGGGAGGCGATGAGGCGAGGGTAACTGCGTTCTCCTCCAACTTCAGCTTGTATGGCGATCTGAGCAGTCGGGTGATGAGCATATTGGCGAAGCACACGCCACGCCTGGAGCAGTACTCCATTGACGAAGCGTTTTTGCATTGTGACCATCTGCCCGTACACGAACTCAAGCCCTATTACGAGCAGGTGGTCCTACAAATCCGTAAATGGGTGGGCATACCTGTATCAATCGGATTAGCACCTACTCGCACTCTCGCCAAGATTGCCAGCAAGTATGCGAAACAATACCCCGCCTACAATGGTGTTTGTATCATCGACACCGACGAGAAGCGGCAGAAAGCCCTGCAAGGGTTTGCCATCGAAGATGTATGGGGTATTGGTAGGCAAGCACGAAAGAAACTCCTACCTACTGGCATTGTAACCGCATGGGACTTCAGCCAACGGCTACCTGAGTTTGCCAAGAACTTGCTACACAAACCCGGACTACAGACTTGGCAAGAACTCAATGGCTACGACTGCATAGACATCACAGAGCGTGCTGAAAGGCAAAGCATATCGCAATCGCGTACTTTTGAGCGAGGTATTACCGACCAAGCTACCTTGGAGAAAGCATTGGTGGACTTTATGAGTGATTGTGCCGATAAACTGCGCAAACAGCACAGCCTATGTCGCCAGTTTAGCGTATATGCGCATACCTCGCGCTTTGCCGAGGAGGAAATGCAGGTAATTCATCAGGTAGTGACACTACCCTTCCCTACGGCTATCACAGCCGAACTAGTTGGCTACATGCTTGCTGCCATACGAAAACTATGGAAACCCTATCCCTACAAAAAAGCGGGCATAGTACTGATGGGGCTTACTCCAGCAGATAATGCCCAGCAGATGCTATTTGATGAGCGACCTAAGGAGCGCGATGAGCGACTACAGAAAGCCATTGACCATATCAATAGCCAATATGGCAAAACAGCAGTCAAAGTAGCCACGCAAGTGCTCAGCACAGACAAACCGCTTACCAAACGCGAGAAACTCTCTCCATGCTACACCACCAATCTACGTGATATACTCGTGCTGAAATGCTAAGATTTGCTTTCTAGCGCGTTATATGCCTCTAGCGCTTTGCGCAGAACTAGGACTGCCCTCGAAAGGTCGTCCTTATTCAGAATATATGCCATTCGCACCTGATGACGACCGTCTTCAGGATTGGTATAGAATCCACTACCCGGTGCCATGATCACTGTTTGCCCCTCGTACTGGAAGTCGGTAAGGCACCATTGGCAGAACTTATCCGTATCATCCACAGGCAAATGCACCATCACATAAAACGCACCCATAGGCGTAGGAGCAAACACACCAGGAATCTGGTTGAGTTGGTCGATGAGGAAATTGCGTCGCGATAGATACTCATCATAGACCTCCTCTAGGTAATCGTGTGGCGTTGCCAATGCCGATTCAGCAATCACCTGTCCAATCAAAGGAGGTGAGAGGCGTGCTTGGCAGAACTTCATCACTGCCTGATGTACCTCTTTGTTCTTAGTAATTAGCGCGCCTATACGTACACCACAAAGCGAATAACGCTTGCTCACCGAATCAATAAGTATTACCCTATCTTCAATGCCCTCCAAGTGGAAAGCGGAGATATATGGACGTTTGGTATAGATAAACTCGCGATAGACTTCATCAGAGAAGAGATAGAGATCGTATTTCTTTACCAAGTCGCGAATTTGCATCATCTCTTGTTTCGTATATAGATAACCCGTAGGGTTGTTCGGATTGCAGATGAGAATAGCCCTCGTCTTATCAGTGATCTGCTTCTCAAATTCTTCTACCGATGGGAGTTTAAAACCATTCTCGATATTGGTTTTAACTGGTTTGATAACCGCACCACACGACACAGCAAAAGCCATATAATTAGCATAACTAGGGTCTGTAATGATAATCTCATCTCCTGGATTAAGACATGCCATATATGCAAACATAATCGCCTCTGAACCACCCGAAGTGATGATAATTTCGTCTGGCGAAATGTCTATACCATACTCCGCATAATACCCTACCATCTTAGCACGCAAAGACAATACACCTTGCGAAGGAGTGTAAGCTAGAATGTCTTTGGTGAAAGCGGCAATCGCCTCTTTGGCACAATCGGGTGTCTGGATGTCTGGCTGACCAATGTTGAGCGAATAGATGTGAATACCATTTCGGTGTGCCGCTTCAGCATACTTAGCCAACTTGCGAATTGGCGATTGCGGCATGCTCTGTGCTCGTTTTGAGATTTTCATGATTTTGTTGATTTAATGAACGCACAAAAGTACAAAAAAAATCGCAACTACGCAAGTGTATAGTGCGATTTTTTTACATAATATGCTGTAGAACATAATATTTGAAAGACTAACCAACGATGACTTCAGGGTTAATCTTGCGTATGAGACCCTTGAGCACATCGCCAGGACCAAACTCATAAAAATGAGTAGCACCATCGGCAATCATCTGCTGTACCGATTGCGTCCAACGGACAGGAGAAGTCAGTTGTTGCAACACTTGTTGCTGAATGACTTGAGGATTTGTTTCTGCCTTAGCACTCACGTTCTGATATATGGGACATGTAGGAGTGCGGAAAGTAGTAGACAAAATAGCATCTCGTAAATGCTCTGCCGCTGGTTGCATCAAGGGCGAATGAAAAGCACCACCTACAGGCAAACGTAACGCACGTTTTGCTCCCGCTTCCTTCAGTGTTTTGCATGCCTGCTCTATTCCACTAAGCGAGCCAGAGATTACCACTTGACCCGGGCAGTTGTAGTTGGCGGCGACAGCAATGAGGCTATTGGCTATTGGCGATTGGCTATTGGCGTTGGAGGAGACTTGCTGACAAATCTCAGTGACATTGTCATCGGGCAAGCCAAGAACAGCAGCCATGGCACCAGGATACATCTCACAAGCCTCTTGCATAGCCTGAGCACGCTGACTCACCAAACGCAATCCATCTTCCCAACCTATAGCACCAGCGACTACCAAAGCCGAAAATTCACCCAAACTATGCCCTGCTACCATGTCAGGACGAAGGATCGTTGACAATTGACAGTGAACAATAGAATGTAAGAAAATGGCAGGTTGTGTGACACGCGTCTGCCGAAGGTCTTCATCCGAACCCTCGAACATCACATCGGTGATAGAAAAACCAAGTATCTCGTTGGCACGCAACATCATCGCACGTGCCTCTGCATAAGCATCATACAAGTCTTTAGCCATGCCCGTATATTGGGCTCCTTGACCAGGAAAAACAAAACTATTTAGCATTTTACAATTTTATAGTTAATAGTCTATAGTTGACATTTGACAGAGCAAAATTTGAGTGCAAAGGTATAAAAATATTTACATTTAGACAATTTGTAAAGTACAGATTCCACAGAAAAACAACGGAAATGTATAGGAATTTAAAAAATATTCACATTATATAAAATATAATTTGCATATTTAAAAAAAATGTTGTACCTTTGCGGGCTGATTAGAGAGTAAAAACGGAAAATTGAATTATTAACATTATAAAAAGATTTTTTAAGAAATGGACAACAAGAAACGTGTTTACACCTTCGGAAATGGACAAGCAGAAGGTAACGCTCAAATGCGCGAAGTATTGGGCGGTAAAGGCGCAAACCTTGCTGAGATGAATCTTGTGGGCGTACCAGTGCCTCCAGGATTCACAATCACCACGGATGTTTGCAACGAGTATTATCAAGTAGGTCAAGAGCAAATCGTAGAAGTACTGAACAAAGAAGTAACTGCAGCAGTTGCTCATGTAGAGAATTTGATGAATAGCAAGTTTGGCGATCCAAAGAACCCTCTGTTGTTGAGCGTTCGCTCGGGTGCTCGCGCATCTATGCCAGGTATGATGGATACTATCTTGAACCTTGGTTTGAACGACGAAGTAGCAGCAGGTTTGGTGGAGAAAACCAACAACCCACACTTTGTATACGATAGTTACCGCCGTTTCGTACAGATGTATGGTGACGTAGTGCTAGGTATGAAGCCTGTAAACAAAGAAGATATCGACCCATTTGAGGCCATCATAGAAGAAGTGAAAGAGATTCGCGGCATCAAGCTCGACAAAGACTTGACTGTAGATGAGCTCAAGCTCCTCGTAGCGCGCTTCAAAAACGCTATCAAAGACCAAACAGGTCACGACTTCCCTGCTAACCCTATAGAGCAATTGTGGGGTGCTATCTGCGCTGTATTCCGTAGTTGGATGAACGAGCGTGCTATCCTATATCGTAAGATGGAAGGAATTCCAGACGAATGGGGAACAGCCGTTACCGTGCAAGCAATGGTGTTTGGTAACATGGGTGAGACATCTGCTACTGGTGTATGCTTCAGCCGTGACGCTGCTACTGGTGAAAACCTTTTCAATGGTGAGTACCTCGTAAATGCGCAAGGTGAGGACGTGGTTGCAGGTATCCGTACCCCACAACAAATCACTATCGAGGGTAGCCGCCGTTGGGCAGCACTGCAAGGCATCAGCGAGGAAGAGCGCGCTGCTAAATATCCATCTATGGAAGAGGCTATGCCAGAGATTTACGCTCAACTTGATGCTATTCAAAACAAACTGGAGAACCACTATCGCGATATGCAAGATATGGAGTTTACCGTACAAGAGGGCAAACTTTGGTTCTTGCAAACACGTAATGGTAAACGTACCGGTACAGCAATGGTGAAAATCGCTATGGACCTCGTTCACGAAGGTCTTATCGATGAGAAGACTGCTATCAAACGCTGCGAACCACAAAAACTTGACGAACTACTCCACCCTGTATTTGACAAAACAGCATTGAAAGCTGCTAAGGTGATTACCCAAGGTTTGCCAGCTAGTCCAGGTGCTGCATGTGGACAAATCGTATTCCACGCTGATGACGCTCAAGAGTGGCACAAGGATGGCAAGAAAGTCGTTATGGTTCGTATCGAGACTAGCCCAGAAGACTTGGCAGGTATGTCTGCTGCAGAAGGTATCTTGACCGCTCGCGGTGGTATGACATCTCACGCTGCAGTAGTAGCTCGTGGTATGGGTAAATGCTGCGTATCCGGTGCAGGTGCAATCGTGGTTGACTATAAGGCTAAGACCTTGACCATTGAGGGCGTAACCTACAAAGAGGGTGATTACATCTCTATCAACGGTTCTACTGGTCAAGTATATGCAGGTCAAATACCAACCAAGGCTGCTGAACTTAGTGGTGACTTTAAAGAGCTTATGGATCTCTGCGACAAATATACCAACTTGCAAGTACGTACCAACGCGGATACTCCACACGATGCACAAGTGGCACGCGACTTCGGTGCTAAGGGTATCGGTTTGACCCGTACAGAGCATATGTTCTTTGAGGATAAGAAGATCGTGGCTATGCGCGAGATGATTCTTTCTAAGACTGCTGAAGGTCGTGAGAAAGCTCTTGCTAAGTTGTTACCATACCAAAAAGCTGACTTCAAGGGCATCCTTGAGGCAATGGATGGCTATCCAGTGAATATCCGTCTTCTTGACCCACCATTGCACGAGTTCGTACCACACGATGCTGCTGGTCAGGAGGTTATGGCTAAGGAGATGGGCGTAAGCGTACAAGAGATTAAGCAACGTGTTGACTCTCTCGCAGAGAACAACCCAATGCTTGGCCACCGTGGTTGCCGTCTCGGCATCACCTTCCCTGAGATTACCGCTATGCAAACTCGCGCTATCTTGAGTGCAGCTTGCGAACTCAAGCAAGAGGGTAAGAACCCTATGCCAGAGATTATGGTTCCATTGATTGGTATCCTCTACGAGTTCCACCAACAAAAGGAGATTATCGAGAAAGTAGCTAAGCAAGTATTTGCTGAGTACGGCACAGAGGTAGAGTTCGAGATCGGTACTATGATTGAGATTCCACGTGCTGCTCTTACTGCAGACCGCATAGCTACTGAGGCTCAATACTTCTCCTTCGGTACCAACGACTTGACACAGATGACCTTCGGTTATAGCCGTGACGATATTGCTAGCTTCTTGCCAGTATATCTTGAGCAAAAGATTTTGAAGGTTGACCCATTCCAAGTTTTGGATCAAAACGGTGTTGGTCAATTGATTAAGATGGCAGTAGAGAAAGGTCGTGCTGTTCGTCCAGGATTGCGCACTGGTATCTGCGGTGAGCACGGTGGTGAGCCAAGTTCTGTTAAGTTCTGCGCTCGCGTAGGTATGAACTATGCATCTTGCTCTCCATTCCGCGTTCCAATCGCACGCTTGGCTGCTGCACAAGCTGCTGTGGAGGAAAACTGAAAAGTGGGAACTAAAAACTGAAAAGTTTTTCATGATAAATAAGGAGTGGTCAGTGATGACGACTCCTTTTTTTATTTCCTTTTTTCTATTATTCATTTATTCTTTTCACATTTCTTCTTTCCGTTTTCACTTTTGATTTGCATATTAGCAAATATTTTTGTACTTTTGCAGAGAATTTGATAAGTGCGATGATTATGAATACTACTCGACCCACTGTGGCACTTGTTTATGACTTCGATGGTACCCTTGCTCCTGGCAACATGCAAGAGTTTGGATTATTGCAAGCATTGGGCTACGACAATCCTAACGACTTCTGGAATCTATGCGACCAAATAGCCAAAACCAATGACGCAGGAGGTATAGCCGTGGTGATGTATGCCATACAGGCTGAAGCCGAACGCGTCAACGTACCATGCAGCCGCGAATCGCTTCGTCACTTTGGTAAGCAAGTAGAGTTCTTCAAAGGCGTAAGAGAATGGTTTGACCATATCAATGCATATGCACAAGAAATAGGCCTTGAACTCAAACACTATATCAATAGTTCAGGTATCAAAGAAATGATAGAAGGATGCGATATTGCCAAACACTTTGAAAATATCTATGCTTGTACCTATCTCTACGATGCCAAAGGCGAAGCTTGCTGGCCAGCTGTAGTGGTGGATTATACCAAGAAAACACAATTCCTATTCAAGATAAACAAGGGCATACGCGAGGTGAGTGACCGCGTACGCATCAATGAGTTTGTGCCTACAGAAGAACGTCCTGTACCCTTCGAGAGAATGATCTATTTCGGTGATGGAGAGACAGATATACCCTGTATGCGTACTGTGAAATCCAATGGCGGACATAGTCTTGCCATTTATGGAAACGATAAAAAACGGGCCCTGGCTCAGCAATTACTCACAGACGGACGAGTGAACTTCGCTTGTGCTGCTGATTATTCTACCGACGGCGAGATTATGAAAATAGTGATGCGTATCCTCGACAAGATAAAAGCCGACTATACACTCAGTCAGCATAGTGTAGAAAATCGCGACACGCTGAATATGTTTGCTGCGTTGGGTGACTTCTAACTTCTGAACTTCTATTAGAATAGTTTAAGACGACGAATAAGGCGGAGCAGACAAGTAGGAACAAGCGCTACAAAAAATAGCAGCACGTAGTTCCAAATACATGGCACGCTCACTTTGGATTTGCCACGAAACATAGCATTCAGTCCGCGACGTACAAGATAATCAGGCTGCACAATATACCCTAATGCCAATCCCATCTTTGTTAGCCAAGGGCGAATATTATACAGGCCCGTATTGATAGCCCCCGGTGTGACATTTGTCACTATCACACCTTTGTCTTTCAATTCCACATACACTGAACGGCTGAAATTCTGTAAGAATGCTTTGGTAGCACCATAAGTAGCCAATCGTTGTACTGCAATATTCGCGGTGATTGAGCACATATTTAGTACATATCCTTTGCCACGCTTGGCCATATCATGACCGAAATAATAAATCAACATGGCAGGAGTAAACATATGCAAATTGAGAATCATTTGGTTGAATCCTTCTGAGTCATTTAGAAAATCACGATCATGATATACCCCAGCATTATTCACCAGCACTTCGATAATTAAATTGTTCTCCTGACAATAGGTGTATAATTCTTTTGCAGCCTCTTGCTTGCCTAAATCGCGTACCAATGGTATTACTTCTACCGAGAAATCATGGCGAAGTACCGTAGCTTTATTATGAATAGCCTCTTCGTTGCTTACAATAAGCAAATTATATCCTCTTTGAGCCAAAAGACGGGCATACTCATATCCACAGCCCGAACTGGCGCCTGTAACAAGTGCGTAGGTCATTTCTTTGTGTTTAGTGAAGCCGTTATTGGCGGCTAATATTTAGTATATATGTGAATAAATGAGCACAAAGGTAGTGAATAAAAATGGAATATTCAAGCGGAAAAGAAAAATAATAGTACTTTTTAGTACTATATTTGTATTATTGAAAAAAAAATTGTACCTTTGCACGCAAAATATAAATTAGACGTATTAGGCAATGTATAAACCAATCGACAAAATGAGCGAACTGATGGGTGCCTCCACCAAAGGCGCTTGTGCAGATAACCAAGTGTTGCAATTGATTCAGCGTTTTGGTATTCCTTTCGGTGTGGGCGATAAAACCATCGAAAAAGTGTGCCTAGAAAATGGTGTGGATTGTACTACCCTACTAGCAGTGGTGAATTTTGCGATCAGTCGAGAATACCAATATACACCAAAAATTGATGTGGCTACATTACGTCAGTATTTGGAGAACGCGCACATTTATTTCATGGATTTTCAGTTGCCACGTATACGTCAAATGCTTCTTGAAGCAATTAATTTGGCTGGAACAGACAACAAAGTGCCATTGTTGATTGTGCGTTTCTACGATGAATATGTAGAGGAAATTCGTGCACATATCCAACATGAGAATGAATGTGCTTTTGAATATCATGCCACTGATGACAAGCATATAGCTGCCAAGGCTATCGAACTAAAGAATTTGATTATCAAGTATTATCCGCGCAACGACAAGTTATCCACACAAGCACATGAACAGACACGTTTGTTATATGCAGTGTTGCATGATATCTATCACTTCGAAAAGGAATTGGCATTGCATTGCGCTATTGAAGACGAAATAATGCTACCAGCATTAGCCAAAGATCAACAACAGCATTTGCAACCACAATCGAATCCCCAACTCGATGTAGAAGAATTGTCCTCTCGCGAAAAAGATGTGCTGGTGCAGATCGTAAAAGGATTGAGCAACAAGGAGATAGCTGATGTGCTATGTTTATCAGCACACACTGTGATGTCGCATCGCAAAAATATAGCGCGCAAACTGAATATCCATTCTACCGCGGGTTTGACCATTTATGCGATTGTGAATGGTATTGTTAACTTAGACAACATAGAAGTTATATAACCATGCTTCGCCGCGTGCAGAAATATATCCGTGACAATGGTTTGCTGAGAAAAGGCGATCGTGTACTAGTATGTGTAAGCGGTGGTGCGGATAGCGTGGCATTGTTAGATGTGTTGAGTAGAGGAGGATACGAATGTGTAGTGGCACATTGCAACTTCCATCTTCGCGGCGAGGAAAGCGATAGAGATGAAGCATTTGTGAGGCAAATAATAGATAGATATTCCGCTAGAGCAATGAAAGTAATAGTGAAGGATTTTGATACACAATCCTATGCACAATTGCATGGCATTAGCATAGAGATGGCAGCTCGTGAATTGCGCTATAAATGGTTTGCCGAACTGGCAGAAGAAGAAACATGCAAAGCCATTGCAGTAGCACATCACCAGAATGACCAAGCAGAAACAGTAGTGCTGAATTTGAAACGTGGTACTGGATTACGAGGGTTGTGTGGCATGCGTGCCAAAAGCGATAATCCTGGAGGAGGAGAGGTACCTCTAATACGTCCATTGCTATGTACCACGCGCGATTATATTGAGCACTACCTAAAAGATATTCGCAAGATAGCATGGGTGAATGATTCAACCAATAGCGATATCACCATACAGCGCAATGCTGTGCGTCAACAGTTGGCGACATATTCTAAGGCAGAAATAGAACATATAGCAGCCACAGCAGAGCATTTACAAGGATATGTAGATTGGTTGGAAAAACGAAATACACCTGCAGCGGGAAAAGCGAAGTTATTCGAAGAACTGCGCGAATATCATTTTCCTGAAGTGGAGAAAATATACCAAGCATGGCTTAAAGGCGAAGGAGGAAAAGTTTTCTACTCCCCTACTCATAAGGCAGTGATAAAGAATAGAAAGATTACAGTGGAAAAAATATGAGAAGATTTGGAATCATAGGTAAGCCTTTGGAACATTCATTCTCGGCATTATATTTCGCAGATAAATTCCAAAACGAGAAAATAGATGCCGACTATCGATTGTATGAAATCGATGATTTGAGTGAAATACCTACACTGATGCAGCAACTGCATGGTTTCAATGTCACATATCCATACAAACAGTCGATTATGAAGTACCTGAGTGACATTGATGAAGTAGCACAAACTATAGGAGCAGTGAATGTGATACACAATGGAAAAGGATATAATACGGATTGGATTGGTTTTCGAGAGAGTATAGCACCCTATTTGTCGGATGGTATTCGTGTAATGGTGTTAGGTACTGGCGGAGTGAGCAAAGCTGTACAATATGCACTGAAACAAATGAACGTGGCATATACTTTGGTGAGCAGAAAACCACAAACTGGTGTACTAACATATGACGCTATAACGGAGGAGATAATGCAGCAACATACTGTATTGGTTAATTGTACACCATTAGGCATGCTACCTGATGTGAAGTCCAAACCCAACCTACCCTATGACTATATCACGCATGCACACATGCTGTACGATTGCGTGTATAATCCGCATCATACTGCTTTCCTATGCGAGGGTGAGAAAAGAGGAGCAAAAATAATGAATGGATTGCAGATGCTATATTTGCAAGCGGATGCAGCTTGGGAAATATGGAAATAAAGAATATTAACAAACATAAGACAATATTTGAGTATGAAAAAGCGAATTTTTAGTAGTTTAGTATTGGCAATAAGCATGTGTGCTATTGCTGTAGCTAACACAGTACAGGACGGAGAGATAGCAGTGGTATATCATATGCCTCTGACTCAGTTGGCAATCACCATCGAATATGATGAGGTGTGCTATAATCCAGGTCCATTTTATCTCTATGCAGAACGTTACCTGGGCGCTAAAGACGTAATTACAGAATCCCAAAAGAACTATGAGATAACCAATGTTCGCATTGAGCCTCACACAGTGGCAGATGTAAATCGTACCTACAAAGTGATAGAACAAGAAGGCGGCGAAGCTCCTCTATTGTCGCTCACACCAGATGGATTGCTTTATGGATATAATGTGCCAGCATGTGTGGCTGAACAAATAGCACCTATCTCTATTGATTTGCCACAAGAGCAATCTGCTACGTTAATGCCATTAATGGAAGAGCAAATGGTAGCTAGTTCTACTGCGAAAATGGCAGAAGGAGCTGCGAAACAAATCTACAATATTCGTGAAACACGAATGAATATCTTGGCGGGTGATGTAGAGCACACACCTGCGGATGGCAAAGCAATGCAATTGGTATTGGACGAACTCAACAAACGCGAACAGATGTTGGCAGAGTTATTCGTTGGTACGAAAACGTCATGCCACCATACACATACTGTTTATTATACCCCAGGCAAAGATGTGAAACAACGTATCATTACTCGTATGTCTAAATATACAGGTATAGTAGGTATCGATGACTTGAGTGGCGAACCTATTCGATTGACAATCACCGGTAAACGACAAACGTATGCTCCAATGGAGGAGGATTTTGGAAAAAAGAAAAATACACGCGGACCACTTCCATCGCAAATATATTACAACCTTCCAGGCAGTGCGATGATTACATTGGAATATGGTAAAGATGTTCTTACTACCACCACATGCCCAATCGCACAATATGGTGTGGCTATCCCATTGGCAAAAAGTTTGTTCAACGGCAAGACTACTCCACAAATCTATTTCAACACCCAAACTGGTAATATATTGTCTATTCAAAAATGAGAAATCTACGATTAAGTATATGGGTAATTTTCATGGCATGTGCTATTCTTGTACATGCCCAAGAGATTAGATGTACTGTTACAATCAATTCGGAGCAAGTACAAGGATCAAACAAAGAAATGTTTAATACGCTCAAGCAGTCTATCGAAGAGTTTATCAACAATACCAAATGGACTAATCTTACATTTCAAGACAAAGAACGTATTGAATGTAATATGATGTTGGTAGTCAGAAGTGTATCGGACAATTTACTGAATTGTGAATTCACATGTCAAAGTCGTCGCCCCGTATTTGGTACCACATATTCTACCCCACTCCTAAATTTCCAAGATCGCGATTTCAGTTTTTCTTATCAAGAATTTGACCGTTTGGATTTTCAACAGAGTACATTCACCAGTAATTTGACAGCACTATTGGCGTATTATTGCTATCTCATCATAGGTTATGACATGGATTCGTTTGCACGTTTAGGTGGAACGCCATATTTCCAAATATGTGAGAATATTGTTACAGCTGCGCAATCGGCTTCTATGGACGAGGCAGAGGCTAAAGGCTGGAAAGCCTTCGATAGCAATCGTAATCGCTACGCTATTATCAATAATCTGATGGATGAAGTTTTTAAACCTTATCGTGAGTATTTGTATGAATACCACCGTTTAGGGTTGGATGAAATGATCAATAATGTAGCTAATGCCCGCGCTCGTATTGCAAATGGAATAACCATACTCAAAGAGGCTAATCGTGCACGTCGCGCCACTTATATCGTGAATTTGTTTCTTGATGCAAAAAGCGATGAGTTGGTAAATATCTTTGCGGGCGGTACTCCTGATGAGAAGAAAAAAGTGTATGAGTTGTTGGTGGATTTAGACCCCACTCGCCAATCTACCTACGACGGTATCAACCGCGAACGCTAAACACTACTTCCCCTTTATTGTATCGAATCCCTGGCCAAAAACACCACTAACATTGGCTTGGCTAACAAAAGCATTAGGGTCAATTGATTTGATAATATGAAAAATCAATTGACTCTCTTGTTTACGGGCAAGCACAGTCACAATATGCATTGGTTGCTGGCTATACCACCCCTTTCCATCTAATACCGTCACACCACGATGCACCGTTTGATTGATGGCAGTAGCAATCTCGGCATACTTGCTAGAGAAGATGAAGAACTGCACTGATTGGCGCATGCGCGACATAATCCAATCGAGCGCTGCTGTATAGCTGACGGTCATACAGAGACCATATAGAATACGCTTGATCTTGAAGTCCACAATGTCCATTCCCTCTACATAGAACTGCTCTGGAATAGGTAAGAAATAACTGCTGGCAATAATCACTGCATCGCAGATAACCATCACTCTGCCCAACGACACATCTTTGTAGTGATTGACAATCATTGCCACGATGTCGGTACCACCCGATGAGCCGTTGTTGAGCATCACAATACCTAAACTCAGTCCAAAGACCACACCGCCTACAATACAAGCTGTGACAGGGTCTGCAATCAATGGCTCCACACGCATAGGTATCACACGATACCAAAAAGCCAATGCCAATGCACCTACCAATGTGCGTACACAGAAACGCCACCCTACAGTGAGCATGGCAATAAGAAGCAATATAGCATTGATAGACAAGGTGCTAAGCCACATAGGTATAGCACCACCATATTCAGGGAAAATATTAGGGAAGAGCCCTTGCGTAGCGTAGTAAATAATCGAACAAATACCCGTCAGACCAGCACCGACTACATTATGCGGCACGAAAATCCAGTTGACCATCAAGGCAAAAGGAAACAAGCCGAGAATGATGAAGATGTATTCTCGAACAACTTTGCTGATTGGGTAATGCGTGTAAGGAGTCATGAAAGGTGAAAAGTGAAAGGTGTTTATTTCCCCATTGGGTCGAAACCTTGTCCGAAGACTCCACGCACTTGGCTTTGGCTGACAAAAGCGTTAGGATCAATGGCATTCACCAAACGGAAAATCTTAGCCGATTCGTATTGGCGCGCAATCACCGTGATTACTTTGCCTGGGTTCTTGGTGTAGCCACCTTGTGCTTCGAGGAAGGTCACACCGCGTGGAACTTGGGTCATAATAGCTTCGGCAATCTCTTCGTACTTGCTGCTGAAAATGAAGAACTGCACCGATTGGCGCGTGCGATTGAGCACCCAGTCCACAGCAGTACCCGCCATGAAAGTGTAACAAAGACCAAAGAGAATCTTCTCAAGACCTTGACCAAATGGCAATTCCTTGATCTCAGGCAAGAAATATGCACATAGGATAATTACAATATCGCATGCCATGAGTACACGTCCCATTGGCAAATGTTTGTATTTATTCACAATCATTGCTACGATATCTACTCCACCCGTGCTACCATTGTTGAGGAATACTACCCCTAAGAAACAACCCATAAACAGACCGCCTAAGATGACCGCCATGAATGGATCGGAGATAACTGGTTCAGCAGGTATCTCTATGACTTTCAGCCAAATAGTGTACCAGAGTACGCCCCATAATGTACGCACGCAGTAGCGCCATCCTACGGTGAAGAACGCTGCAATCAACAGGGCTAAGTTGCAGACAAACGAACTCAACCAGATAGGAACGAAAGTGTCTGTAGCAAAATAGATAATCTCACAAAGACCTGTCAGTCCGCCACCAACGATGGTGTGTGGCACCAATATCCAGTTGACCGCAATGGCATACGGAATGGTGCAAAGAATAATCATCACATATTCTTTCATAGCTATCAGCGGTTTCATTCGCTGATAACCTTTGAGCTGTTCACGAAGTTTTCCTTTGGACATAGTTTAAATATTAGACCGCCTACGGCTGTTTGACCGCTGACGCTGTTAGAGGTTAGACCACTTTGTTGTTAGATATTAGATTTTAGAAGCGAGCCACGAGATTTCTATCTCCCCAACCGTTATCTACGCGAGATACAGGTATCCAGAACTTGTTGGCTTTCACCCACTCTGCTGGATAGGCTGCTTTCTGGCGGCTGTATGGGTGGTTCCACTCGTCAGCCACTACCTCATACTCTGGGTGTGGTGCATTGAGTAGCACATTATCTTTCTTATCCACCTCGCCACGCTCTACCTCGGCAATCTCCTCGCGGATAGTGAGCAGCGCATCAATGAATTGATCCAACTCGTGCAAACTCTCGCTCTCGGTTGGCTCTACCATCAATGTGCCGTGCACAGGGAAACTCAAAGTAGGCGCGTGATAACCGAAGTCCATTAAGCGTTTAGCAATATCTGATTCGGTGATACCGATACTATGGAACTGACGGCAGTCGAGAATGAGCTCGTGACCTACTCTACCGTTCATACCTGTATAAACGATGCCGAATGCATCTTTCAGTTTCTCAGCCATGTAGTTCGCACTTACGATAGCGGCTGCAGTAGATTCGCGCAAGCCCTCTTCTCCCATCATACGGATATAGCCATAGGAGATGAGCGCCATGTTCGCATTGCCATAGAGCGCGCTTGATACGCGGTTGTTCTCCGCTTGAGGCATAGCGTCCACCAAGTGTGCAGCGCAGCATATTGCACCTACACCAGGTCCGCCACCGCCGTGAGGACTGGCAAAGGACTTGTGCAAGTTGAGGTGGCAAACATCTGCACCGATAAAACCAGGATTGGTGTAACCAATCTGTGCGTTCATGTTCGCACCGTCCATATATACTTGTCCACCGCAGTCGTGTACAATCTGGCACATCTCGCGGATAGCCATCTCAAAGATACCATGTGTGGATGGATAGGTAATCATACAACCCGCCAAATTATCCTTGTGTTGCTCTGCTTTCTCGCGCCAGTCAGCGAGGTCAGTGTTACCGTTCTCGTCGCATTTCACTACAACAGGAATCATACCTGCTTGTGCACTAGAGGCAGGGTTGGTTCCGTGAGCTGAAGCAGGGATAAGGAGAATATTGCGGTGGTCTTGACCTTGTTGGTGGAGATACTCGCGGATAGTCACCAGACCTGCATACTCGCCTGCAGCACCCGAAGTAGGTTGGAGGTTGCAAGCCGCAAATCCCGTGATAGTAGCCAACTGTTGCTCTAGGTCTTCCATCACCTCCATATATCCAGCCACTTGCTCAGCAGGTGCCAATGGATGAATGCCCATATAACCAGGATAGGTCACAGGAATCATCGCAGCCGCAGGGTTGAGCTTCATGGTGCATGAACCCAATGGAATCATTGTATGGGTCAAACTAATATCTTTGCGCTCCAGACGTTTGAGATAACGCATCATCTCGGTCTCGGTGTGATATAGTTTGAATACCTCTTCTTGCAGGTAATCTACCTCGCGAACGCGGTCTTCGTTGATTGCCCAAAGCCCTTCGAAAGATTCTTCTCTATCTTCGTATTGCGCCATGTTGCCCGAGGCGTTAGCAAAGAGTTCGATGATGTCATTCATATCATCCACCGTCACGCTCTCGTCCAGTGAGATACCAATCCAACCCTCCTCATCATAGTAGAGGTTGATGCCCAATTCTTCTGCCGCTTCACGCACTGCCTCTACCCCATTCTCGTGGCGGATTTTCAGCGTATCAAAGAACTCGGTGTTCTCTTGCTCATAGCCGTATGCTTGCAGCATCTCGCTCAGATACACGGCTTTACCATGAATACCTTCGGCTATCTCACGAATACCCTCTGCACCGTGATACACGCCGTACATACCTGCCATCACAGCTGATAGGGCTTCTGCGGTACAGATATTCGATGTCGCTTTCTCGCGTTTGATATGTTGCTCGCGTGTCTGCAAAGCAAGGCGGAAAGCAGGTCTCTCGTAGGTGTCTTTGCTCAGACCGATGATACGACCTGGCATATCGCGTTTGTACTCCTCGCGAGTAGCCATATATCCTGCGGTAGGACCACCAAAGCCCATTGGCAAGCCAAAGCGTTGTGCTGTACCGCACATAATATCTGCGTTCAGTGGCTTGAGCAATGCCAATGCCATAAGGTCGGCAATCACCGTCACTTTCATGCCTGCGGCGTGGCAGTCGTCGATGAAGGCGGTGTAATCCTCAATTGCACCATCTGCATTTGGCCATTGCACGATTGCGCCAAAGAACGGACCATTCGCTGCAAGCCAATCGCTTGTCACCATTGCATAATCCACCATCACGAGCTCGATGTCTTGTCCTTTCGCGCGTGTGCGCACTACGTTTAAGGTGTTGGCAAAGATCTTCTTATCCACCAATACCTTCTTCACGCCTGCTTTCACCATATCGCGGCTACGCAGGTTGCGCATCATCGTCACTGCCTCGGCTGCAGCTGTAGCTTCGTCGAGGAGCGAACAGTTGGCGAGTGGCAGACCTGTGAGGTCACTAATCATCGTTTGATATACAAACAATGCCTCCAAACGGCCTTGGCTCACTTCGGCTTGGTATGGGGTGTAAGAGGTGTACCAAACAGGGTTCTCCAATATATTGCGTTGAATCACAGCAGGCGTATTGGTGCCATACCATCCGCGACCGATATACGAGCGATAGAGTTGGTTCTTCGCTGCCATTTGGTGCATGGTGTTGAGGTGTTCTTGCTCGGTGAGTGGCTCATCGAGGTCAAGTGGCTCTTCCAGAAGGATATCCGCTGGCATGGTTTGTGCGATGAGTTCATCCACGCTTTTCACTCCGATTACTTCCAACATCTGCTGTTGGTCTTGCTCTGTCAGACCAATATGTCTGCTTTTCAAGTAGTTAGTTTTCACAATATATATATTTTTAGTTTCGTTTCACTCACGTTACATGTCGCACCGCGACGTTCCATGCAGCAAGCTGCGTTTAATGCCCTCGGCGTTCCATGCTTTGCGTTAATGGCTTCGTGTGCTTGGCTAAAGCGTTGACACAACGAATGCGGGTGCAAAGTTACTAATTTTTTTGAATATACACAAGTGTAGAATAAAAATTACGCAAAAAAGCTATTTTTATTTGCATGTATCGATTTTTTGTAGTACTTTTGTAGCGTATATTAATTAATTTATCAAATATGAAAAAGATTTTATTTTTACTAATTATTTCTTTATTGCTAACTGTAACTACTTCTGCACAAGTAATTGTCGGTGGAGCATTAAGTTTTTCTGCAAGTAACCAAACAAGTACAAATTGGAATAACGGCAATGAAAATTTAAGTAAGAATCCATCTACATTTAGTTTCGGTATTTCTCCTAAGGTCGGTTATTTAATTAATGAGAAATGGGAAGTAGGTGCAAAATTAGACTTAAACTATAATCAGTCAATGAATTACGTTGTTCTCAAAGACAACGAAGGTGTGAATCCTAAAGCGCTGAAAGATAACAAGACTTCGTATTTCAGTATGTCTATTGATCCATACGCTCGTTGGTGTGCAGTGAATGTAAAAGGTTTTGGAGTATGGTTAGAAGGCTTAGTGTCATTGGGAACAAACTTTACTCCCAAAAACAAATACTATCCAGTACAATATGGCAACGATGGAGTAGTATATCGCTCTGAAATTGAGGCAGACGCGTTGAATGATACCCCCATTCAGACCAAAACATCCAATTTCAATGGAGGCTTATACATTCAACCTGTTTTAACCTATGCGTTCAATGAACATTGTCGTTTGGAAACAACGCTTAATTTCTTAGGTTTTAATCTTTCTGGAAGTGTGCAAAAAAGTACTACAGCAGAAGGTGATTGGCACAAAACGAACACATGCAACTTCGGTCTTAATATTGATAGCGAAAATGCTTTAGTCGTTGAATACCTTACGATTGGCTTTACATATGTATTGTAATCAACAATACTATATGTAGTAGTATATTCCCTCTCTACAATCACTAAATGAGACTACTTAACCATGCGTTAGGTAGTCTCATTACTTACTTAGAAATTCTGCTCTCATGCCCCTCACTTGCCCGCCGTCTCCATTGGAATCTCATTGGAACCTGATTGGAACCTCACCGAATGATGACTATAATATCTCCATGCGATCTATATCACTTCTAACCCTCTTTTGCGGCTTTTGCCAACTCCTTCCGCACAAAGTCGCACAATCGCCCAGGAACGGGTGATTTGCCATCTTTATGGGGTGCACGTTGATGTTTGCTGGCGTTGCGTAGTGCTGTGATATATTTCTCTTGCCATTCAGCCCTGCGCACAGGGTCATTCAATATGGCACTCGCTTCTGCACTGATCGCTGCAAAACTCTTGACTATAGGGCGTTCCGCCATTTCTTTTCGCTTGGCTTTGGAATAGTCAGGTTTGCGACAGTAGGCAGCCCACCCTGTTCTGCCAGGGATAGGGCGCAGGTAATGCTCTTTATCTATTGAGCCACCTATACTCTCTAAGAACGATGCTACATGTACAATCATAGTTGGTACAGATATTGTGGTTAAATATGCTGCAAAGATACAAAAAAATATGCATATATGCAAGTTATTTCGCACATATTTGCAAAATTGTAAAAAATTTTGTACCTTTGCATGCAAATTGTATTTTGACTGATTATGTCCGAAACAAAATCAACCATAACAGGTCTGGCAAAAGGTATCTTCAAAGATAGAGGAAGCAAGTTCCTCGCTTTTGCCGAACCTATTGCCAATGAGGATGAAGCCAAAGCACGCATAGCGTGGTACAAAAAGAAATACCACGATGCACGCCATGTGTGCTACGCCTATCGCTTGGGCGAGAACCTATGGCGCACCAAAGATGACGGCGAACCCCACGGTACAGCAGGAATGCCTATCCTTCGCAGCATCGATGCCCAAAAACTCGATAATATCCTCGTAGTAGTAGTCCGCTATTTCGGTGGCACCCTGCTCGGCACTGGCGGACTGATGGTCGCCTACCGCGAAGCCACCAAAGAGGCACTGAAGAATGCGGAAATAGTTTAGGGTTTAAGGAATTAAGGTTTAAGGAAAGGATATGAAAAGAGCGATATTCCCAGGGAGTTTTAATCCCTTTACCATAGGGCATCACGACATTGTGATGCGCGGACTGGAAATCTTTGATGAGATTATCATTGGCATTGGGCACAACTACACCAAACGCGAGACCTTCCCGCTCGAAGAGCGTTTGGTTGCAATCCAACGCATATATGATAACGAAGCACGCGTGCGTGTGGAAGTATATGATGGCTTGACCGTAGATTTTGCGCTCAAGCACAATGCGCAGTTTATCCTGCGCGGAGTGCGCTCCACCCTGGATTTTGAGTACGAGCGCAATATAGCCGAAGCCAACAAACAGTTATCGGGTATCGAAACCGTACTACTCTATACCCGTCCCGAGTATGCACATATCTCCTCCACCCTCGTGCGCGACCTGCACTCGCATGGAAAAGATATTGCGACGTATATACCCGACACGAAATAACATATTAAAAGACAACATAAACAACAATTCCTCAGACCAACGTTGTCTGCGGCACGTATTGAGAAATGAAAAAATTAGTACTTTATATTATTTGCTGTTTAGTAAGTGCAAGTTTGTCAGCAGAAACGCAGACCACTCGCATTGATAAGAATTTGACTATCTACACCGATGTCATGCGCCAATTGGACATCAACTATGTGGACACGCTCAACTACGACGACCTGATCGAAACGAGTATCAACTACATGCTCCACAAGGTGGACCCTTACACCATGTATATCCCCAAGCGCGAAGATGATGAACTGCGCCGCATGACACAAGGCAAATACGGTGGTGTGGGCTCACTCATCATGTACCGCGACAGCAATGTCTATGTTAATGAGTCATACGAAGGTATGCCTGCACAACAAAGTGGACTGCTGCCGGGTGACCGCTTTGTCAAAGTGGATGGAATGGATTGTGAAGGTAAGAACACCAAAGAGGTTTCGGACAAATTGCGTGGCAAACCAGGTAGTACGATTGAGATTGTTCTCGAACGGGATAGTCAATTGATTACCAAACAAGTAACGCGCCGTGATATTCACTTGCCAGCCGTAGGATATGCCACCGTGTTGCAAGATTCGATTGGGTATATCTTCTTCAATGAGTTTACTACCAATTCCGCACAAGAGTTTTTGATGGCATTGGATAGTATGGTGCAAAATAGTGGCATCAATCGCCTTATTATTGATCTTCGTGGCAATGGAGGTGGTATTATTGATGAAGCCATACAGATTGTCAGTTATTTCGTGCCCAAAGGTACAGAAGTGGTCAGTACGCGTGGAAAAATCGAACGCAGTAGCCACACCTATGCTACACAAACATCGCCTATCTTCCCCGATATGCCATTGGTTGTATTGGTAAATGGGCAATCGGCTTCGTCAAGTGAGATTGTAGCAGGTGCTTTGCAAGACCTCAAACGTGCTACTATTGTAGGCGAACGCACTTTTGGCAAGGGGTTGGTGCAGAATATCCGCCCTATTGCCTACGGAGGACATCTCAAAGTGACTACCGCTAAATACTATTTGCCTTCTGGACGATGTATTCAGGCTATTGACTATGCTGAGCGTCAACGTGGACACCAGTTGCATCGTGACACCGCAGGTGGTATCCTACCCGATGTGGTACTCTCCGATTCTGCCAAATTGGATATCACCTACAACCTCTACCGCGACCATATGTTCTTTGACTACGCAACACGCTACTATCGCCAACATCCTACGATTGTGCCTGCCAAAGATTTCCAACTCACCGACAGCGATATAGAAAATTTCTGCCAGTTCCTTGAAGAAAAGAAATTCTCTTACGAAACCGAAACAGGACGCCATTTAGGCGAGCTCATCAAGATGGCGAAACAAGAGGATTTGGACTCCACTCTATTGGCTGATCTAGAGGCATTCAAGCCCCGTCTGACAGTGGATTATCGTGCGGCTATTCAGCGTAATCGTGCAGAAGTGGAGGAGATGCTGGGTGGCGAAATCGTAAAACGCTACTATTACCATCGTGGCTACTATGCTTACCTCTTGCGCTACGACAAGGAACTCACACGCGCCATCGAAGAAATCTCTAACCTATAACCAATAGGCGAAGCCGTCCAATACCTAATAGCCCGTAGGGCGTCCATTATCCAATAAAAAATAGGGCATCCGCCCTATTTTTATTTCAGTCTTAGGAATCCTATACCGAATCGCTTCACAGCTGCTCGCTCCAGTTCCTCTCTCACTGATGGGTCAGCTATGCTGATGAGTGCCTTGGCACGTTCTGCCAATGGCAAGTTACGCAGATAGACGATGCCATGTTCGGTGGCGATATATTGCGCTTGGAAACGTGTGGTCACTACGCCTGCTCCGGGTGCCAGATTAGCCACAATCTTACTCTGCCCCTTACTGGTCATACTGGGCAACGCGATAAAGCATTTGCCTCCTTCTGAGAGCGAAGCACCATACATAAAATCGTGCTGTCCACCCACACCCGAAATAATCGTCTCGCCTATCGAATCGGCACAAATCTGACCAGTCAAGTCCACTTCCACGGCCGAGTTTATCGCCATTGCTTTAGGGTTCTGACGGATATTCTGCGGATCATTCGTGAACGCTACATCGCGAATAACAAAGTCTGGATTATTATCCATGTATTCGTACAAATACTTCGAACCTAACACCAAACTGCCCAAGGACTTACCTGGATAAATTTTCTTGAGCGAGTTGTCAATAATCCCCTTCTCTATCAGTGGCAACACACCATCGGTAATGGCTTCGGTATGCAGTCCCAAATGCTGATGTCCGCTTAGGGCGTTGATAACGGCATTGGGTATGCCGCCTACACCAATCTGGAGGGTTGCGCCGTCAGGAATCTCATTGGCAATGAAGTTACCAATGCGCGTTTCTATCTCGCTGGGCACAAGTGTGGGCACCTCAACGAGTGGTTCATCGCCACGGCACATGGCTGCAATCTGGCTGACATGTATCACTGGGTCACCGAACGTGCGAGGCATGTATTTATTGACTTGTGCGATAACCGTCTTCGCACATTCTGCCCCCGAGAAAGCGATGTCGGCAGAGATGCCGTAGGAGCAGTAGCCATTCTCATCGGGCTCACTCACATTCAAAAACGCCACATCTACTGGCACTTGTCCGCTACGGAACAAAAATGGCACTTCGCCGAGGAAGCATGGAATGGTATCTGCCACCCCTTCGCGCATAGCGCGACGCAAGTTGTTGGGCACAAAGATATTCAGCGCACGGAACGAGTCCATGAGTTCACGTTTGGCGTATGGTGCTTCTTCGGGGTGTATGCCAAAGCCGGATATGACTTTCACATCACGCAGTTCGTTGGCGCGCTCGGTGAGTGCACGCAAAAGTACCATAGGTATAGATGTTGAACCTTGTACGACAATCGTGTCGCCTGACTTCACGAGACCAACTGCCTCTATAGGGGATAAATAATTCATAATTTTTATCTCGCGTTCGCTAGAACAATTATTACTTAATACAACATTATTTGTCATGGTAATCGCGGTTGAAAAGGGCAAGGCGCTCATCGAGCAGTTGGTATTGGTCATCGCGGATACACGACACACAGCCACGCATGCCCTCGCGCTTCGCGCCAGTACTAGTCAGCGAGATAGCCGAGATACCATAGTAAATCAGTTTGTTAAGCATCTTTTCGCCCGTCCAATCCTTATAACCAAACGTAAAGAAGAAACCATCGCCCACCTCCTGCTCATCGGCATCTTGATCATAGACAATATGGAAACCGTTCTTAATCATGATCTCCTTGACAATCTTCGCACGGCGAGCATACTCGCGGGTATTGTTCACGAAGTCAATCTTACCTTGACAAGCCGCTTTGAACATAGCAGCCATAGCATGTTGCACCGAGTGCGTCACACCCGAAGACAGACTATAGAGCACAATATACACAAAATTGCGTATGAACTCACCATCGTTGCCATAACGTTCTGCCAATGAAGGGAAGCGACGGTGTGCCAAATACGGATTCATCGCCACAATAGCACCGCGCTGACCTGCATAGGAGAACATCTTGGAGCACGAAATCATATGCACGCAATTGTTGGTATATCTGCCCACGGTGGGTTGGTATGGCGGTTCGTATGGCGTGCCACGGTCTTTATCGCGGAAGTCCATATTTAGGTATGCTAAGTCTTCGATTACCAGCACATTATACAACGTAGCTAATCGACCAATAATCTCCAATTCGCGTTCGGTGAGGCACATCCACGATGGGTTATTCGGATTGGAGAAGAGCATGGCGGCTATCCTACCCGATTGGAAATGACGTTCCAACTCTTTCTCCAATGCTTCGCCACGGAAATTCGCCACATCAAACGCATCCACGCGCACACCAATCACCTTGCATTGCTGTTTCTGCACAGGGAAACAGGGGTCAAGAAAGAGAACCGTATCGCGCTGGCTATCCAGTTGAGCCATGGTCATATTGAGCGCAAAAGCGGCTTGCATACTGCCCACTGTAGGCACAATACAATCGGTAGGGATATCCAGTCCGAGGAAAGCGCGCACGAACTCACTGCCCCAGTGCTTGACTTCGGGAATACCCGTGATAATAGGATAACGCGAACCATAACCCGCCTTCAGAGCAGCATGCTCGGCAGCTATACCCACTTGTTCGGCGGGCAATCCAGGTTCGCCCAATTCCATGTGGATAAACTCCTGACCAGTAGCACGTTCGATATCTTTGACTACGCCCACGAGTTGGCGGATAGAGGCACCGCCCAGTTCTTTGGCGTTACGCAGACCAAAATCAATACAGGTTTGGTCCACGAGTTGTTTGTTGAGAGGAAAGCTCATAATTTTAGATTGCTTTGCTGTTAGAGGTTAGAGGCACGGAAGCCAGCTTCGATAGCAGCAATATTAGCAGCTACAACGGCTTCGCCTTTGCGGGCGAAAATGCGCTCCACGCCTGCGACAATCTTATCATGGTCAATGCCCAACATAGGGATAGCGGCACCCAAGAGCACCATATTCGCTGCTTGCAGAGGAGCACCCGCCTCTTTGGCAAGCACCTCTACATCCAATAGCACGTGGTTCTTGACTGCTTTGATGTGCTCCAGCACTTGCTCAATATCAGGATAATTAGGGATATTCACAAAAGGTTTGCACGAGGAGACAATCCATCCGTCGGGTTTGAGGTATGGCAGATAGCGCAATGCTTCCATTGGTTCGAGCGAGATGATGATATCTGCCCCACTCTTGGCTATCAAATCCGAATAGATAGGTTCGCTGGATAAACGGAGATTGGATTGCACATCACCGCCTCGCTGGCTCATGCCATGCACTTCGGCTTGCTTCAAATAAAGTCCATCTTTGAGGGCTGCCTCGCCAATCACTGTGGCAATAGATAGGATACCTTGTCCACCTACGCCTGCTAAAATTATATCGCGTTTCATATACTTCTTGCCTTTAAACTTTAAACTTATTTCTTGGATTTCAGGTGTCGTTTGAGGGTTTGGATACACTCGCGGCGAGCGATGACAACACTGGTGCCGTTGTAAGCCACCTCCTCGCGGAGCACCTGTTTGATCTCTTCCATGTTCTTTGGCAGTGGCACTACCACGCGCACATGTTCTTTCTCTACGCCCAATCCCTCGCAGATAGCCTCCAGTCTGCCAGTACCCGCAGAGTCTTGTCCACCAGTCATACCTGTGGTGAGGTTATCGGAAATCAGCACCACCACATTCGCCTTGCTATTCACGCAGTCCAGCAATCCCGTCATACCCGAATGGGTGAAGGTACTATCGCCAATCACCGCAAACGAAGGGAACTGTCCTGCATCAGCAGCACCTTTCGCCATAGTGATACTCGCACCCATCTCCACACAAGCGTGGATAGCGTGGAAAGGCGACAAAGCCCCTAATGTGTAGCAACCTATATCGCCGAAGATCTTGGAGCCCTCATGCTCAGCAGCCACCTCATTGAGCGCAGCATACATATCGCGGTGACCACAACCTTGACACAATGCTGGTGGACGACCAACGACTAGTTCGGGAATAGGCAATGGGCTATTGGACGCTTCGCTATTGGATAAGGCGAGGGCTACGCTGTCGGGTGTGAGTTCGCCCATGCGAGGGAGGTCGCCCGTCAGTCGGCCTTTGACAGCCACAGAAGATGGTACCATACCGCGCAATAGTTCTTCCACTACGGGTTGTCCCTCCTCCATCACCAAAATCTCTTCTGCGCCATCAGCTACCATTTGGTCAATCAATGCCTTTGGCAATGGGTATTGGGTAATCTTAAGGATGGACGCTTCGCTATTGGCTAATGGATAATGGGTATTGGATGCTTCGCCTATAGCCTCCATCAGGTAGTTATACGCAATACCCGTCGTTACAATGGCTTTCTTTGGATTACAGCCTTTGGTATATTGGTTGTATTGCGACTCCTCGCTCGTTTGCACGAAATCGGCTTGTGCTTCTACCAATTCCGCATAGTTTTTGCGTGCAAAAGCAGGCAAAAGAATAAAATGATTGGTATTCTCGGGCGCAGACAAGGCATTTTGCTCACGAGGAGTGTCCATTGTCTCGACCACCGCACGCGAGTGCGCCATGCGCGTAGTCACGCGCAGTAAGATAGGTGTGCGCAATGATTCGGAGAGGTCGAAGGCATAGTGCATCATGTCGTATGCCTCTTGTTGATTGCTTGGTTCGAGGCATGGGATCATAGCGAATTTCGCATAGAAACGCGAGTCTTGTTCATTTTGCGAGGAGTGCATCGATGGATCATCGGCAGCCACTACTACCAATCCGCCATTCACCCCCGTGATGGCGGCATTCATAAACGCATCCGCGCAGACATTCATGCCCACATGCTTCATGCACACAAGTGCGCGCTTGCCCATATAGGACATACCAAGTGCGCCTTCCATAGCGGTCTTCTCGTTGGTAGCCCATTGGCAAAAAATCTTGTCTTTCGCCTCATCGCCTTTTCGCTTTTCGCTCAATTGTATATACTCAGTAATCTCAGTAGATGGCGTGCCTGGATAAGCATACACGCCACTCAATCCTGCATCAATAGCGCCTTGCGCTATGGCTTCATCGCCTAATAATAGGTGTTTCATGGTATTATTGCATTTTTTAGGTGTGCAAAGTTACAAAAAAAATCGCACCTATGCAAATACATAGTGCGATTTTCAGGCATTTATGTTGTAAAACATTTATATCTGTTGCTCTAAAACATGCCAGAGAGCATCATCGGGCACGGGAGCAGTGATTGAGACAGGCAGTTTGCTTACAGGATGCACAAATTCTATTTTACGAGCGTGTAGCGATATACCCCCATCGGGATTGCTGCGCTTGGCACCATATTTCAAGTCACCTTTGATAGGCAATCCGATAGCAGCCAACTGACATCGTATCTGATGATGGCGACCTGTTTCCAGATTGATTTCCAACAGCATATAACGCTCACTCTTGGCTATCACCTTATAAGTTAGCACAGCGCGTTTGGCATCTTTGGTTCCTGGCTTAACAACAAACGACTTATTCTGCTTCTCATTACGCCAAAGGTAGTTCTCCAGCCTCATTGCCTCATTAGCCATATTGCCTAATAACCTTTCATTCTTTTCCACAATTGCCCAATAGGTCTTCTGTATCTGCTCGTGCGATTGAAACATGGCATTGAGGCGTGTGAGCGCCTTGCTTGTGCGTGCAAACAGCACCACGCCCGTGGTAGGACGATCCAGACGGTGGGTAACACCCAAAAACACTTCTCCGGGCTTCTGGTATTTCTCTTTGATATATGCCTTTACGGTATCCGAGAGGGGGGTATCTCCTGTCTTATCGCCTTGCACAATCTCGTGGCAGGTCTTGCTGACGGCAATGATATGATTATCTTCGTATAATATTTGCATAAGATGTTAGAAGTTAGACCACTGCGCTGTTAGATGTTAGATATTCAGGATTTGTTCCACCTCGCGCAAAGGTATCATCACAAAGTCGCGCTCCTGCATGCGTGGATGCGGCAAGGTGAGTCTCTCGCCTGATCGCCTGATTGCCTCATCGCCTCTCGCCTGTAGCAAGTCAATATCAATTACTCGGTCATGATACACGCCATTCACCGATTTTCGTGTGCGTCCCATGTCGCGCTCAATCTGCTGAGTGAGGAGTAGCACTTCTTCGGGCGAAAAATCTGTTTCATATACCGCAACAATATTCGCAAACTCATTGTCCGAAACAAAGCCCTGTGGAGCACTCCTGTACACCGATGAGCACGCCAACCGCTCCCCTACTCGTTCATCCAGCAGTTGCAGTGCCGTTTGCAGATTCGCCTCGCGATCTCCTAAATTTGTCCCTATTCCCAAATATATTACCATCGCCCATTACCCATAGCCACTCTGTGGCGTCCAATAGCCGCAGGCGTCCTTTTTATGGTACTGCCACAAACTCATAATCAATCTTCTCGCCCATGGTCACGAGCATGTAGAAGGGTTTCTTGTCCTCATCTTTCATCGAGTCCACCACGATACATGTCATATCCTTCACTTGCGTGATTTCGCGCGAGTGGTCGTGTCCCGACCATACCATATCTACCCCATGCTTTTCAAACAAGTTGAGCAGCGCATAGGTCTCTTCTTGCGTGTAGTTGGAGGTATGTCCTTGCGAGCCATCACGTTTGAAGAAATGCGTATGCGTACATGCTACGATATGGCGAAAATCCTGCTTATCTGCCCACTCCAGTGTCTCGCGAAGCCATTGCAACTGTTTGCTGCCCACTGTGCCGTCTGCCGAATCATAGACCACGAACAGGTCCTTCTTTCCCGAAGGAGTCTCTACGATGAAGTAGTAGTAGCATGTCTTGAAATACTTGATATACTCTGGCCACTGCTTGAAATAAATGTCGTGGTTGCCTGCTACAGCCATCAGTGTATCTTTTTTCGCTGGATTGAGCGGCACTGCCTGATATGCCGAGTACATCTCATCAAAATAGTTTTGCGCATCGATGATATCGCCCAAATGCACAGCTACAGGACACAATGGGTCTTGACGATAGGTATCAATGAAGTATGTCCAACGCGTTTGTGTTTTGGTCACATGGGTGTCGGTGCACACATACACGCGATAGTCATCCACTGGGGCTTGCAGCGTGGTAAAACCATGCTGGTCATTATATACTTTGGATTCCTCAAAACGTTCATCAATCTTTGGTGAAGTACCAGCAAACATACCCACCATATCCAATCGTGCCTCTGGTCCGCAAGCGGTGAAGATGGAACCAAGAACAAGGAACAAGAAACCAAGACCAATTTGTATATTCTTTTTCATAATTTCGTATATGTTTTAAACACTAAACAGTAGCGCCATAGGCGCGTTCACTAAACACTAAAATCGATATTCCGCACCTGCACGCAGTTCTGCGCCATAATAGTGTGCATTCAGGTGGAACATTCCTGCCAGTTTCATTTTGCCCGATAGACGTACGCGCCAATGCTCGTTGATATCGTACCAACCGCCTAAATAGAACATCGGTTGCCACATCCGCTCCACTTGGTAGTTGTCCATGTTCGAGAGGCACAAGCTGATATTCCATGGCGATGTCTGTGGTCGCACAAACGCTTCCACGCGATACACGGCATCAAATGGTTCGAGTATCATCTCATCCTCGCTGCGTTTGGTGTATGGCAATGGAGTGATGATACGATTGCTCATACCCACTTGCACATTCACATATTGCATCTTGTATCCCACTGAGAAAGCATGTACAAAATCGCGGAAGCTATCTCTGTTGACCCATCTCATTATCAGTCGGTCTTCGAGGTATAGTTCGCCCACAGGCAATACGAATTTTGGTCTGAGTTGCACCCCTGCAGTGTAGAAGTTGGCGGTATTGGTTCGGATACTGGCTTGCATATCAAAATGCTTGTTGATGGGTAGATAGGCATCTATGTCGAAGTTCGCATACGACCCGTATGTCAGATTGTGCCCATACCCTACGTGCAGCGACACGGCATACTGCTCATCACCGGGTTGCACCTGCGCCATAGCTATTGGAGCAAAGAGCAAAGAGCAAAGAGCAAAGATAAGAAATATTTTTTTCATATTCTTTTTATAAAGTTTTAAAAAGTTTCAGGCGCCATTAGCGCATGTTTCAGAGTTTCAAAGCGCAAAGGTAGTGAAAATATCGCACATACGCAAATCTTTGCGATTTTTTCACTTCACTTTTCACTTTTTTGCTTCCTTACTCATTATCCAATAGGCGGAATGTCGTCCCATATCCAATAGGCATCACGCCGTCCATTAGCTCGCTCTGCGAGCGTCCTATCTTTGCTCCCTTGTTTATAGGGGAGCTGTCGCATAGCGACTGAGGGGTTCATCTCACCTTTCAGTTTTCTCTTAGAAATTACGCACTCATTCTTTCAACCCAACAAAATACACCCTGTGAATTGACGATAATTGACAACAAAATAGACAATAATTGTCTTAAGTAATTTTTGTGGCAAGTTTGTGTGTAAAGAAGTTACAACTCGATAATTGTTATGCCTGCACCACCACGGTCGGGATCGCCGTCGTGGAAGGAGATGTCGCCTGATTTCAAGCGACGCATGCTCTTCTGACGCTCAGAAAGATAGTCACGAACAACCTGTTTGAGTGCACCGGTACCCGTACCATGTAATATAGTCACTTGTTCTGCATTAACCATCAATGCATCATCTACATACGCTATCAACACTTCTAGAGCCTCATCAGCACGCAATCCACGGATATCCAACTCACGCTTGAAAGATAGTTTCTTCTTACGCAATTCATCCGCCACATTGCTGCTAACCATTTTGGGTTTGGGTGTATTGCTTTCTTGAATCAATTTGGCAGGATTCTTGGTCAACATCTTCAACTCGCTCAAATCACGAAGAACTTTGTTCTTAGACCGCTTTGCTGTTAGATCGCTTTGCTGTTGGATCGCTTTGCTGTCAGATCGCTTCGCTGACAGACTGCTAGCAGTGACCTTCGTTTTCAAGTTCTCCACCTTTTGGCGAGCTGCTTGGGTAGCTTTCTTCTCCGCTTTTGCTTCCTTAATCTCGCGGATAGTTCGCTCAATAGTAGCATTGCTCTTGCGCAGCAAATCTGCCGCTTCGGCATTGGCCTCCTCCAAGATAGCACGTTTCTTGGCTTTGATACCTGCCATCTGCTCCTCGTAATGGGCAATCTTCTCTTCGAGATGTTTCTCCTTCTGACGGATATTCTGACGTTTATTCTCCCAGTAACGTTTATCGCGAGCTATGTCTTGGAGTTGCTTGTCATAGTCAATATGTTCTTCGCCGACAATATCGGTAGCCCGTTGGATAATCGTTTCGGGCAAACCAATCTGGCGAGCGATCTCTACCGCAAAACTACTACCTGCCTGACCAATAGATAGTTGGAAGAGCGGTTTGAGTTGTCCTCGATCGTATAGCATCGCACCATTGACAATACCATCGGTACGCTCTGCAAGGTGCTTGAGATTGGTATAGTGTGTTGTCACCACGCCAAAAGCATGTTGTTCGTTCAGCTTGGCGAGCACAGCTTCTGCTATTGCACCACCTATAAGGGGTTCAGTACCCGTACCAAACTCGTCAATTAACAAAAGCGTATGCTCATTAGCATTGCGCACAAAGTACTTCATATTGCGAAGATGTGATGAATAGGTAGAGAGGTCGTCTTCGATAGATTGCTCATCTCCTATATCCAACATCAAACGCGAGAAGATACCCATCTGACTTGCCTCATGCATAGGCACTGCCAATCCACATTGCAGCATATATTGCAACAATGCTACGGTCTTAAGGCATACCGACTTACCTCCGGCATTTGGTCCACTGATAACCAATATGCGTTGTTTCTTATCAAGCGTAAGTGTCAATGGTACAACCATCTTACCTTGACGACGGAAATTTAACAATAATACAGGGTGATATGCTTCACGCCAAAAAATCTGTGGACGATTATGTAGTTCTGGTACGATAGCATGAATATCCAATGCAAACAATGCTTTAGCCCGTAGGAAATCCACCTCTGCTAAATAATCTTCCGTAGCACTAATAGCAGGAATCTCAGGGCGTATCTCAGCCGTGATAGCCATAAGTATGCGTATGCGTTCTCTGCGTTCCTCACCCTCTAGTTCACGAATACGATTGTTGGCTTCTACCACCTGTTGGGGTTCGATAAAAACAGTCTTTCCCGTTGCCGATTCATCGTGAACGATACCGCCAATCTTCCGTTTGTAGGCAGGTGGAACCGGTAATACAAGCCTACCCTCACGCATCGTGGGCGCAGCATCTTTGTCTAATATACCTTCTGCTTGCGCTTGACGTAAAATAGCATGCAACGTACGACTTACAGCCCCTTGGGATGCACTGATTTCCTTGCGGATACGTGCCAATTCTGGCGAAGCATTATCACGCATTTTGCCATAACGATCCAATATTCTTTCAATCAATGCAATAAGACTATTAGGCGATGATGCAATAAGGTTAGAAGATAGTAGTGGATATTTCACTTTATCCAATGTGGCAAAGAAGCGCTCCAATTGAGCAGCATAGTCAAGCAGTTTGCTTAGTGAAAAAAGTTCCGCCTCATCCAAAAATAGGCCCTCGATACGAATGCGAGAAAGAGCTTCGCGCAAGTCATAAATCTCACCATGTGGGAAACTCAAAGTAGGATCAGTATGCACAGCCATCATCTCGCGCAGATATTGAAGTTGCATTTGGATAGAGGAATAATCCGTCTGCCATTGCATTTGCTCCACTTTTTCCTTACCCAACGAAGATGTGCAACAACCCTTTAGGCTATCACGAATAACTTGAAAATCGATTTTGGATTCTATGTTCTGAGGATAAGTCATATCCATATACGTGCAACTTTCATCAACCCAACAAACGAATGTCTTTCAGCACATTGGCTCCTACTGCTGCATTCAATTTACGAACCAATTCGTAGCGCACTTCAAACAATTGCGCTTTAAGCGCTGCCGAACGAATATGCACCAGCAAAACACCATTCTTTACTTGGATTTCACCAGTCATTTGTGCTATAGTAGGACCCAACAACTCTGGCCACAAAGTTAATACTTTGCGTTCCAATAATGGTTGTTCCAATTCCGAACCATGAATAAAATCGGCCAACAACTCACCTATAGCACGTGCTTTGTGTATCTCCATAAGATAACGAGAATAACGTACTTATCTGAGATTTAATTGATAATGGGTGCGCATCGTTGAACCATTAGGTATGCCATTCAATTTACACAAACTCTTCATCTTAATAGCATATCGTTGCGATACATGCCACAATGTTTCTCCTTCACGCATATGACAAAATGTATATCTGCGTTCAGCTCGATTTTTCTTCGGATAGATATACACAATATCCCCTTCATTTAATTCACGTCCGTCCAAAGCATCGTTGTATTTGCGCAGGGTACGCTCGTACATATTTAGGAAATGTGCTAGCGAAGCATATGTTTCGCTTGGTCCTGCGATGATATATCTAACTCCATTGCGTGAGCCAGAACGATGGTTGTAAAAGAGTTCCAAATCATCCATTGCTGGCATACTGTAGTCTTCCATATATTCTTGTTCGGCAAAGGCAATCTCAATGTCTGCGTCTTCTGTGGAAGTTTTTTTTTTAGAATCATCGCTGGTCTTGGCAATATTTTTCCCAGATGCTAACTTGTCCAAGTCATATAGTTCGATTATTCGAATCAATTTTTCAGGATATTTTGGATCAGTCGCATATCCACATGCTTTCAATCCATATGCCCAATTCTTGTAATCCTTTACCGACAATTCAAACAAACTAGCATACCGTGAACGTTTCAAGAAAAGAGAATGATCCTCAAATGAATTACTCACATTCGAATACTTGCGAAAACATTCTCCTGCTTTGTTGTCATCATGGCTATATGTAGGTCCTGTCCAATCTGAAGTACATTTGATACCAAAGTGGTTTTTAGCTTTCATAGCCAATTCTGATTTTCCTGCAGCAGACTCCAATATTCCTTGTGCAAGGGTAATCGATGCAGGTATTCCGTGCTTTTTTTGTTGTGCAATAGCAATGTCGCGATATTGCTCAATATATGCTTGGTAAGTAGCATTAACCGATTGCGCGCACAGAATTGTGCAGAAGCAATACATAGCGATAAAAGTAAGTATTTTTTTCATATTTGATGAAATTTTGCTGCAAAGGTACGAAAAAATTTGGATATATACAAAAAATATGCTACCTTTGCACACAATTTGTATAGAAAACTATTGTTAAACCATTTATTTGTTATCAAGATGAAAAAGATTTTAGCTTTATTGTTGCCATTAATTACATTGGTAAGTTGTGGCAATACATACAACCAGTATGGTTTTACTGTGGAGAGCTATGACGTACATGTAAGTGCCAGAGATTGGCAATACACGGATTACGATGGTTCGCCTTACAACAACAATTATTTTTATGCCGTTGTAGAGGTTCCAGAAATCACGGCATCCGTTTTCGAGGAAGGCGAAGTGCAAGCTTTTGTGGTGTATGACAAACGTAGCAATGATCCATACAAACACGTTTTACCATACGTACGCCATTATGAGGAACTATTGGAAAATGGTGTGTGGAATTACTATACTGAGACCGTTGACTGTGTATATGGCATAGGTTGGGTAGAATTCAATTACCGTGCCAGTGATTTTGCATACGAAGATCATGAGAACATCAATCCTACAGACATGGATTTCACTATCGTAGTAACTACCAAGGACTAATATTTTTGGACACAATTTTCCATACAATCTTGGCTGAGCATTTGCACGATGATGTGCAGCAGTTGGCTTTGCAGCGCAATCGGTATCCGCAATTATCGGATACCGATTTCCGTTTTCTTCTTCAGCAAGTGGAGGGCTGGCAACGTACTAAAAACAAGCTGCCAACTTTTGCTCAAACTACAGATTGGTGGTATCCCGTTCGTTTGTCATGCGAGCAATGCTCCAGCGAAGCTACAGCACGCTACAAAGCAACTCTGATTGCACCATATGCTTACAACGTGTTGATTGACCTTACAGCAGGTTATGGTGTAGATACTTTCTTTATGTCTGAACATATATCCGAAGCACATTATGTAGAACGCAATGCGGAATTATGCGCTATTGCTAAACATAATTTCTCTCTTTATCGTCCACACATTCAGGTACATAACACTACTGCAGAAGAGTTTTTTACCTCTATTCTTTCAACATTCAACACTCAATCTTCAGTCCTCATCTATCTAGACCCCGCACGTCGAAGCCAATCTGGTGGCAAAGTTTTTCGCATTGAGGATTGCGAACCCAATGTAATAGAAATATTGCCAACTCTTCGCAAATACGCTTCCGCTATTATGATTAAATTCAGCCCAATGTTAGATATTTCAGCAGCTATGCAATCACTGGGAAATAAATGGGATGTACATGTAGTGGCACTGCATAACGAGGTAAAAGAAGTGCTATTTATTACAGGTCAATCCACCATTCATGCAGTGAATATTGATCATGATAATACAACTTGTTTCACGTTCACTCAGTCGGAAGAAAAAGCAGCGCAATGTACAATGGCGAATACGATTGACAAATATATCTATGAACCTAATGCTTCGATTATCAAAGCAGGAGCATATCGCCTAGTGGGTAAGCGACACGACCTTAATAAATTAGATACAAATACCCACCTCTATACCTCTAACAACCTCCTACCAGATTTTCCAGGTCGCGTATGGAAAGTAATTGATACGCACATAACTAAACCATCTGCCCTCAACCAAAAATATAAATATAGTATCCTATCGCGCAATTATCCGCTATCGCCCGAACAAATACGTAAAAAATACAAGTTGCAAGATGGCAACGATTTCTATCTGATTGGCGCACGTCATGCAGGCAAACCTACTCTCATTCTTGCCTCTCGTTGCTAACCCTTTTCTCTTTCCCTTCCCTCTTCCTAAAAAACGAATAGAAACGTTTCACAACGCCTCTATTCTACACACAATCAAAATAATAGGTTAGAAAAACCTATGGTTTATGGTATTTCTACCATATATTATTTGTACATAAATCGCTTGATACTACGCTTAGGTGTTTTCTCAAACTCTTTCTCAACCAATTCAATAGTAGTTATTTGGCTGTAGTTAGGTAACATCTTGTTGAGTTTCGCTACATTCTCTTTCATTACTTGCTCCACCGATCTACCTTGCAGCACTTCTTCTTTCGCCAACGATGGGTCAGAGTATACTAATGCTACCAATTTGTGCTCGCGATCTACTACTACAGATTCAGTTACGAGAGGCAGGCTGTTGAGTTTATCCTCTATCTCCTCTGGATAGATATTTTGTCCGTTAGGACTGAGTAGCATATTCTTGCTACGTCCGCGCAAGAAGAGGTTACCCTCTTTATCTATGATACCCAAATCGCCTGTACGCATCCAACCATCCTCGGTAAAGGCTTCTTTAGATGCTTGTTCGTTTTTGTAGTAACCCATCATCACGTTCACACCGCGCAATTGCAACTCACCCTCTTTGTGAACTGGATCTTCTGAATCAATACGCATCTCCATGCCTACGATGCCTTTACCACACGAACGGTACACATATTTATACCAATCTTCGTATGTCACCAGTGGTGCACATTCAGTCATACCATAACCCACGCAATATGGGAAATGCATATCTTTCATACATTTCTCCACTTCCTCGTTGAGGGCGGCACCACCGATGATTAAGAAGCGCAATTCCCCACCAAAAGCATCAAGCAATGTATTGCGTACTTTTTTGTGCAAAAGACATTTAATACCTGGAGTTTTCCATAGTACTTTCATCACAGGTTTGCTAATGATTGGCAATACTTTGCCCTTAATGATTTTCTCAATCACCAATGGCACAGTGAGAATCATAAATGGATGCACTTGTGCAAAAGCCTTCATTAGCACAGATGGCGTAGGAGCCTTAGTGAGGAAATACACCTCTGCACCATCGCACACTTGATACAAAAATTCAAACATCAATCCGAACATATGAGCCACCGGCAACATCGACAGCACTTTATCGCCCGGTTTATGAGGAATACGCTTCACTGCGAAGTCAATGTTTCCGCTCAAGTTCTTATGACTAATCATCACCCCCTTAGGATTACCTGTAGAACCCGAAGTATAGTTTAGCAATGCCAAGTCATCGATATTATCCGTTGGATAGTTTACATCCTGCTTGTTATAGCCATTAGGCCATTCTTCAGCAAAAGCACTATCCACCTTTGCATATGCCTTCTCCACTTCTTCATTGGCAGCAAATTTCATGCTAAAATCATCCATGAGCACCATGGCAGACAGAGCAGGCATATTCTTTGCATCAATCTTTTTCAACACATTAGGACCTGTATAAAGCAGTTTTGCTTCAGAGTGATTTACCAAGTTCTCTACGCCTTCGCCTGTAAAATCGGGCAGAATACTCACTGCCACTGCTTTATATGTTTCGATAGCCAAAAAAGTGACACCCCAATTGGAGCAATTGCGACCGCAGAGAGCAATCTTATCTCCCTCTTTAATTCCCAACAATCGGAAAGTAGTATGCAAACGAGCAATTTGTGTAGCCAACTCACCATAGGTGTATTGGGTAGCACCATCTAAATCTTTCATCGCCAAATCCGACCATTTATTGGTAATGGTATTTTGGAGATAAACCAAGTAATGTTTTAATTCCATATTAACACAATTTTAGAATTTGCCACAAAGGTACACCTTTTTTTTCGAACGAGCGTTCGAAATCTGCATAAATATGCATTTTTTTCAAAAAAAGTGCATTTTTTTGGATAAATATACATTATTTAAGGAATTTCCTTCTTTATTAAGTCGTATAAATAATTATATTGCTGTGGAAAAATATCAAAATTCATTGGCATACCAGTTCGACCAGGATCCCAACCATCTTTGATATGCAAAAACATATGAGCTGTAGTTTCTATTGGTACATTCCCTCGTATTACGCCCGCGCGCATGCTACCTTTAATAGATTGTATCCACAAATTGAGTTCATATTCGTAAAGTTTACGTGCTTTTTTGTATAATTCAGGAAATTTGCTATACGCGGTGTACATCACGGTTACTACATTCGAGGTATTAATATTTTTGTTTTCAACTTGATCATAGAACTCTTTCAGTTGATTAAGATAATATAGCATTGCTTCTATCATATCAGGAATAGTAGCATTTTCTTTCACACGCTCCAAGGCACGTTGTTTTGGTTTAATGAGGAACATATCCACTACTTCTTGAAATAACTCGTCTTTATCTTTGAAATAATAGTACAACGTACCACGTCCCATATCCAATGCTGCTTGTAAGTCCGTAATCGATACATTGGAATATCCCTCTATCATATACAATTCCAGAGCTTTAAGCAGTATCCTATCTCTACGATCTTCTACCATATTATTTGTGTTTTAATGTTAGTCATTCATCTAAATCGGCGGCAAAGGTATTAAAAAAAAACTATATACACAACATTTTTTACAAAAAACTGAACATTTGTTCGAAAATATTATATTACCTTTGCCACCGCTTTGGCATAATTATTGAATGTAAACGTATAAACCACATACATAACATCATTAATTAAAATAAGATTATGACACAAATTAAAAATCGCAATATCCTTATTACAGGCGGAGCCTCTGGTATAGGAAAAATCATGGGACGCATTGTCCTTCAAAAAGGTGCTAAATCACTCATTATATGGGATATAAACGAATCATTGATGCAGCAAACAGCTCAAGAACTCAGTGCTTATGGTAAGGTCTTTACCTATGCGTTGGATATCACCAATAGCACTGCAGTAGCTACCACCTATCAACATGTTAAAATGCGCCATGGCAATATTGGCATACTCATTAACTGCGCGGGCATTGTGCGTGGTAACAAAACGTTTGACCAACAAACTGTGCAAGATATTCGCCTCACGATGGAGGTTAATACGATTGCGCCAATGGTTATTGCACAGCAAATATTGCCTGATATGTTGGCTGCTAACGACGGACACATTTGCAATATCGCCTCGGCAGGTGGTATGCTCAGCAATCCCAAAATGTCTGTCTATGGTGCTAGCAAGTGGGCTATGATTGGCTGGAGCGACTCTGTGCGTATCGAATTACAGCAAATGCGTTCTAATGTTCGTTGCACTACGATTGCACCTTATTATATTAATACGGGTATGTTCAATGGTGTCCATTCTAAAATCTTCCCTATTCTCAAACCCGAACCAACAGCCCAAAAGATTATCCGTGCCATTGAGCGCAATACAATTTTCTGTGGTATTCCGTTTGGATTCCATTTTATACGTTTTTGGCAATCTGTTTTGCCATTCCGAGTGTTCGACTATATTTTTGGCACAATTTTTGGTATTTATCATGCTATGGACAAATTCACTGGACGAAACAATTAACCCCACTTATTTATCCTCTGCTTTTCACCTATCCTCATTTGAACCTAATCATATGATTACCAAGAGAAAATAGACACATCATTATAAGTACTACAATATGCAAAACTACATTTCAACTACCCTACAAAAGCAACGCGTTTATTTTAAAGCGGGTCATACTCTTTCGCTATCATTACGCAAGGATTTGCTGCGTCAATTGGATAAGGCATTGCATCATTATGAGCAGCAACTAACCGAAGCCCTTTGGACGGATTTGCATAAATCCTATGAGGAGGCATACCTCACCGAACTGAGTATTGTCTATGGTGAGATACGCAATCACCTCAAGCATATGCATAGTTGGGCACGTCCAGAGCGCAAATCTTCTCCTTTGGCTATTTTGCCTGCTAGTAGCAAAATCATCAAAGAACCATTGGGTAACGCGCTTATCATTGCGCCATGGAATTATCCCGTTCAACTGCTGCTCAATCCACTAGTTGGTGCACTTTCTGCGGGTTGTACGGCTATGCTCAAGCCTTCGCCATATGTACCCAATGTCTCGCGTGTACTCACCGAGATGATTCGCGCCACGTTCCGTCCCGAGCAAGTGGCTATTGTGGAAGGCAATCGTGAAGTGAACAAAATGCTATTGGCGGAACGATGGGATATTATTTTCTTTACAGGTAGTCCTGCGCTAGGCAAGATGGTCATGGAGGCAGCTGCCAAACACCTCACTCCAGTCGTGCTTGAGTTGGGAGGCAAGAGTCCATGTATCATTGACAAGTCTGCAGACCTCAAAGTAGCGGCCAAACGTGTAGCATGGGGCAAAGTACTCAATGCAGGACAGACGTGTATAGCACCTGACTATCTCTTGATTCATGAAGATATTCAAGAAGGTTTTCTCAAGCTTCTTGTCAAAGAATGGAAACACCTGCTAACCAAGGACCCCAAAAAAGCAAAACACTTTGTGCGCATCGTCAACGACAAAGCTCTCGACCGCCTCATCAGTTACCTCCCTATATCCAATAGCGAAGCGTCCAATAACCCATCGCCTATCGCCAATGGCCATATCTACCACGGCGGTACATACGACAAAGCCACGCGTTATCTCTCCCCTACCATCCTCACCGATGTTAGTCCCGATGCACCTGTAATGCAAGAGGAGATTTTCGGTCCTATTTTCCCTGTATTGACGTTCAAACATATTGAGGAAGTTACTACATTCATTAATAAACGTGAGAAACCATTAGCTTTGTACTATTTTGGGGATAAGGGTGACTATATTCTGCGCCACACTTCTTCTGGCGGTGCATGTATCAACGATGTGATTATGCACATTGTGAACCATGATGTGCCATTTGGTGGTGTGGGCAATTCGGGTATGGGGTCGTATCATGGTAAAGATAGTTTTTTGTCTTTCTCTCATCGCCGTGCTATCATCAAGACTCCTACATGGGTGGACATGCCTTTCCGCTATATGCCATACAAATTATTCAAACTCATCAAAAAAATGGTATAAACCCTCTTATGTCGTTTGGTACAAGATTTTTTACAAATAGTACTTCCTAAATTTTGTAATTTGTAAATATTTTTGTAATTTTGCACCCGATTATCGTACAGTAGGAGGGTGTTTTGTGACTCAAGTTCGTCGTTTCATAGACCGTTACGCACTTATCATCGCAATGGTGATAGGAGTTTTGGGGTATCAATGGTTTCGTCATTTGGATTGGCTGACGTCACCATTGATTTTCCTAATGTTATTTTTCACTTTCTGCAAGATTAATCCGCTTGATCTCCGTCTGCGTCGTTGGCATTGGATAGTCCTAGGTGTACAACTTCTCCTCACAGCTATCCTCCTATTTTCTTTCCATCTCCTCTCTTCCTTGCCTTCGAGCCTTATCGTTCTGTCGCCTAATAGTCCTATAGCCCAATCCCTTATTCTGTGCATCCTAATGCCTACAGCCACGGCTGCGCCTATTATTGCGGGTAAGTTAGGGGGTAGTATTCAGAACCTTACAACTTTCAGTCTGTTGAGCAATTTTGCTACGGCACTCATCGTTCCGGCATTATTTCCGTTGATTAATCCAGCGATAGACATAGCATTCTTCCCTGCCATGTGGCAGATATTGTGCCGTGTAGCCCCATTGTTATTAGGTCCTTTCTTGGCAGCATGGTTGGTCCGTCTTATTGCCCAGCGCCTTCATTCCTCACCTCCTCACCCTATTGCTTCCTCACCTTCTCACCTTCTTTCCTCTCTACCCTTCTATCTATGGATTATATTGCTTATCGTGCTCATGTCGCGCATCACATACACACTACTCACGCACGAGTATTCTGCACTTACAATCATTATTATATGCATAGGTGCGTTGGTTGCATGTTTATTGCAATTTTCTTTAGGGCGTTGGATAGGTTACCATTTCCCCGCAGATAGTCATGGCACTGATTACCAGGACATTCTCATCAATCCAGCGGCAGCCAATTATACGGTGAACGAAAAGAGCCGCGTCACGGCAGGTCAAGCTTTTGGTCAGAAAAACACAGCACTGGGTATTTGGTTAGCACACATGTATCTCAATCCACTGGCAGCTATAGGTCCTGCGGCATATATCCTTTGTCAGAACTTGCTCAACTCCTACCAGCTCTGGCACGCAGGTCGCCAACACACTCAAAAATAGCATTGAAAATGCTGCTCTATTATCGCGTCACAAACGCTTACCATGAACTGAAAATAGTGAAAAAAACGCTATTTTCTTGCATATATGCGTATTTTTTCGTACCTTTGCGCCCAAATTGGCTGTTTATAGCCATTAAATAATAGTCAGGCACTTATTTTAGAATAAAATAAAGACATTATGAATATATCGTACAACTGGTTGAAACGCTACATCGCGCTCCATGACAGCGCAGAGCAAGTAGCACAAATCTTGACTTCCATCGGTTTGGAAGTAGGCAAAGTAGAGAAAGTACAAACCATCAAAGGCGGGTTGGAAGGTCTTGTAGTAGGTGAAGTGATTACTTGCATAGATCACCCAAACTCCGACCACTTGCATATCACCACTACTCGCATGGCTCCCGATGCAGAGCCATTGCAGATTGTGTGCGGTGCACCTAATGTAGCTGCTGGACAAAAAGTGATTGTAGCCACCGTAGGCACTGTGCTCTACGACGGCGATGAGAAATTCACTATCAAGAAAGGCAAGATTCGTGGCGAAGAATCTTTGGGTATGATTTGTGCCGAAGACGAGATTGGCGTAGGTACCAGTCATGATGGTATTATGGTATTGCCTGCCGACACACCAGTAGGTATGCCTGCTAAGGAGTATTTTGGAGTGGAAGATGATACCTTGATTGAGGTAGATATCACTCCTAACCGTGCCGATGGTGCTAGTCACTACGGCGTAGCACGCGACCTATACGCATACTATACGGCGAAAGGCGATGAGGCGATAAGGCTAGAGAAGCCATGCGTTGAGGATTTCAAAGTAAATAGCAATGCATTGCCTATCGAAGTAGTGGTAGAGAATGCTGAAGCATGCCCTCGCTACACGGGCGTGAGTATCAAAGGCGTGACGATCAAGGAGTCGCCCGATTGGCTCAAGAAAGCCCTCAACACCATCGGTATTCGCCCTATCAACAACGTGGTGGACGTGACCAACTTCGTACTGCACGAGATGGGACAAGCACTCCACTCTTTTGATGCAGATAAGATCAAAGGCAATAAAGTGATCGTGAAGAACGCTACCGAAGGTCAGAAGTTCGTGACCCTCGATGGCGTAGAGCGTACCCTATCAGCTGCTGACCTGATGATTTGCAATGCAGAAGAGCCAATGTGTATCGCAGGTGTATTCGGTGGACAAGACTCTGGTATCTCAGAGACCACCACCAATGTCTTCTTGGAGAGTGCCTATTTCGACCCAGTGAGCATCCGCAAGACCGCTCGCCGTCATCAGTTATCTACCGATGCAAGTTTCCGCTATGAGCGTGGTTGCGACCCAAATAATACTCTCTACGTACTCAAACGTTGCGCATTGCTCATCCAAGAGGTAGCAGGCGGAGAAATTGCAATGGAGATCACTAACCAAGGTAAGACCACCTTTGCGCCATTCCCAGTAGAATTAAACATCGACCGCGTAAATTCCTTGATTGGCAAGGAGATTGGCGAGGAATTGATTGAGCACATTCTCCGCGCAATGGAGGTGGATATTTACAGCAAAGAAGGTAAAGTATGGCAGTTAGGCGTGCCTCGCTACCGCGTGGATGTACAACGCGAATGTGATGTAGTGGAGGATATTCTCCGCATCTACGGCTACAACAATGTAGAGTTCCCAGAGAAGTTGAATACTTCACTCAGCTATAATCCAAAGCCCAACCCAGTGGCATTGCAGATTCGTATATCCGAGCAATTGACTGCTCAAGGATTCAATGAGATATTGAACAACTCACTCACCAAGGTATCGTACTATGAGCCATTGGAAGGATTGTCGTTGGCTACCTGCGTGAAAATCATGAACCCACTCAGCCAAGACTTAGGCGTAATGCGTCAGACCTTGCTGTTTGGTGGACTCGAGAGTATCCAACGCAATGCGAATCGCAAGAATGCCGACCTGAAGTTCTATGAGTTTGGCAACTGCTACCACTACAACGCACAGAAGATTGCCGACCGTCAAGCCAAAGACCCACATTGGACATACGACCCACTCTACGCATATAGCGAAGAACCACACTTAGCATTGTGGTTGACAGGTAACAAAGCTGCACAATCATGGGTGCAAAAAGAGGAGAAGACTAGTTTCTACACCCTGCATGCATATGTGAACAACGTGCTCCGTCGTTTGGGCGTGAATATCGCTAACTGCACGCTTGAGCCATTGGAGAATGAACTCTGTGCCGATGGTATGGCAATCAAAGCACCTAACGGCAAACAGATTGGCTATATGGGCATCGTAAACGGCAAACTGCTCAAGGCATTCGACATTGACAATCCTGTCTATTACGCCGACTTGGATTGGAACATGCTGCTGCGCCTCAACAAGCAATACAAACCAGTCATCAACGACCTGCCTAAGTTCCCAGAGGTGAAACGCGACTTCGCACTCCTCGTGGACAAGTCCGTGAAGTTCGCTGATTTGGCAAAAGCCGCATTGGCAGCCGAGAAGAAGCTATTGAAAGCAGTCAACCTCTTCGATGTGTACGAAGGCAAGAATCTAGAAGCAGGCAAGAAGAGTTATGCACTATCATTCATCTTGCAAGACACTGAGAACACCCTCAAGGATAAGCAAATTGAAGCCATCATGGCGAAACTGCTCAAGACCTTCGAGGAGAAATTCGGAGCAAAATTGCGATAAGACCGCCCTGCGGGCTGTTAGAAGTTAGACCGTGCTGCGCACTGTTGGACCGCGCTAAAGCGCTGTTAGATGCCATGAGACTGACCTCTAACAACGAATTGGTCTAACAGCGAAGCGATCTAACAACGAAGTGATCTAGCAGCGAAGCGATCTAAATATGACCTACGAGGAATACATACAAGAACAAGAGACAGCATTTGCTGAAGATCATTCGGATGAGAATTGCTTTATTGAGAATCAATCCGAAGGAGTATTTGTACGCGGACATTAAATGAGTACCCTATCACATATCGCAGTACTGGCTTCAGGCACTGGTACCACGCTGCAAACGTTGATTGATCAGCAAACGCAGCGCGGCTACCACATTGCATTGGTTGTTACCAATCGCGAATGTCCATCTATAGAGCGAGCTAAACAAGCAAATATCCCTACCCTACAATCCAAAGACTGGGAAGCGATAGACCAAGCACTGACGGACAACCACGTACAGCTCATCGTACTGGCAGGCTTCTTAGCCATCATCCCAGAGTGGATATGCGCAAAGTGGGAAAAACGCATTATCAATATCCATCCATCGCTCTTGCCCAAACATGGTGGCAAAGGCATGTATGGGGTTCATGTCCAAGAGGCGGTATTAGCGGCGGGAGATAAAGTGGCAGGATGTACTGTTCACTATGTCAGCGCACAAATTGATGGCGGTAGTATCATCGCACAAGCCACCGTTCCTGTACTGCTAAACGACACTCCTGATAGTCTTACTGCACGAGTGCAACAAGAGGAGAAACAACTCCTGCCACGCACCATCGAAGATATACTACACAACTTTACACAACACTAAACAATACTACACCACACTATACAATGCTTAATAACGCCGAACAACAAGAAATCCTGCGTCGCCGCACCTTTGCAATCATCTCGCACCCAGATGCGGGTAAAACGACGCTTACCGAAAAACTGCTGCTATATGGAGGTGCTATCCACGTAGCAGGAGCTGTAAAATCCAATAAAATTCGCAAAACTGCTACCTCCGACTGGATGGAGATTGAGAAGCAACGTGGTATCTCCGTAGCGACTTCCGTGATGGGTTTTGACTACAACAATTACCACATCAATATCCTCGACACTCCTGGTCACCAAGACTTTGCGGAGGACACTTTCCGCACGCTGACTGCAGTGGACTCGGTAGTCATTGTTATTGACTCGGCCAAAGGTGTGGAAACCCAAACCCGCCGACTCATGCAAGTCTGCCGCATGCGCAAGACACCTGTCATGGTCTTTATCAATAAGATGGACCGAGAAGGTAAAGACCCATTCGACCTTATGGACGAAGTGGAGAGCGAACTCGGAATACATGTCCGCCCGCTCTCATGGCCTATTAATAGCGGACAACGATTCAAGGGGGTGTACAACATCTTCCAATCCACTCTCGACCTCTACACGCCTAACAAAACGCAAGTCACCGAGTCTATCCGTTTCGATGACGTAAGCGATCCACAGATTGCTCAGCTCGTTGGCGAAAGCGATGCTATGAAACTGCGAGAAGATTTAGAGATGATTGAGGGCGTCTATAATCCATTCAGCCAAGAGGAATATTTGGCAGGAGAGTTAGCACCAGTGTTCTTTGGTTCGGCGTTGAATACCTTTGGTGTGAAAGAACTATTGGAATGCTTTGTGCAGATTGCTCCTTCGCCACGACCAGTGGAGGCAATGGAGCGTAAGGTCGAACCGATGGAAGATGGATTTACCGCTTTCTGCTTTAAGATCCATGCGAATATGGACCCCAACCATCGTTCTTGCATTGCGTTTTTCAAGATTTGTTCGGGCAAGTTCGTGCGCAACACCTATTATAAGCACGTACGCGAGAACCGACAGATGCGATTTGCGGCACCTACGTGCTTCATGGCACAGCGCAAAGAGACTGTGGATGAGGCATTTGCAGGTGATATAGTGGGTTTGCCAGATACCGGCAACTTCAAAATTGGTGATACACTCACCGCTGGCGAGACCCTGCACTTCAAAGGACTACCCTCCTTCTCGCCTGAGATGTTCAAATACATTGAGAACGCCGATCCAATGAAGCAAAAGCAGCTTGAAAAAGGTGTCAACCAACTTATGGACGAAGGTGTGGCACAGCTCTTTGTGAGCCAATTCAATGGCCGTAAGATCATTGGTACTGTCGGACAACTGCAGTTCGAGGTTATCCAATACCGTTTGGAACACGAGTACCAAGCCAAGTGCCGTTGGGAACCCTTGCAAATGTTCAAGGCTTGCTGGATAGAATCCGACAACGAACAAGAACTAGAGATGTTCAAAAAACGCAAAGCCCAATACATGGCTAAAGATAAAGACGGTCGCGACGTCTTTATGGCTGACAGCGGCTACGTGTTGCAAATGGCGCAGAACGACTATAAGAATATCAAGTTCCACTTTACCAGTGAGTTTTGATATGAGATTAAAGGTTAGAGGTTAGAGGCGAGAATTTGCGGCTCCGCCGCCCAGCCTTTACACTATAAACTATAAACTTAAAAACATACAGAATATGAAGAACATCAAACTTCGACTAACAGTCATGAACTTCCTCGAATTTGCGGTTTGGGGAGCGTATTTAACATCAATGGGTACCTACCTTGCTACACATGGTATGGCTACCAATATCGGTTGGTTCTATTCCATTCAAGGTATCGTCAGTCTTATCATGCCCGCACTCATGGGTATTGTGGCTGACCGCTGGATTCCTGCACAAAAGGCATTGAGCCTTTGCCATGCATTGGCAGGTACGTTTATGATTGCCACAGGTACGTATGGCCTGTTTGCTGGTGATGGTGTGCAATTTGCTACATTGTTTTCGCTCTACACCGCTTCGGTAGCATTCTTCATGCCTACTCTTGCGCTCAGCAACTCTGTGGCTTATACTGCCTTGACACAAGCTAACCTAGACACGGTTAAAGACTTCCCTCCTATCCGCGTGCTTGGTACAGTAGGCTTTATCGTAACCATGTGGGTAGTGGACTTGTGTGGTTTCCAAGCTACTCCAAATCAATTTATTGTTAGTGGTGGGTTGAGCATTGTATTAGCCATCTATTCACTCACTTTGCCACAATGCCCAGTAAAAGGTCATGTAGAAACCAAATCCCTTGTTGAGGCATTGGGATTGGAGGCATTTGCGCTGTTCAAACAAAAGAAAATGGCAGTATTCTTCATCTTCTCAATGCTGCTTGGTATGTGCTTGCAAATCACCAATGGCTATGCGAATCCATTCATTACCAGCTTTGGAGCAATTGAGGAGTTTGCTGATACCTTCGGTGTACAACATGCTAATATCCTGATTTCTATCTCACAAATCTGCGAGGCATTGTGCATATTGTTTATCCCATTCTTCTTGAAGCGCTTTGGTATCAAGTCAGTAATGCTGATGGCCATGTTTGCATGGATATTGCGTTTTGGTTTGTTTGGTGCAGGCGATCCAGGTATGCCAGGTGTGATCCTCTTTGTGCTCAGTTGTATCGTTTATGGCTTTGCTTTTGATTTCTTTAATATCTCTGGTTCTTTGTATGTGGATCAAGAAACCAATCCAGCACAACGCTCCAGTGCACAAGGTCTGTTTGTAATGATGACCAACGGCTTTGGTGCTACGATTGGTACATTGGCAGCGCAAGCGATTGTCAACCACTTTGTTCACGCAGAAGAGGTAGTTGCTGCTGGTCCTATGGCAGTATGGCAAGGTTGGCAAACAAGTTGGTATATCTTCGCTGCTTTTGCTTTGGTAGTGGCTATCGCTTTCTGGATTATCTTCCCCAAAACACCAGTAAAAAAATAGTTTATAGGACGCTCGTTTAGCGAGCTACAGTTTAGAGTTTAAATAACAGTGTTTCGAAAAGAATTATCATATTATTTTTCCACTCCTGTCGCGTATATCGTGATTGGGTTGTTTCTGTTGGCTATTAGTTTATTGCTTTGGGTCATTCCCGGTCAATGGAATGTGATTGAATCGGGCTATGCCCAAGTGGACGGACTGTTTCAGATCAGTCCTTGGCTACTTATGCTCGTATGCCCTGCACTGACCATGCGACTATTTGCAGAAGAGCGTCAAACGGGCACTTGGACACTCCTTCGCGCACAACCAATTCCACTATGGCGAATTGTAGTAAGCAAATATATGGCAGCCTTCTTATTGACCATTATTGCCTTGCTTCCATGCGTGGTACATTATTTCATTTTGTACTACATGGCAGAGCCCATTGGCAATATTGATAGTGGTCAGTTCGTTGGTTCCATGATGGGATTGATTTTCCTTAGTGCATCGTTCACGGGTATTGGTATGCTATGTAGTACATTCACTCGCAGCCAATTGGTAGCGTTTATCTTAGGGGGAGCAAGTTGCTTCACTCTCTTCTGGCTCACGTTGCAAGACCACTATAGTAGCATCTCACGTGGTGTGCTAGATATGCGCGATGTGGTGTTCTTTTTGTCAGTTGCTATCGCTGCGATTATAATAAGTATCCTAATCATGAACCGCGCCGAACGCCGCTAACCCACTGCTACACAACTGCTACACCACACTACACAACTGCTATGACCCGAATAGGACTACTGAGCGACACACACGGTTATCTGGATCCACGCGTATTAGAGCATTTTGCCAACGTGGATGAGATTTGGCATGCAGGAGATATAGGCAGCGCTATGGTGCTACAGCATCTTCGTGAGTTTAAGCCTACGCGTGCGGTATATGGTAATATGGATAGTGGGGACGTGCGTTACACGCTCAGCGAATTCTATCGTTTTCGCGTGGAGGAAGTCGATGTTTTGCTCACGCATATCGGGGGTTATCCTGGCAAGTATAATCCATGGCTATTACCCATGTTCAAAAAGGAAACGCCACAACTCTTTGTTTGTGGTCATAGTCATATATTAAAGGTGCAATATGATTCCACATGGCAGATGCTAACGATGAATCCAGGTGCAGCGGGCAAGCAAGGATGGCAGGCTGTGCAGACCTTACTTAGATTTGTAATTGACGGTAAAGAAATACGTGATTTAGAGGTTATTGAATTAGAAAGATTGTGATTCATGATAGGGCAAAACATGTTATTAAACACCTTTTGGTATAAAAAAAATGTAAAAGGTGTTGCACAACATAAATTTGCTCTTGCGGGTATTCTAAAAAAGCACTACCTTTGCATCGGTTTTTAAAACCAACTCAATCTTTTTTGTACCTTAAAAAATCAAACAGACTAATACCGTGGAAAAATAGCCGTCGCGAGACGGCTTTTTTCTTAGGTATTACGAGCGAAGCGAGCAATACCAGCTAAGCCGCGAGACGGCTTTTTTCTTAGGTATTACGAGCGAAGCGAGCAATACCAATTAAGCCGCGAGACGGCTTTTTTCTGCCTATACCCCTAAAAAAAGAGGATAGCCATGCTATCCTCTTTCCTTTAGTAATACAAGATGATTTATTTCTTGAAATAGCGGTTGTAGAGTCCTTCGAAGCCTTTGCCGTGGCGAGCCTCATCTTTAGCCATTTCGTGTACAGTATCGTGGATAGCGTCCCAGTCCATAGCTTTAGCGCGTTTAGCAATACGCAATTTGTCGTCGCATGCGCCAGCCTCAGCCATCATACGTTTTTCGAGGTTCTCTTTTGTGCTCCATACCACTTCGCCGAGCAATTCAGCAAACTTAGAGCAGTGTTCAGCTTCCTCCCAAGCATAGCGTTTGAAAGCCTCTGCGATTTCTGGATAGCCTTCGCGGTCAGCCTGACGCGACATAGCCAAGTACATACCTACTTCGGTAGCTTCGCCCATGAAATGTGCGTTCAGGTCTTTAATCATTTCTTCGTCGGTATCTTTTGCTACACCAATGATATGCTCGCATGCAAATGCAATACCAGCGGTCTCATCTACTACTTTCCATGTTACGATTTGTTTGCATTGTGGGCAACGCTCTGGTGCCTCAGTACCCTCGTGTACATATCCACAGATTGGGCAAATAAATTTCTTTGTCATAGTATTCTATTTGTTAATTATTATTATTTTATAGTTTCACTATAATACACACAAAAACCATACCAAACCCACTACCTCACATATCTTTATGTTAATATTTTTTATATTTTCTTCACAAATAAAAGTCCCTTGGTCTATTTTGTCTTTAAAGAACAAATCTCCCTCTCTATTGTTTCCATAGTTCAAACACCTGTTGTCCCACTTCGCAGTGAATACATTGTTCGTGTTGGCAATAGTGTTGGTATAAGTGTATGAGCGCTTGGGTATCAGCAGCAGATTTGATTTCTTGTCCCAACATGCGCCATTGTCGGATAATGGTATTATTTTCTGCGGGTATCTCAGCCATTAGGTCAATAGCTTGCTGCATTGCCATCCTATCCTTTTGCGCTCTCGCGTAGGCATAGCGATAGGGCAAGAGGGTATTGATGAGGAGTATGTCCACCGAAGTTTGTCCTATCGCAGGTGCTGCTTGGAAACGCGTATCCAATTGTGGGTGTAATTGCAATAGTTCGCGTAGGTCTTGTATTGTATTTCCTTTGAGCGACTGCGAGAATAGCCATTCCGATTGGCATATCAATTGAGCAAACTGTCGTATGCGCACTTCTGGCGCATTTTGTGGTCGCAGTCGTGCTCTTTTCCATTGTACGGCAGCGATAGGTGTGAGACTAAATTTATTTTGCAAGAAGCGATATTCTTGCAGCAGTGTCCGTTCTTCATCGGTGGTAGTTGTGTTTTCTGTCAGCAGTCCCGATTGGCCGAGTAACATGGCAGTCACTTGGAATGGACTATTGCGGTGTTTCAGGATATAGGACAATGGCGTTTGAATAGCTAGTAATTCGAAGGGCTGGCTATTGGTATGAAAGCCAAAGTTGTGTGCCAAAGTGATATAGAATGCTTCTGCCCAGTTGTTTTTAGTCAGTTGTAGCAGTCGTTCGATAGATTCCGTTTTGCATCGCCATCGCTCCAGCAGGAGTGTCTTGCGCCACCCGTCTGTGAGCATCGAAGGCAGTGTGATCAGCGATTGGCTACAGGGGATATTGGCTATTGCGCTATCCATTTGTTGGGCAGCTGCTATCAGGTCAGCTAGATAGTCTTTTGCTTGAGGATAACGCAATACGCATTGTTTGATAGCTTCGCCTCGCGAGTTATAGGCTTGTTCATCGGCATCGCACACCACATGCAATATCACATTGTCGTATGCAGGATTCGTATGATGCTGATGGCGTCGCCAGTCGGATGCTCTCACGTGTATTTCCACATTGCCCACCCATTCTTGTTTGCCTATTCGCAAATGTGCATGGCTGAAGTCGGGTCCCGCATCGCGATTATGTTCGCCCACCGACAACACTTCCATCGTCAGTCCATCGGTGGTGTATTGCTCCATTTGTGCCCACATGCGTTGTTGCCATATGTAGTGCAATAGTATCTCTGGCATCGTTTTTCCTTATCAACACCCCCTTCTATACCCCACTCCAGTGCAAGAATTGCGAGATCAATCGGCGCAAGGTGCTTTGTGTATTGGCATTATTAATATACGACTCCAGCAGTTTGGTTTCTTGTCCACTCTTTGGTAGGATATCGTAGTCGGCTATAGCAGCAGGGATAAGGCACGAGAAGCCCTCTTGCAGTTCCACTTCGTCGTGTGTGCTACGTATGCGTATGGTGCATGTGCCTTGCATGCATGTGGCTATGACAAACGAATCGTAGTTCACCATGTTGCGTCGTATAGGATTTTTGATGGACACTACCCGCACGCTAAAATGCTCGGTATCCAGACAGGCATTGGCTGTGTCAATAGTATCTTTGTAGGCATTGCGGTATTCATTATACACCTTATAGTCCAGTGCGCGTGCTGCCAGGTCGGTATGTAGGGCACGTGGCTTGCCGTCCAAGCCTGGGCGATTATAGTCGTATATACGATAAGTGAGGTCAGATGTCTGCTGCACTTCGGCCAATAGCACACCTTTTCCGATGGCGTGAATACGCCCTGCGGGCAAATAGAAGACGTCGCCATTATGCACTTCGTGCTTTGCCAGACTATCTAATATTGTGCCATTGGCTACGCGCTCGGCATACTGCTCTGGGGTGAGTTGTTCTTGGAATCCTGCGTAGATACATGCCCCTGGCTCTGCATGAATCACATACCACATCTCCGTTTTGCCATGTTCGCCATGCACTTCGCGTGCCAATGCGTCATTGGGGTGCACTTGTACACTCAGGTCATCGTTGGTGTCGATAAACTTCACCAATATAGGCAATTTTTGTTCGTGTTTTTTGGCTACCGATTTGCCCAGTATGGCTTCGGGCATCTTGCGTATCACGTCGGTAAGCAGATACCCCGCCCATGTGCCGTTGGCTATGATGGAGGGTGATTCTGGTACAGCCGATACCTCCCAGCTCTCGCCTATATGGTCTTGTTCGGGCAAGTGTTTCCATTCGGTGAGTCGGGTACTACCCCACACTTTGGTGTGCAGATTAGGTTCGAGCAGCATTGGATAGAGTTTGGTGCGTTGCGATTCGATCACGCATCCCATCACCAGCATGCGCACATCGGTCACGGCATGTAGTTCATAGGTGTGTAGGTGCTCTACGAATACGAAGTCCTCTGCCTTGCAATGGTTTACTTGCCCGTTGATGGTGATATCTATTTCGCCTTCAAGGATAAAGAATAGGTCCTGCAGGTCGGGGTGAATATGCTGTGCGCTATGTTCCCCAGCTTTCAGTTCGATCACGGCTACCTGTGTGATACTACATCCACTCTCATTGGCAGATAATAGCACACGCTTGAGTCCCATCTCATAGGATGTACCCAAAGGTTGAATATCATGTAGGGTTCTTTTCATACTTACTTACATTTTTCCAAAAATATTTTTTTTCTTTTGGTTCTCGCGAGTTTGTTACACACTATTCACCGTCCTACCATGCACGTATAAACTCCTCAAAGTGTAGGATTTTCTCGTTACTTCCATACATGAAGACCATGTGTTGGAAATCATTTTTCTTTTGAGTTATATCCAACTTCTGCACAAGTATAATCATTGCTTGCTTTAGTTCTTCTTTGCTGGTTATACCTGTACGTTGTTGTAGAAATGCATAGTCTGGTTCAATTCCTAGTCCAAGCAAGAACATCGTATCATAGAAATCTCGTCCTTTACTTCTAGTGAGCAACGCACTAATTTTCATGGCGCATAGCACTGAATCGGGCGGAACTAGCAGAGGAAAGAATTTACCACATCCGTTGACATATTTTACTTCGGGTTGATACTCCACCCCTTGATCTTGCGCCTCTATTTTGATAAGAAAGCGTTCTTCTCGGTGTCCTGTCAGTCCCATACTAAACAGCAATTCTGGGAAATATAGGTTTCTTCTATAGGCGGTTAAGCGTTCGTTTTGTCTGTCTCGTGTTTCAATTTTTAATCCCATTTGTCGCAAGAACACAACGATGTCGTCTGTCATAGCCATAAAATCTGCTTCGCTGAGTTGATGGCAGTCAAAATCAAGATCCTCTGAAAAGCGGTCAATGTGTCTTAACAAACGCAGGTTGGTTCCACCTATAAAAGCCACTTTGTTTGCATAATCTGTATGCGACAGATGTTCCAATATCATCAACTGCACATACTCTTTGAGCATTTGCTTGTTAAAATTAGGATTATTTGCAACAGTTGTTGGAAAATATTGTCTTATGTATTGTAGGTCAATCATATATTATATGCCTTTAAGAGAAGTTTCACTCTCTTGTTTAGTTGTGGACTATTCCATCGTTGTAGATACTCGTTTAATTTTGCTTGGTCTAGTTCGTCTAGCAAGTAATCTTCGTCTAAGCGCAGTTGTATAAAATCTTCCTCTGTTTGGTATTCTGGGTGTAGATAAAGCAAATCCAATAATGCTTTTTCAGGCGTAGCTATCATATATGTTCTACCATTAGAGTACAGATTTGTAATGGATACGGGTTGATATCCAAAAAACAATCTGGGGTTTATCGTTTGATAGGTATAGATGCCAGTAGGATTTTCGTAACGTGCTGTTTTCTGAGTAGTTACACTAGTCAATTGTACTACTGTTTCGGGTATCATGCCATAATATGCTAGCGCATAATACAGACTAATGTAGGATGGTGCTGCTAATTGATTAGCTATCAGTAGTGACGTATCACAATCTTGTACACATTCTGCAAATGCATACCAACCTCGTTTGAGTTTTATGATATACCCATTTTTTACCCATCGAGTAATATTATTCACATCGTAATGAGGAAAAAACATGTGTATCTGCTTGATGCTAAAGCATCCAAGAGGCAATAATTTTTCTCTAAACGACAAGTAGTCCATACTATAGAAAAATCCATTTCATTCTAAAAACTCTGCAAAGATAGTGAATTTCTGGAATAAAAACAAATATTTTTCAATTAAATATCATTTTTTATACATTTTTGTGCTTTTGTCATTTATCTGTTCGCCTATAACCAATACCCAATATCCAATCACCACATATTACTTAAACTGCCCCCAGAAGGCATCGTTCTTTTGGTTCTCGCGAGTTTCTTGTACAGATGCGGGATAGTTTTCGATAAACCATGTCAGGAATTACGCATAAGTTTATTTGCCAACTTCCTCTATTATAGTATCAATTATGTTCAAAACTTCTTCTAATACCTTTTTGCTTCTTTCCGTAGAAGCAGGTTTCTTTACTGCAATATTCACATAATTCATAATCTCTTGAGCATTACGCGATTTGAATTCTATGCCCATCTCTTGCATCACCTCATCTACAGTCAAAAACACTGTAGAAGGGAAAAAACTAACTGCAGGTACACCTAATAGGGCTGCTTCTCGAGCAAATGTGCCAGCACCAGTAAGCATTGCCTTGCTATGGTAGCAAACATCCAATCCCGACAACGGATGTGGAGGATACCAAACATTAGTATAACCTTTAGCCATTTCCTTCTCTTCTTCATAACGAGGCAAGAATAATATATTCTCATTTCTGAAAACCTCAAATAGAGTCGGTACTATAGTTTTGCTATCCTTTGGCACATATGATGCTTTTAGATTTTCAGGACGGATTGTAATAAAATCCGTAAAAGGAAGTTGCTCCTTGAATGTTGGGTCAGGTTGAAAGTCAGCAATATAAATATCTTCCTTAAACCCTTGAAAAGTGCGAATTTGACTATCTTTGATATGATATTTCTTCTTTATATTTTGATATTTAAAATAGAATGGGAATATGAAGTAACTACCCATGGCAAATGAGAAAAATTTGAATGAAATATCATTATCCGAGAACACGATAGATTTCTTGCCTCTTAGCCATGCGATGGCAGAAGTATAGTTGCCACCGAGTGAAAATGCTAAATCAAATTTGGGTAAATCAAATAATAGCATCAATATGCGTTGCAGCAATCCTATCACTTTCTTTATGCGGCTTTTTCCTTTGTATTTACCATATACTATCGGCGTGATACCATGCTTGGCAAGTAATGGTAGGGTCTCCGAAAAATCGCGTGCAGTATATATTAACTTATGTCCATGTGCCTCCAAATGCCGTATTATAGGCATTAAAGTATTGACGTGTGGAGTATTAGTTATATCAATCCAAATTTTCATATTTATTTAGCTAATGATTTTATTACTCTTGCTGGTACACCAGCTGCCACGCAATAATCGGGCACATCGCGTGTCACAACGCTACCCGCTCCTATTACTGCACCTTTTCCAACAGTCACACCAGGCATAATTATTGCGCCAATACCAATATGTGCACCATCTTGAATAACCACTGGTTTATACATCAGCGAACAATCCATTACTGGCTTGTCTATCTTATATTCATTCAGGTCACGTTGATGACACAATATCATTACCCCTCGTGTTATCCATACATTTTTTCCTATAGTAATAAGTTCAGGTGCTGATTGATCCACATCTACAGTAGCAGCTATTTTTGTTCCCTGTCCTATTTTCATTCCTGTTGCTTTGTAAAAGGGCATACGTAATTGTGCAGGAAAGAGTATACGTGCTATTCCTAAGCATATTCTATTAAATACACCTCGTAGCACATTAGTAACAGTTCGATGGTTATTTGCCATAGTATCGTAAGATTTTATTATTTATCGCTGCAAAATTACTGAAATTCTTTGAATTCTGCAAATAAAACTTTATAAAAAAAATAGGTTATATCATTTTTATCAACAACAATAGTGGATGTTTCATGCTGATATTTCACGTTTTCTTGATTACTAAATCGTTGCTTCAATACACGTTTTCGCGATTTTCGCTGCGTAGGTATAACTTTTTCAGGAATTTTGTAAGTATTTTAACAAAAAGATTTGTGGAGAAGACCGAACTCATGCCGCTGACTTGTACCCCTTTATCAAGATTATACATACTTTTTCAACCATTTCACCCCCAATTCTCCAATTCTATATAGCAATGGCTTGCGAACACAGAGAAATCGCCCATGCTCCACTAATTCGCCACCAAACTCTATCTTGAAATCACGCACGCCGTATGGCACATCGGGTTTGCCCGCTCCCATAAAATCGAACAGTGGCAAATGATTAGCTTTGGCATATTCGATGGCAGCATGCGTAGCCATCACCGAAGGATACATATCTCTGTATTCTTCATCCAAACCACATACGTACCATTCGTATATTGCTTTTCCTCGTAGTATAGGGGACATCATACCGCCTATCACATTGCCATCGTATTTCACTAGCAGGTACTTCCCTATTCCATTGCGATAAAACTCCAAGAAGAATGTTTCGCTCCATAGCGGTGTACGCACTTTCTGGCGATAGAGTTTGCTGAGTATCTGGTACCAATCGTGTATTTCCTGTTCCGATTGTGCTTCTGCTATGACAGCGCCATGCTTGATAGCTTTGCGAACCTGACGGATACGTTGCTCACTCATGGTGTGCATAGCATTGCAATGCACATGAATATCATAGTGTGGCTGGTATAGGAACCCACAAGCTTCAAATAAATCTCTCCAGTGACTGTAATTATGAAAATTACGTGTTTCCACATATATCGAATTCTTGGTAACACGTTTTGCTGCAAGCAGTAAAGCACTTAGGGCATCATTACTGATATGCTCGTCTAGAAGCGGACCACCAATAACAATAGATCGACAAGTAAAGTATTGTTTAATAGGATTTTTTTCTTGTGTAGTATATCCTACAATAACTCCTGCTAAATGCCCATCTTCTCCCACACCTATGGCAAAAGGAAAGAATTCGGCGCTAACCGACGCATAGAACTCATACGCCTCACGGGTTTGAAACCATGTGGCGTAGGGTGAACGCTCCACTAGCTCCTGCCAAGCCAGTGCATTGATGTCTGGGTATGTTAGTATTTGGGGCATTTTATCTATATTTAGTTGCTTTCAATACACGTTTTCGCGATTTTCGTTACAAAAGTACTGCAAAGACAAAAGATTGTTTCCTTGATTTTTTATTATTTATGTAGGCATCAGAGATGCCGTATTTTTGTTTAATATATTTTGTTCTTTAACATAAATACACTTCGCTCCGCTCGCTACAAAAATATCCAAAAATCTAGTGGCTATCTTTTGGTCTTGCTCACCCAATGCAGCACTGCATTCATTGGAGCAAAGACAAAAGATTGTTTCCATGATTTTTTATTATTTATGTAGGCATCAGAGATGCCGTATTTTTGTTTATAATATAGTTTCCGCTTTTCCCTTCACCAGCCGCACGGCTCTGCCGCTGCATCGTTTTGCCATATCCACTTCGTATCCCCCAGCCGACACAAACAGCACAAATGCATGGTCGGGATCTGGACTTGCTGTATATGCCCAATAGTTGGCTATGGAGGTGGTGTATTTCTCTGTGCCATCGCATGTGCGAAATCCCGTGACAGGCAGGAAGATGGAATTACCATTTCTTCCCAGTACTTCGCACCCATTTCCCCGCCATATCCATTTACATTCCTCCACCAGTTCGATGAGTTGCGCACGCGTAGGCATTTGGCTATATTCAAACTGTTCGCGCATCTCCGCGAAGGTGTAATACCCTGGTTCGTTGGTTATTTTCCATAGTGTTCCACTGGTCAAACCAAGATCCACATACTCTGCTTCCTCTCCTATGGTGGTAATAGTGGTTTCCTGCGCATGCAGTGTGCATAGCGATAGCATAGCCACCCACAAAAGCATGATTTTTCCGTATTTATGCATTGTTATCATTTTACGAATATTTATCTAATAGTTTTACTTGCTTATATCAATCAATGAACGTTCTGTACCAAAGTTCCAAGTTAATCCATTTCCATATATCTTTTGAGATATTCACTTCGCCCACCAAATGTTTTTCATACAATTTAATTGCCTTTTCTGGAATTACGAGCCCGCGTTTTGCAAAAGACTCCGAATGGAGTATCTCTCTCACTAGCGTTTGAAATTTCTCAGTTCGGAACCATTCATCTTGTGGAACCGAAAAACCCTTCTTATCCACTCTTGTGCGAACCGCCTCTGGCATAATTCCTTGCATCACTTCCCGTAATATGTACTTAGTGTACCCATTATGCACTTTGGCGCTATCTTCTAATTTCAATGCATATTCCACCAAATCTTTATCCAAAAATGGTTGACGTGATTCCATAGAGAATGCCATTGAAGTCCTATCACCCCATTTCAACAGATGTTCTAATTTATATTCAAAATGTCCAATCAGCATCTCTTGCATCGTGGTTGCACCATAAAGTTGATCTGCTATTACACTATGTTTATGACGTGCTACAAAGTCAGGGTTGATATATCCCCGTTGCATTACGCGCACTTTGGTTCTCATGCGGCTCGGCAGCAGAAAAAATATCATATACTTGACATGTCGCATGGATTTGTGTAATCGTGCATAACTCACTAATTCCTTTGCCAACGTAATCCATTTGAAGTGGGTAAACAATGTTTTGTAATACAAGCCAGGAATATATTCATATCCAGATAATGCTTCATCAGCTCCTTGCCCATCCAATGTTACTTTCACGTATTTTTGCGCTTCTTGCATTACACAATAGTGCGCAAATGGTGATGTGGTGGGGGTAGGTTCGGCTTGTGTACGTACATAGTTATCCAGATTTGTGTATAGTGTATTTGCATCGGGATATATATGATGCATATTAGGAACTATCCCTTTGAAACAATCTATAAAATTCGATTCATCTGCCTTACTATCCTTACCATACACCGCCGAAAAGGAATGTACATCAGGTTCGTTGAGCACGTTAATCACTGTAGAAGTGATAGCGGATGAATCTAACCCGCCACTCAAGCATACTCCCCATGGCACATCACTACGCAATCGCAATTGAACAGCCCGAGTAAATAGACGCATAAATTCGTTTGTATCCTTTTGGATTTTCTTTCCTTTTACTCGCTCTGCCAGATTATACCATTTTACAATAGGCAAATTTTCTCTCGCATACGCAATACTACAATCTAATTTCATGCAACACCCATGTTGCAATTTATATATGCCATTAAAAAATGTTTCATCCGTTTGATCAGTGCGATTAAACACCAAATAGTCGAATATCGCATTTTCATTAGCAGATGGTTTGGTGGATATTGCCGATAAGATGGCTGGTATCTCAGATGCAAAAATAAATTTATCTTCTGTGATACAATAGTATAAGGGCTTTACACCAAATCTATCTCGAGCAAGGAAAAGGGTATGTTCTTTATTATCATATATTGCAATAGCAAACATGCCATTGAGCCGCTCAAGTACTTTTTCTCCCCAAGCAATATAGCCATTCAGAATCACTTCTGTATCAGATTGGGAACAAAACACATAACCCATATTCTGCAACTCTTCGCGCAGTTCTATATAATTATACGATTCGCCATTTTGAATGATAGTATATCGTCCTGTAGCATCAGTCATAGGTTGATTACCTGCCGCTGTCAAGTCCAATATACTCAAGCGTACAAATCCTAATCCTATATTATCTGCTATATAACTACCTTCTGCATCTGGTCCACGATGTTTTATACTATGCATCATTTTCAGTAAACTATCCTCGTTTACTGTCCTTTTATCATATTGTATTATACCTGATATTCCGCACATATTTCATTTATTAATTACGTTTCTATATATTTGAATTAATTTTTCCGCTATCTGAGCATTATCCAATCCATCCTGAATTAGTTTTTCTCTACCTTTTGTTCTGCCATATGCAACAGCATTTTCCAACATTGCTGCCAAATCCTGAGGGGTACGTGATGATACTACATAACACCCCTCCACGCCTTCTATTCGCTCTGCCACGTCGCCCACATCTACACTTACGATAGGACAGCCACACGCCATCGCTTCTTTCACTACTTGTGGACTCCCTTCACGAATTGATGTCAAAAGCAGAGACTTGCATTTATGCATGAGTGTTACCACCTCCGCACGAGAGTACCCACGCATTTCTAACAACTCCAAATGAGAATCCGGATGCATTTGATTATATGCATCAATAGTTTGCTTAGCTAAAGGAGAATTTTTGACCATACTATCGTAGCTACCAGCAAAGAGCACATATCTATTTGATTGATACTTACTGTCAAACCAATCCTCATCTACATGCACAGCATCAAATGTAGCCAAATTGACTCCACACGGGATAATATTCCATTTTTTATTTTGTTTAGCTTTCCTTTCCGTTCCAAATGCATTAATCGTTTGATGATAACTGACAAATATGTTCCATGCGGATAAACGCATAGCAATGCGAGAAAATGGACGGAGTTTGACATCATTAATATCACATCCATGAAAAGTGACCACCACAGGTATATGCATTCCCATCACTGCTAATGTGACCATCAAGCCTGTAAGACCAAAATGAGCATGTACCACATCAGGACATCGTTTTCTGATGGCACAACGAAGACGCTTTATCTCCCTGATATACTGTATCATACCATGCGCAGTATGCGCGTATGATATTACTTCTATACCTGCTGTATTCAGTGCTTCCTTTTGTTCTACCACAAATGGTGAAAACGTTCCGTTCTTATCTGCTGCGACAAAGAGTACTTTCATTGCAAATTATCCTTTCTTCTAGCAATTCTTAAGTATATTCTTTTAAGCATAATATACATTTTTTTATTAGGGTGAACAATTCTTTTTATTTTATTCTTAATCATTTTAACTATGTTATCAAATATAACAATTTGATAATTCATAGTTTCTATCTTTCTACCAGTAATATCGGTTATCACACGAATCATTGCTTGAGCTATATCATAATATACTCTTGTTTGATAATGATTGATATGATCGGTAACATCATTTTTTGAATGAATAAATTCATCTACATCTATATAACGCAATCTTGAATTATAAGTTGCAATTTCTTTTACAACATCATTAATCAAACGATGACGTCCGGCCACTTCTTCGAATCCGTCAAGAGGTAATGTTGCACCCAATATAATACACAATGTAGTTGTTTTGGGTAGCCAAGATAAACTATCTTCCAAAAATTGTTTATATTGATTTGGGGTAGTCAATCCCATATACTCGTATGCTTCAAAGAATGCTTTTTCTTTGTCCCTGTCTGATGACGAACGATAAACAACCTGAGTCTTGTTATCTTTATTTTGATAAATGGGATATACACTTTCAATCAACGAACTTAAAAAAATCACATCATACTCTCCAGTATAAAAAGTTCCCTCTAACATACTGGGATCAACAAACGGACAATCATTTGCAATTTGCTCGTTCTGTTGTTTCGAATATTCATGTAATCCACGAATATGCACCGAGTGATTGTATGTATCAATTACTTGCCCCGTAGATTCCATTACGTACGTGAATTCCGAAACCATTTGTTGATTATTTCGGATATAACTTTGTGAATTAGAAAGATCGCATGGACCTTTTAATAATATTCTACAGGATATCTCCTTGTTCGTCACTGACGGATCACATTCATTTTGTTTTTGATTAATCCATTCAGGACAATCACTCTTATTCAACGTCGTACGAACTTCACCTACCACGTCCAATTGTGGAAAATCTAATTGAGCATATACATATTGCTCTATCATTTGCCCCATTGTACGACACGAGAAGACAAAATGCTCTAATGTATTATCTATCTTCGCATAAAATCCCACCACTCCATAATCGCCATAATTATCTTTTACCGTCACATATCCACAATCATATTGTTCATCATCAATGATGGCATATAATTCATCAATAGTAATACGCTTCTTTGTAAAATTTAGTTGATTACTACGCATAATCAATTCGTGTAATCGCTCTATTATATCTCTGCAATTCGAATGTATTTCAACTCTAATATTGCTTGCATATAAAAATGCTTCGTTCGTATCATACGTAGCAGCTGCAGTGGCTTTTTCTTCTAAAATTTTATACTGCTTTAGTCTCTTATGCTCTGCATCTTTTTTAGGCAGTTGTTGTGTTTGTTGTATTATTTCAGGAATACTATCAGGCATTGCTAATTGCAAATCAGGCAAAAAATGTTTTGCTTCCTGAAGGTTGAAGGTATTATCGTCAATAAATAGCACATTTATCGGACGCAGCGCCATTTGTTCAATCATGCTTTTCAATCGTGCACCCTTGTTATCCCAATTGATAGATGCAAACACAAATAGATCCCATATCTCCAATCGCTTCAATTCATCTACCGTGCTGCTATATTCATTTTTAGAACAAATAGAATTGATGATTCCTGCATCCGTTAAATCACGTAAAAGCACACGATGTTCATCAGGTAGAATCATTCCGCCTTCCGATAGTGTACCTTTCCAAAGCGTATCATCCAGATCCCAGATGATTAGTTTAATTTTACTTAAATCTATCATTGTATTATTTTCTATTATTCAGCAAAACTGAAATAGTGAATCTTCTTCGATTACACATCCGTCAAATCATCCCTCGTCCTGCCAGTTTAAACCAGTTCCATGCTAGTGCGGCCACAAACATCAGCGCACACCAATAGGGGAAATATTTCTTAATCCACTTCTTTTCATTCATAATGCTGATGCCATATGCGGCAAATAGCATTGTAAACGGCAAAATCGGCTGGTGGAACCGCTCCGAGTGGGCAAAGTTGCTAAATACCAGCACCACCAAATAGCCCACAAAGATGGCTAGCGGTAGCACATGCCGTCGCCACTTACCACTCATCAACATTACAAATAGTGCCATGATGGTGAAGTAGGATAGAATATTCTTCACAAAATTCCCCCCATGAATCATCTTTTGATTTTCCTGACCTGGTGTTTCACTCATCGTAGGGAATGGTAATGTAAAGATCATCGGTGCAAATACCGCCGCACCTGCATATTTAGCAAAACGTTGATTCAATGCCATATCTTTACGTATAGACATCCACTCGAGATTCGCTCGTTGTCCCGAGCCACGAGTTTCCCACATCTGTCGGATATCATTGCCAATCGCGGTACTTGTGAAGAATACGGTCAGCACAAATATAGCTGCCAAAATAATCAACAGCGTACGCCTTCCCCAACTCACCACGCGGTCGCTACTCAAAATCAATGCACAAAAGAATGCCAACACCAATGTCGCCGCTAATGCCGTACGAATCATAAACATAAATGCAGGTATCAGCATCAGCGCCGCTGTCGGAAAGAACATCAGCTTCCCTTTGCGCAGCAAATAATCGGCACGCTCGGCAAAGAGCATGGTCAAAAACACCATCTCAATCTCCTTCAATTGGAAGGAGCAGTAATAAATCAAGTTCGGCATCAGCATACACATGATGGCCGCCATACGCCCCGTATATTCGCCAAAGTTGCGCGTAGCAAACTTGTACATCAACACCACCGACCACGCTCCCAACGCTGCTTTAATCACACGGGCTATAAAAATACTATCGCCAAACACATAGTACAGAATCGACAAATAGATAGGATACCCCATATCCGAAAACTTAACATCTCCACCATATTGTACAATAGGATCATAAATGCGGAAATTACCTTCACGCATCAATCCCGCGGCATAGTACGCCACTTCATCATAAAAAAGTTCATCACCCGCATCAATGGAGAAAGCAGTACCCGTCCAGTTTTGATAGAGCCAATAGGAGATACCAACCCATGCTACGCGCAGTGCGAAAGCAGTCCAAAATAGCTTTTGGGTAAAGCGCATGGGTGTAACATGTATCCATGCTTTACTCAAAACATTGGAAAAATAGAAGAATCCACACACCTCCACGATTCCAAATATCCACCATTGCCATTCCAACGCATACGACAGATATACGATATTACACATTACCAACGCAGCCAGATACGTCAATATCGCTGCATTAGTAGTTTTCCTTGGCACAAAAGCCAATGGTGCTATAGTTGATGGATGATTATATATGTTTGCCATATGAAATCTATATCATAAAATTGAATATAATTTTTTCACTTCATTTGCAATATTCTCCCACGAATACTTATTTGATTCCATTTTTCCTATTAGAGACATACTACGATATTCCGAATTATCTTGCAGCAAACGTACCATATTGTTGGCAAATACATTGATATCTCCATAATCAGATAATAAACCAGTTTTACCATGTAATACTACAAATGGTATTCCTCCCACATTAGTTGCCACCACGGGTAATCCTACTGCCATAGCTTCTGCAAAAACAATCCCTTGAGATTCTTCTTGACTATGCAAAGCAAATATTTTTGCTTGTTGATATAATTCAAATATTTGTTCTTGCGACAAATTGATGCTCAATTGAATCTGATTAGCATATTGCGACTCTTGTATATATTGTAGCAACTCATCATAATAGTCTCTCTCTGCAACTATGCCAGCTATGATTAGTTTGGCATTAGGAACATGCTTACATAGTAGTTCAAATGCTTTTACTAATAACACATGTCCTTTTCGCTTTGATATCGCTCCTAATGAAAATATTATTGGATCATTACACGAGGATTGTAATAATGCGTAGTGCTGATTAATTCCTTGTGGAATTACGTACATTTGAGGTAATTTCTTTATCTTTCCCTTGGCATAACAAGTGCGAATTTGCTCTGCCACATATTCGGTATCTACAATTATCTTAGGGACTTGACTCAATAATGCATATTCTGTTCTGCTATGAACAATGTATTGATATAATGCTTTCAGTGATTTCTTCTTAATCAATGCATTTCGTTTTTCCACATTAGCGAGACCATGTACCGTGACTATCACTTGTACGCCTGCTTTAACGAGCGACTGATATACATAGCAACTATATTGGTTCGTACCATGTATATGTACAATATCGGGCTGTATTGATAGTATTTCCTCTACCACTTGAGATACACGCCCTTTTGCATCTACATTATGCCTACCAATATTTTTGTATCTGTGAACAATAATACCATCAATTACAGCAGTTTGATCCTCACCATCTAATCTTGGTACATCAAACACATGTACAATGTGATCGTGCACTAATGCTTTCGCCAGTCCATATACAGAAGACTCAATCCCACCACGAATACAGTCTATCGAAAGTGGAAAAGAACCAATTTGTATTATTATCATTTTTTTCATAATCTCTGCCTCTAACCTCTAACCTTCAGTATCATATTTATCATCGTTATTATTTTCTGGGGCATCCGGTATATCCGGAGCTGCCGGATATACCGGATAGTCCGGGGTGTTGCCGTTCACTCTCCTAGTCGCTTTTTCAGCGCGGCTATCTCTCGGCGCAGGGCGGCGTTTTCCGCTTGCAACTGCGCTATTTGTTCTTTTTGACTTGTACGTTTCTCCAATCTGGCAGCCGTCATCCTCTCGCGTATGCCACCTTCTTCTACAAATTGGCGATCAAGATTCTTGATATAACTCTCTAGACCTTTATCCACCATGTGGCATAGGCATATACAGCAGTTAGCAATCTCTTCATCATTCCACCTGTCAAAATAAAGTTGAAAATCTGCTAATTGGCTGTGATCCTTACAAAAAGCGTATAACGCCTCAAATCGCGGACTATAGCCTCGCCACTCAGCAATGCGATTATATTTGATATAATCCATATAATCCTCCAACAATTCTTGATTGGAGCCACGCGCTATACCGAGTAGTTTTATCTCCACTTCTGATGAAGTCTGACCATCAGTAAATCCCTCTACAATATTCTGCTTAATGCTTCGTGCAGATTGCACCATCTGATCCACGGTTCGATCTCCAAACTTAGGAAAATAGCGTGCGCAAAACACCTTGGTCAACTGATACAACACATCTGCACGCTGGTAGAAGCGCAATGTCGCATAGTTCGTCCGTTTTTTTAAAACGCTTGGTGTGCCATCTGCATAATATTGCAATTTTGGATTGGGCATAATATATTCTGTTTTTATTAGTTGTCCATTGTCTAGTTCATCCCGGCACTTCCGACCTTTCCGGACAAACTGGTTTCACCGGTCATTTCCGGTTCAGCCAGCGCTTAACCAACGCTTGCTTCGCCGCACTCCCCACTCTCATTACACTTCGTTTGGCCTTCAGCATCCATATCGGTGTTTTGTATATCCGTATTACCGATTTTGGTTGTAGGCTCCAATCCACTTTCTTGAGTTCCTCTGTGGCTTGATCGTGATATTCCTCACTCATCCAATACTCCAGCAAGCCACTGACCCTTAGTTTATCTATCAGTCGTTTCCAATCGGCTTTTGCGGGGCGATTGGCTATTGGCAATTGGCTATTGACATTGGTATCAGCATTGCTGTCTTCCTTGCCTTTAACCTCTAAACTATCACCTATAATCTCCATCCGAAACAACATGTGGCTGTTCGGATGATGCAGATTCCTTGTCGCTCTTAAAGCCACAGGCACATCGTTGTTGTACCAAGCCAATGGCTCATCAAGAAAGACCATTGGATATTGCATCGCTATCTGTGCCCATAATAAAAAGTCTTCTCCCAAGCGAACACCTATAGGAAATCCACCTATTTTCTCAAATACCTTTTTACATACTACTGTAGCTCCCGTCCAAACTGGCATCGCATTGCTTTGATAGTATGCTTTGGGATAGTTAATATAGCCCGTAGGAATATGCAATGCCACATGCGTTTTGCCAGGTTTGTAGTATATATAATTGCTCGCATACAACCCAGCCTCGGGATAATCCGCTATCAGCTGTGCCATTCGTTCTAGGTAAGTGGGTTCCCACCAGTCATCGGCATCGAGGAAGGCGAGGTAGTCGCCATTCGCCTGCGCAACACCGTTGTTGCGCGCTGCAGCAACGCCGGCGTTTGCTTGGCGAATTAGTTTATAGTTTATAGGTGATAGGTTATAGGCGTTGGTATCAGCGTCGCTGTTTTCTTCGCCTTTAATCTCTAAACTATAATCTATAACCTCATTCCCCTTGCCTTTAACCTCTAACCTATAACCTTTAACCTCATTTTCCTCGCCTTTAACCTCACGGATGTACTCTTCCGCTATGCGAGCAGAGTCATCCGTAGACCCATCATCCACCACAATGACCTCATAGTCCTGATACGTCTGTGCCAACACCGACTCAAGCGCCTTACGGATGTACGGTGCCTTATTATACAATGGTATGATGACTGAGAATTTCATTTTTTTAATATTGAATGTTTAACGAGTTTATTCATTAATTCGCTCACTCCCTAATTCGTTCATTCGTTAATTCCTTCATTCGCTCATTCCTTAACTCCTTCATTCGTTAATTCGTTCAATCGTTCATTCCTTAAACGCATTCACCAACCTCACCACCTCAGCGGCTTCCTCTATGGTCATCGTTGGACTTATCGGTAAACTCAATTCTTCATCAGCTATCTGCTCCGTTATTGGCAGAGATAGTTGTGGCGTATTCCACGCCTCGTTTGCATAACATTCTTGTTTGTGCGGTGCGATAGGATAGTGAATCACTGTACCTACCCCATTTTCTGCTAAATAAGCTTGCAATGCATCACGTTTGCCGTCTTTTACCATGATTGGGAATAGATGGTATACATTCTCTGCATCCGACAAGCGCACTGGCAATTCAATCAATGGATTATCAATATTATCATAGTAGTAACCCGCAATCGCTTGACGAGCTTTTAAGTCCTCATCTAAGTGGCGAAGTTTTACATCCAGCACGGCTGCTTGTATCTCATCTAATCGGCTATTGCGACCAGTATATTTGAATACATACTTCTTCTGACTGCCATAGTTAGCCAATGCACGAATAGTTGCTGCCAACTCATCATCATCCGTCGTCACAGCACCACCATCGCCCAATGCCCCAAGGTTTTTACCTGGGTAAAAAGAATGACCCGCCGCATCACCAAGCGAACCCGTTCGCTTGAATTCTTTGCCTCTAACCTCTAACCTTTCACCTTTAACCTTAAATTTGCAACCATGCGCTTGAGCGTTATCTTCGATAAGCTTCAAGCCATATTTCTCGCACAGATTCAAAATATGTTGTGTGCAAGCTAATCGACCATACAAATGGACGATACAAATCGCTTTGGTGCGGTCGGTGATACGCTCTTCAATAAGCGAGTCATCAATCTGCAACGTATCTTTGCGTGGCTCTACCAATACAGGCACCAAGCCATTCTCTGTAATCGCCAATATAGTAGCAATATAGGTATTAGCAGGCACGATGACCTCATCACCGGGTTGCATCACGCCCAACTCAATATACGCACGAAAGATCCAAATGAGTGCATCTAGACCATTGGCACAACCGATACAGTGCTTCGTGCCAATATACTCGGCATAGTGCTTCTCAAACTGCTCGTTCTCCTTGCCTTGCAAGTACCAACCACTATCCACCACGCGAAGCACTGCCTCGTGGATTTCATCTTTGTATTTAGCCGTTACGTCATGTAACGAGAGAAAAGGGATGTTCATTTATATTTCAGTTTATAGGTTAGAGGCGTTGGGTACGCGCTTCGCGCGGAGCGAAGAGAGCATCTTTCCTATTTCATTAACCATTGTATCTATTTCACTATATTCTTCAGTCGTAATATATTCTAAATCTTTCGCTATATCCACTTGGGCGAGCACCTCCATTAATGACCCATAAGCGATATTGATAAAATGACCTTGCTCTTTCTCTGCCATTCTGCCCATACCTTCTGCAATGTTAGATGGTATAGAGATTACCGAACGACGCAGCTGATCGCATAACGCATAACGCTCATCAGAAGGAAACTTCTTTATCACAGCATATATCAGTTTCACAAGTTCTTTAGCTTGCTGATATACTATTAACTTTTGAAAATGTGCCATTTTCCTTGCCTCTAATCTCTAACCTCTAATCTCTAACCTCTAACCTCTAATCTCTAACCTAACTTCCTAACAAACTTCGCAGGATTGCCAACCCACAACTCACCAGCTGGCACATCTTTGGTTACAACACTACCAGCACCTATCATAGCATTCTCGCCAATAGTGATACCACAAAGCAATGTGCATCCTGCACCAATGCTAGCACCTTTGCATATTCTAGTGCGCTCCAATACCCAATTAGGATTCTTGGCGCGAGGATAGCGGTCGTTGGTAAAACTCACATTTGCTCCTACTTGCACACTATCCTCTATCGTGATACCATCCCATACCTGCACGCCTGATTTGATAGTCACATTATTACCTATCTTCACATCATTCTCAATCAAACAATGACTGCAGATATTGCAGTTTTCACCAATTTGTGCCTTTGGCAAAATCACACAAAATTGCCATACATTGGTAGATTCGGGTATGACTGCTTGGCAGTCGGTTAGTTTGTGTATCATATTCTTTTAATCTTTAATCTCTATTTTAGTTTAGAGGTGATAGGTGGTAGTTTATAGGCGTTGGTATCAGCTCTGCTGTTTTCTTCGCCTTTAACCTCTAATCTTTAATCTCATTTTCTTCGCCTTTAACCTTTAATCCCATTTTCCTTGCCTCTAACCTCTAAACTTTAATCTCATTTTCCTTGCCTCTAACCTCTAAACTCTAAACTCTAAACTTTAACCTCATTTTCCTGTGCCTTTAACCTCTAACCTATAACCTTTAAACTACAAATTTTTGTATTTCAAAAATTCATCATAATCCCGAATATAATCTCCCTCATCATATTTCTCGCTCGCGAGGCACATCAGTACTGTACCTCCTGAGAAATTATCCAAATCACGCCATAGACCGGGAACCACCAATAATCCCTTCCATGGTCGATCTAGATGGAAAGTCTGCTTCTCATGCCCATCATCTATGGTAATATCCACCGAGCCACTCGTAGCTACGAGCAACTGTTGTAGCTCCTTATGCGCGTGCGCACCACGTGCTGCTTCAGGCACCATATAGAGGTAATAGATACGCTTAATCTCAAATGGTATATCCTCCCCACCCTCTATCACGGACAAGTACCCGCGGGTATCGGTATATTTACGAATATCTATTATTCGACAATCTTCTACTGTTGTATGTTTCATGTGCGTTGTTTTAAGTCATTCTGTATTGATTTTATTTTATACCAGCGGAATAGCGCAAACACTAGTCTATTCGCTGTCATTTTGCGCGCTTTATTCACCTTTGGCGTATGCAAATTACAGTTATCCACTAACTGCTTTGCATTGCGAAAATCTCCATTATGTAGGTATAGTAAGTATTCGCGATAAAATAGATACTCCTGAATATACTCCTCGCTATAATTGCATAACTGTAGTGCATATTTATCTCGCAGGTAACGGCGTATCTCCATCAAGCCACGATGATACTGCATATACTTAGGATGATCATACGAGATAAAGGTCGCTGACTCTGAATATACGCGGTACACCACCATCTTATCCGACAGATGTCCCCACTTGGTATACATAGCCATGATAGCTTGCATCGGATAGTCCTCCACAGGGAAACCACGCTCTATAAACACACCAAAGTCTATTTTTCCAAGCAATTCTCGCTTGAATAGCATACTCAGCGGCATCGCATAAACTCCACCAGTGTAGGATTCTGAGAAATAATGCTTACTCACATCGCCATCTTCAATCGGTTGAAGCGGCGCAATACCAGGTACCATCTCATCGCGGCGCACCATATAGCGATAGCCGCTAGTCGTACAAACTCCACATTCAGGATGAGCAATAAAATAATCCAATTGCTTTTGCAGTTTCTGCTCATCGCACCAATAATCATCTCCCGCACATATGCCCACATATTCACCCGTACATGCCTTCATCACACGAGCGAAGTTTGCCATGATACCCAGATTGTGCGTATTCTCTAGTAGTACTACTTGCTTAGGATAACGCTCAGCGTATTCTTGACAAATCGCCCAAGTATTATCCGTACTACAATCCTCACCAATGACAACCTCCAACTCGAAGTCGCCTTTCTGACACAAGATACTATCCAATGTCTGCGCAATCGTATCTTGTTGATTGTATGTGATTATTCCGACGGAGAGTCTCATTTTTCCTTGCCTATAACCTTTAACCTATAACCTTTAACCTATGACCTATGACCTATAACCTTTAAACAATAAGTTTCACTAACTAGAATACGTGGCAAAAACCATCGTCCACTCAGCCAGCGTTGCTTGAGCGAACCATCCAATGCAGAAAAACCACACTGGTAGCCAGCCTCCTTCACACATCGGATAGCGTCATTACTCACCTCTACCCTTCTGCCAAATGGAAAAGCAAACAGCTCCACCTCGCGCCCATATTTCTCCGCCAATATACGCTTGGAATCTACCAACACTTTCACTGCCTCCGCGTGGGTATAATCGCGAAACATCCTATGCTCCGTGCCATGCGATGCCAATATACACAACGGATCTTTCAACATCTCACGCAAATGCGCTTCAGTAATCATCGGCATCTTCGACCATGGATCAACTTTACCTACTAATTCATCCGTTACGAAAATCACAAAAGGTATGTTGTACTTCTTCAGCACAGGATAAGCATTGGTATAAACCGTGTCATAAATGTCATCAAAAGTGATGCAGTAATGATTCACATACTTGCAGGGCTTATCTATGGCTTTTAGTAGCATATCCGCATCCATTGCCTTTTGCCCTTGCTCCTCCAGTTGCACTATAAATTGCTCAAACGACTCTTTGGTAATCGCAAACTGCGAATACACTTGCTCCATCGTATCCACCACACTATGAAACATATACACCCGAGGTGCATCCTTTCCTTGAATGCTCCAGCACCATCGTAGTAGCCACTTGTACCAACGATTGTATTCTCTATGTAGTCGGATGCGTAAAGGTGTCATTCGTACAAATCTCTTTTGCATATCTCCTTTCGAAGATCTTTATTCAATAGATTCCAAAAAAATGCTAATTGCCCTTTTCTCTGTTGCAAACTGAAATATATTTTTCTATCTTTTTTGCCTAACACATAATATTGCAAGCACTTCTTGCCATATAGTGCCAATGCCATGGCGTAGTATTTCACAACTTGCCCTGTTATGGAGAAATTATTTTTTCTAAACATAGCATACGCATCCCCTACTCCAGTATTGTAGAAATGCAAAGCTATCCCTCTTTCCGAACCATGCTTATCCACTTGCTGCATATGCTGCATCACAGCAAAAGGTGTCCAACCTATCAGTTTGTGTGCCTCCCACATCTTTAATACCAACCCCGTATCGCCATCACCAATCAGTTTACCGCCAATCAGATCTGGATTAAAGCCATGAAGTTCTTCAAATGTTGTCTTCTTAATAGCAAATAGTCCACTATTGCAATATAGATTATATCCAATCTTTAACGCAGGACCATAATCCAATTGCCCTTGCATAAAGGCATATTGTTTTAGCCAATCTGGAGCAGGTTTATCCCACAATATCTCTATCTTGCATGCTACTGCTTCAGCATTTTTCAGTTGGTGAAACGCATCTGCTATTGCATCTAAACACATTGCATTATACAAACCATCGTCATCCGCAAATACCAATACATCCCCTTTTGCTGCTCTCGCTCCCGCATGCCGCGCATGAGTAGCCCCAGGTTTCGTTTCTAGTAGATACTGGATATTGCTATATTGCGTAGTGAAATCTTTGATTACATCCGCAGTATTATCTTTGGAATTATTATCTACCACTAATACCTCATATTCAGCAGTAGTCATAGTCTGCCCCGCCCAAGTCATCAATGACTTAGACAAAACTTCAGCATTGTTATATGTAGGTATTACTACTGAAATCATTCCTTCACTCGTTAATTCGCTCATTCGTTAATTCGCTCATTCACTCCTTCACGCGTGCGGATAAAACGCGCAAAATTACACATTTTTTCTCACATACACAAGCATTTTACATTTTTTTTGTAAAATTAATCGTTCGAACGTATGTGAGATAAGAAATATCATAGATATTTTGTGTGAAAAATGATGGTTTTGTAGTGAATTTGCGATTATTTAACAAAAACAATAACATATTTTTGCAAATTATTTGCAGAAACACAAAAAATGTTGTACCTTTGCGAGCAAACAATAAAAACACAACGAAACGTATTATGAAAAACAAACCTATCCTAACAGAAGAACAGCAGGCATTAGCTACTGCGAAAGAGAAAATCTCAGAAGCTCTGCAAGAAATCAACAACGAACTAAAAACTATTTCAGGCTACCTACCTCAGGTGGGTAAACAGCAGAAATTAGAGTTTATTCATGAGTTAGCGAATGTACAAGATCAGTTAGCTAATTACTTAACTAAAGCAGAGACCGAATTGAATAACTACTCTACCACCAGAAAACGATTGATATCCTTTGCAGACAAAGAGGATATTTTCTTCATTCCCAGACTAATAACCAACACCTTATATGATACAAGAACTATTGTATCTGTGTTAAAAAAATGCCAAGAGGAGGTCTTTGTAAACCCGAATGAAACATCTGAATGTGTAGCAGAGGAAATAATATCACTCCATGTGTTTTTTAAAGGCTATGTCAAGACCTTAGAAAAGATGTGGCATGTCTATGAGAACCTATACGATGCAGTTTATGCTTGCGATACTAAGGAGCGCGAAAAACGATTAGACATACAGTATCGTTCGTATATTGCTAATAAGTCGAAACATGTCAATAATGATGATAGCCTCGCTCAACAAGTATGGGGGACTTTGGCACAAATTGAGGATGATGAGTTCATTAGGTTTTTCGAAGGATTTTCAACGAATGAGTGTTTTTATATCGACAAAAATAGTGTAAATATCACAAGTAATAGAGTCACTTTTACCACTCGTAAAGTAATCGAAATCAGTAAGATTCGAGAAATGCAAGACTACATAGGTCAATGTATGCAAAAAATAGTACCTGACATTAGCAAAAATGAGTTTACCAAGAAAGCAGAGTTGGCGAATTATATTCACGAACACAAACTGGAACATCATCAAACGAACATCTTGATAGCGGGTTACTACCGACTACATTGGTTAGAACAAATCAACGATATAATTGCACACCAAACTGCTTCTCACACAAGACCAGGCAGGAAGGTATATGAATTTTCTAGTGATTTTGATTGCAAAATGCTATCTAGAGTATTTGTAAACACATATGAAGTAGAGAAATATAATATCAACGCACAATCCAAGAATATATTTGCGGGATTATTTTTGATTGCAATGCATAACATGAATCCATACAATGTCATAGGAAAAGTCAAATCGTTTTGCAATATGATTTGGAAGTATTGTGGGTTTAATTTATGTGCAAAATCCATACAAAATCTGATTGCAGAGTGCAACAAGTTTTTATATGGTAAAATAACGAATGAGGTATCATTAGACCGGCTAAAAAGATATATGGGAATAGCAGAACGATTGATGCCTCAATTGGAGAAAATGAATTTGATTATAGCATAACAATACCAGCATAGCACACACGAAAATCACTCGCATAATTATAGCCAGATAATAGGCGAGTGATTATTTTTTGCATTCTATAAAAATCGCACTAATTTTGCACCACTTTTTCGAAAATCGGAGAAGAGGTGCAATTCTTTTATGCGCATCAGAATGATTGCACTGGCAGCGCTGCCATAATTACAAACTATAAAACATTTAATTATGGCAAAAAAGCATTTATTAGCTCGCCAAGCGAGCAGATTCGAGGCAATGAGACGATTGGGAGAAGAGGCTATTAACCAGCAAGAAAAGAGTTTCTTCAAAGGCGAATGTGTTATCCAAGTGTTAATCCTATGCCAAGACTTATCTACCGCCAAACGTGCACAACAGCTCATCCGTCGCGACTTAGGTAGCCAACTCATCCAGTTCGCTGTGCACGACACCACAGTAGGCGCCAGTTTTCGTGGCTTGAGCTGCTTCAGCCCATCCGAGATCATCGGATTCTATCACTATCATCTCCAACGCGCCTTGGGCATACACGCACGCGTATGGATCACAACGAAAGGAGGGCAAATATGAAACCGCGAAAACTATGCATCCGTCGCATCAGCGAGGAGCAACTGCGCGGAATCATGCATGTGGCACAAGGCTTATGCTTACGCGAGAACCACTACTTCATCATCGCAGAAGATATCGACTGGCTGATAGTACTATTTGTACTATTCGAACAAGAGATCATTCACAAAGGACAACGCCCGCCATATTCGGCCTTCGAGAGCTGGATACAGAGCAATGTTACCCTATACAACGCTGCTCCCAATGCATATCAATTGAGCGTAATGGCACGACGATTGGCAGATGCTGTGCGTCCTTGGCAAAGCAAACATGCCCCTAAACATGCAGTACGCAAGTGGCAAGTGCTCTACCACCAACTTACCCAACTCGTGACACAAGCCATACACCTACACGACTGACAGAATGGCAGGCAAGCAACACCTGTTGCTCACAGGTGTTGCTTGTCATGCCATAATCCGATACGTGTACGTATGGCACGAAATATGCTAATAATCAGTGGAATATCCATCAAAAAAGTAAATACTACCGAACGATACTAAACACTACTAATCATGCAAACTATTATTGAAACGATTGAAGCACGACGCATCACACCCTCAACGAATGTGCGTCCCCATCAGTTTCTTTTCAGTTGGAACGACCAACCCTGCTTCGCCCGAGGCGAATTGGTTGCCCTCACGGGTAAGGCCAAATCGGGTAAAACATATGTATGCTCACTATTGATGGTACTGGCTGTCAAAACACAAATTATGGGAATCAAACGTATTCAGGAAGAGCCACTGCGCGTACTCTGGATTGACACCGAACAGAGTGCCGATTCTACCTATGAGATACTTTGCCTACGCATCGCTTCGCTTATCGAACAGGAGATTCCGGAGGAACAGTACTTTGTCTATAATTTTCGTTCTGACAACTGGCAAGACCGTTTGTCACTTGTGCTCTCATGCATCTGCAAACATCAGCCCGACCTGGTGATCTTCGATGGCATACGCGATGTGGTAGGCGATATCAACAATTATCAAGAAGCACAGACCGTACTGAATAAGATGCTGAGTATTGCATCGTGGTCCAACGCCTGTATCGTATGCGTGCTGCACCAAAACAAAGCACTCGAAGACAAGACACTGCGCGGTGCGCTCGGCACGGAGTTGCAAAACAAGAGCTTTGAGACCTATGAGTGTCAGAAAGACCCAGATACGCGTGTGTTTACCATGCGTCAGGTGGCTACACGTAAGTACGACATCACACAAAAACTGGAGTTCACCGTCAATCAAGATGGGTTGCCCGTATTAGAACAAGGAGCAAGCAACCAAGAGCCTGGACAAAATGGATATCCAGAATTGAATCGGGAATATTTAAACGAAGCGGGTGAATGGCGATTGGCAGAGTTGTATCGTGCTGCGATACCTCATGGGCAAGCAATACGCGCAAAAGAGTTGGAAGCAAAAATAATGCAGATAACCCATATCGTAACGTATAAGCGATACAATAGCTTGCGTGATGAGGCATTAAAAAAAGGAGTGATTGTGCGTCAGACCTTGCCAAACGGATGCGAATATCGCTACGCAGAGGATATACGTAATCCACAATTAGAAATGACAGATATGCAAAATTCCGATGGTGTAGAGATGGTTTTCTAGTCCGATAGTACTACTACAGTCCCCCATACAGGGGGATGTAGTTACGTACTAGGACTGACGAAAACATCGTCATACACCAAAGGAAAAAATGGATAAAAGCTACATGGCAAGCGCAATGTTGGCGCGCGCAGAAGTTGTTTAGATTGTCGTCAACAACATCAACTCAAATATTAACCCAAAAAACTATTAAATTATGGCAAATGTTACATTCATGCCAGGCATTGCATCCATCTCTGGCAAATTAGGCGATACCATCTATCGCAAAACGCAATCAGGCAAAACCATCGCTTACAAAGCACCCGAACGCATGTATCGGAAACCAACCCCTACAGAGCTCAATCACCGCAACCGTTTCGCACTAATAGCTAAATTGGTAAGTGCCATTCTCACCAACCCTACACAACGTGCTGCATACGAGCAACTGCAAAAGCAGACACCCTCTGCCAAGCGTCTCACATTGCGTAAGTTTGTTTTCCAACAATTATCTACTATGCTCCCACAACCTACCAATTAACCAGAGGGATCGTACTCTCATCGTACCCTCATCGTACCTCAGAAATCCTATCTATGGCCAAAATTAATCTTTTAGCACCCATTGCTTTTATTCGTGGCAAACTTGTAAAATCAGATGACATCTATTTTGCTCTTCGTTATGGCAAGCAGATTGGTGTTCGATTGCGCAAGCCTTGGACACATCGTTCTACACCCACTCAGTGTCTTCATCAGCAACGCATGCGATTATGCAACCAGCAACTACATACCATTTTGAGTGATGCACAGCAGCGCGAACACTATCTTCGATTGTGGCAGCAACACGAGCAATTGGCGAAGACAAACCAATCCTTACGTTCCTTCTACCGCCTTCGAGATTTTATCTACTTCCAACTCTATCAATCACTTACTCAAGATGTATAATTATTAGTGTTGTGATAATCAATGATATATTTTACATAACATGCTATGTGTTGCTATTTATGTCGATTTTATATTTTTGATTTGATTTTGTTAAATTTTTATAACTTTCAAGTTTTGATTCATTTACTGCAATATACTTTACTTTTGGTCGTAAAAAAGGATAATTTTGGTTAATTTTTGGTTAAATTTTCTATAATTTTTGTTTTTAATAAATGTCCTTGTT
>JAZNJW010000007.1:0-8412 GCA_045578255.1 Paludibacteraceae bacterium
CATATAGCAAAAGCAGCCATACCCATAGCTGTCCACCAACCTGGACTTAGTCCTCGCAGACGGAAAAGAAAGATACCCATATTGTGTACATATCCCTCAAAAATAGCCAAGATAATCACACCAAATGTGAGCCATAATTGCGCAGGGAATAGCAGTGCCAACGAAAAAATGGTTGTGATATAGATTGCCTGCGACAAGTGCGTTAAGCCTGGTGTGAGCGCTTTGTAGTTGATTTTCATCAATCGTCCTGCCATTAGCTCCAAGAAACGATCTTTGTACCCTTCCTCGTACTCGTGTGCAATAAGGAAGGCATAAATACCTAAAGTTATCTTCTGCGCCAACTCTAAGTTGTTCCAATTACATGCTGCCCATATCAGCCAGCAAAGAAAACAGAATGTCATCCATTGAACATTATTTTTCAAAAGAAATAATCCAACCTTTTTCATACTGTATATGTTTTTTTGTTTACGACTGCAAAGGTACTGCTTTTTTTTGCCTCATAAAAGAGCAAAAATAGCGAATAATTGAGCAATATGTATGATTTTGTGTAGAAATATTATATTTTTCTTGCAGATATTAGGAAAAATGTGTACCTTTGTGCCATGAAAGTAGGAATTACTATATGCATCTGCGGTACTGCCGAAAAGATATTGAACGGTCGTCGCCTCACCATGCAACGCGGTACGCTACATATCGTCAGTCCGTTGATTACTTGTGTGGAACTCACCCAGTCGGAGGATTATGCTGCTTTGTCGCTCACGGATGCGCCTGACCAATTGATAGATGTGATGTATCCTTATCTATCGCATCTGGCAAAGCGGAATATGCCCCTCTTCCCTGCTACTGAATTGCCACAAGAACGGTGCTGCTACTATGAGAGTAATATCCGTGAAATCCTTTCTCAGCAAGCTGAGGTAAGTGTTATGCCACAAAGTATCTTGCGCCAAGCGAATGAAAAACTGATTCTTCTACGTAAACAGACATTGGTGTTAGAACTATTTACGCATCTACTATCACAACCTACCGCTACAACTCCCCAACCTTTCACGCACAAGGAGCAAATTGTCATGCAGTTTCTTCAGTCACTCGTGAAGAACCATACTACAGAGCGGCAGGTGGCTTTCTATGCTGATCAAGCTGGGTTGTCGCAGCGATATTTCTCCTCGATTGTGTCTGAGCGACTGGGCATGACGCCTATTGAGATTATCACTCTTGTGACTATCAATAATGCCAAGCGTCTTTTGCACGAGAAAGGTGTGCAGGTCAAGCAGGTAGCAGAGCAACTAGGTTTTCCTGAGCAGTTTACTTTCCGCAAGTATTTCAAAACGCATACGGGTATGTCGCCTCGGGCGTATCAACAGAGTGTACAATAAAAAGATAATATGATATGATTTTCTATTTTTCTGGAGTAGGCAACTCGGCGTGGGTGGCGCAAGTGTTAGCAGAGCAGTTGGGCGAACGGCTCGTTAAGATGGCTGATTATGTGGATGAGCAGTTGGATATTCAGCCCGATGAAAAGGTGGGCTTTGTGTTTCCTGTTTATTCGTGGGTTCCGCCCAAACTGGTGATGGATTTTATTGGTCGTGTGAAGATGAGTGCGCCCAATTATCTGTATTTCGTGTGCACTTGCGGAGCGGAGGCAGGCAAGACGGCGGATATTTTCTGTGAGGCGGTGACTGCACGCGGATGGCAATGCCATGCGGGTTATTCGGTAGTGATGCCTAATACCTATGTGTCGTTCCCTGGTTTTGGCATTGATGCCGACGAGGTGGCTGCTCGCAAGATAGCTGCTGCCAAAGAGCGAATGCCACAGATTGTGGCGCAACTAAAGGTGCAGCAACATGTTTTTGACTGCTACAAAGGACCATTGGCGCGATTCAAGAGTTATGTGATAGGTAGTAGTTTCAATAAGTACCAACTCACCGCCGAGCCATTCTTCACAACCGATGCCTGCACCTCCTGTGGGCGTTGCGAACAGACGTGTCCAGTACATAATATCTCGCTGGCAGATGGTCGTCCAGAGTGGAGCGACCACTGTACGCAGTGCTTGGCCTGTTTCCATATCTGCCCTGTGAATGCCATTCAGTATGGTAAGTTCACGAAGGGAAAGAAACAATATCGGATAAGTAGTTACGTTAGCGCGACTCCCACAAGTTTTCTATAAGTTTCGGGACCTGAAGGAGTGCGACGGAACGCACTCCGAGCGCAGCGCCCGAAGAGTCCCCACTCTGAGGAACAGCGCAAGTATAGATGAAGAAGTGCCTTGAATGGCACTTCGAGTATTGCTCCCGAACTATCCCCATAGTGAGGAAGTAGAGCAATACATAGAACAGATAACAAGGAGATCTGTGGGACTTCTATGGGCTTTCGGTGGCTTTCTTTAAACGTGTCTCTATAATAATGTTGCAAAAATCTTCGGCACGGAAGGGGTTTTGTGCCGAAGGTTGGAGAATTTAGGAAGAAATTTGGTATATAAAGCATGCGGAAGTTGCTATGTTATAAGCACTTCCGCATGGGTGCGTTTTTTTTGAAAAAAGTTTTCACGTGCCGAAGATTGCGCCGAAAGTGTGCTGAAAGTTTGGCTTAATTATAATAAATTTGTTCTATCTAAAAGGACGTGATTCGACTATTGATGAGTCTTTGTAGGTGTCTTTTCCGCTCGATTTTCATACTTTGTGGGGTATTTTTGCGGTTATCCGCATTTTTACCCTGTAAAGGTAATACTTTTTTGTGATATAGACAAATATTTTTATGACAGAATATGTTTTTTCCGAAAATTACCTACAAGTTTCGGGACCACCATAGGAGATCTGTGGGATATCTGTGGGCTTTCGGTGGCTTTTGTGATGCACCTCTATAATAATGCTGCAAAAATCTTCAGCGCGGAAGGGGTTTTGCGCCGAAGATTAGAGAATTTGGAGGGTAAAATGGTATATACAACACGCGGGAAGCACACTATTTACTAAGCTTCCCGCGTGGGTGTATTTTTTTTTGAAAAAAGTTTTTGGGTGCTGAAGATTGTGCCGAAAGTAGATAGAAGGTAATGCTTCTATGTAACGACTGTGTGGGGTGATAAAGAAAGGGTATCTTTTATTCTATTGGCAAATCAGCTAGCGTTATTAAAGTTAATTCATCAGTGTCAAGATCTGGATCTGTTGATAATCTGTTGGCTTGTTTTTCTAATGTCTTTTCAAAGATGTTTCTCACAAAACGCGCATTACCAAAATTAGCATCATTATTCTCTACTGCATTATGGAAAAATTCTTTCATTGCTTGACGAACTTCATTTTGCAGTTTATAATCAAACTTTTCTACATTCTTCTCAAAGATTTGCAACAACTCCTCTGCTGAATAGTCAGGAAACTCAATATATCTGTTAAAGCGAGATTGAAGACCTGGGTTTGTATTTATGAAATCTTGCATCTCCTTTGAATAACCTGCAAGAATAACAACCAATCGGTCTCGATTATCTTCCATTCGTTTCAATAGAGTAGCAATTGCTTCTTTTCCATAATCTTGTCCTGTTCCAATCAAAGAATATGCCTCATCAATAAACAATACACCATCTAATGCAGAGTCAATGATTTTATTGGTTTTCACAGCTGTTTGTCCAACATACTCTGCAACCAATCCCGCTCTATCTGTTTCAACAAGATGACCTTTTGACAAGATACCAAGATCCTTGTATATTTGTGCAACAATACGTGCTACTGTAGTCTTGCCTGTTCCTGGATTACCAGTAAATACACAATGGTATGAAACTGATGAGGATTTTAGTCCTTGCTCTTTTCGCTTTTGCTGAATCTTAATAAAGTTAGACAAAGTCTTGATTTCTTCTTTAACAGAAGCTAAACCAACAAGTGCATCTAATTCGCTAGTGGAAGATTTTGAGGTTGATTTCGTTTTCTTAGCACTCTCTGTTTTGGTATTATTCTTTTTTAATTTTCCATTGCTACCAATCAACACCTCGCGTCCTTCTTGCCCTTTATTTGGACCTAATACACCAAGCATCTCCAATTGGTCAGAGATTTTTCCTACTCTATTATAGCCAATCTCAAATTTGCGTTGAATCTCACTAACGGAACCTACTTGCTCTGAAATAACGAATTTTATAACATCACGCAAAATAGGATCTGGATGCTCTATTCGAGAAATGTCAATGTCATCTATTGAGAAATCATTACTGGTACTTTCCGCTTGCTCTGGATCTATACGTTTAGACGATTCTGTTTTACTTTGCACAAGAGGTTCATGTCTAAGTGCACGGAGCAGATCTGACTCTTTTTCTATAAGTACTTTCCGTGTACGTCCTTCTGTAAGTATGACATTTTTATCTTCTAGCACCTTTAGTGCTTTTAGCACTCTATCTTTGCTAATGGATAATTCGGCCTGTATATCCGAAATAACACACTTTTGACTTTTGACAATATACTTACCTACGGATATAGTGTCAAATGAATAGTCATACGATTCATATAGATTAACTTCTGTTTCCCAATTTATTATATAATCATATTGTACATTGACATTAGTATCTGCTTGGTATAACAAAGCCATTATATTATTCAAATAGTCTGACTCTGCAGGCTTTACTATATCGTCTGCCTTTGCTGTGATAGAAAGAAAACGATATAAGTAAATGAGGTATTGCAAGTATAAATCCTCGTTATATTCTTTTAGGAATCCAGGTAAAGTTAAGTTATTGTTTTTACCAAATACGCTTTTTGCTCCTTGTCCTATAGATTCTGCATTAGAAATTATTTCTTCTGTTACTCGTTCTAGAATATTATACTCGATTTCTTCGGAGGAGTTAATAGTTGAAACAAGCATAAAACGTGCAAAACCTTCTTTATCCTTGATGCTCATAGAAGATTGCATTGCTTCCATTGATACATACACATCGGAATATATCATAAATTTTATAGCGTCGCAAATCTCGTCATGCGTTTGAGTAGCTAATCCTTTAGACTTTAAAAAGTCGTAGAAATTAGAATGATATATTAGTATATGGTTTTGAAAATCATCAAGACTTTTACATACTTTTGAAACTTCATTAAATTGTTCCTCTGTTATTTTAATATCAAAATAGTTGGGCAATTTAGCAATACGCTCTGTTTCTAACTTTTGTAATGCAATTTGTTCTTCTCGTTTTTTGCGTTCTACTGTTGATTTTATTGCAGTGATTATCAATAGGATTCCTGCTGCAACAAGTACAAATATGCTAAACTTCATTGGGACAATATCATTCATTAGCAAGCAAAAACAGCCAATGACAAACAAAATAAATGTAATGATTCCTGTAGACGAACATCCAGTATTTGTTTCTTTTGAAGAATTATAGTACATAGAGTGAGAGTTTTGAGATGTTGCACCTTGTTTACCATGACTACCTATTTTTTGTCGATTATATAACCCCGTTCCTGGAATACTAGTATTCATATATGTGCCGTTTGGTCCGAAAGTCATACTTGCACCTTTTGGACCAACTGTTGTACTAATACCTTTTTTGCTCATATTGATGTATACACCAGGAGCAATCTTTTTTCTTCTTCTAAAATTCCAAGCCATAGTATTACTTTTTACTATTTCTTAATTCTTCTAAATAACTAGCAGTAATCACACCAGAAGGCAAAGCAATGATAGCTACTCCCAACAAAGAAGAGAACATGCTGATAACTTTACCAATACTAGTTAACGGATAAATATCTCCATAACCAACGGTTGTGAGTGTAGTTGTTGCCCAATAGATAGCATCAAAGAAATTGTTGAACATGCTTGAATCTTCAATGTTGAACATGATGAGGGCGGTTATCAAAATATATCCAAGTGCTATATATAAAACAATTAACAAGATACTTTTTTCTTTCTTCAGAACGCGAATAAGTATTTGTATATTTCTTGAATAACGAATAACCCTTACTACTCGCAATACTTTTAATAGTCGAGTAATACGAAATAGTTTGAATGCCTTGTTGCAAATGGTAAAGGAAGGCAATATAGATAACAAATCAATGATTGCGAAAACAGTAACAGGATAGAATAGGAATGCTTTCCATTTTGCAGTTTTAGGCATTTTATAATCTGCTGTTATCCATCGTAATAAGTAGTCTAATATAAATACAGAAACAGTAACTTTGTCAATTACATTTAGAATTGGCGATTCTATACGGGTTGTTAATGGTATAAGGCTTAGTATAATTATTCCTAACATACTATAATCATAAACCTTACTTAGTTTTGAGTGTTGATAAGGTTCAATGATTTCATATATTTTCAAGCGCAATTGTTTCATTATGCTTTGTTTGCTATTTCAATAATAAACTCTTCATATTCCATATAGTTTAGCCCGAATAGCCCTTGTAGATCACTCATTAGCAATGCTTCTTGTGTATCAATATTTTTGTCTGCATATACTAATTCTAGTTGCTTAGTAAGTATAAATTTAATTTCTGATTTTTTGCCATTTCGATAAAAATCTCCTTCTTCAATTCCAAGAAATAATTTGAGTAGATGAGTGTTTTTAATTTCATTTTCTGATAGTTTGCCATCCTCTAAACATAGTAGTGCATAGTCAATAATTACATCTAGTGTATGGCTTTTAATGTCTGAAATTCTACGAACACCATGCGCCTGCAATATAGTGTTGCGGGCAAGTGTATTAAAACTACCTGTTTCGATTATAACATGGAGTAGCTCCTGAACTAATTCGGAATAGGAATGTTTTTTAGTTAGGATTGCAAGAGATTCTTGAATGTTTTTCATACTATATTACGATTTAAGAATTATATATACAAAAATAAAAGCGTGCGCTTTCGTTCGCTTCATTTGAGTTTTTGAGGTCTTCGACTACCTTATTTGTTCAAATTTACGCACGGAAAACTCACGCTGATAACGTGAGCGTGCATAAACCGTGACTTGAACAAATAATAAGTTTTTAAAAGTGTCGAAGTTTCAAAAACTCAAGTTTGGCTTATAACGCTATATTAAATATGTCGGGCAAAGTCAGTTAATAGTTAATAATTAATAGTTAATATTTCCATTAATCTGAAATTGCAGTTGTAAAGGATTCTTTTTTATTTACAAGTGATTAGTGATAAGTAATTTAATAGGTTAGTATTGTTTTGTTATTTCTTCATCCATTCTTGGTACAAAGCGACAGGACCTTCATGCCAGCGTTTGGTGCTTTCTTGCTCCAATTGTTTGTACATATCAGAAGAATATATCAAGCGCATGGCTTCAATGACAGTGATATGCTTCTCTGCACACAACATATCTGCCAACCAACTCACTTTGGAAGGCAAAAGCAAGTGTAAGTTATTTTGGGTGACTTCTGTCATAGCAGAATCTCGTTTGCGTTGGTGAATGTTAAAAGTTGTAATGCCTGCTCCGTGTGAAACAAATATTGATCAACGAGTTCGTAAGTTTTCAACTCTGCAAGCAAATTTTGTTTGCTCATCAATCCACCTTCGTACAAGGCAAAGCACGTATAAACACGATCATTCGCTACTGGACCATATACAATATCGTAGTCGTGAGTAAATTCTTTGTTTAGGCGGTTATTCATCACGAAATCAATCCATTCGTCGGTAGGAGATTCAAAGAGTAAGCACTTGACGGACGGCAATTTGTCGATGTCCAATTCGTATTCATTGACAAAGCCTTTGGCTGCACGGTTGCCCTTCATCTTTCTACGCACCCATTCCTCGGCTTGTTCATACGAAGTCGTGGTATAGAATCCGCTACCATAATCAAGGGTGCGATTAGGTTCGCGAATCTCAGGTGTTTCAACACACTCTAAACTGCCGTGATAAACTTTCATTGCTTTCGCTGATTGATATAGTTGTCAATATCTTCTACAATCCATTGCGCACTTTGCGTGTGCAATACCTCATAAAACTCCTCCAGATATTCCAATACGCCATATTTGTCCAGTTCAAGCATTGCCTGCTCGCCTGTCAGTTGGTGCTTTTGCTTGTATTGCTCAATGCAAAAAGAAATGAAATATGAGATTTCGTTGCTGCGCATGCTAATGCTTCTTGATATTTGGGTGCAAAGATACACTTTTTTTTTGAGATGTGCAAGAGTAGTGCAAATAAAAATGCCATTTATGCGAATTTTGCATAAATGGCAGGGGCTTATAACGCTATATTAAATATGTCGGGCAACGGTATCGTTGCGGATTAACTATAAACTATGAGTGATGAGTGATAAGTTGTTTTATTTGGTTAAACAAGTTTTGATATAACTCTCAATTGCAATGACAAGGCAGTACCTCCTACTAACCAATACGAACGGATACAATCTAATTGTGCTACTGCATCAATAATCTTACCTGTATGTGGGGCTAAACCTATCATTTAAACTTTCGATTGAAACGGCGTGTTGCCATAGATTTTACATATTGGTCGGGGC
>JAZNJW010000008.1:0-17895 GCA_045578255.1 Paludibacteraceae bacterium
AGTATCTGCTATATGTTCTCCAAAGACAAGGATGAGATAGATGATCTCTTTCAAGAGACATTGATTCATCTGTGGCAGGGCTTTAAGAAATTTCGCAACGAGAGTAAGATTGAGACATGGATTTATCGGGTAACAATGAACACCTGCATCTCCATGGACAGAAAAGAGAAAAGGCGCGGAGAGCATATCGCGCTTGATGTGAATATCGATTTGTTCGATGAAACCGACAAAGATATGCACCAAATACAGATGCTCTACAAGCGAATCCATCGTTTGGGTGTGTTTGACAGAGCGATTATTATGCTTTGGTTGGAGAACCTAAGTTACGATGAAATCGGGGAAATTGTAGGCATTAGTGCCAAAAATGTGTCGGTGCGCTTGGTTCGTATCCGCGAAGAATTGAAGAAACAGTAACCATTAACCTTTAACGAATTATATATTATGGATGAATTGCAAGAAATGCGCGAGCAAATGGCTGCGCTGAAAGAGAAACTGAACACACAAGAAGTGGTAAATGACCGTCTAATTCGGGATATTTTGCTCCAAAAGAAAAAAAGTGTGGATAAAAACATTTGGGTTGTTGGACTTTCTGGTTTATTTACAATAACAAGCGGAAATTTGGCATTCTCGTATTGGGGAGTAAGTTCGTGGTTTCTGATAGGAACAACAATGTTGATGTTAGTTTGCTTTCTAATGACACTCATTCCTCACAACTGGGTGAAGAAAGCAGATATACAATCAGGAAATTTGCTCGTTGCAGCCAAACAAGTACGTCGCCTCCGCAAATTATACAAAAATTGGGAGATTGTCGGTATTATACTAGCAATTATTTGGGCAGCATGGCTATTTTTCGAATTCTCGGCAGCAATAGAAAACAAACAAATATTGTATCTCCTTATCGGAGCTTCAGTAGTAGGAGGCATAATTGGCGGAATAATCGGACTGAAAATATCAAGAAAAACTATACACACCCTGGATGAAATGATCCAAGAAATTGAAGAAATGTCCGAATTAGACGAGGAAAAAGAGAAAACGGAAAGGTAAATAGTGAAAACGGGAAGGTGAAAATATTTATTAGAAAAACGCATTTCTCTTGCAGAGGTGCGTTTTTTTGTAGGTCGAGGATTGGTGAAAGGTGCTGGAACTTAGGGTTGTCTATCGGTGAAAATAGGGCGAAGTTCCTATGAGGTTCCTATGAAGTCCCTATGAAGTACCTATGGAGATAGGGGGCATATAAGAGGAAAATAAGGAGGCAACATTCATCCGAAACTACTGCAAAAAATGTAGCATATGGTAATAAAAAAACTTTTTTCTTGCACATATACATTTTTTTTTGTACCTTTGTCGCAAATTTAATAAACTGCGTTATTGTGCCAAAATGGCAGACGGTTTGCCTTTGGCGCGAAATTTGTAGTGATTTTGAAACAAGCGCATCGCGCATTCAACATTAGAAACATAGAAACAAATTATTATAATGAAAAAAGAAGTATCAACAAAGAAATTAGTAGAAACGATTGTAGAGGGTATAAAGAATCGTAAGGGACAACGTATCGTAACTGTAGATTTACGCAAACTACCTATTGCACCAGCGGAGTATTTTATCATTGCAGAAGGTGGTTCAAACACTCAGGTAGCTGCTATAGCTGATGAGGTTGATAGTTTCGTTCGCACCCAAACCCATGTACACCCACTTTTTGTGGATGGACGCGACAATGCTGAGTGGATTGTATTGGATTATGGCAATATCTTTGTACATATCATGCAACGCGCACCGCGCGCCTACTACGACATTGAGCACTTATGGGCAGACGGCAAAATCACCGAGATTGCGGATGTGTGACATTCGCGTCGTTCAATAGTTGAACAAATTTGAACAAAAATGAATAGTTTTGAACAATACTAAACAATGATATTTGATATTTATGGCAGAACAAAAACCTAAACAACCAAAACAACCGAATCCACAGAATAGAAAGCCAAAACGTTCACCGTTGACATGGTTTTACTATGCTATTACGATTGGTTTATTCGTGTTCTTATTCTTCCCCATAGGAGATGAGAAAGGTGCAGATAAAGACCTAAGTTATACCAAGTTTACTGCGTATATCGACAATAATGTGGTATCTGCCTTAACGGTATATGATGACAATACTGCTACCGCGAAGATACGCCCAGAGAGTTATGCGTTGGTGTTTGGCAATCAAGAGGCAGGCGAGAAAGTGAAAGGTGAACTGAAAGCGCTGATTCCGTCCGTGGAAGAGTTTGCGAAATACATCGATCAAGTGAATGTCGAGCGCAAAGAACAAGGCAAGGCAGCTATTGATGTTAGTTATGCCAAGTCGAAGGATTATTGGTATTTGATATTGGTGAATATATTACCAATCGCATTAATTGTTTTGTTCTTCGTATGGATGAGTCGCGGTATGGCTAATGCTGCTGGCGGTGGTCCTGGCGGTATATTCAACGTAGGTAAGGCCAAAGCAGAAGTGTTTGACAAGGATAAGAAAAACAAAGTAACCTTCAAGGACGTGGCTGGTTTGGCAGGCGCAAAACAAGAAGTGGAAGAGATAGTCTCTTTCCTCAAAAACCCTACCAAATATACCAACTTGGGCGGTAAGATACCCAAAGGTGTGCTGCTTGTAGGCCCTCCCGGAACGGGTAAGACCTTGCTCGCTAAGGCAGTGGCAGGCGAAGCCAATGTACCATTCTTCTCGATGTCGGGTAGCGACTTCGTGGAGATGTTTGTGGGCGTAGGTGCAAGTCGCGTGCGCGACCTCTTCCGCCAAGCAAAAGAGAAAGCACCTGCAATCATATTCATTGATGAGATTGATGCAGTAGGTCGTGCTCGTGGTCGCAACAATATGATGGGTGGCGGAAACGATGAACGCGAATCAACGCTAAATCAGTTGCTGACTGAGATGGACGGCTTTGGCTCGAACTCGGGTGTGATTATCTTGGCAGCCACCAACCGTGCAGATGTATTGGATGCTGCGTTGCTCCGTGCAGGGCGCTTTGACCGTCAGATACATGTGGAGTTACCCGACTTGCAAGAGCGTAAAGAGATTTTTGGTGTGCATATAGCAGGCATCAAGATTGATAAGGACTTGGACATCAACTTCTTGGCGAAACAAACGCCTGGTTTCTCAGGTGCAGACATTGCGAATGTCTGCAACGAGGCGGCATTGATAGCAGCGCGTAATGACCATAAGAGTGTCAATAAACAGGACTTCATGGACGCCGTAGATCGAATCATAGGTGGCTTGGAGCGCAAAAACAAGATTATGACCGAAGAGGAGAAACGTTCGGTGGCTTATCATGAAGCAGGACACGCCACTATCTCGTGGCTATTGCGTTGGGGCAATCCACTCGTGAAAGTTACCATCGTGCCTCGCGGCGTGGCGTTAGGTGCTGCATGGTATCTGCCAGAGGAGCGACAACTTACCAACAAAGAGCATATCATGGATAATCTCTGTTCGCTCTTGGGCGGTCGTGCTGCGGAGGAAGTGTTCCTGCAACAGACCTCCACAGGTGCACTCAATGACTTGGAACGTGCTACTAAACAAGCATACGCCATGGTAGCATACTATGGTATGTCCGACAAACTAAAGAATCTCAGTTACTACGATTCTACAGGTCGCTACGACATGGGAATCACCAAACCGTATTCAGAGAAGACAGCAGAAGTGATTGACAGCGAAACCAGTGCAATCATTGCCGAGCAGATGGCACGTGCAAAGAAGATTTTGCAGGAGAATGCCGAAGGACACAATAAGTTGGCAGAGATGTTGATTGAAAAAGAGGTCATCACTTCCGATGATGTGGAAGCTATCTTAGGGCCTCGTCCTTGGGCAAGTCGTACCGACGAAATCATAGAGGCGAATGAGGCAATGAGGCTAAAAGGCGAGGAGGAGAAACCCAAAAAGAAACGCGCCCCACGCAAGAAGAAAGCGGAAGAGGTTGCAAATCTACCATCTACAGGCGAAGCCGATCTACCATCTACAAGTGAAACGATCCAATAAAATATATAAGGTTATGAAAAGATTTATCTTAAGCACTCTCGTGCTGGCGTTGTCGCTCACGATGGCAGCGCAACAACCACAACCACTGCCTATTGATTCAGCAGTGCGCGTGGGTAAGTTGGAGAATGGTCTGACTTATTACATTCGTCACAATGAATACCCTAAGCAACGTGCCGAGTTCCATATCGCACAAGCAGTAGGTGCAATCCTCGAAGAAGACCACCAAAACGGTTTGGCGCACTTCCTTGAGCACATGGCGTTCAACGGTACAGAACACTTTGCAGGCAAAGGTATCATCGAGTACTTCGAGTCTATCGGTGTGAACTTTGGTGGAAATATCAATGCCTATACTTCTTTGGATGAAACAGTATATCGTTTGAGCGAAGTGCCAACGACTCGTGAAGGAATCATTGACTCTGCGTTGCTCGTGATGCACGACTGGGCATGCGGTTTGCTGCTATTGCCAGAAGAGATTGATGCAGAGCGTGGCGTTATCCGCGAGGAGTGGCGCACTGGCGCGCAAGCCAACCGTCGTATGTGGAAAGCTATCAACCCACTCAAATACCCAGGCAGCCAATACGCTAAACGCGATGTGATTGGCGATACCGCAGTAATCAATAACTTTGCTTACGATGCGCTCCGCGACTATTACAAGAAATGGTATGGTCCAGACAACCAAGCAATTATCGTAGTAGGTGATATTGATGTAGATCAAATCGAACAAAAGATTAAAGCCCTATGGGCAAATGTGCCTGCACGCGAGAACCGTGGCGAGCGTCCATTGTACTCGGTAAACGACAATGAGCAACCCATCGTGGCTATCGTGCGCGACAAGGAGGCACAATACACACGCATTGAGTTGGAGTTCAAGAAAGAGCAGTTGCCAAAGCAATTGCGCGGAACGAACGTGGATTACCTGCAAACTATTGCTCTTGAACTTGTATGCGATATGTTCAACAATCGTCTTTCTGAGTTAGCAATGAAACCAGAGGCGACGTTCGTAGGCGCAGGCTCGTATTATGGCGAGTTGGTAAAAGAGAAAGATGCGTTTGTGGCAATCTATTTGGCAAAACAAGGACAGGAAGTAGCAGCATACAAAGACCTACTCACCCAATTGGAGAAAATGCGCCGCTATGGCTTTACCAATGCAGAGTTAGATCGTGTGAAGAAAGAAACGTTGGCAGCATACGAGAAAGCCTACAACGAGCGCAATACCGTTCGTAATATTGCACACGCACAAGAGTATATCCGCCACTACTTGGACGGCTCACCTATTCCTGGCATCAAGTGGGAATATGAGATGATTCAACAAATCCTGCCTATGCTCAACGTGGATATGCTCAACCAAATGGCTCAACAATTGATAACTGACCACAACTTGATTATCTCCTTCCAAGCACCAGAGGCAAAGGAGGTAGTGCTTCCTACCGAAGCAGAGGCTATCGAGATGTTGGCTGCGGTGAAGAATGAGGAAATCGAAGCACCAGTGGAGGAGACTATCCGTGAGAACTTGGTGGAGAAAGCACCTAAGGCGGGCAAAATTAGAAAAACTACATACAACGAAACATTGGGAACGACCGAGTGGAAATTGTCGAATGGCGTTCGCGTGGTAGTGAAACCTACTACCTTTAAGCAAGATGAGATTCTATTCTACGCCTTCTCCCAAGGTGGTCGTTCGTTGGTAGCTACCGCAGACCTTCCTTCAGCAGTATTGGCAACAGATGTAGTAGAATTGGGCGGTTTGGCAGATATGAGCGCTACCGACTTGCAAAAAGCATTGACAGGCAAACGAGTGTCTGTTAGCCCAAGAATCGGCACATATAGCGAGAGCCTAAATGGCTCAAGTACAGTTAAGGATTTGGAGACATTGCTCCAACTTAACTACCTGTATTTCACAGCACCACGCCGTGATGAGGAGTCTTACCAAACACTGATTAGTATCTTAGAGTCGCAATTGGCTAACCGCGACAAGAATCCTAAAGTGGCATGGTCTGACTCAGTACAAATGATGGCAAGTAACTACTCCGACCGCACCATGATTGTGGATAAGGCGTTGCTGGAGAAGGCTTCGTTGAACAAAGCGTTGGAGGTGTACAAAGCACGTTTTGCTAACCCTGCTGACTTTACGTTCTTCTTTGTAGGTAATGTAGATCCTGCGGATAAAGTCTTCCAAGCACAAGTATGCCAATGGTTGGGCGGACTGAAGACCACCAAGAAAATGGAGAAAGCAGCGGATGATAAGGTTCGCGTGGCAATGGGCGTACAGAAGAACTACTTCACCCGCAAGATGGAAACCAAGACTGCCAGCAACCGTATTCAATATACATCGTATGATATGCCATACTCGTTGGCTAACGACTTGAATATGGAGATGATTGGTCGTATCCTTTCTACCCGCTATTTGGAGTCTATCCGCGAGCGCGAAGGCGGTTCGTATGGCGTAGGTTGTGCAGGATGGATGAACATTCGGCCTGTGCCAAGTGCAGTACTGATTATGCAGTTTGACACTGACCCTGAGAAGCAAACCAAACTGATGGGTATTATTCACGAGGAAGTGATGACTATTGTCGAGAATGGTCCTTTGGCAAAAGACCTCAACAAAGAAAAAGAGGCCATGCTCAAAGACTTTGAGGAAAACCTCGAGAAGAACGGTTATTGGTTGGATGCTCTGGATAGTTACTATGTAAATGGTATCAACTATATTGCTGATTATAAGGCTGCTGTAGAGGCAATTACTGCTGAGACCGTTCAATCGACCTTAAAGAAACTGGTAGATGCAGGCAACATGTTTGAGGTTGTGATGTTGCCATAATAGAGCATACTATATTCATTAAAAAATCCTGCTCATATGGGCAGGATTTTTTATGTTATTTATTTTCGTAAGTGAGTTAGCAATGCTGTACACCCTTCCATCAAATCGCGGTACGTGGTTTCAAAGTCGCCTGTGTACCAAGGGTCAGCCACGTCGCGGTTCAATAGACGGCGAATTTTGGGTTGAGACAAGGCAGCATCGCGCATCATAATCTCCTCGCCCAATACACGGCGAAGATTGCGGATATTATAATCCTCCATGCACAAGATAGCATCAAACTGCTCGTAATCTTCGCGCATAATTTGTCGTGCAGCATGGCGTGTGAAAGGAATGCCATGTGCTGCCAGACAGCGTTTGGCTGGAGGGTAAATATCATTGCCAATCTCTTCGCGTGAGGTGGCGCAAGAATCAATCACAATGGATAACTCATCAGCCGACAACTCTTGCGACACAAGATGCCGCATAATCATTTCCGCCATCACGCTGCGGCAAATATTGCCGTGACATACAAATAAGATTTTTTTCATTTCTACTTTTCTTTTGCTTTAGGAACAATAAAACCGACAACGATACAACCTATCAGTCCTGCTATACCAACAATAATATCTAAAATGGGATTAGGAATAAAGAAAATGATAGACATACTTACCATCGCAGACATTAGCAAGATGATATAGATGCGTTTGCGCGTTGTAATGCCGCCCATTTCTCTATATTCTCGGATATATTTGCCCAAAAATGACTGAAATAACCATGATTGCATGCGAGGCGAACTTTTGTAAAAACACCACGAAGCCAACAAAACAAGCGGTGTGGTGGGTAAACCTGGTACCACCACACCAATTGTTGCTAAACAAACCGCTATACAACCAAGTACAATATATACATATTTTATAGATGATTTATTGTTTGGTTGAAATTGGTCCATATGTTATTATTTCTTTTGGAAAATTAGGTTGATTCCCATGAAGGATACAGAAACTGTATTTTCCGAAGTCGTATTGAACACACCGCACGCATCAGCTCCGATGAGTTCTACTAGTTCAGGATGTTTGTCAAGATCATGAGGAACAACGGCACCCATACCTGCAACTGGGCAATAATAAATAGTTCCCTTTGCAATACCTGCCTTGGTAGTTAATGTTTCAGGATCAATTACAGAATAGTCTATAGTGCAGGTATTATCACTTGCAACAACGATGGTAATAGATAATGTACCAGGAAGAGATGTTGTCCATGTTCCAACTAATGATGTAGGGGTGTTGGTTTTTTTAGGTTGTTTGGTAAGTACATACATCTCATCACTATCATCTAATGTGAGTGTGAGTGGATTGTTTCCTGTAATCACGTTAAATTTGCCAGTATAATGTTCAGAGGTAATAAAACCACTGCCTGTTTCTTGGTTGAAACTAGTCAATGTTCCCATCGTACCAACATATTCACTAAACATTTCATCTACCTTTATAACTGTCACGTTAGTTGTGCCTTTAGAGTCTATAGGATATACCAAAATATCCAATCCCATATCATCAATACGATTGGATTTCCATAGACCAGTCATATTAATAGTTGGTTTAGGACGCACTCCACGATAAAACACCACAGTTCCCTCTACAAGAGTGAGGGCGAGTGTAGAGTCGGTAGTAGCTCTCAATTGTATCATTTTTCCGTCTCCTGATAGTCTGCCTTTGCCCGTTGTTACATCATACGAGATTGACATTGCTTGCTCTACAGGATCGTCTTGAGAATAATAGGTTATAAACGATGCATTTGTTGCATCAACAATGTCCAGACCATACCACTTGTTTGGCTCACCACTTGGTGCTTCCCAAAAGCCGATAATGCTTTCAGGGTATGTGATTACTGGTTGTGGCTTACAACTGGCTGCTGTGATGGCTACAATAAGAGCCATGAAAGCAAAATGTAAATTCTTCTTCATAATTGTTATTTGTTGTGATTGTTGTATTTTATGATTCTATTTGCTGCGTTGATAGCCGCTGATTCATTACCAAGAATAGTTTGAATTTCGGCATAGTTTGTTTGCATTTGTTGTTGATACTTGCTGTCATTTAGTAAGCGGTATAGTTCTCTTTCTATATTAATTTGTGTAAAGCGTTGACCTACCAACTCCTGTATTACTTCTTTTTTGGGAATAATATTGACCAGCGTGAAATGCTTGATCTTGAACATGATAGGTTTTAACAACCATTCAATATATCTACTTCCTGCCACATAATATACTGCTGTTTGTGGGCAACCTAGGAGAGCTGTTTCTAACGTTGCAGTACCTGAATTGACAATAGCAGCTTTGGCATGAGAGAGGGTCAAATAGGTATCTCGTGTGAGTGTTTCGTTTTGAAGATATGGTTGGTAAAATGTATCATCAATACCAGGTGCTGCAGTAACAATGATACGGTATTTTTCACCTGCCACTTGTCGCGCAGCAGCCAACATGACTGGTAAACAGTGCTTTATTTCGCTAGGGCGAGAGCCTGGTAGGATTGCTATAGTGGGTAGGGGAGATGCAGTAGATAGAACGGAAGCATGTGTCTCCTTCCATGAACGAATACAGTCTGATGTAGGATTACCTACATAGGTACATGTATATCCATGTTGGGCGTAAAAATTGGGTTCAAAGGGGAATATACCTAATATCTCATCTGTATATTTGGCAATTTGATGTACGCGCCATTCTTTCCAAGCCCAAATTTTAGGTGGAATATAATATATAATCCGTGTGTTGGGCAGGTATTTGCGGCAGAATGTGGCAATGCGTAGATTAAAAGAAGGATAATCAATAAGAATAAGTACATCGGGCTTTTCTTGTAATAAAGATGTACGTGCTGTTCTTAGATTTCTTCTTACCTTGTGTAGATTAGCTATTACTGCTACAAATCCCATATATGCCATATCGCGATAATCCACCTTGATTGCACAGCCATCAGCACGCATTTTATCTCCACCTAGACCAACGAATTCAGCTTGCGGATCTTTCTTCCGCAATGCTTTCATTAGGTTCGAACCATGAAGATCGCCTGATGCTTCGCCTGCAATGATGAAGTATTTCATAGATGAATTAATTTATGCCATGAGTGCAATACTGGCTATGAGATAGGGTAAGGCTCCAATTAATACACCTTTGGCTAGTTTCCACACTTCCAATGTATAAAAAACAAACAATAATGCTAGGTTTGGAAATATACCAATTTGCAAAATTTTCCCTAATATATTGCCTGTCATGGTAATATCGAACGCCTCAAAAGTGTACCACAGATTGAAGCGTTCAATGTAAACGTATCCTACGATTGCGGGAAGAATAAGCCCCAGTAGGATACCAATCCAATATTTATCAAATCTCTGCGTAGGCTGTTTGATCTATTGTGCAGGGGTGAACACTGACATATTGATTTTTCATTGCCCAAATGTCGGTGTCATCTGCTTCGGGTTCCATATTGATAAACTCTCCTGTTAGCCAATAGTATTTCTCGCCCTTTTTATCCACACGTTCTTCCATCTCTTTTTGCCAGAATCCTCGGCATTGGCGTGTCCAACGAACACCCTGTAATTCGCCTACGGGCGCGTTGATATTATAGCATACGCCATATGGCATTCCTTCCTCCAAGAGGTGGCGCGTGAGTTCGAGAATGTAGGACTCAAAATGACTGAAATCAGCGTCAGGATTATGATCATCAATAGAATAACCAATGGATGGGATGGCATGCTCTGCACCTACGAAACAAGCACCCATTGTGCCCGAATAAATGACATTGATGGCCGCATTGGAACCGTGGTTAATACCACTCGCAAGGAGGTCGATTCGTGTAGAGTCGCCTTGGAAGAGGACATCTAATGCCAGTTTGACGCAGTCGCTAGGTGTACCATTGGTGGTATAGACGGTTGCGTTCTTTTGCCACTCTTCATTGCCCCAATTAGGGTCATTGAGTGGGCGAAGATACATGGGTTGTTGCACGCTAATAGCATTGCTCATGCCGCTACGTGGCCCATCTGGGGCAACGACTGTCACGTGCCCCAGTTGGGTCAAGATACGTACGAGCGTCAGGATACCTTTGGCTCCCCAACCATCATCATTGGTTATTAATATCTCCATATGGAATGTATAAAATATTTGTGGTTGTTGCTGATTATCCAACTACAGCCCAAACCACGTCAATCACTTTCTTCGCTAAGGCATCTGCTTCTTCCATCGTAGCGGCCTCTGAATAAACGCGAATGATAGGTTCTGTGTTGGATTTGCGCAGGTGTACCCAACCATCGGCGAAGTCTATCTTTACGCCGTCTTTGTCGTTGATACGCTCACCAGCATATTTCTCTTTCACTGCTTCCAACACTTTGTCCACATCAATCTCTGGAGTGAGGTCAATACGGTTTTTGGAGATGCAGTAGTCTGGGAAAGTGGCGCGCAGTTCGCTCACTTTGCAGCCCTTTTGCGCCAAACTGCTGAGGAAGAGTGCAATACCTACCAATGCATCACGACCGTAGTGACTAGCAGGATAAATCACACCGCCATTACCTTCACCACCAATCACAGCGTTAGTGCGTTTCATCTCGGTAGTAACGTTGACTTCACCAACGGCACTGGCGCTGTATGAACCACCATGTTTTACAGTCACGTCGCTGAGTGCGCGTGTAGACGACATATTGCTTACGGTGTTACCTGGAGTATGACTGAGTACGTAGTCGGCAACGGAAACAAGAGTGTACTCCTCGCCGAACATCTCGCCATCCTCACAGATGATGGCCAAGCGATCCACGTCTGGGTCAACCACGAAACCTACATCTGCTTTGCCCTCGCGCATGAGGTCGCTGATTTGGGTCAAGTTTTGTGGGATTGGTTCTGGATTATGTGCGAAGTGACCTGTTGGCTCACAGTTGAGTTCAATAATATTCTTTACACCTAACTCGCGGAGGATTGCAGGAATAGCCAAACCACCAACCGAGTTTACGCAATCAATAGCCACGGTATAGTTCTTTGCCTCAATCGTAGCTTTATCCACTAATTCGAGTGCCATCACGTCGCGAACGTGGTCTGGCAAATAATCGCGATGAGTGATATGACCAAGGTCATCTACTTCGGCAAAGTTAAAGTCCTCTGCCTCTGCAATAGCCAATACCTCTTTGCCCTCTTGATCATTGAGAAACTCGCCTTTCTCATTAAGTAGTTTCAGCGCGTTCCATTGTTTTGGATTATGGCTTGCTGTCAAAATGATACCACCTGCTGCGCCCAAACCTGTCACGGCTAATTCGGTAGTTGGAGTACTTGCCAAACCAATATTGATAACATCATATCCCATACCGATTAAGGTACCGCATACCAATTGATCTACCATTTCGCCGCTCAAACGAGCATCACGACCTACTACGATTGTCTTGTTGTCTGGAATCATCGCTAAACGCTGGGTAGCGTATGCGGCTGTGAAACGAACAACATCTACTGGGCTCAAGCCCTCTGCAACGCGACCGCCAATAGTGCCGCGAATGCCTGAAATACTTTTTACAAGTGCCATAATATTAGAAACGTTTAATTTGAATTTTCATATCATAACCATAAGGTATCACATAACTATTCTGGTCGCTAAAACCAAGTTTGCTTGGGCAGATGATTTTGCATTGCGAACCAGTATATTTCATGTGTTGGAATGCGATTTGCCAGCCCGAACATGAGGCTGTAGATTGCACCATATATTGGATTTCTACTGGATTAGGCGAATCTAATGTTGTCCAACACGAAACAGTATCTGCATATGCATCCAACGTGTATTGTCGGTAGCGAAGGTTGATTTTATCTTTTGCTTCTAACTCAGCTGTCGTAGTGTCACCTACTTCCATCAGATGGAAATAGAAGTTATCATAATCTGGTAATTTCCAATACACTTCTCGTCCATCTTTTTTCCATTCTGTGGGTTCTTCTGTTACCACTTGGATGCCTTGACGCTTGATAAAATTCTCAATAAGTTCTGCTTCAGCCTTGAGGTCATCAGAATAAGTATTATTATTGCATCCTATGAGGATGATTGTCATGCTCGTAAGGAGCGTCCAAAAACATATTTTTTTCATTCTTCTATAATTGTCAATGTTATTATTAAATTGGAGTATGGCTTAATCAATGCTGTTCCCTCTATACCATAGGCGGTGTACCATGGGGCTACGATGCGCATTTGTTCGCCTTTGCTCATTTGTTTGAGGCTGCGATTGATGGCTATGGGCAAATCGTCACTTCCCACTGTGAACATATCTTTTATGTCTGCCAGTCTTCGTCCGTTTAGTTCTGCTATTTGCAGGTGGATAGTTACTGTTTCGCCTGCTTGTAATGTGTGGGTGTATAAATTGGTGGTTTTGGTGTACCAAAAGCCAAACTCATCCAACACGTATGTGGTGCTATCGTTCTTTACCCATTCGCTGCAAGCTTTGTCGGCAGCACTTGCCATTTGCATGTTGAACGCCATTTGGGCCATTAGTGCGGAGTCGGGCTCTTGTTTCTCGCTCAATCGTCGGACGGGCTGTGGTTGTTGCGTACAACCCACCATGACCAATAGCCCATAGCCCACCACCAGTAGCCTAATAGTCTCATAGCCTAGTAGCCTCATTTCGCTATGCGCAATAGATACTGTCCGTATGATGTTTTTTCCATTACTTTGCCTAACGCACGTAATTCTTCGGTACTAATCCAGCCATTGCGCCATGCAATCTCCTCAATGCAACTAACGTAAAAACCTTGGCGATTTTGGATAGTAGCAATAAAATTACCAGCATCTAGCAGACTATCGCAATTACCTGTATCAAGCCATGCGAAGCCACGCTCAAAAAGCTTAACCTGCAATTTGTTTTCTTGTAGATATACTTTGTTCAAATCGGTAATCTCATACTCGCCACGTGCACTGGGCTTCAGTATGGATGTTTTCTCGCAAACGCTTGAATCATAGAAATATAGACCAGGAATAGCATAGTTGCTTTTAGGTTGTTTGGGTTTCTCTTCCAGCGAAAGAACCTTACCTGTCTCATCAAATTCTACTACTCCATATGCAGTTGGATCTTGCACCTCGTAGCCAAAAATGCATGCTCCACATCGGCCACCTTCTACTTGTTCTACTGCTTCGCGAAGCATCTGACCGAAGTGTTGCCCATAAAACATATTGTCACCTAAAATCAAGCAACATGGTTCTCCATTCAAAAACTCTTTGCCCAACACGAATGCTTGAGCTAAGCCGTTAGGTACTTCTTGTATTTTATATTCGAAATGCATGCCGATACGACTGCCGTCGCCTAACAAATCTTCAAACATTGGCAAATCGCGTGGGGTGGAAATGATTAATACCTCACGAATGCCCGCTTTCATCAATGCTGATAGCGGATAATAAATCATGGGCTTGTCATATACAGGCATAATTTGCTTGCTAATCGCTTTACTCAATGGGTAAAGACGAGTAGCACTACCGCCTGCCAAAATAATTCCTTTCATAATTGCATGGTTTTATTGCATTTGGGTGCAAAGGTACAACAAAAAATGCATATTTGCAAGAAAATCGCGCGAAAGTTTACTTTCAAGTGCGATTTTCTTGCAAATGGGCTGCATACGGGGTCTCCGATGGTACTAGTGTCGTCGGGTGTTACAAAGCGAACGTAGCTTCGAGGGGAATTACAATGCTGCAATTACTTCTATCTCCACCAATCCGCCTTTGGGTAGTGCTGCTACTGCCACTGCTGAACGTGCTGGGAATGGAGCAGCAAATAGGGTGGAATACACTTCGTTTAGCACGGCAAAGTTCGCCATATCTGTCAGGAAAACGGTGGTTTTGATTACGTGGCTTGCATCTGTGCCTGCGGCTTTCAGTATGGCTGCTACGTTTTTAATGGCTTGCTCTGCTTGACTGCGGAAATCTGTGCCAGCAAACTCACCCGTAGCGGGGTCAATACCTAATTGTCCACTTGCAAACAACATGCCGTTTGCCTTTACTGCTTGACTGTAAGCACCAATCGCTGCGGGTGCCTCTACTGTTGAAATAATCTCTTTCATATCTTAATTCTTAATCAAAATTCAAATTATTCAATGCTCACTGGCAATTCTCCCACAGCCTCAATCTCGCCTGTCAGCACTTTAGCAGCAGCTTTTTGGTTGCTTTCGCTGTCTTTGTATGCCACCAACAGTCCGCCCAAATCTTCTTTCCATGGCAGGTTGCTCAAGCCGTATGGGCTGCCGTAGTGTACCAATACGGGGTGGTATTTCTTCACCATACTTTCCAATGCTTTCACATGTTCTTCGGCTAGCAAGTCTTTGCGCGAACGTCCGCGTGGATCGTGGCAGGCTAAAATAACTACGTCATAATCAGACAATTGCTTTTCCACTGCGGCAATGTCCTTCTTGCTGCTCTTCTTGTCCAACGCGAAGTAATGCACCTCTCCTTCTTGCCACTTCGCCTTATCGCCTCCTCGACTCATTGCCTCTTTCAGCAAATGCTGATACATCAGTGTCGTAGAATCCACCATGCCTGTTTCGGGGTTGTAACCTGAAAGTCCTTCTATATCACCGTATTCGCGATGCATAGGAATACGTTTGGCGTTGTATGCCACGTAGGCAATCTTCTTGCTCATATCTATTGGAAGGATATTTAACTTATTGTCCACCAATGTCATACTCTGATTAGCCATTTCTTGAATCAATGCTATGTGTTCGGGCTTTTTCACACGTTCTGCTATGTTGGTGGTATCTACTGTTGGGTCGTAGTTTCTCTCCAGCATGCCAAAACGTGCTTTCAGTCTTAGTGTCTTGCGTACGCGCTCATCCAAGTCTGCTAAATCACATTCTCCGCTCAGCATGGCTTCTTCCAATCGATCAATGGCAGCAATAATATCGCCAGGCTTCAGCAATATGTCCACACCGGCTTTGTAGGCTGCTAAGGCTATCTCTGCTGATGTCATATTCTCGCTCACACCTTTCATGGTCAGGGCGTCTGTCACGATGATACCGTCAAAACCCAATTCCTCTTTAAGTAGTTCTGTTACAATAGGATAGGATATAGAGGATACGGCACTGTCTAAGCATGGGATATGCAGGTGTCCCATCATCACCATTTCTACGCCGTGCTTGATTTGATCGCGGAAGGGGTACAACTCCAATGAGTCCAAACGCTCTCTGCTAAAGGGCAGTACGGGCAATCCTTTGTGCGAATCCACTTCGGTGTCGCCGTGTCCGGGGAAGTGTTTTGAGCAGGCTATCAGTCCGCCGTCTTGCATACCTTTCATGTATGCACGACCGTATGCTGTCACTTTGTCGCGATTCTCGCCAAAGGAGCGTGCGTGGATCACGGGGTTCTTTGGATTGACATTAATATCCACTACAGGGGCGTAGTTGATATGTATGTTTGCCATTTGGCATTGTTCGGCCACGGCCAAACCCATTTCGTAAATCAATGAGTCTGAGGGCAATGCGCCCAATTGCATCTGCTGTGGGAAGAATGGGAACTCGCCGAAACGCATCGACGGACCCCATTCGCCGTCTATGGATACCAACAATGGTATTTTCGACATCTCTTGCAGTTGGTTCATGCGGGTGAGAAAGCGTGGCAGGCTATCTTGTATGATGAGCAGTCCGCCTATGCCTTCTATGCCCACCAATGTGTCTGTCATCAGGGCGTGTCCTTCCGAGAAGATGTAACTGTCTGTCTGTGAAACAATTAGTTGAGCCACCTTTTCTCTTGTGGTCATACCTTTGAGAGTTCGTTCCACTTGTCGTTCCATACGGTTGATGGCGCGTTCTTCGCGTTTGCCACACCAAACGACTGTAAAGATAAACGAGAGCATAACAATTATGCCCAATGTTTCTCTGATTGCTTTGTTTTTCATTTTATAAGATCTTTAATTGATTATCGCTCCTCATCGCCTCATCGTCTTATCGCCTCTTCGCCTCAAATCACTCTGCAAAGGTACTGCTTTTTTCTTATATCTGCAAATTTTCCAATAAATTTTCGCATGTCCCTTGCTGCTTGCGATGTTGGCGACCTTTCACTTTTCACCTTTCACCTTTCACCTTTCACCTTTCACCTTTCCGTTTTCAATTTCCCCCTTCTCCTACAAGATGTTCCGATACATTCCCGATACATACCCGACACATACCCGATACATACCCGATACATACCCGATACATATGAATACCCCGTGAATATCCCGTGAATGTCCCACGAATACGCCTCCTATATTAGACAAATAGGAGAAAAGGAGGGGTTACCTCTGTAATAGGCATTCGTGTTAGGCACGCACGCGCGCGTACATTTTATAAATGCGCGTGCGCGTATATACCAAATTAAATTAGGGATTTATACCCCCGTATTTTATTAGTAAGGAGCTCCGAAAAGAGTTTGAAATAAATGGAAAAAAAACTATCGTTGAAAATCAGCAACTTACAAATAAAATGATGTTTTTAAGCATTTTTTTTGCCAAAATATTTGGTCAGTTCATAAAAAAGCAGTACCTTTGCAGCCGTTTTCGCGCCTACTGCAAGTGAGCAGAAAAATAGAGCGAAAATGCAGAAAAAACGTAACGCTGAAAATCAGCCACTTACAAAGAAAATGCAAAAAAGTTGCTAAAAAATTTGGTCAGTCCAAAAAAAAGCAGTACCTTTGCAGCCGATTTCGCGCTAAACGAAAAACGAAGCGCAAAATCACAGTGATCTTTGAGAGATTGAAGCAATAGATGTAGTACAAGTGAGTAGAAATACTCAAATTGGGAGAACAATGTAAATTGTAACAAAGTTCCCGTTAATTAAGTACACAATAGATTAAGGTTATTCTGAGCTAAAAAAATAATTTCTTTTACAACGAAGAGTTTGATCCTGGCTCAGGATGAACGCTAGCGACAGGCCTAACACATGCAAGTCGAGGGGCAGCGCGGAGCAAGCTTGCTTGTTCTGGCGGCGACCGGCGCACGGGTGCGTAACAGGTGTGCAATCTGTCCATAATCGGGGAATAGCCCAGCGAAAGTTGGATTAATGCTCCATGTGAGTAGAGGAGGCATCTCCTTTATTTGAAACGTAAGGATTATGGGTGAGCACGC
>JAZNJW010000009.1:0-108925 GCA_045578255.1 Paludibacteraceae bacterium
CAATGGTACAATTACCGATTTGGATGGTGCATTCGTGCTGACCGTTGAAAAGAACGTAACCCTTCACGTATCCTATGTAGGTTACAAGGATCAAGAAGTTCGCGCTCAAAAGGACATGGTTGTTATGCTTCGCGAGGACACTCAAGTTCTTGACGAGGTAGTAGCCATCGGTTATGGTACGCAAAAGAAAGCGAACCTGACAGGTGCTGTGACAACCGTAGATGTTTCTAAAACTTTGGAATCAAAAACCGAGTCTGATGTGGCAAAAGCATTGCAAGGTGCTGTGCCAGGTTTGACAATCACCAACGCAACGGGTGACTTGGATGCAGATCCTACCGTAGTTATCCGTGGTATCGGTACTTTGTCAAACAGCGGTACTTCTACTCCTCTCTACATCGTGGATGGTGTTCCTGTAGAGAACCTCGGTTACCTCAACTCTAACGACATTGAGTCCATCAGCGTATTGAAGGATGCTTCTTCTACCGCTATCTATGGTACTCGTGCTGCTTTCGGTGTTGTATTGGTAACTACCAAAACTGCTAAAACACAAGAGAAAGTATCTGTAACTTACAACAACAACTTCGCTTGGAGTCGTGCTACTGCATTGCCAGAGTATCCAGACGTAATCGCACAAGCAAATGCTTTGACCGATGCTAACAAGCGCGCAGGTTTGGCTTCTGAGCTCTTCGGTATGTACCTTGACACCGAGGCATTCTTGGGCGGTGCTCAAAGATGGCTTGACTGGGCTAACTCTCCAGAAGGTGCAGCTGCTGGTATTAAGAATGGTAAGTCTCCATATCGCAAAATGATTTATGGTTTGGATTGGGACGAGAACGGTTTCTACGCTGACTGGGACGTAGCTGGCATTATGTTTAACAATGCTACTCCAAGCCAACAACACAACCTCTCTGTTTCTGGTAACTCAGGCAAGACTAACTACTATATGTCTCTTGGTTACAACCACCAACAAGGTTTGATGAACTTCAATCCTGATAAGATGGATAAGTTCAATGCAACTGTAAACCTCTCTACCAAAGTTAATAACTGGTTGGAGATTGGTGCTCGCTTCAACTTGCAACATCGTATTTACACCTATCCATACGTTCGCGGTCAGGGTACCTACCAATACGTATGGCGTTGGGGTTCTTTCTTCGGTCCTTATGGTTACTTCGAAGATGCTGACGGCAACCAATACGACGGTCGTCAAATGATTGGCTTCCGTAAAGCAGCAGCTGGTCCTGACGGTGAAGGTGGTGACACATATCGCAAACGTATGAACATGCGTGCTGGTGGTTTCATCAAATTGAACCTTGCTAAGGGCTTGACCTTCAATGGTGACTACACCTTCACATATCGCGCAGGTCGCTACAAAGGCGTTGGTTATGAGGAAGATCTCGTAAACACATGGTCTCTCTTCGGTGAAGACTTCCAACACTCTACTATATCTACTTCTACCTTCATTGAGACCGAGAACACTCACTACTACAACCACGTAGCTAACATGTTCTTGAACTACAACGGTTCTTGGAGTGGTCACAATTTGAACGTAATGGTTGGTGCTAACCTCGATAAGAGCGAGTACGAGTACCTCTACTACGAGCGTCACGGTATGCAAGATCCTAACTTGCCAGAACTCGCGCTCCTGTCTGAGGATTACAGCTACAGCCACAGCCATAGCCATGGCGGTTCTGCAGGTATCTTCGGTCGTATCAACTATGACTATAAGGGCATCTATTTGATCGAGTTGAGCGGTCGTTATGACGGTTCAAGCAAGTTCCCTTCACATACACAATGGGCATTCTTCCCATCAGGCTCTCTCGGCTATCGTATCAGCGAGGAAGGTTACTTCCAAGAGGCTAAAGAGTACGTTTCTAACTTGAAACTTCGCGCTTCTTATGGTGTAATTGGTAACCAAGAAGTTGGTAGCAACATGTTCCTTGAGACTATGTCTAAAACTACCAACGGCGTTAGTTGGTTGGGTACAGGCAATAGCAAATATGACTACTTTGGCACTCCTAAGATGGTCGATCCAACCCTTACATGGGAGACTATCGCTACTACCAACATCGGTATTGACCTCGGCTTCTTGGCTAACGAGTTGAACGTAAACTTCGACTGGTATCAACGTACAACAACTGGTATGTTGGCTCCAGGTCAAGAGTTGCCTTCAGTACTTGGTGCAAGTGCAGCTTATGAGAATGCAGGTTCTCTTCGCACTCGTGGTTGGGAGTTCAACATTGATTGGCGCCACACCTTCCGTGATGCTGACAACTTGACTCTCCACGCTAACTTCAACTTGGCTGACTACAAAGCAGTTATCACCCAATGGGATTCTAACGACCTTACCAACACCAAATATACTGGTAAAGAGTATGGTGAGATTTGGGGCTTCGAGACCGAACGTTACTTTACATTTGACGACTTCAATGAAGACGGTTCTTACAAAGACGGCGTTGCATCTCAAACAACTTTGGAGAAGGGTTCATTCAAGTATGGTCCTGGTGACGTTAAGTTCGTTGACCAAAACGGTGACGGTGTAATCAACTGGGGTTATGCTGCTGACGATGCAGTTAACAATCCTGAAGGTCTTGCTCCTGGTACAAAAGATAACCATGGTGACCTTGTGAAGATTGGTAACTCTACTCCGCGCTACCAATATTCATTCCGTCTCGGTGCAGAATGGAAGGGCTTTGATATTGATTTGTTCTTCCAAGGTGTAGGTAAACGAGATATGTGGAGCCCATCTGCATTCGTTATGCCTTTGACCCGTGGTGCTGATGCTATCTATGCTTGGCAAACAGACTACGTTACCGAGGCTGACTATGCTGCTGGTATCATTGATCAAAATGCCGCTTATCCACGTATGTACCCAGGTAACGCTGGTCAAGGTGTTCCAGGTGCTAACATTACTGATATTGGTTGCAACAACTTCTATCCACAAGATAAGTATTTGATGGATTTGTCATATCTCCGTTTGAAGAACTTGACCTTTGGTTACACCTTGCCACAACACTTGACACGCAAGGCAACTATTGAGAAAGTTCGTATCTACGCATCCTTCAACAACCTCGCTGACCTCGTAAATCACACCGCTCAATACGGTTTCGACCCTGAGGTATCTTCAGGTAGTGGTACTGGTGGCTTCGGTAACGGTACATATGGCCGTGTAGAGCCTCTCATGCGTTCGTATTCATTCGGTTTGCAAGTAACACTATAATTAATGTTTAGGAAACAGATGAATAAATATTAATTATTAATTATTAACTATTAACTAAATTGAATACAGTTATGAAAAAGATAATTTTAAGTTTGATGGCTGGTATGGTACTTTTCACAAGTTGCGACTTGCTGAACAATGATCCATACGATTCTTTCACCAAAAACAACTTCTTCACCAGCGAGACCAACGTAGAGATGTACACTAACTATTTCTACAACGAGTTCTCTGCATACGGTACAGGTGGTGCAAGTGGTGACTTCTATTTCAACACCTTGAACGACAACCAAGCTGTTACGGGTCTTACTACTTGGAGCTTCAAGAACCCAGGTGCATCCGATGGCACATGGAATGCTTGCTATCAAGAGATTCGTCGTGCAAACATCTTGCTGGAGAATATCGACCAAGTTCCTTTCCAAAGAGAAGCAGACAAACAATACTACATTGCTCTCGCTCGTCTCTATCGCGGTTGGCAACACTTCTGCCTCGTTCGCAAGTTCGGCGACTGCTACTGGGTGGACAAAACTTTGACCAAAGCAGATGAGGATATCCTCTATGGTCCACGCCACAACCGTAACGAGGTAATGGATAATATTCTTGAAGATTTCAATTTTGCCGTTGCTAACATGGGCGAGAAGAACGCAAGTTCACGTACTGCTTACAATGTTCACGTTGCTAACGCTATCAAATCTCGCGTTTGCTTGTTCGAGGGTACATACGCTAAGTATCACCAAAAAGACAACGCTCGTGCTGAGAAATATTTGAACGAGGCTATCAAGGCTTCTGAGGCAATCATCAACAATGGTCAATTTACTTTGACTCCAGGTGCTGAGGGTTACCGTGCAAACTACAACTCTCTTAACCTTGCAGGCAACACCGAGATGATTATGTACAAGAAGTACGAATTGGGTATCCTTTATCACGCTACTCAAGACTACTGCTGTGGTTCTACCCAAACTAATGGTTTGAGCAAGGCTGCATTCAACGCATATCTCATGAAGGATGGTGGTCTCCCAACAGGTGAGGATAAGGGCGTTCTTGGTACCGAAGGTTACGATGCTGGTAAGCCAGTTATCTATCACCTCCTTGAGGCACGTGACCCACGTCTTGCTCAACAAATCGATGGCTACCTCGGTTACGTAGGCAATGGTCGTAAACGTTACGAGGGTATGCCTGGTCAAGAAACTGTAGCTGAGAACACTGTTTCTACAGGTTATGGTATCTTGAAATTTGATGAGCCAGAAACTCCAGGTCAATATCGTCAAGCAACCAATGGTAACTCTACTGATGGTCCTATCTTCTGGTTGGCAGAAATTATCTTGAACGCAGCTGAGGCAAACGCTGAGTTGGGTAACCAAAGTGGAGCAGAGAAGTATGTAAATATGTTGCGTGCTCGCGCAGGTATGCCTAACCTCAAATTGCAAGGTGACCCTGCAAACAACATGGGCGTTAGCGATCTCATTTGGGAGGTTCGTCGTGAGCGTCGCGTTGAGTTGATGTTCGACCTCAACGACCGCTACTGGTCACTCATTCGTTGGCACCAATTGGATAAACTGGATACTCAAAAGTATCCTGATCAAACTAAGGGTGCATGGATTGATGCTTCTTGGCCAATCGACCTCGCAAGTGTGAAATTGGATGCAAATGGTTACATTGATTGCCAAACTAAAGACCCACGCGTATTTGAGGAGAAGCACTATTTGGCTCCTATTCCAACAGGTCAAATTGCTTTGAACCCACAAATCGGTCAAAACCCAGGTTGGTAATTAAACCATTCGGTAGTAATATTACCATAAATAGAGAAGGTCGCCATATGGCGACCTTCTTCTTTAATAGTTGATGCGGTGATCTATCTTTCGTCTCTCGGTGATTGCTCGGTGAGGTTCCAATCAGGTTCCAATGATGTTCCAATGAGATTCCAATGCTGACAGGTGGCTGTCACGACGAAGTCACGGTTAAGTTACGGTGAGGTCACGGTGAGGTCACGATGAAGTCACGATGAAGTCACGATGAGGTCACGATGAAAACTAGTGGCAAACTAGTGGCAGACAAAGGGGTGATTACTCATTCTTAAATCGTAGTTCTCCTTCTCGGAGTTCAACAATCACAGGTTCGGATTGATTTACCTTGCCTGCGATAATGGCTTTGCTGAGTTCATTGAGTACCAGTCTTTGTAAAGCTCGTTTCACAGGACGTGCACCAAACTGTGGATCGTAGCCCTCGTGAGCAATATAATCAATTGCGTCATCCGTAATGCGCAAATCTACACCATTGCGCATCAGCATCTTGTGAATGCTATCGATTTGCAAACTTACGATGTCGCGTATTTGGTTTTCGTTGAGTGGTGTAAACATGATGGTTTCATCAATACGATTGAGAAACTCAGGGCGAATTGTTTGGCGGAGTAGGTCCATAACTTGTTGGTTTGTAGTATCGTGGTTGATACCTTTCTCCTCATTTTCGCGAATGAGTTGGCTACCAAGGTTGGAAGTAAAGATGATGAGTGTATTCTTGAAGTTGACAGTGCGCCCCTTGTTGTCGGTAAGACGGCCGTCATCGAGTACCTGCAATAATACATTGAAAACATCAGGGTGTGCTTTCTCAATCTCATCAAAGAGCACCACGCTATATGGTTTTCGGCGGATCGCTTCTGTAAGTTGACCACCTTCGTCATATCCCACATATCCCGGAGGTGCACCAATGAGTCGCGTGGCAGCGAACTTCTCTTGATACTCTGACATATCAATGCGGGTCATCATGTTCTCATCATCGAAAAGATATTCCGCAAGTGCTTTGGCAAGTTCCGTTTTTCCGACACCCGTTGTACCAAGGAAAATGAACGAACCAATAGGACGTTTGGGGTCTTGCAATCCAGCTCGCGAGCGTCGTATAGCATCGCTAACAGCCTGAATAGCTTCTTCTTGACCGATGACACGTTTGTGGAGTTCCTCTTCGAGGTGGAGAAGTTTATCTCGTTCGGACTGCATCATCTTAGTTACAGGGATACCTGTCCAACGTGCTACTACTTCTGCGATATCATCCTCATCGACTTCCTCTTTGATTAGACTCTCGCCTTGCATCGCATGCAATGCCTCTTGCGCGGCATGGATATTGGCTTCGGCTTGTTGGATTTTTCCGTAACGGATTGTAGCCACTTTCTCGTAGTTGCCTTCCCGTTCGGCAATCTCTGCTTCGCGTTTCATCTGCTCGATATTGGCTTTCTCGTTTTGGATTGTAGCTACATATCCTTTCTCTTTTTCCCAACGCGCGTTCATCTCTTTCGCCTCGGCTTGCAGTTTGCTCAGTTGTTCCTCAATAGTGGCCAATTTGGCTTTGTCGTGCTCTTTCTTTATCGCCTCACGCTCAATTTGCAACTGCATGATTTGGCGATTGAGGTTATCCAGTTCTTCGGGTTTGGAGTCCACTTCCAAACGCAGTTTAGTTGCCGCTTCATCCACAAGGTCAATGGCTTTATCAGGGAGAAAACGGTCGGTGATATAGCGAGTGGACAATGTCACCGCAGCAATCAGCGCATCGTCTTTGATACGCACCTTGTGGTGGGTCTCGTATCGTTCTTTCAGTCCGCGCAGGATAGAGATAGTAGCTGCCTCGTCGGGCTCATCCACCATCACCATCTGGAAGCGACGTTCAAGGGCTTTGTCTCTCTCAAAGTACTTTTGATATTCATCCAAAGTAGTCGCACCCACAGCACGTAGCTCCCCTCGCGCCAGAGCAGGTTTCAAGATATTTGCCGCGTCCATCGCACCAGAGGTTTTGCCTGCGCCCACGAGCGTGTGTATCTCATCTATAAAAAGAATGATCTCGCCTGCGGCATCGGTTACCTCAGTGATAACTCCTTTCAGACGCTCCTCGAACTCCCCTTGGTATTTCGCACCCGCGATGAGCGCACCCATATCGAGGGAATAGATTTGTTTCTTTTTGAGGTTCTCGGGCACATCACCACGGATGATACGATGTGCCAGGCCCTCCACAATAGCGGTCTTACCCACACCGGGCTCACCGATGAGGATAGGGTTGTTCTTGGTACGGCGTGAAAGGATTTGTAGTACACGACGGATCTCATCATCACGACCAATCACGGGGTCGAGTTTGCCCTGTTGGGCGCGTTCGCAAAGGTTAATAGCGAACTTCAGTAGGTTTTCGGTTTTGTTGTTCATTGTATTTATAGTTATTATTGTTTTTGAATGTTTAGGATATTAAGGTCTTTAAGGCCTTTAAGATCATCAATAATCTTTGGACAAAAGTTGTACCAAAAGCTATTTTATACAAAAATCGCCTGCCAAAATGGCAGACGATTTTGATGAATATAGGTTGTAAGTGATGGGTTAATGGATAGTTGCCATGATGTCAGCGAAGATACCCGCTGCTGTAACATCAGCACCTGCGCCATAGCCACGAATCATCATAGGATGGATATTATAGCGTTCTGTAGTGATAAGAACGATATTATTTGAACCCTCTAATTGGTAGAATGGATGGGTAGTATCTATCGTTTTTAGTGCGACACTGACCTTGCCTTCATCCAAAGTGGCGACAAATCGCCAGCGTGCTCCAGTTTTCTCTAATTTTTGTCGGCGAGTCTCAAATTCTGCGTCTAATTTCGGTAGGCAATGCCAGAATTCATTCTCTGTTACTTGGAAATAGGTGTCGGGAATAAACAATTGTTTTTCTACATCCTCTTGCTCTACTTGATAACCAGCTTCGCGTGCCAAAATAACTATTTTTCGAATCACATCTTTACCACTTAAATCAATACGTGGGTCAGGTTCGCTATATCCTTTTTCTTTCGCACGACGGACAGTCTCAGAAAAAGGAACTTCTGCAGATAACTCGTTAAATATAAAATTGAGTGTCCCGCTGAGTACTGCTTCAATACGCAAAATTTTGTCTCCAGAGTTGCGCAAATCATTGATCGTTCGAATAATAGGTAATCCTGCTCCAACATTGGTTTCAAAAAGAAATTTGACATTATGTTCCAGAGCTGTTCGTTTTAGTTTAGCATAATTAGCATATTTAGATGATGTGGCAATCTTGTTGGCGGTTATTACAGAAATATTGTTTTCTAATAGAACTTGATACAGATTTGCTATATCCGTGCTGGCAGTGCAATCTACAAAGATGCTATTGTGTAGAGTTGATAATTGATGAATTATTGTTTGTAAACTAGTGGGTTCCGCAGCCTGCAGGTGCTCACGATAATTGTTTAGATTTACTCCCTCTGGATCGAAAATATAGGTTCGGCTATTAGCAATACCTACGACATTAAGTTGTAGATGCTGATTCTTGATAAGTGTTGTATATTGTGAATGAATCTGTTCAATGAGTTGTGTTCCTACAGTGCCTATGCCGCAGATGAACAAATTAAGTGTTTTGTTTTCGCTGAGAAAAAAGGAATTATGTAGTAGGTTCATAGTTTTGCTGAGCTGTTGTGCAGGCACCACGAATGATATATTGGTCTCTTTTGCACCTTGTGCAAAAGCAATGACACTGACACCATGTCTTCCTAGTGTACCAAAAAGTTTGCCAGCAATACCTGGTGTATGTTGCATATTTTCGCCTACTATACTTGCTGCAGCTAATCCTTTTTGTACAAGCATTGGATACATTGATCCTATTTTGATTTCTTCAGCAAACTCGCGGGTAAGTGCTTCTACTGCTATATCACAATCCTTCTCTTGTATACCCAGTGTAGTAGAGTTTTCTGAAGAAGCTTGACTAACTAAAAATACAGATACTCCAACTGCAGCCAATGCGCTGAAAATGCGTTGATTGACACCGATGACACCCACCATCGAAAGACCTGAAACGGTAATCATAGCGACATCACGAATACTACTTAATCCACATACTTCACGTGCATTACTATCTGGTTGTGATTGAATGATTGTACCAGTATTGTCGGGGCAAAATGTATTGAGAATACGAATGGGAATATTCTTTGCACAAACGGGGTAGATTGTAGGAGGGTATACCACTTTGGCACCAAAGTGACATAACTCAGTGGCTTCTATATAACTAAGGCGTTTGATGGTATATGCTTCAGGAATAAGTCGTGGATCAGCGGTCATGAATCCATTGACGTCGGTCCAAATCTCCAAGACATCTGCCCCAAGCGTAGCAGCAAGGATTGATGCTGTATAATCGCTACCTCCACGTCCGAGGTTGGTTATTTCTTCGGTCTTACAATCTTTAGAAATGAATCCTGGACATACCGATAAATGAGGCATAGGTGAAAATGCTTCATGGATAAGCTGTTCGGTGAGTTCAGTATTAAGTAGTATTTGTCCTTGCTTGTGTTCGGTACGAATGAATTGCAAAGAGTTTTTGCGAACAGCTCCAGGTAGTGCAGCTGTGATAATACGACTACTCATGCGTTCACCATAACTGACAATGGCTGCTTCTGTCTTCTCACTTAAATCATTAACCAGGTGTACGCCAAATAGGATAGAACGCAACTCATCTAAAATACATTCTAATTCATGGAGCAACATCTGTCGAATGGTAGGATTTTCAATCAACATATTGACCATATCAAGATGGCGTTGGCGAATAGCTTGATATATCTCCATGTATGTTTCATCTACTTGCAGTGCTGTGTGAGCAGCTTTAAGCAATTGGTCGGTAATGCCACCTAAAGCACTAACTACCACAATACAATCATCTGTCTGTTGACTGATGATATGCTGGATATGGCGAATACTTTCTACTGAACCGACTGAGGTTCCACCGAATTTGAGGACTTTCATATTAGTGTGTAGTGTATAGGCATGGTTATGCAGTTTTACTGCTATTACTAGCCTTTAATTTTTTACTCTAGACTCTTCAATATATTTGTTATTTGTTCTGTTTCAAGCAGAAAACCATCGTGTCCAAATCGTGATTCTATTTCAAAATATTGAGCATTGGAAATGAATGGTGCCCACTCTTTGCTTTCACTAGGTGGAAAAAGTCCATCAGAAGTGATGGCTATCACTATTGTTTGTGCTGTAATCTTCGATAATGCGACTGCAATACCACCGCGGTCTCGACCTACATTCTGGCTATCCACGCAATTGAGGAGGTAATAGTAGGAGTACGCATCAAATCCTCGTTTTACTAGTTTCTCGCCTTGATAGCGTTCGTAGCTAGCTGCGCGAGTGGCAAAGAGGCAGTTATCATCCGTTTCATATTGTGTAAGGTTGTATCCATCAAAACTGCGATAAGAAATCAACGAAATGGCGCGTGCTGTTTCTAGTCCTTTGCGACCTCCATCCAACGATTTGCATGCTCTGAATGTGGGATCGGATTCAATTGCCATACGCTGTGCTTCCATCCATGCACTGAGCCATGGCGAAACACGGGGAGCTGTTGCTATAAATGCTGCATTGCGAATAACATCACCTTCCATAATTGCCCATTCAAGGGCATGAAAGCCACCAATCGAACTTCCGATAAGTAGGTCCACGTGTTCAATACCCAAATGCTCGCGCACTAATGTGAATAAGCGGGCCGTATCGCGCACTGTGAACTTAGGAAAATCTAATGGTATTGCAGTTGTGTTGCAGTTGTATTGTGTAGCATAGAAGTGTCGCGGTCCTGTAGTGCCATAGGCCGAACCGAATATATTGACACAAACTACAAAATCCTTGTTGGGGTCTATGCAACAACTATTACCCACCATTTCTGGCCACCAGTCTCTTGGATCGGAATTAGCCGTTAAAGCATGGCATAGCCATACTACATGATCGCCTTTTTGATATTCGCGGGGTGAAGTATGATAAACAATCTCTATTTGATCAAGACATCCACCTGCTTCAAAGGCAAATTTACTCGTTATGAGCTTGTGTAAGTGCATTTTCGATATCTGCTATTAAGTCGTCTGCATTTTCAAGACCTATACTCAGTCGCATTAAGTTAGGATTAATGTCTGCTGCTAAAAGTGCTTCGTTACTAAGTTGGCGATGGGTGTGTGAAGCAGGGTGAAGAATACACGTATGGCAATCTGCTACGTGTGTTTCGATAGTAACCAATTGCAAACTATCCATAAATCGTTCTGCAAAGGCGCGGTCGCCTTTGACAGCGAATGCCAGCACACCACATGAGCCGTTAGGCATGTATTTCTGTTGGCGTGCATGTTCTGGGTCGTTTTCCAGTTCGGGATAACGAATCCATGCCACGTCAGGATGTTGTTCTAACCAAGTAGCCACTTTGAGTGCGCTCTCGCAATGGCGAGGCATGCGTACATGCAGGGTTTGTAACCCTAAATGAAGATAAAAAGCATTTTGTGGACTTTGTATTGACCCCAAGTCACGCATGAGTTGAGCAGTTGCTTTTGTGATGTAAGCCAATTTGCCAAAGGCTTGTGTATAGCGAAGTCCGTGGTAAGATGTATCGGGTTCGGTTAGGCAGGTAAATTTTTCATGTTGAGCCTCCCAATCGAAGTTACCACTATCAACTATTACACCACCCACTTGCACACCATGTCCGTCCATGTATTTGGTCGTGGAGTGGGTAACAATGTCTGCTCCGAACTCAAATGGTCGGCAGTTGATAGGGGTAGGGAAGGTATTGTCAACAATCAATGGTACACCGTGTTGGTGAGCTATGCCTGCTATGCGTTCGATGTCTAAAATACGCACATTAGGGTTGGATAGTGTCTCGCCAAATACCAGTTTGGTATTAGGACGGAAGGCAGCAGCCCATTCTTCATCGCTTGCATCTTGATCTATGAAAGTAATCTCCATTCCCATTTTAGGGAAAGTGACGCCAAAGAGGTTGTATGTACCTCCATAGATGCTAGTCGTAGTAATCATATGATCGCCAGCCTGACAAATGTTAAAGCATGCAAAAAAATTTGCTGCTTGTCCTGATGATGTAAGCATTGCTGCAACTCCACCCTCCATGGCTGCAATTTGTGCAGCAGTATGATCGTTGGTGGGGTTTTGTAGACGTGTATAGAAATACCCACTCTCTTCTAAATCAAAAAGTTTACCCATCTGTTCACTCGTTTCGTACTTGAATGTTGTACTTTGAATGATGGGTATTTGACGTGGATCACCCTTAGTAGGATTGTAGCCAGCTTGTACGCACTGCGTATCAATATGAAGTTTCTTGCTCATGTTTTGGTATATCTTTGTAAAAGCAAAATATAAAAAAAATCAAAAACAAGTGCAAAGGTAGCGTTTTTTTATGGATTTTGCAAATTCCATGAAAAAAATATTGAGAAAAGTATTATATATGGTTGTTTTTGAATATTAAAAAGAGAGGAAAGAATCCTCTCTTTGTTGTTCGCAGTGGTCATCATCTAGGTAATAGCAGATAGGTATGAAACCAATTGGTTTATTACTATATACGTTCCAAATATTCTAGAGGCATCCAACCAATATAGTTACCTACATGAATACAGCACCAGTCGCCAATAGTTTCGGTAATTTCAACCTTCGTCCCTTCGTGTATGGTGAAAAGATCTGTGCCCGAACGGTCGGGTGAGGCTTTTGCATTAACTATACCTTGGACTATAATTGCTTCCGCACGCTTTGTGTCACGTTGATGTAGACTACCCGCATTTGCGCATGCCGAAATAGAAATGAATAGTGCTACAATACTAGTATAAAATGCCATTTTACGTAACCAAACTGTTTGACTGAAAGCGAAGAGGAATAAACCTACTAATGAGCAAGTAAATAATACAATAGATAAGATAATCCAAGTGTGTATACTGAGTGTATTACGTATAGCTTTAATCCAGTTGGAAATAAAAAACGAATGTGTATCTTCGATATTGTCTACAATACGTGATTGAGCATAAAGCAGATTATGCTTGGCATCTTTGTACGAAGGTTCAATGCGTAGCGCTCGTTCGTAAGCGATGATAGCTTGTGCTAATTCTCCTTGTTTAAAATAGGAGTTGCCAAGATTATAGTAGACTTCTGCAGAAGGTTGCTCAGCAATTATTTGTTCGTATTGTAATGCAGCTTCAGTATAGTTGCCTTCTGCGTAATGTTCGTTGGCTTGCGTTAATAGAGTAGTTAAAAATATAAATAATAGTCTCATAACTTTGAATTTTCTAATTGGTTGATAAGCGTAGTGATGTCGTTGTATATGTCCTGCATTGCATGATCGGATGTAGGCGCATAACGTGCGAATTCTGCTGTGGTGAGTACGCGATGTACTTCTGTAATCACTTCTTGTGATACATTTTTATTACTTAGTATTTGTGCAATGTTTTCTTTATTAAGTTGTGCAGTTGGAATGGATAAACGGTCGCTGAGATAGGTCCATGCAGCACGTTCAATCTCTTCGTAGAAGGCCTCTTTCTTATTTTCCTTGAGTAGTTTCTCCGCTGCTTTCAGTCGGCGTTGTGCCACTTTATTTGCTTTCTTATAACGGACACGAGTGATGTCGGCATTCTCTTTGATTTGCTTGCGGAAGATAAAGAACAATATTGCAGCAAGCAGTGATGGAATAACATAGCATAACCAAAAGGCAAGTGAACCAAAGGAAAGTTTCGTATTTTGCAAGATGAATTTAGGTTGTTCACCTGTGTATATATAGCGTATATCAGATCCAAATTGCTGAATATTTTCTTTCTGCACAAAATTATTGGTCACAACAGTATTGGCATCTTCGTTAGCTGTACGTGCGATTTGTAGTATATATTCGGGCGTAGTGAGCATCTTGTATGTATCGGCTTGCGTATCGTAATATGCGAAGTGAATAGGTGGAATGGAGTAGGTTCCTCCTGCGCGCGGAATAGCAAGATACTCTATAGTCTTGATTCCACTAACACCTGTTGTAGTACTTTTAAAATTATTAGATACTTTTGGGTCGTACACTTCAAAACCTTCGGGCCAGTCTACAACTGGTGTTTTCAGCAGTTTCATGTTGCCAGCACCTTGAATAGTAAGTGTGAGAGTTACAGCTTCATTGGCTTGCAGTTCAGTGTCGGATATATTACTGCTGATGCTGAATTGTCCTACTCCTCCGCTGAATCCGATAGGTTTACCTGCGGGTAATTCTGCAACATGAATGGTAATGCTAGGCGAAGTAAGAGGTTTAGCAACCGTGGTATAACTACCAAAGAAATCATCGAATATACTGCGTACTTGTGCACGATTTTGAACGCGTAGTACTGCCTCAAAATGAGCAGGGTCAATGACAATATCTCCACTGCGTTGTGGAAAGAGTAGTGTACGATAGAGTACTGCTGTTTGGTAGTTGCGACCATTATAATGTTCTAACTCTGCTTGAATTTGCCCAATCTCTAATTCTTGTTTGAGAAATCCCTTGAATTCTGGCAAACGTGTATTATTGGTTATTTGAGCCACATCCACCCCCGCAAAATAGAGTTTATAGGTCAATAGAATAGCTTCTTGCTCATGTACTTTTGTTTTGCTAACGAGTGTACGCATGAAGATATTGTTATCAGTAGTAGTGTTATTGGAACTAGTGGATTGTTGTGTTGTGTGTGGGGGGGCTTGGGTTGATTGTTTCGCTATCGGATCTTCATCTGCAGGAAGAACGGTAATACGTATACCATTGGAAGAATATTGTTCGTTTTCTACTTTGATGGTAGCGGGAGGAATGGTAAAAGTTCCCTCTTTGGTAGGCATAAGTGTATAAGTGTATGTAAGGATAAATGATGAAGTTCGTTTACCATTTACAAACGATGTAGAAGATGACTGTGAAGTATAGGGCCCTGCTACGTAATCGAAATCTGCGAATTCAGGAGCACGCAAGTCTTTAGCACGTTGGTTCACTGAATACGTGAGTTGAAATGGTTTCCCAAGGATCACTTGTGCAGGTGCCGATGCCTTAAACTCAACGGCATCATCGGCATACGCGGCGAGCGTTATGCTGCAAATAAATAATATAGATAGTATCTTTTTCATAATCTTACCATTCTTTTTCTACGCGACGTTTTTTGCCTTGTTGGCGTTGCAGTTTCTCTTGTGTCTCTTGTTCGTCTTGCTCCAATGCTTGCAAAATTTGTTCGGCAGTTTCTTTGTCCATTTGTTGCTCGTTTGGTTGTTGCTGATTCTGCTGTTGTTGTTGCTGATTCTGCTGTTGTTGCTGCTGTTGCTGTTGCTGAGTAGAATCGTTTTGCTGTTGTTGTTCTTGTTGTTGATCTTGATTCTGCTGTTGATTCTGTTGTTTCTGTTGCAATTGCTGCATAGCTTTCACCAGATTATATCGCGTGTCATGATCTTTCGGGTTTAATCGCAATGATTGTTGATATGCTCCTACGGCTTTATCATATTGTTGCTGTGCATAGAGGGCATTACCCATGTTGTGATAAGTAGCAGCCAATCGACTATCCAACTGCTCTTTGCGTTTGCTATCGTCGGCCTTCAGCAACTTTTCTGCCTCGGCATATTGCTCTAGTGCTTCGGGATATTTTTCTTGACGGAATAGTGCATCGCCCAGATTAAAATGCCCCTCAAAAGATTGGTTATTCTTGTCCAATCCACGTCGATAGTTTACTTCGGCTTCCGTGTAGTTGGAGTCGTTGTATTGTTTGTTGCCTCGACGAACATCGTTACTCTCTTGCTGTGAAAAGAGTAACATAGTGCAGCATAATGATATGATAGTAAATAAAAAACGATTCATATTAAGGATTCTTAATTATTATTGGCATTTTCTTTGAATAAATCCATACGATTCAATCTATGATTTTGTCTCATGAGAATGAAAAAATCGATTACTAATAAGAGCATTGCTATCAATATAAACGATTGATATTGTTCGTTGTAATCTGCATATAATGTCGTTTCAAGATCGGAGGTTGCAATATGGTCAAGCTCTTGTTGGAATGCACGCATAGCGGTATTGGTGTTGTCGCAACGTACATATGCACCTTTGCCAGCTTGCGCAATCTCTTGACACATATCTTCATTAAGTTTGCTTACAACCACTTGTCCACTACGATCCTTGAAATAATCATTAGATCCAGGCATTGGGATAGGTGATCCTTCTGGTTTTCCGATACCTATGACAAATACTTGTATGCCCAACTCCTGTGCTTGCTTGGCTGCGGCTATAGCATCATCTTCGTGGTTCTCGCCATCGGTGATGAGAATGATCGCTCTACCCGCATCGCTCTCTTGGCTGCCGAAAGAACGAATAGCTGTTTGCAATGCTGCGCCGATAGCAGTACCTTGTGTGGGAATCAGTTTGGGTGAGATGGTATGCAAAAACATCTTCGCCGATACGTAGTCGCATGTGATAGGCAATTGCGTAAACGCTTCGCCTGCGAACACTACCAATCCCACTTTGTCATCCACCATGTTGTCAATCATCTTGCTGAGCATTTGCTTTGCGCGGTCAAGACGATTAGGTGCTACATCCTCGGCGAGCATGGAATTAGAAATATCCAACGCCACCATCACTTCGATGCCCTGACGTTTCACAGTTTTCTCTTGTTGTCCATATTGTGGACTTGCCGCAGCAATGATGAGCAAACTGAGTGCTACCATCAACAACGCGAATTTCACTATAGGACGACTCTTAGATGCATCAGGCATCAGTTGTGCTATCAGTTCGGGATCTCCAAACTCACTCAATTGGCGGCGTTTGTGGCGAGTAATCAAAACGTACACTACTACAAACACAGGTATTGTTAGTAGCCACCAAAGCATTTCTATATCTGCAAATCTAAACATGGTTCAAAATAATTCAATGTGGTTCAATGTGGTTATTCAGCGACAGTGCGAAGTACAAAGAATCGCAATAGCAGTTCTGTCAGCAGGCATAGCAATGCTGCTAATAGGAATGGTGCAAAATGTTCGGTGCGTTTGGAGTATTCGCGAACACGTATCTTTGTTTTTTCCAATTGGTCAATTTGTTGGTAAATAGCTTTCAGACTATTGTTGTCGGTGGCGCGGAAATACTCGCCGCCTGTCATCTGTGCGATATTGCGCAGCGTGCTCTCATCAAACTCCGAACTCATTGTGCCATATTGTACGCCATATGGTGTGTAGATAGGCACTCGTACCTCTTTGCTATAACTACCTACGCCAATCGCGTATACGCGTATGTTAAAGGTCTTGGCTATCTCGGCTGCAGTCATAGGGTCAATATCGCCACGGTTGTTACTACCGTCGGTGAGTAGGATGACCACTTTGGACTTCGTTTCGGAGTCTTTCATTCGGTTCACAGCATTAGCCAATCCCAAACCTATGGCTGTTCCGTCTTCAATCATGCCAAACTTCACCGACTGAAACAAGTTCACCAACACAGCATGGTCCGTAGTCAATGGACATTGCGTAAAACTTTCACCTGCGAATACCACCAATCCAATCTGGTCATTGGGGCGCGATAGTACGAAATCTGTAGCCACTGCTTTAGCCGCTTCCAAGCGGTTGGGCTTCAGGTCTTCGCCCAGCATTGTGCCAGAGATATCTAATGCCATCATGATATCAATACCTTCGGTGGATTCCGATTGCCAACGGTTGCTCAGTTGTGGGCGTGCCAGTGCCAACGATAGCAGCGTAATCACACCTACACGCAATGCAAACGGCACGTGTATCAGCCATACGCGGACGCTCTTAGGTTGGCGTTGCAAACTGTCGGTGGACGACAATTGCACCGAAGCACGAGCGTGACGCAGTTTCCATATATACCATCCTACCACAGGGATGAGCAGCAGGAGCAGAAATAAATATCCAGGGTTAGCAAATGTCATAGTATTTACAATTGGACAATGTACAATTTAACTTTCCTTTTGTTTTTCTTCGATAGGTGTAGTCTCTTTGACAAAAGCATACGCGCTACGCAGACTCAGTTCGTTCTCATCGGGAGTGGTGGTCCATTTAGCAAACTTCACCAGATCCGCTAGTGTCAGCATCTTACGCAAGTCTTCATACAGTTCTTTCTTATCGCTGAGCAGTCCGCGCATAGCACGCAGTGTCTCGTCGGACGTCTGCTCCGTACTGTTCACCTCAAAGCGACGAGCGATATACTCGCGCACCACATCGGTCAGCTGTGTATGATATTCTTTTACTTGCCCGCTTTGCCATATCTTCTGTTCGCGAATGGCATCCAGTTTCTCTAGTGCTACTTCCTCTGCAGGGCGCAATGGCTCCGTAGGCACATCCGTCGCGGACGCATCGCCAAAACGATTGCGCAGGTAAGTGATGAGGTAGTATCCTCCTACGCCTACACCTGCTATAGCCAATGCCAGCAGCACCCAACGCAGTATGCCCCACCACCAGATAGGCGCTTTGTAAATGCCTTTAATATCGGTGATTGCCATGTCCGTGCTGTCCATCTCGAATGGTTGCACCACATTCAGCATCAGCGATTCGCTCCATACCGTGTCATCGCCGCTCACGAATGCCAATGGCTCGATGTAGAACAGAGAGTCTTGAAACGAGGTCAATGTCAGGTATTGGTTGTATTGTACGCGACCATCTTGCAGCGTGGTGGTATCCACGATGGTGCGATCCACTATCTCTATGCCATCCACCAGTTGCTCTGCCAGCACGGGCATTTGTACTTGCTCGCCTGCTTCGCAGGTAGCGCGCAAGTGCAAATCGGTCTGATCGCCAATGAAAAGGGTGGTACTATCTATTGCGGCACTAACCACCAGTGCCAAAATCGTTGTTAGCATCTGAATAAGTGCATTAGGGCTTTCACATAATCTTCATCGGTGCGCACGCTGATGTGGTTCACACCTGTGCGCGTAAAGAGTTGATCCAGCAAATCTTGATTTTGTTTCCATGCTTGTGCATAGTCATCGCGAACGGTTGCCAATGAGGTGTCTATCCATAGGTCTTTGTCCGATTCTGCATCGTGGAACTTCACCAGTCCTATGTTAGGCAGTTCGGCTTCGCGGCGGTCGTATATCTGTATGGCATTCACTTCGTGTCGGTTTGAGGCAATCAGCAGTGGTTTATCCACAGCCCCTGCTCCGATAAAGTCAGAGATCAGGAATGCCGTGCAATGGCGTTTTTGCGCGTTGGCAAAGTATTGCAGGGCTTGTGCCATGTCCGTACCTTTGGAACTGGGCTCAAAGCTCAGCAACTCGCGAATGATATGCAGCACGTGGGTCTTGCCTTTTTGTGCGGGGATGTATTTCTCTATTTTATCCGAGAAGAATATCACGCCCACCTTATCGTTGTTCGCAATCGTGGAGAATGCCAATGTCGCTGCCACTTCGGCCATCATGTCGCGCTTCATTTGGCTCAGTGTACCAAAGTTGCGGCTGCCCGACACATCCACCAGCAGCATTACGGTCAACTCGCGTTCTTCTTCAAAGACCTTGATATAGGGTTTGTTGAGTCGTGCGGTTACGTTCCAGTCGATAGAGCGCACGTCATCGCCGGGCTGATACTCACGCACTTCGGAGAACGCCATACCGCGTCCTTTGAACTGCGAGTGGTATTCGCCTGCGAAGATATTGCGACTCAGTTTGCGAGTCTTAATTTCTATCTTCCGTACCCGTTTTAATAGTTCTTCTGAAGTCATAATCTGTCCTATAACCTATAGCGGCACAGCCGCGTCCTATAGCCCAAAGGGCGTCCTATAACCTATAATATTATGGCACTTGCACTGCGTTCAGCACCTCTGTAATCACATCTTCGGTGGTCATGTTGTTGGCTTCTGCCTCGTAGGTCAGTCCAATGCGATGACGGAGCACATCGTAGCAAACGGCGCGCACATCCTCTGGAATCACGTAGCCGCGACGATGGATGAATGCATATGCACGCGCTGCCAGAGCCAAGTTGATACTTGCACGTGGTGAACCGCCAAACTGAATCATTGGCTTCAGGTTGTCCAATCCGTATGCTTCTGGTTGACGGGTTGCAAACACGATATCCACAATATATTTCTCAATCTTCTCGTCGATATATACTTCGCGAACAATCTTGCGTGCCTTGATGATTTCATCTGTGCTAAGGATAGGAGTTACCATAATTTTTTCGCCTGTGATGTTTTGGCGAATGATTTGCATTTCCTCTTCTTTCTTTGGATAGCCAATCACCACTTTGAGCATGAAACGGTCGGTTTGTGCTTCTGGTAGTGGGTAAGTTCCTTCTTGTTCGATAGGGTTTTGGGTTGCCAATACCAAGAATGGCTCATCCAACTTATAAGTCTGTTCACCGATAGTGATTTGGCGCTCTTGCATTGCCTCCAAGAGTGCTGATTGCACTTTCGCAGGAGCACGGTTAATCTCATCTGCCAATACAAAGTTAGCGAAGATTGGACCTTGTTTGATTTTAAACTCTTCCGTCTTTTGCGAGTAGATTTGTGTACCTACCACGTCGGCAGGAAGCAAATCTGGAGTAAACTGGATACGGCTGAAGTCGGCTTTTACCAACTGTGCTAATGTTTTGATAGCCAGTGTCTTTGCCAAACCGGGAACACCTTCCAATAAGATATGTCCGTCAGCCAAGAGACCAATCAATAGACTTTCTACTAGGTGCTTTTGACCTACGATTACATGATTCATGCCCATGGTCAGGGCATCTACGAATGAACTCTCGCGCTCGATACGCTCTTGCAGTTCGCGAATATCTACAGTTGCTTGCATTATATTAGGTTTTTAGTATTTGTTTCAATTAAAATGGGAAAATATACCAATATATTCTCCCTATTGTTGAATTATAACAAAAACTATGCCAAAGCAAAAGAAAACATCAGGACTCAACCCTGATGCTTTCTTTATGCAATGCTTCCATCACTTCGCGGATAAGCGTTTCACTCAGTCCTTTTTGTTTGCCATATGCAAGGCATTGGTCGAGCAGTTGTTGATAGCGTTGTGGCTGCATTATAGGCTCTCCGTGTGCATGCTTCCATTCGCCAATCTGGCGAACCACATCCACACGCTTGCCGATAATGTCCCACAACTGCTCATCCAATTGGTCAATCTCTGCGCGAAGTGATGCTAAGTCTCTCATATTAGTTTATAGTTTAAAGTTTATAGTTTAGAGGCATGTGTATGCGGCAATGCCGCTATTCATACCTTTAACCTCTAACCTTTAACCTCTCAACTGAGCAATCGCCTCCTTGAGCGTAGCGATACGGCTCTCGGCATCGGACTTCTTCTTGCGCTCGAGTTCTACGATCTCTGGTTTGGCATTTTGCACGAAGCGTTCGTTGCTCAGTTTGCCCATCACACCGCGAAGGAAGCCCTCTTGGTGCGCCAACTCGGCTTCAAGTTTCTTGAGCTCTTCGTCCACATTGATGAACTTCTCCAATGGTACGCTATACTCAGTTGTGCCCACGATAAACGATGCGCAACCTGCGCTCTTCTCTGCACCTACTGCCAACTCTACATTACCTAATTTGGTAACCACTGCTGGCAATGCCTCTGGAGTAATCAATGTCAGTATCTCTTTAGGAGAGATATTCTTCTGTGCACGGATATTGCGGATGGAAGAGATGATCTCGAAGCATTGTGTAGCGTCGTGTAGCAGTTGTGTAGTGTTGTTTAGCGGTTGTGTAGCATTGATTGGAGAAACCATGAGTGATTCGCCTTCTTGGCGCTCCTCGATAGCTTGCCACAATTCTTCGGTGATGAATGGCATGAATGGGTGGAGCAACTTGAGCATGGTATCCATAAATTGGATAGTCTTCTCGTAGGTCGCCTTATCGATTGGTTGACCGTATGCAGGTTTGATAATCTCCAAGTACCAACCCGAGAAATCGTCGCAGAAGAGTTTGTAGATAGCCATCAATGCTTCGCTGAGGCGGTATTTGCTGAACAAGTCAGCCACCTCCTCTTGTGCTTTAGCCAATACAGCATCGAACCAGTCAACGCCCCAAGCTGCGGCATCGCTTTGTTCGCCTCGGTCGCTGACCGCCCATCCCTTAATCAATCGGAAGCAGTTCCAAATCTTGTTGCAGAAGTTACGGCCTTGCTCACAAAGACTGTCATCAAACAAAATATCATTGCCTGCAGGTGCGCAAAGCATCATACCCATACGCACGCCGTCTGCGCCGAAACGCTCAATCAAATCCAGTGGATCAGGGCTATTGCCGAGCGATTTGGACATCTTGCGACCCAATTTATCGCGCACAATACCTGTGAAGTACACATGACGGAATGGCATCTTGCCGATATACTCATAACCTGCCATGATCATACGTGCCACCCAGAAGAAGATAATATCTGGACCCGTTACAAGGTCTGCTGTTGGGTAGTAGTAGTTAATTTCCTCATTGCCAGGGTTGTTGATACCATCGAACAAACTGATTGGCCACAACCACGAACTGAACCATGTGTCCAATGCGCCTTCATCTTGCACCAATTCCTCGACTTTCAATCCCGATTTCTCGGCAGCCGCCTCAATGCTTGGTGCTACGATAATCTTATCCTCTGGATAGTTCTCGGCACCTGTCTCTTCGAGCAATGCTTTCTCGTAGTACGCAGGAATACGGTGTCCCCACCATAGTTGGCGTGAGATACACCAGTCTTTGATATTCTCCAGCCAGTTGCGGTAGGTGTTTTTGTATTTCGTTGGATAGAATACGATATCGTCGTTCATTACTGGTGGCAACGCGATGTCAGCAAAGTGCTGCATGCGAATAAACCATTGCAAGCTCAAACGTGGTTCGATAGGTACATTGGTACGCTCGGAGTAACCCACTTTGTTGGTGTAGTCCTCCACTTTCTCCACCAATCCCTCGGCTTGCAAATCTACCACAATCTGCTTGCGGCAGTCGAAGCGGTCCATGCCTTGGTATGCAGCCACATTAGGATAGATATCTGCCTCTAATCCTTCTACATTCACGTGCGCATCTGCAGTGAATATATCATAGGTGGTGAGGTCATATTTTTGTCCCAATGCGTAGTCGTTCACATCATGTGCAGGAGTTACCTTCAAGCAACCTGTACCAAACTCTATCTCCACATAGCGGTCTTCAATTACAGGAATCACGCGACCCACCTTAGGCACAATCACGTGCTTGCCTTTGAGCCATTGGTTCTTAGGGTCTTTAGGGTTGATACACATTGCCACGTCGCCCATGATAGTCTCAGGACGAGTAGTAGCCACTACGGCGTAATAACCCTTTTCGTCTTGGTGAACCACATTGCCCTCTACATTTGCCTCATCACCTACTGGCTCTACCACATAGTACTTCATATAGTACAGTTTCGAGTGCTCCTCTTGATAAATCACCTCCTCATCGGATAGGGCTGTTTGACGCTCTGGGTCCCAGTTCACCATACGCAGTCCGCGATAAATCAGTCCTTTGTTGTATAGGTCGCAGAATACATCTATCACCGCTTTGGAGCGTGTCTCATCCATCGTAAACGCAGTACGGTCCCAGTCGCATGAGCAACCGAGTGTACGCAATTGCTTCAGGATGATACCTCCGTGCTCCTCGGTCCAAGCCCAAGCATGTTTGAGGAACTCCTCACGGGTAAGGTCGCTCTTGTTGATACCTTGCTCTTTGAGGCGTTTGATCACTTTGGCTTCGGTAGCGATACTAGCGTGGTCAGTACCAGGTGCCCAACACGCGTTCTTGCCTTCTAGACGTGCACGACGCACAAGAATATCTTGGATAGTGTTATTGAGTACGTGTCCCATGTGCAGTACACCTGTCACGTTTGGTGGAGGAATAACTACGGTGTATGCCTCACGACTATCAGGTGTGCTGTGAAACAACTTTTGGTCAAGCCAATATTGATACCATTTGGCTTCGATGTCTGTTGGATTGTATTTTGCGTCCATAATTCATGCCCTCAGGGGCTATTTTAATGTTTAAAAGTTTCAATGTTTCAATGGGATTCTTGCGCATAAAACACAAAATGCCAAAAATCGCGCAAAGTTACTGCTTTTTTCTGACATATGCAACAAAAAATCGCCGCATGGGCGATTTTTTGTTGTTTAGCGTATGAGATATACGTTTTATGTCATTCGGATTAAATCGTTTTGAGTTCGCTGCCTGGGAAATAGTGGGCGAGGATTTGTTCGTAGGTATAGCCCTTGTCTGCCATGACGGCGGCACCGATTTGGCAAAGTCCTACACCGTGACCCCAGCCAGCACCTGTGAGAATGAAGTCGCCTTGCTCGTTGCGATCTACTACAAAGGCACTACTATACAAGTGGCTCTTGCTCAGCCATTTGCGAATTTCTAACTCCTTGCCAATCACCATGGTGCGCTTGCTGCCTACGATTTGCATCTCGTACAAACGAGCAGATGGACCACGTTTGATAGGTACGAGGTCGAGAATCTCGCCAAAGTCAATACCCGAACGCTCACGGATGATTTCGCTCAGTTCAGCTGCGGTGTATTGCACCGTCCAACGGTAGAAGTCCTTGGTCTCTTGGTCGTAGTTGTTCAATACTTGGCTGAGGATGCGCTCGTCGGTAGTATTGCAATAAGCCGATGGCGAAGTGCGGATAAACTCCTGCGCGTTTTCCTCAATGGTCAAGTCGGGTAGGGGAGTGCCAATCTCATCGCGGACTGCTTCAAGGTATGGGTAATGTTCATTTGCCCAAGCGTTCTCGAAGAGTTCGGTAGCACCGCCGCAGGACTTGTAGAAGCGTGCATCGCACACTTTGCCGTCGTACATCAGCACTTGTCCGCGTGTCGCATCAATGGCTTTTTGGACATTGGCTGCTGCTTCGGGGTGCTCATCACGGCGGGTAATACCCTCGTAGCGTTGGCAGTGGTCGTCAGCGCATACATCAAAGCCCTCGTGTGCGTCACGTTCGTACCAAACGATGTGCTCACTTTCGCTCGCGTTCAGTAGCCCTTCGGGCTGTTCAGTGTGGTTCAGTGCTTCGCGTTCAGAGTTGTTCGATGTTGAACTATTTTGAACTACTGTTGAACAATGTTGAACCGCATTTTGCGGATGCAAAATGGGTTTGAGTACCCAACTGCGGGAGATAACGGCATGCGCTTTCAAGAGCTCCAACGAAGAGGTAGCTGACATCTCGGAGGTGATTACTGAACTGAGGTAGTCTTCTACGTCAAGGCGGTTGATAGCAGTCTGTGTGCCATCGGCGTTATCGCGTATTTCGAGTGTGCCTTCAAACTCTTGGTCTTCGAGGCGATCCCAATGGAAGCCGATGCCAATACGGACATTCTTGAGTAGGAAGGTCGGACGCTCTGGTGTAGAGTGAGGACCTGGAATGACTGCTTCAATCTTTGGGGCGGTCATTACGCCCACTGCAATTTCGTGTTTCATGAGTGTATGGGGTTATTTGTTAATATCTAATTATCGTTCTACTTCGCCTTTCCACGAGTTGAAGCCCGTATTGAGTTCTACGATTTGGTAGCCGTGTTGGGCGAGTTGCATGGCGGCATTTTTGCTTCTTCTGCCTGAACGACAGTAGAGAGCAATGGTTTTATCTTTAGGAAGCAGTTGCTCTGCTTTTTGCATAAACTCGGCTTGTGTGACATCTATGAGTAGCGCGTTAGGGATATGCCCTTGCGCGTATTCGTTGGCAGTTCTGACATCAAGGCGCACAACGGTGGTGTCTTCAATGACCTGCGCAAAAGTATCCGCATCCACAGAACGGAAGTCAGCTGCCTTGCAACCGAAGAAACTCATTAGGCAGAGTAGGAAAGGGAAGGGTTTCATTTTTTTTTAGTGTATTTGTTCGATTAGTTTTAGTGTGTAGAGTTGCAATATGTGAGAATAGCAATCTTAATAAACAGCACTTTTTGGTAGTTGGGAGTTCTTTCGATGTTCCTTGGTTCATCCTTGGTTCGTCCTTGGTCTTTTACCCGAGGAGGATAGGGAAGGTACAAGGGGATGAAATCTTAAAAAAAGGTTGGATTATGTGCAAGGGTTATCTGCCACTTCGCGGATGATGTCACGGAGGCGGGCAGGGGTGAGGCGGTCAAAACTCTCGCGGTTGGCTACAATGCCAATACCTGCCATCTCAACCGTAGCAGGAGAGAACAATATGCGTTCTTCCTCTGGAGCAAAGAAACATTGAGGGCGGGATTCTTTCCTAAAGAATACGATTGTGTTGAATTTAGGCGATGAGGCGATAAGGCTATTAGGCGATGAGGCTGGTTCATACCATGAAACAATATTCCAGCGGGGTTCGTATTCTTCGGCATGAGAGGCGCCTGCGGTCAAGGAGCCTGTTTGGCTGGCTTCCTCGGGGATAGTGCCCATGGCGAGGACTTTTTTGACGGCTGCCAAATGGGATTGCAGATCCGTTTCTTGTACTAAGATAGTTTTGGCGTAGTTGGTGGAGAAATGGTCTTCTATGGGGAGACTGTGGCGAGGCACAGCTTGGAAATGCATGTGGTCGGGGGCACTGGCTCCGCACATAGGACCGTTGTAAAAAATGGTCATCTCGGGCAACTCCTTTGCCAAGTGCAACATAGCTTCGAGGTGAGGCAGCAGTTCTTGGCGTTCGTGTACGGAGGAAGAAACGGTGAAGTGCGGGGAGAAAATAGGGAAAGGGTTTACGCGTATATAATAGGTGTGCCCTGTGGGGGATTCCCAATTATGGGTAAGTTGGTGTTCCTCTACGCCATCGGGGCAGAGGAAACATGCTCGTTTTTGCAAAGCTTCGGGGCTGACGTCAGCCATGACGCTGCGGACGCGAGCAGGGTTGAAAAACAATTTGGCAGGGAAACCATCGATAGTCATATCTTTGACTTCGACCTGAGATAAGGCTTGGTAATTAACGAATGCTCTCCCGTGAGAAGCGAGCTCACGGGAGAACATGTCGGATATTTGTGTATAGAGGTTCATAATTGTTCAATGTTGTTCAACATGGTTCAATGTAGTTCAATGTTGAACGCGAAGCGCTGAACTATTTTGAACAGCGCATGCGCTATTGAACGTGCCTATGGCACAATTATTTCCCCTCGTTCATTTGGATACGTGCCTTCAACTCCCATGTACGGATGCGATCTTTGTACAAGTGGTTGTTGTTCATGGTCACGATATCGCAGTTAGCATCAGAGTTGTCATCCCAACGACGGCAGTTATACACTACGTCATAGATACGACCGATTTGATACTCACGGCTTACGCGCAAACCAACTGCATAATCCTCACCATACTTGGTGGTTGGGAAGTTGATAGTGCGGAGCATTGGGGTATAGAAACCACGTGGTGCGCCAAGACCGTGGATACGGAGAGCGTTGTTGCGACCGTTGTCTGGTGTCCACTCTTTGTGGTCGATTACTCCAGGAGGAATCATATTACCGTCGAAGTCGGTGAGTTGGTATGTACCAACTACCATTGCGCAGTTTTGCTCGTGGAAAGCGTCGATGAACTTTTGTACGGTGTTCTCGTCGAAGTATGTATCGTCAGAGTCCAATTGGATAGCGAAACGACCGCATTTCTCGTGGTGGAGAGCTACATTCCAGTTACCACCGATAGCGTGCCAAGTCTTGTCTTGAGCGATATAAACGAGGTTGTCGTGACCCTCAGCCACGATGCTCTTGATTACCTCTGCTGTGCCATCTTCAGAGTTGTCATCCACAACGATAACGTTGTATTTATAAGGAGCTTTTACCACTTGGCTGAGTGCGCTCTTGATAGCTGTACCAATGGTACGAACGCGGTTCTTGCAAGGGATAATTACAGATGCCTCATACTCGAAACCACCACCTTGGAGGTCAATGTCTTTGAAACCAGGAGCGAGGTAACCGTTGATGTCTTTGAGGTGTTGGGTAACAGCCTTCTCCATCTCGATTTGTACGCCACGGTTCTTAGGATCTACATAGTCGAAGTTCTTCTCGCCAGTGGTACGGTTGTCGAGCTCTACATCGTAATAGAGGTACTCGTTGATGTGCTCCAAAGCGCCTTTTTGGCTCACTTTGAGGCGAAGATCATAAAGACCAGCAAATTGATAATCTACATCCATGCGAGCTACCGCCTCTTTAATAGCGCTGGTGCGGTAGAAGAGAACAGAACCGAACTCGAAATCGTCGCGGATAGAACCCAATTGGTAGTCAATAACAGGAGCATTGGTACGAACCTCACCTACTTGGTTGAAGTGGTCAGCGTAAACCATAGCAGCCTTGGTGTCCTCAATAAGTGCCTCCATACGCTCGAGAGCGAAGAGAACGAATGAGAGGGTGGTGTACTTGGTGTAGATCAAGGTGTACTCGGTGTTAGCCTTCTCAGCGATCTCGCGAACAGTAGCTGTTGAGCGGATGTCACCGTGCAAGAAATGAATGTCTGCTACGAGCTCTTGAGCCTTCAAGTTAGCCACGGTAGCTTTTACTTGTTCCTCACTTTGGAAAGGAATAAAACATGTGATATTTTTCATATTTTTTAATAAATAATTTGGTTGTTTCTGTGTTGTATCTATAGCCTATCATCGGCTTATCTTCCGCTTATCCTCCGCTAAAATGTGTTGTGGAGGAAAGCGAAAGAAAAATGTTAATACTTGTTAAAGAATATGGTATTGTACGAATGCCTCGATAGCTTCGTATTCTGCTAAACCGAGGTCAGAGTACATTTTCGCAGTGTCGTGGTTGCGATCCTCAGCGCGTTGCCAGAAGAGGCGTTCGTCGTCGCCAAGGAATGGAGCAGACTCCATTTGGCTAGCGTGACGGAGGATAGCGTTGCGTTTAGAGCGGAGCTCTTCTGGAGACATTGGCACCGCCATCTCTACGAGGTCAAGTTCCCACTCCATCCATGCACCACGATACATCCAGATGCGGCAGTCTTTCAACCACTCATCCCATGCAGCGGTGTGCTTCAACTCGTCAAGAGCTGCGAGTACAGCGTCGAGACATACACGGTGTGTACCGTGAGGGTCTGCGAGGTCGCCAGCAGCGAAGATTTGTTGTGGTTTTACCTCTTCAAGGAGGGCTTTCACGATGTCCACATCAGCTTGTGAGAGAGGACCTTTTTTGATGGTACCTGTCTCATAAAATGGCAAGTTGAGGAAGTGGATATGGTCGGTTGGTAATCCCATGTAGCGGCATGCTGCAGTAGCCTCACCACGGCGAATAAGTGCCTTTAGGTTGAGAATTTCACGGGTGTCGTTGTCGCCTACTTTTTCATTCTTGAAGAAGTTCATGTACTCATCATACTTCTTCTCAATTACTTGATCTTCTGGCATATGCATGAGTTTGTAACCCTTCATAAAGTCCATGAAGCGAACTACCTCCTCGTCGCATACGGCGATACAACCGCTAGTCTCGTATGCTACGTGTACATTGTGTCCTTGTTTGATAAGACGTTGGAATGTACCACCCATAGAAATAACGTCGTCATCTGGGTGAGGAGAGAAGATTACGATGTCTTTTGGGAATGGATTAGCGCGCTCTGGACGATTGGTATCATCTGCATTTGGCTTGCCGCCTGGCCAACCAGTAATGGTATGTTGCAGGTCGTTGAATACCTTGATGTTGCAATTGTATGCAGAATCGTATTTAGTGATGAGCTCGCTCAGTCCGAAATCGTTATAGTCCTTGTTGGTGAGTTTGAGAATTGGCTTTTGAGTTTGCTCGCAGAGCCAAACCACAGCGCGACGAACAAGTTGATCGGTCCATTCGCAGCTAGTCACTTTCCAAGGGTGGTTAATACGGGTAAGTTTGTTTGCTGCATCCAAATCCAGCACCACAGATGCTTTCTTGTGCAATTGCAGGAGCGAAGCAGGGCATGCAGTTGAAGCAGCAGTCTCGATAGCTTGTTTTACGATGCCAGCCTTGTGTTGGCCAAAAGCAAGAAGGATAACTTCTTTCGCTTGAAGGATAGTGTCAATACCCAATGTGATAGCACTTGCAGGTACTTGAGTAGCATTGCCGAACAACGATTTGGCATCATTGCGTGAGTTGTTATCCAAGATAACCAGACGTGTAGATGAGTTAGCTTGTGTGCCGGGCTCGTTCATAGCGATGTTGCCTGATTGACCAATGCCAAGAACTTGGATGTCAATACCACCCTCTTGAGCGATAAGTTTCTCGTAATCAGCGCAGAATGTGAGGATGTTCTCTTTTTCTAAGTCGCCAGGAATAGCGTGGATATTTTCTGCTAAAATATCTACTTGATCCAAGAAAAGACTACGGATTTGTGCCACACTACCAGTGCTCAAATCTGTGAGTGGATAATACTCGTAAGTAGTGAAAATAACTACGTTTTTGAAACTCAATCCCTCTTCTTTGTGAAGGCGCACTAACTCTGCAAACAAGTCGCGCATAGAGCGACCTGAGGCGAGTGATAGAACAGCTTTCTGTCCGCCCGCTCCGCGCTCGCGGATGAGCTTGGCGATGCGCGCTGCCGCGCAGGCGATACCTTCTTGAGGGGTCTCGTAAATAGTGGTGTTCACATGTTCCATACGAGTGACACGAGATAACTCGAATGCATCCGCAGGACGATACAATTTCTCTGCAACTTTGCTCAGAGAAATCAGTTGACTAAGATTATTTCTCATAATTCTAATAGAATTTTTATGTTGTGATATATCGTGCTGCAAAGGTACTAAAAAATATCAATTCCCGCAAACGGTTGCATGCAAATTTATTAAAAAAACACTTTTTATATGTTTTACAACATAAATTGCGATTATGCTCTTGCGCGCGTAAAAAAAAATGTGTACCTTTGCATTTACTTTTGGTGTAGAATGGTACTATGTGTTTTTTTTGAAAATACTCCAGAAAGTAAGTGAAATGAATAACAACATAAATTTTAATGATATGATTTTAATAGCAGATTCTGGTTCAACCAAAACCCATTGGTGTTTGATGGCAGCCAATGGTCATTGCGAGGAGTTTTTTACCGATGGTATCAATCCATTCCAGCAAACTTCTGACGCGATTAAGAATAGTGTAAATAATCAGCTTCTTCCTCAAATGGCTCATTTGATGTGGGCTGGTAGTGTTAGCCGCATCTTCTTCTATGGCGCAGGTTGCACACCTGAGAAAGCTCCTCAAGTTGTATACGCGCTCGAGGCAATCTTTAAGTCCGCAAAAGTGGAGGTGTACTCAGATATGGTGGGTGCAGCTTGTGGTGTACTTGGCGAGGAAAGAGGTGTAGCTTGTATCTTGGGTACAGGTGGTAACTCTTGCTTGTGGAATGGTAAAGAGATTGAGAAGAACGTGCCTGCTTTGGGCTTTATCCTTGGTGATGAGGGGAGTGGTGCTGTGCTTGGCAAACGCTTGGTTTCAGACTTGTTCAAAAATCAATTGAGCGAGGAACTCAAGGAGAAATTCCAAAATCAATACGGCATTACTGCTGCAGATGTAATCGAAAACGTATATCGTAAACCTTTCCCTAATCGTTACTTAGCTTCACTCAGCAAGTTCTGTGCTGAGAATCTTGATAATCCATTGATTGCACAACTCGTATACGATCACTTCGATTATTTTGCAAAACGTATTTTGCCTCAATATCCTGCATTGCCAGTTGGTTTTATTGGCTCAATTGCTTATTACTACCAAGACGTGTTGAAAAAAGTGTTGGCTGATAATGGTTTTCAAGTGGGCAAGATCTTGCAAGGTCCTATGGAGGGCTTGAAGGAGTTCCACAAGAAGGATATTGAACCTACTATGTAAATCACCCGTCGGTCTTTAGACTCTTACGGGTTCTTTACGGGTTCTTTATGGGTTCATACCGAGAGATTACCGAGAGATCACCGAGAGATGACCGAGAGAAAAATACTAAAAAATTATGGATTTTATAAAAGTAACTGAGCAAACTTCGCTTCATGATAACTTGGATCAAAAGTCCGTTGGCGAATTGTTGCATGAGATGAATGAGGAAGATCAAAAAGTGGCTTTGGCTGTCAAAGATTGTATTCCTCAAATTGAGAAATTGGTAGAGGGTATCGTAGAACGTATGCAAAAGGGCGGTCGTATCTTCTATATGGGAGCTGGTACCAGTGGTCGTTTGGGTGTGTTAGATGCCAGTGAGATTCCTCCTACATTTGGTATGCCATCATCATTCGTGATTGGTCTTATCGCAGGTGGAGATCATGCGTTGCGTAACCCAGTGGAGAATGCCGAGGATGACCCAGAGAAATCTTGGAAAGAGTTGCTTGAGCATAATATCACTACTCTCGACACTGTGGTGGGTATTGCGGCTTCGGGCACAACTCCTTATGTAATTGGCGCGCTCGAGCGCGCGCGTGAGTTTGGATGTTTGACCGCCTCTATCTCGTGCAACCCAGGCTCGCCTGTAGGACAAGTAGCAGAGATTGCTATTGAGCCTATGGTTGGTCCTGAGTTCGTGACGGGTTCTACTCGTTTGAAATCAGGTACTGCGCAAAAACTTGTGTGCAACATGATTACCACTATCACCATGATTAAGATGGGACGTGTGAAAGGCAATAAGATGGTGAATATGCAACTTAGCAACAAGAAGCTCGTGGATCGTGGCACACGTATGATCGTGGAAGAACTTGGTCTTGAATATGATAAGGCAAAAGATTTGCTCCTTCTCCATGGTAGCGTGAAGAAAGCGTTGGATGCTTATCGCGCTGAAAATTAAGTATAAAACAACATAATAATTAACAATCTAAGTTTATGAAGAAACTATTCTTTGTACTAACCTGCTCACTATTGTCAGTTGCTATGATGGCAAGTGTCACAGTGAGAGGTGTGGTTATTTCTACTGAGGATGGATTGCCAGTGATTGGTGCTTCTATTCTCGAGAAAGGTACGTCAAATGGTACAATTACCGATTTTGATGGTTTGTATGAATTGACAGTACAAGACGGTGCTACTCTTGTTGTAAGTTACGTAGGTTTAACAACTCAAGAGTTGAAAGTTACAGGTCCGCAAATGGACGTTCAGCTCAGTAGTGATGCCATCGCAATGGAGGAAGTCGTAGTTACGGCTATGGGTGTAGTCCAAGAGAAAAAACGCTTGAACTTTGCTGTACAGAACATCGGCGGTGAGGCTCTTAATGAGTCTCAAAACTCAAACTTCGTTAATTCACTCCAAGGTAAGATTGCCGGTGTGTCAGTCACGAACGCTGGTGGTTCACCTAACTCGGGTAGCCAGATTATTATCCGTGGTATTTCATCTGTAAACAATAGCCAAAGTAATGAGCCTCTTTTCATTCTTGATGGTGTGCCTGTGAATGGTGGTGCTTCTGCTGCTGCGGATATCAACCCTAACGATATTGAGAATATTACAGTACTTAAGGGTGCTGCGGCTGCTGCACTTTATGGTCAAGATGCTGCCAATGGTGTGATTATGATTACTACCAAACAAGGTGAAGCAGGCAAGATTAAGGTGCAAGCAAATGGTAGTTGGCAATGGGATACTCCTACGCGTTTGCCTGAATTGCAAGATACCTATATGCCAGGCTCTCAGGGATTCTATAAAGAGAAGACCTCTGGTGGTTGGGGCCCTATGCTCAACGAAGGACAGCAGATTTACGACAATATCGGCAACTTCCTCAAGACGGGTTACTACCATAAGTATGATTTTTCTGTAAATGGTGGTACTGAAAAATTCCAAGCATATGCTTCTGCTAACTGGTCAAAATCAGAGGGTATTATTCCAGAGGACTACAGACAACGTTTTGGTGCATTGGTTAAAGCGCAATTCACTCCTGCAGATTGGGTGACTTTCGCGATGAATATCAATATTAGTGATACTAAATCACGTTCCACCGGTGGTGTTAGTTCTGCATATGGTTGGCCTATTACAGATGATATCACTGATTATCAACGCGAAGATGGCTATCCACGTTTCCGTTATTTACCTGATGTAGAGAAATACAATGCTCCGTATAGTCCTTTGTATGGAATCTATAACGATGGTGGTGTGGCTAAAGCTACACGTAACGTAATTAATGGTAGTGTTACACTTAAACCTGTGAAAAACTTGCAAATCGTGGGTCGTGTGAGCTACGATATTAAGAATACTACTTCAGAGAGTTTTACTAGACCTCGTTGGGATGATACTTATGTGCGTCCTACTATTTCTAAGCCATCAGCTCCAACATTGCCTGTAGCTCCTGATTACGAAAAGAACAAATGTCCTGATTGTGGTACATCACACACATGTCCTACTTGCGAAGCTAACTACCAGAAAGAGTTGGATAACTACAATGCTCTCTATAAACAATTCCTGAAAGACTCTTTGTCTTATGAGGACTATTCAGAATGGATGATCAATGAGTATCCTTACAACTATATTCTTACTAGCGAGGATATTAAGAACATGAGTCACTCTAGTCTTGGTGCAATCTCTGCATCGGAAGGTCGTAGCCAGCTCTTTACAGCAGGTGTGAATGCAAATTACAAGGTAGAGCTGCCAAAAGATTTCTCTATTGACATTATGGCAGGTGCCGAACTCAAAATGTCTGAAGGATTCTCCACTTCAGTATATGGTTGCGACTTCATTATCCCTGGTACATATAGTTTGTCCAATACCAATCGCGATTATATGGAGTTGAGCGACCGTACGCTAGGTCATAGTATCCGTCGTCGTTTCGGTTACTTTGGTGAGATTCGTGGTGATTACAAGGGACTGGCTTCTCTCTCTGTAACTGGTCGTTGGGACTGGTCTTCGACTATCAATAATAACCCATTCTTCTATCCTTCAGTGACTGGTGGTATTATTCTTTCTGAGTTGATTCCTGGTCTGAACGAAACAAAAGACAACTGGTTCTCTTATTGGAAACTTCGTGGTAATTACGCTGTTGTAGGTAAGGATGCACCTGCAAACCTTTATGATCGTCGATTCAAACAATTTGGTACTTATCCTGATGGTGGTTATGGTATCGATCCAACCATGTCTTCTGCATCTCGTGACCTCCAACCTGAGATGTCTTATTCTTGGGAAATTGGTATGGATATCAAGTTCTTTGATAACAAAACTCGCCTTGATGTGGCTTACTATAACACAAAGGTGGATAACCAAATCGTAACTGTACGTGTATCTCCATCTTCTGGTTATATCCTCCAAACTCGTAACGAGGGTGTAATCACCAACCAAGGTGTGGAATTTACATTGGATCAAGATATTATTAAACGTAAGAACTTCAATTGGACAATGGGCTTGAACTTCGGTCTCAACCGTGGTAAAGTGATTGGTCTTCCAGAAGATGTACATGAGATTACCGGACCTCAATATGGTGATGTATTTACATCAGCTTACCTCGGTGGTTCTACTACCTCGCTTACTGGTAAAGATTACCAACGTAATGCTGAAGGTCAAGTAATCGTTGATGAGAATGGCTATCCAAAGATTAATCCTAACAAAAATGAGTATATTGGTAACCGTGAGGCTAAGTTCCAAGCTGGTTTGAATTCTAGTATGAATATCTATGGTGTACAATTCTCATTCCTCTTCGATGGCCGTTTGGGTGGCGATGTACTCAACGTGACAGGCAGAAACCTTATTTCTAATGGTAACCAAAAAATGCTTGAGCAATATCGTGGTCGTCAGGTGGTGTTTGATGGTGTGACGGAGCATACTGATGAGGATGGTAATGTGTATTATGCACAAAATACCAAGCCTATCACATTGGATTATACCACTATCATGAACTACTTCTACCAAGTATCTTCTAACTTCGTAGAGGATGGCTCATACATTCGTCTCAGTTATGTTACTTTGGGCTATGACTTCGCTAAACTTATGAAGAATCAAAAATTCTTCAAGGGCTTGAAGGCTAATTTCACTTGCAACAACGTGTTCGTACTTACCAAGTACACTGGTACTGACCCTGTATGTAATGCTGCTACAGGTCAAGGTGGTACGGGTTCAGCTGGTATTGATGATACCCCAATTCCTAATACACGTAGTTATAATATCAGTTTGACTGCTTCTTTCTAACCCTAATATAAAATAGTAAGGAATATGAAAAAGTTATTTATCATACCCGCTCTTTTAGGAGCTATGTTTTTTACTAGTTGTGAGGGGTTCTTGGACGTGAACTACACCAAGGACTCACCTATCACAACTTCGGTAGATCAAGTGTTACCTGTTGCATGTTTCTATGCTTCGCAATTATGCTATGATCACTCTGAATATGGAGTATATCTTTCACAAGCACTTACCACAGGCGGTAAAAGCCAAACAGGTTCTTATCCATATAGCCAAGGTTGGGAGTTTCTTGGTGTGAACCGTCACCCAATGTGGCGTCGTCATTTCTATGATCTTGGTGCTAATATCCAAAAAATGAACGAGATTGCTGAGCAAAATGGTAATCGCAATGCTATCCTAATTGGTCGTACAATCATGTTGGCTTCCACCATGTTTACTACCGATGCCTTTGGGGATATGCCTCGCTCACAAGTGTATCAAGCAGCTTCTCCTGCGTATGACTCTCAAGAAGAGGTATATAATTGGATGTTTGCAGAGGCTGAGGAGCTTATCAAATTGTATAACGACCCCGAATGGGTGAATTGTCCAACCAACCTTCCTATCTCTGAGAAGATGGATCGTATCTACAAAGGCGATCTTGAGAAATGGGAACTCTATTGCCGCGCTATTCAAGCACGTCTTTGGTTGCGTAAGTTACCTAACTGGGACAATACAGTAGAAAACTGCAACAAGATTATTTCTATGGTGGATCATGTGCTCAATGCTTGGCCTGAGACTAATCCACGTGGTGTTGACGAGTATGAGCCTCGTTATTACTATCCAGGTGGTGTTACCGAGTCTAACTGCCCTTGGGGACCTTTTGCTCCAAAGATCAATGGCTGGGAGAGCCGTGACAACCGTCTAGCTTCATCCGTTCCTACTACCTTCTTTCTACATGGTATCTTAGGAGGTATTGATGGCTCATATATCTTGAATCGTGGTTATGCACTTGATCCACGTGCCAACAAAATCATGGAACAACGTGCGGCTGAAAAGGGACCTATGCGTCACCTTGAGAGCAATATTGGTATGGATCAATCGTTAAAAGTGATTAACTATCCAGATCTCTATGCTTCTAACTCATTGACGAACCCATATACACAAAACACAGGTTACATTGCACTCATCACACGTGAGGAGTTGATGTTTATTAAGGCTGAAGCACAATATTGGGCAGGTGATAAGAATGGAGCATTTGAGACTACACTTGCTGCTACTAAGTACAATATGGAACGCTATCACCTCAGTGAGGCTGAAATACAATCTGGTTCATTAGGCAAGAACCTCAAGAATCAATACGAGCGTTTCTTTGAGATTAAGTTCCCTGGTGCAGCTAATTTTACTATCGCTGATATCATGCAACAAAAGTATGTGGCTATGTATCTCCAACCAGAGCAATGGACTGATATGCGTCGCTATAACTATAGCTCTTCTACCAATGGTATTGCATACAAAGTGCCAGATGGTGCAGTGGTTTATGTGTATGACGTGCAAAATGTACACAACGGTAAGGGTGCTAACTTCGCCAAGGACGCTCAGAACTTCGAGATGACATACTCGCTTCGCCGTCCTTATAACCTCTACGAGGCTTACTGGTGTACAGCAGAAGACTACGGAATCAACGCTGAATTGTCGCCTAATGCTTGGGTAGCACGCTTGAATGCTGATACAGAGACAGAAACGAAGTATAACAAAAAAGAGTTGGACCGCATGGGATACTATACCACAAATGCTGCTGGTGAGAAAGTGCTTGACTTCAACGTACTCAAAAGACGAATGATTTGGGCTAAGAAGAACGAGAATGTGGTTGAGTGCGCAGACCCAACACCATGGAAGTAATTTTATAGCATTCTAACTTTATTAATGATATGAAAAAGACAATTAAGATATTTGCAATGGCAGCTATGGTGCTGGCATTTGCAGCTTGCGAGAAACACGATTTCATCGATGAGAATGCCATTACTGGTGCTGTGGGACCTGAGGCATATTGGGAGATCGAGAGTTCTGCAGTAAAAGCTGGTGGAACTATGGGCTTTACTGCTCAGTATTATTCTTCTAAAGAGCAAATTGATCACTCAGAAGCATGGTATAGCATCAGCGAGACACTGGACAAAACAGTCAACTGCTCATGGCTTTCTCACTCTGAGATTAGTTCTGTTAAATCAAAGAAACGTGAATTACAATACATATCTCGCTACGCACACGCAGAAGAGTATTGGAGTGATTCTCTTCATGCATATACATTTACCGATGCATTCCCTGTCAGTGGTACATTGGCACCTCTTAGTTGGGTACAACCGGCTGAATTTGACTCCACGAAGATGATTACGTATTTCGGTGAAACTTATATGCAAGACTTTAAGGATGCAGTGAAAGAGAAGATGACGTTTGCTGTCTATAAAAAGAAATACATAGACCTTGGTTTTATGGAGGATTTCAAGCAATACACCGACTCCTCCTACGACTGGAACGTTTCACCTGACTCCACCGTGGCTAAGTACTACCACTTCCCACTAGATGAGAATGGTAACGTACAAGCATGGGTAATGGATTCAATGAACTATTATTGGGAAAAAGTTCCGTTTGAAGAGCTTATCCTCAATACAGAAGGTAAATACGATGTTACTTACAAACGTAATTATTCTTTGGATGCCGAATTACGCGTTTACGATGTAAAGGGTACGTATAGTAAGACTATTTCTAAGGAAATCGTAATCAACTAATAGATCTATAATTAATTTAATAATGATACGAATATGAAAAGTAATTTTTTGAAAATATTCATAATCGCGCTACTTCCTGTGTTCGTTGTTTCATGTATTGACAATGTGCCTGAAGTGGAAAAATTGCCAACCGATCCAGTGTCGTTCACCTATCGTATTGATGGCGATTATGCGTTGGATTACTATATCGATTCTGACGTCACTTTCATTAATACTTCACCTACTACAGGTGAAGCTGTATGGGATTTTGGTGATGGTCAAACAGCTACTGGCAATGAGGTAAAACACCCATTTGCTGAAGCGGGTACCTATAATGTCAAACTCACCATCAATGGATTGTCTAAGACCAATGTGATTATGATTTCTGACATCAAGCCACTCGTTTCCCTCAATCCTATTGAAGGTGGAATTTGCGAGGTGCTGACTACTCCTGTTTCATTTTCACTCGAAGTGCCAAACCCAGCTAATCGCGAATTGACTTACAAGTGGATTTTCCCAGAGCGTACTCAAAACGAGGCTGGTGAAACAATTGAAACTTCTACAGACCGTTTGCCTGGTAATGTCACCTTTGGTAATGTGGGGTCACAAACTGTTCGCCTTCAAGTGACTATGGATGGCCGCTTGCTCGAAGAAGGGGTTTTGAATGTACCTGTTGCATACAACAAAGAAGTACCTACGCTTTATTACGCAGAGCAAGGTGGTCACTTGATGGCACTTAAACTTGTTTCTGATGCTCCAGAGGGTATGAAGATCGAACCTTTCGACCTTGGACTTGCTTCGGGGCAACACCCCTTTACACTCCTCTACAAAGAGCCTTCGCTTTACGTACTTGATGCTGGTGCTGCTTGGTACTACCAAGATGAAACAGCACAAGCTAGCGGTGGTGATGGTAAGATCTCTGTTGTCGCTAAAGACGGATCAAAGATAGAAACTATGATCTCTAATGCAGGTGGTCCTGCTTTCCAAGATCCATTCTATGGTCACATTTTGGATAATGACCTCTACTATGCGGATCGTAATACAGGTGTTATTAAGGTTCCTCTAGATACACGTAATGCTGTGTATAGCGCAAGTGCATTCCCATATTTCGTACAACACACCACATTGGGTTACTACGGCAAGGGTATCTCCTATGGTTGTATCGGTGGTACACTCATGATGATTGGTGATACATGGTGGTGGTGCAAAAACTACAATGGTAATGGTATCTTCCGTTTCAAGAAGTCGGATATTCTCCTTTCTGCTATTGCTGCAGGTGGAGCCGCTGCTCCTGAGTCAGGAATTGCATTGGAAGGTATGTTCCCTAAATCATTGGCATATTCTACCAAGAGCAATAAATATATCTTTACCTTGTTTGATGGTAGCTACGAAGGTGTGTATGTATGTACACTCGATGAATTGAATGCTATTGGTTCTTCAAAGAATGCGCTTGCTCCATACAAGAAAATGTTTGGCACATTAGGTTTTGTTCCTAACAAGACGGGTAATCCTGCAGCGGTAGAGGGGCATACCTCTGAGTTTGCTGCTATATGCCAAATCGCTTATGACGAGGTAAACGATTGTGCATATTTTGCTTTCCGCAATAACCACAACGATGCTACCTCTGCTCCTACTGGTATTTATCGTTACAACTTTGCTACCGACAAGATTGAGCAAGTACTCACTGGTACCAATATCTACGGTATGGTAGTTAACAACCTTCCTTCTAAACTCTTCTAATGAATTTGGTAAAGAAAATATCATTTCTTGCAATCGGCTTGTGCTTGGGGCTTTCGCTCCAAGCACAGGTTGACTTGCAATCATTGCCTAAACGCGAGTTCCGTGCAGCATGGCTCACCACAGTGTGGGCTATTGACTGGCCAAAACCTAATAATGCCGTTAATGCTACGCAGCAACAGCAGCAACAAGAATCCCTTCTCGCATTTGTGGACAAAATGGCTGCAGCAAATATGAACGCGGTCTTCTTCCAAGTGCGCGGATTCTCCGATGCTATGTACAACTCTAAGTACGAACCTTGGAGTCAGTACCTCACAGGTACACGTGGCAAGGCTCCTAACTACGATCCACTTGCATTGCTTATTGATTATGCACACTTCAAAGGCATTGAGGTACATGCATGGATTAACCCATACCGCTATGCAAGTTCTGATGCTACCTATGGCAAGAACCACGAGAAGGATTATCACAATACCCATCCAGAGTGGCTCGTGCAGTGTGGCGATATTACATCGCTCAACCCTTCTTTGCCAGAAGTGCGTGAGCAAATCTGCAAGGTCGTAGCTGATATTGTAGAGAACTATGATGTGGATGGCATCGTCTTTGATGATTATTTCCACTATCAAGGATATAAAGACGAATACGACCAAGAGCAATACGATGCTACGGGTAATGGTATGTCGCGCAAGGATTGGCGACGTTCGATTAACAACCTGATGATTCGTATGGTCAACGACACCATCAAGGCCACCAAACCTTGGGTGAAGTTCGGTGTCGGTCCTGCTGGTGTGGCTGGTAAAGCCAATACTTCGGCTCCTGTATATGGAGTTGAACCATGTCCTACACCGGCTGGCGACTGGCAATACAATGATATCTGCGCAGACCCGCTGGCTTGGTATAACGAGAAGACCATCGATTATATGGCGCCACAAATCTATTGGACGATCGACTCGTGGTCCAACTATGATGTGATTTGCAAATGGTGGTCAGATATGGCTTCGCATTTCGATCGCCATATGTATGTCAGCCATAGTTTGAGCGCACTCAAAGCAGATGGTACTACGCTCTCTAGTGGACAGTTCTATCCTTCTGAGATTGGGGCACAAACCCAACTCAACCGCGATTATGACCGTATGGGCGCGCCAGGTAGTTGTTGGTATGGGTTAAGCACAGGTATTAATACTAAGGGCTTTATGCAATATATAAAGGATAATGTATATCCTGTACCTGCTGTAGTGCCACAAATGACATGGTATCGCACCGATGATTGCCTCTATGTGAGCAATATCCGCACTCAGGGAAATACGCTCACATGGGATGCTCCTGCTGATAATCTACGCTATGTGGTATATCGCTTTACGGCTGCGGATGAAGGACGTCCTGGCGTAGTAGGAAAGGGTATTAATATGGTAGGTACTACCTATACCAATAGTATTGATATTTCGCAGTTCGCTAATGAAACAACGCAGCTTCCAATGGAATATGCAGTGGCAGTTCTTGACCGCTTTGGCAATGAGTATCCTGCGCGCACAATGAACAATACCACTTGGGGCAAATCCACAGCGGCCCAACTCGAATATCCTGCTGAGAATGGCGATGTGCTCATCCCGTGCTATTTCTCATGGAACGCAGCACCTAAGGCCGACTCCTACTTCTTCCAACTCTCCAAATCGGCTGACTTCTCTACGGTCGATTACGAGTACGAAGTGGTGGATACCACTTTCTATGTTGGCAAGATCTATTGGCTTGAATCCAATCAGACTTATCATTGGCGCGTGCGCACACGCTCTATCAATATGGAGGATACTTATTCCGAGATTCGCACTTTTATAGGTTCGCTCTTCAATATCGTTTCTCCTGCTGAGGGTGACACCGTGCAAACCCTTACGCCTACATTCGTATGCGACAGCGTAGCCATCAATGATGCTGAATACACCTTTGAGGTAGCTGACGCACAAGCGTTTTCCGAAGATAATATCATCTTCACGGGTACGACTACTACTCCACGTCTCACCCTGCCTGACTCTGTGCTCTTGGCTTCCAAGAACTACTACGTGCGTGCCACAGTGCGCTTTGGAAAGGTGATTGTTGAATCTGATGTGGTGAAGTTTCGCACGTTGGCATTGCCTGTACCTGTACCAGTGATTATCTCGCCTACTTCGGGCGAAATCATCAATGATGATGCGGTTACTGTCAAATGGCAAAAACAGCAGTCATCGGGCTTCCAAGTGGAGTTCTCGCAGGATAGTAATTTCCCCGCGCGCAAGACCAAACGAATGCGTATGGATGCATTTACCTATGAATGTACTTACGATAAAATGGATAATGGGCAATGGTATGTGCGTATGGCTGCGATAAAAGAGGGTGGTTTTACGGATTATTCTGAAGTTGTGAACTTTACTATTGATAATCCAACAAGTGTAGATAATAACTACATTAATGACCAACCAATCAAATCCATTGAGAACGGTCAGGTGATTATCTATCGCAATGGCAAGCGCTATACTCTTTTGGGTAGCGCAGCGCAGTAAGCGACGGAGACTGGTCTTTCCCGTTACCACTCCGATACCACTAGCGGTGGATAAGCGGTGGATAAGCGGAAGATAAGCTGATGATATGTATACGATAACTATACGATAACTATACAAAACAAACAATTTTTACTTAACGCAACTGAGGTCCACCGTGGACGTGTCCACAAAGGATAAGGAAGCAATTTATTAACCAAAAAACAACAAATTTATGAAAAGATTTTCAATCTTTTGCGCAGCTCTTTTTGCAGCTGCAACATCATTTGCTGCCGTTACTTACGAGCTCAACGGTGGTGTGACCAACGATGATGGTTGGTTGAACAAAAACGACATGTTCCAAGCATGTATGGCTGATTGTGGTGTTACCACATTGGGCAATCTTGATGATTTGAAAGCTGCTGGTGATGGCTCACTTGCAACTATCTGTACTCCTCTTACTGATGTATCTGGTATGATGGCATTGGAGAAATGGGATTGGCTCGAAGCGTACATCATGGAAGTGCAAAACGCTGATGCAGGTGCTACTGCTCTTGTTGAAGGCACTACTTCTGCTGGCTGGCGCTATGCTGTGGCTGCTTTCTTCTTGGAAACGAAACGTGCTTCTTGGCCTGTATCTGCTGACTTCTCTCAAGCAGGTAAGTATGACGCTTTCCAACCTGCTTGGAAACACGCGTATGCTAACCCAACTGAGCCAACTGGTGAGTGGGTACTCAACGCTCCTTACAAAGAGGGTGATAGCTTCCTCGGATGGTATTGGAACGCAGATTTCTCAGGTGAGAAAGTAACTACTATCAATGCTGAGAGCACAGGTACACTCTATGCTAAGTTTGGTGAGTATATCCCAACTATCGCTGAGGTAAAGGCATTGGAGCAAGACGTAGAAACCAAAGTTGGTGGTGTAGTAACTTTCATCAACGGCAAGAACGTGTATATCCAAGACGCTACTGGTGGTCTTCTTCTCTACATGGCTGCTGAGCCTACTTTTGCTGTTAGTCAAAACGTAGTAGTTAGTGGTAAGACCACTATCTATGGTGGTGCTCCTGAGCTCACTGGTGTGACTGAGGTTTCTGCTGAAGCTGGTGTAATGCCAGATCCAATCAAATTTGAGAGCCTTACTCCACTTGTAACTGACTCTGTTCTCAAATACTTCGGTCAACTCGTTCATGTTCCTGGTGTTGTTATCACTGAGTATGACTCTTACAACAACCCAACCGTTACTGACGGTATGAACTCTGCTAAGTGCTACAAGATGGTTCTTGACCCAGTTGAGTTCCCTATCGGTACCAAACTTACTCTTACCGCTATTGCTGCTTACTACAATGGTTTCCAATTCGTTGGTGATGTAGCTGGTCTCCAAAAGGCTGTAGCTGGTAAGAAGGATGCTTATGCTTATCCTGCTCGTGGTGAGAGTGGTCAATACACCCTTGAAAACAAGTGGGTTATCTCTATTGTAGAGGATAACTATGCTGCTAATAAACCTGGTGGTACAGGCTACGTTCGTGGTATGGCTGCTAAAGATGGCATCATGTACTTTATCAACCGCGAGACCGAGTCTATCGTTCGCGTTGACGGTGCTACTGGCGATATGCTTGATCCTATTAAGATTACTGGTGAGCACCTCTTCCAAGTCCCAAGCACAGATGCTGAAACTGGTGAGACCACATGGGGTGACGGTGTTACTTTGAAATTCAACGACATTAAGTTCGACGGTGCAGGTAACTGCTTGATCTCTGGCTGTATCACAAGCCAAAACCAATACTTCATGGTGTATGAGGTTGACCTTGAGACAGGTGCTGCTACTCTCCTCGTTAGCGAGAAATTGGGTGATAACCCAGACTATGCAGAGGTGGCTTGCCGTTTCGATGCATTTGGTGTAAATGGTGACGTTCACGGAAATGCTGCTATTATGGCTGCTGACGCTACTGGTACATTCAACGTTTATCGTTGGCTTGTAGAGGATGGTGTTGTAGGTGATGGTGAGTTGATTACTGTTATTCTTACCGAAGGTGTTGACGAGTCTTTGGCTATCGGCGCTGCTGGTTGGGGTACTGCTCCTCAAATCTTCCCACAAGATGAGACTGGTTCATTGTTCTATGTAGATGGCTTCAACACATTGCCTATGCTCTGCGACGGTGATGGCGCATTGGTAGAGGACTTCATCAAGGCTCCTCACGGTACCGCTATGTGGAACAATCCTGGTGATACCACAACTTTGGCAACTGGCTTGAACGGTATCCAAGAGTTCCAAGTAGGTGACGAGTACTTCTTTGTTATGATCGCTACTCACACCCCATCTACTCCTCCTTCAGCATTTGGTCTCTACAAGTTTGCTGACGAGGCTCGCAGCTTCGACGGTATTGAGCCATTGTGGTACTTCCCAGCTAACGGTTTCGGTTCTGCTTCTAATGGCTGCCGTACTGCTGTACCTACTGTTGAAGTTAATGGCAACAAAGCAACTATCTATCTCTACGCTAACGACAATGGTTATGGTGCATATGAGTTCACCGTAGGCGAAGTTTCAGCTGTTGATAATGTAGATGCTATTGAGACAACCGCTCGCAAGATGATTGAGAATGGTCAAGTTTACATCATGAAGAATGGTGTGAAATACAATGTTCTCGGTGCTGAGGTAAAATAAATTAGACATTCAAGACAGACTAGTCTATCTAGATTGTTAGATAAACTAGATTGTTAGATAATCTGTTTTTAGAGTGCATCCCTTGGGGTGCACTCTTTATTTACAAAAAAATCTTCAATCGTTTGTGTATTTCAAAAAAAAGTATTAACTTTGCGGGCAATTATAATATAACATTCCAAAATATAATATCATGAAGAAAATTTTACTTTCTGTTTTTGCATTTTGCATTACCCTTTCCTCGTTTGCTAATATCTTGCTAAATGGCGTAGATTACACGATTGACACGTTGTCTATGTACCCTGTGGGACCAGGTTCTACTTTTTTTGAGCTTCGCATGCTACGCGCCAGTGATAGTAAAGGACGTATTGACTGCTGGCTCATGTCGGTAGACACCAAGAACCCTTATGTTTCCATCGAAGGTGTATTGGGTACAGGTAAGATTATCGGTACAGAGACTCCCACTAAGATGGCGCAACGCAGTACCACCGATACGACTATTTTCTTCGGTGGCACCAATGGCGACTTCTTCGTTACACAAGGCGATGTGGGCTTGCCTGTCGGTCTTACGGTTGTGAATAGCGAATTTGCTCATACTCCTTCTGCTGCTACTTCACGCCGTGTAGGTGGTGTTGATGATAATAATCGTGGTCTTTTGGCTACGAATATACAATTCAATTTTGAGTTGCAAACGGCTACAGATACATTCACAATCCATCACATTAATTACAATCGCGGAGAGAACGAACTTGTGCTTTACAATAAACACAATGCTGCCACCACTTTGACTAATGCTTATGGTACTGAACTCCTTGCAGAGTTGCTACCTGGAGAAAAATGGGAAACCACAGGGTCTATGAAGTTGAAAATTACAGATAAACAGCAAAATGTGGGTTCAATGGCTATTCCTGCTGATAAGGTAGTTCTTTCGGGGCATGGCACGATGGCAGCTGCGCTTGATGCCTTGAATATCGGAGATGAAGTTGTTGTTAACATGTCCCTTATTTTTGATGGCGAAGAGGTAGATGTGGCACAATGTATTGGTGGAGACACTTATGCCTTGATTGTGGATAATGGTCAAGTTGAACAATCCAATTTCTGGAACGAAGTGCACCCTCGTACTGCGTTTGGGGCATCGGAGGATGGTACCATTCTGTATTTCCTTGTGGTGGATGGTCGTAGCGTGAAGAGTGCGGGCTGTACTACCAAAGTGTTAGGTGAAATTATTCATCACCATGGCGCTTACAAAGCTGTTAACTGGGATGGCGGTGGAAGTTCCTGTCTCTATATACGTCCATTCAACCAAATGAATAATGGTTCCGATGGTCATGAGCGTGCATGCGGTAATGGTATGTTCGCAGTGGCGCACGTGCCAGGAACTGATAATACCATCACTTCCATAGCTCCTTACCAACCAATCTATTCGCTTCCTCGCTATGGTGTAGCCACACCTAAGTTCTTAGGTTACAATCAATATGGAGTCATCGTTGATACTGATGTACAAGGCGTGAAACTTTCTTGTGATTCTGTATTGGGCGAGATCTTGGAAGATGGTCGTTTCTTGGCATCAGGCGAACAGGGTGGGGTACTGTATGCTGCATTAGGGGATATTACCACCGAACTTGAGGTTCGACTGGTATCTTCTGCTCCTATCGCTATTCGCCTGGATTCTGTGCTTTGCGATGCGGCACACCCTTATACCGTAGAGGTACAAGGAGCAGTAGGAAACAATACCGTTGATTTGTTGGCAAGTGCACTAACATGGCGTTCACTTAATCCGGCAGTGGCTGTGGTAGATGAGACGGGTGCTATCACAGGTGTTGCTAATGGCTCGACGCAAGTGATAGGTCAGTTAGGTGATTTTTGTGATACGATTCTTGTACATGTGGAGATTCCTACTGCCCAAGAGATGGTGTGGGATGATTTTCGCATCACCGACAACTGGACACTAAAAGGTTCTTCTGGCTTTAATCCTACTCTAGACGTTCCTGAGGACGCTCAGGCACCTGTCAATCTTGTTTTTACATATAAATCAGCTCGTAGTCCATATGTCCAGTATATGCGTGAGGCACCTATTTATTCCCGTCCAGATACCATTCGTATTCCTATGATTACGGATGCTGTCTTTACTAAGATTTATGCTACTATTCGTGCCAATAACACGTTACAAGGTCTCAATATTACTATCGAACCTACCGCTGCGGGCGATGTAACATTGACTATCCCAGTGGAAAAATATTTTGGTACAGATGTGGCGATTTGGCCATTGCATTTTGAGCAAGTGAAGATGTATCTGAATACTTCTACTGAAGTGGGTGAAAGATATGTTACATTACCAGGTATCTACCTTATTTATGGTGACCAGTCTACTACAGCGGTAGATGATATTCACCAGCAACGTCAATCCGTTAAGTTCCTTCAAGAAGGTCAAATCCTCATCCGTCACAACGGACAAATATACACTATTCTTGGTACAAAACGCTAATTTTCCGAACCCTTTGAGTTTATCTGAGTCGTTCCGAGTCCCTCCGAAAATTAAATAACAAAACAATACTTTTATGAAAAAAAATTTTACTTTTATCGTGATGCTCTGCGCTTGCATGTCTATAAGCGCAAATATTCGTGTATTGAGCGATACACGTTTGGGTAATGGATTCTTCCCTCGTTTTGCTGATGCGGAGACTATTACTTATTTGACAAGTGAAACTGCTCGTTACATTCAGCCAGTGACTTCTAACACGGAACTGCGTGTGGATAACGAGAATCTTAATCTCAATCTCTATCGTAATGGAGAGCGTATTGTACTCAAGCCTCATGGTGACGTCAATTACATTTGGTCATCGCTCTCTCCAGATCAAACGATGATTCTCTTCAATACCAAGTATGGTACGGCTATTTGTGATCTAAACGGGCAGGAGATTATCAACCTTGGTCCAGATTTCGATGCGCCTGTATGGTATGGCAACGACTACGTAGTAGGTATGGATGACAACCACGATGGTTATTATATTACAGAGTCGTCTATCATGATGGCATCCGTAGATGGTACGGTGGTTAAGCGCTTATCTACTCCAGAAGGCATGGGTATGTATCCTAATGTAGACGCTCGTTCGGGGCGTATAGTGTATAACACCGATAATGGCGATATTCGCCTGATGCAAATCAATCTCACAGAGGAACCCATTCGTAAAGAGATGCCTCGCTTGGTGCGTGAGGCAGATGATGCTGTACTCAAGCATGTACAACGTGAAGCAAAACGCGCTGCAAGTAGCGATCCAAGTTCTTTTAAAATTTACATCAATCCAGGCCATGGTGGTTATGATTCGGATGACCGTTTGATGTATATCTATCCTATTTTTGTAGGACAAGCCGTACAAGAAGGTTATACTCGTGAACAAAGTTTCTGGGAAAGTACTTCTAACCTTGACAAAGGTATGCGTCTTGATACAATTCTTCGTGATTTAGGATTCCAAACTAAGATGTCTCGTATTACAAATACTACTGATGACGATCGTTCTTTGTCGGGTATTGTAGAAGAAGCTAATCAGTGGGAATCTGATTTTATGCTTTCTATCCACTCTAATGCAGGAAACCCATCTAACTATATCCTGCAACTCTATTCTGGTATTACTCCAGGCGATAACCGCACCTATAGCGATATGCCTGCTAATTCAGAGACTAGTCGCAAGATCACAACTTTGATGGGTAATAACCAATACCTTAACCAAATCAGTTGCTGGTCACGCGATCCTTATATTGCAGGTGACAAGACCTTTGCTAAGGACATTATGGGTTGGAGTAATGGTTATGGTGTACTTCGATGGTTGACTGTGCCTGGTACTATCTCTGAGGGTATGATGCATGACTACTTACCTGAGACCTACCGCCTTATGAATATTGACTACAAACGTCAAGAGTCTTTCTACTTTGCAAAAACCTTTATTGAGTGGTTCTGCGATGGTCAACTCAAAGATGGTGCAATCGGAGGTAAGATTCATGATGTATATCAAGAGCAAGAGTTCCCAGACTACAGACCTCGTAAGAATACCCGCGATGTGCTTCGTCCAATCAATCACGGGCTTGTAGAACTATGGCAAGGCAATCAACTAATTGATACTTATGTAACTGATACATTGTATAATGGTTGCTATTTCTTCTGGAATCTTCAACCTGGTACTTATATTGTAAAAGCGAAACCAGATGGGTATTATGAGCAAGAACAAACTCTGGAGGTAAAGCAAAATGAGATTTCTTATGGCATTTTTGGTCTTTCAATGATGCGTCAAACTCCTCCTGAAGTGCTTGATTATAGTCCAAAAGTAGGTGCAGATGAAACTGTGTTGGTATCAACAGATATAACAATCTCTTTTAACTGGGATATGGAGGTCGAAGCCACGGCTGCCGCCCTTGAAATAACTCCTGCAGTAGAGGGTACTGTTACTTTTGAGGATGACAACCATAAGATGCGTTTCACTCCAACTACTCGCTTTGAGCCAGGTGTGACTTATACCGTTACGTTGGGTACAGGTGCTTGCCACCCAGATACTATCTTTGATAATCATCTCAAAGAACCATTCTCCTTCTCTTTCACTACTAGTAATCGCGGTGCTATCAGCATAGTACAAACCTATCCTACGGTAAATGAGACTAACGTACCACTTACTCCTTCATTTGTGGCCGTTTTTGACGCAAAGATAGTTCAGAGCACAGCTCGTGCTAATGTTTCTGTGTTTGATGCGAATGGAAACAAGCTGTCTGTTAATACTCGTTCATTCAAATATAATCAAGCCCCAGAGCCCTATGGATATTTGGCATTCGAGTTGACCAAAGCACTGGAGCCAAACTCAGATTACAAACTAGTGCTTTCTCCATCTATTGAGGATATGGAAGGTATCTTGCTCAGTGAGACTTACGAAATACCTTTCCGTACAGGCGAAGAAGCAGAACCAACTATTCCGCTTGTTCATCAGATGGAAGATCTCTTCTTTGAAGGCGATAAGGATAATTCTACCGATGTAGAATCTGTTAATACGATGGTTTATAAAAATAAGAAGTATGCTGGTTCAGCGTCTAACCAATGTTCATATGCTTTTGCCGTTGCTGGTGGTGAGGCACGTTTCAAAGTTACTGATCCTACTTTGATTGTTAGCAATAGTGTATCTGTGATGGGTATGTATGTATTCTCTGATTATTCATTCAATACTTTGTATGTGCATTTTGGTGTGGATGGTGACAATCAGTTTGTTAAGGTCTGCGATCTCGATTTTGCTGGTTGGCGTTATTGCGAGTTGGACCTGAAAGCTTTGCCTGCGGGGATTGATTATCAGATGATGGGTTTGCGCCTTGTTGGTGGTACCAACCTATTGTCCACTTCGGGCGCATTCTATATTGATAATATCCATGCGCAATATGAGAGTGTAGGATCGGATTTGAGATATATTGAGACATCTGTCCAATCAAAAGATAAGATGATTGAAAATGGTTACTTATATATCTTACTCAATGGTAAGCGCTATAATGCACAGGGTGCGACCATTGAATAATCTTTGATGTATCTCCCATCAAAATAATGGGGAAATATCATAAGCAAATAAAAGAGGATCCATCGGAGCCTCTTTTATTGTTTCAGCTATTATTTTCTATACTTTTCTGGTTAATTAATGGGTGTTGACAAAATTTAATTGTTTGTAAAAGGGAATGTGGATGTTGCAAAAATGCAAAATAACTTGCATATGTCCATTTTTTTTTGTAACTTTGCCGCGAAATTGGAGTGGAGTGATCCAATTGGTAGAAAAATTGTTTAATAGCAAATAGTCAAATAGTAAATTAAAATGGGATTAGTAGAAGTAATTACTAAATTGTTCGGCAACAAAGCGCAAAAAGATATGCGCGAAATTATGCCATACGTGGAGAAAGTGAAAGTAGTCTATGATGAAATAGACCAATTGAGTAACGATGACCTGCGCGCTCGTAGTGCCGTCTTGATGCAACGTATTCAAGAACGCGTGACCGATAAAAAAGCGCGTATCGCTGAATTAAAATCAAATATTGAAGAGCTTGAAATTGATAAGCGCGAGAAAGTATATAATGAGATAGACCACATAGAAAAAGATATAAAAACTGCATACGAAGATGTTTTGCGTGAGATATTGCCAGAGGCTTTTGCTATTGTGAAAAGTACTGCTCGCCGCTTTGCAGAGAGCGAAGAGATAGAAGTGACTGCTACGCAAATGGATCGCGACTTGGCTGCCGATAGCCGATTCGACTTTGTGGAGATAGAAGGTGATAAGGCAGTGTATTTCAACAAATGGACCGCAGGCGGCAATGAACATGTTTGGGATATGGTGCACTATGATGTACAATTGATTGGTGGTGTGGTATTGCACGAGGGTAAGATCGCAGAGATGGCAACGGGTGAAGGTAAAACCCTTGTGGCTACTTTGCCAGTATTCCTCAATGCCTTGACTCACGAAGGTGTGCACGTGGTGACCGTGAACGACTACCTTGCAAAACGTGACTCGGAATGGATGGGACCATTGTATATGTTCCATGGTTTGACTGTGGATTGTATTGACAAACATAAACCAAATTCGGATGAGCGTCGTCGTGCATATGCATGTGATATTACTTTTGGTACGAATAATGAATTTGGTTTCGACTATCTGCGTGACAATATGGCTACTAGTCCGATGGACTTGGTACAACGTGGACATAACTTCGCCATTGTGGATGAGGTGGACTCGGTGTTGATTGACGATGCACGTACACCATTGATTATTAGTGGTCCAGTGCCAAAAGGCGAGGATCAGATGTATGACGAATACAAGCATCGCGTGGAACTATTGGTGCGCACACAAAACACATTGACGACCAAATTGCTCGCCGAGGCAAAAGCGAAGATGGGCAGCGAGGATGAGAAAGAGCGCGAGGCAGGTGAGTTGGCCTTGTTCCGTTGCTTCAAGGGTATGCCAAAGAGCAAGGCGCTCATCAAGTATCTCAGCGAGCCAGGTGTAAAAGTGCGCTTGCAGAAGACTGAAGAGTTCTATATGCAAGAGAATGAGAAACATATGCACGTGGCTACCGATGAGTTGTACTTTGTGATTGACGAGAAACATAAGACAATCGAGTTGACCGACAAAGGTATTGATACGCTGACAGGTAATATGGAAGATTCTCAATTCTTTGTATTGCCAGACGTGGGTAGCGAAGTGGCAGAGGTGGAGAAAGCAGGGCTGAGTGATGAGGAGAAACGTCAAAAGAAAGATGAGATATTGGCGAACTATAGCGTGAAGTCGGAGCGCGTACACACGGTGCATCAGTTGCTGAAAGCATATACCTTGTTCGAGAAGGATGTAGATTATATCATTGACGATAACCAAGTGAAGATTGTGGATGAGCAGACGGGTCGTGTGATGGAAGGTCGTCGTTGGTCAGACGGTTTGCATCAAGCGGTGGAGGCAAAAGAGAATGTGAAAGTGGAAGCAGCTACACAGACCTTTGCAACCATCACCTTACAGAACTACTTCCGTATGTACAATAAGTTGTCAGGTATGACCGGTACGGCGGAAACAGAGGCGGGCGAGTTCTGGAATATCTACAAGCTGGATGTGGTAGTGATTCCAACCAATCGCCCTATTGCCCGCGAAGATATGAACGACCGTATCTATCGAACCAAACGTGAGAAATATAATGCGGTGATAGATGAGATTACGGACTTGGTTAAAGCAGGTCGCCCAGTGCTAGTGGGTACTACTTCAGTGGAAATCAGTGAGTTGCTGAGCCGAATGTTGACCTTGCGCAAGATTTCGCACAACGTGTTGAACGCGAAGTTGCACCAACGCGAGGCTGACATTGTGGCAGAGGCAGGTCGCAAAGGTATGGTGACTATCGCTACGAACATGGCAGGTCGTGGTACAGATATTAAACTAACGCCTGAGGTAAAAGAGGCAGGTGGTTTGGCAATTCTTGGCACCGAGCGTCATGAGAGCCGTCGTGTGGACCGTCAGTTGCGTGGTCGTGCTGGTCGTCAAGGTGACCCTGGTAGCAGTGTGTTCTTCGTGAGTATGGAAGATGATTTGATGCGTATGTTCGGTTCCGACCGTTTAGCAGGCTTGATGGATAAGATGGGCTTCCAAGAGGGCGAAATGATTGAACATAAGATGATTTCGGATTCAATTGAGCGCGCACAAAAGAAAGTGGAGGAGAATAACTTTGGAATTCGTAAACGCCTCATTGAGTACGATGATGTGATGAACCAACAGCGTAATGTGATTTATGCAAAACGTCACCACGCACTCATGGGTGAGCGTATCGGTGTGGATATCACCAATATGATTTATGACACAGCAGAGTCTGTGGTGGCAAATGCTCGTGAAGTGATGGATTATGAGGGCTTGCAGATGGATGTGATGCAAGTGTTTGCCATGGAGGTGCCATTCACTGAAGAGGAGTTCCGTGCTACACGAGAGAACGTGTTGGCTGAGAAATTGGCTGAAGAGGCATTGGAAACTTTCAAACGCCGTATGGAGACCTTGCAGAAAGTGGCATATCCTGTCATTAAGAAGGTATATGAGGAGCGTGGAGCAATGTATGAGAATATATTGATTCCAATTTCTGATGGCAAACGTGCTTATAATGTGGCAGTTAATCTAAAAGCAGCATACGAAAGCGAATGCCGTGAGGTGGTTCGTGAGTTTGAAAAACGCATGCTCCTTTTTGTGATTGATGATGAGTGGAAAGAGCATTTGCGTCAATTGGATGAACTCAAACAATCTGTGCAAAATGCAAGTTATGAGCAAAAGGATCCATTGCTCATCTATAAGTTGGAGTCATTCAATATCTTCCGTGACATGTTGGACCGCTTCAATCGCCGTGCTATAGCTATTCTATTGCGTGGACAAATACCTACACGTGATCCACAAGAGGTACGTCAAGCGCAAGCACAACAACGTCATGACTACTCACGATATCGAACACAAAAAGACGCCGTTAGTCGTGCTGCTGCGGCTAGTGGACAAGCGGCGGCTGCTGCGCGCGATACTCGCGAAATGCAGCGCCCTGAGCCATTGCGCGTAGAGAAGAAGCCTCGTCCAAATGACCCATGTCCATGCGGTTCGGGCAAGAAATATAAACAATGTCACGGTAAAATGGAGGCATGATGTTAGACTTTATTACATGGAATGTTGATCCCATACTAATTCATATTGGTGATGGGGGGATTCGTTGGTATGGCTTGTTGTGGGCAATAGGCATCTATCTATGTTATTTGATAGAAGTTAAACTCTACAAAAATGAAAATTGCCCCGAGGAATGGACCGACAAACTCTTCGTTTGGATGGTATTAGGCGTAATCATTGGTGCGCGAATTGGACATTGTTGGTTCTATGAGTGGCATGATGTTACATTACCAGGAATGAGAGCATATTGCCAATATATGGGAATCTCCACCGATCCAGTACAGATATTCGGTTGGACTATCAATTATCGTAACCCATATATAGAGAACCCATTACGCTTGCTAAAAATTTGGGAAGGCGGACTATCTAGTCATGGTGGAGCCATTGGATTGCTGACAGCTGCGTGGTTCTTGAACAAGAAAGTATTCTCTAAAGAACCGAAATTCCATACCTCGTTGCTGTGGATTATGGATCGCTTGGTAGTGGGTGTTTGTGTGACGGCTACACTGATTCGTCTTGGCAACTTAATGAACTCTGAAATTTATGGTACACCCACTGATATGCCATGGGGATTTATATTTGTTCGTGATGGTCAAACAGTACCATGTCACCCTACACAAATCTATGAAATGCTATACTGCATCGTGGGCTTCGTGGTAACTTGGTTGATGTATTGGAAAGGTAAAGCTTACAAACGAGAGGGATTGTTGTTAGGCGTGTTTTTGGAAATAATCTTCTTTACCCGTTTTATGTTGGAATTTATCAAAAATGATCAAGAATTGTTTGAGGCAGGACAAGTATTGAATATGGGGCAGTGGCTTTCTTTGCCGTTTATTATCTGGGGAATTTATTTAATTGTACGCGCCTATAGACGTCCCATGATGGCATGAAAAAAGTTTGTATAATACTGATTATATTGATGAGCAGTTCGATTGGGGCTTATTCACAGACAATTGATTTTAGTCTAATGAATTTGTCGATGCTGGATAGTCTAAAGCGGGACTCTGTGAGACATGATACGATTGTGCATACGGATGATGCGTTAATGACCATGTCAGAGACTGGGGATACTGTAACTACGATTATGCACAATGGCGACACTTTGGTTACACATATATTAACGCGAACTGCAGTGGATACAATCGAAACTATTTCCATGGATGATGATGCATTGTTGTTGGCCTTAGTTGCTAAACAAGGCGAAGAATTGCATGCACATGATACGATATGGGAAATTTATCCGCATCCGTTGTGTATGCAATTGATGTTTATTCCTACCATTTTTCCCTCTTTGCGTGATACTAGCACTGTGGATGAGGCTTCGATTCAAGAAATACGTAATAAGGCAAGACGATATGTCACTACGCATCATGCAGATTATTACGTATCAATTAGTGATACCAATCGCTTAAAACAAATGGTGATAGACCACATTGAGGTACAACGTGCCATGGTGAAAGATTTTGAGGAAGATCAGTTGGATTTAGCTCGTGCTTTGCGTGAGATGGATTCGCACTGGAAACGTGAACTGAACCTATCGTTACAAATTACGCAAAACTATGCATCCAATAACTGGTATCAAGGTGAATCAAATGCCTTTTCGATGCTTGCAGGAGCCAAGGGATCGTTATCTTACAAGCACGAGAATATTTCATGGGAGAATATGGGAGAATGGCGTTCGGGTATAAGTACAGTGAGTGGAGACTCATTGCGCTTGATTAATACTACGGATGACTTGTTTCGCTTGAATAGCAAATTCGGTTATCAAATCCACAAACAATGGTATGTATCCACTATTATGGAGTTTCGTACAAACCTAATGAATAACTGGCGGAAAAATACAAATGAATTATCTTCTACGTTTCTCACACCAATACGTTTTACGTTGGGTATAGGTGCTGATTATAAGCCAACGAGTAATCTTAGCATCAATATTTCACCAGCAGCATATAAATTAATTTATGCAACGATTACTGATCCAAAACGGGTAAATGTGACAGATTTTGGTATCCCCGAAGGCGAAAACATGTTGAATGAAGTCGGTAGTTCGTTGCGCATAGATTGGAAATGGCGTCCTCTAAGAGAAATCAAGGTGGAAACGTATTTCTATTTCTTTACAAATTATAAGCGTATAGAAACAGAATTGGAAGTAAATGTGGATTTCATTATCAATCGATATATGTCAGCTAAGGTGATGCTTCATCCTCGTTATGATAGTACGGTAGAGCTTTTGGATGACAGAAAAACGAAACTCCAATTCAAAGAAGTGATTAGTGTTGGTTTTTCACACACGTTTAGATAGTTAGCTGTTGTGAGTTGATAGCATACGAATAGATATGGATAAGAAAACTATACGAATTGTTTATATGGGAACGCCAGACTTTGCGGTAGCTAGTCTGCGTGCCTTGGTGGAAGGTGGATATAATGTGGTTGCAGTGGTGACGATGCCAGATAAACCTGCGGGTAGAGGGCACCAGTTGCAATCCTCTGCGGTCAAGCAATATGCACTGTCTGTGGGCTTACCTGTTTTACAACCAGAGCGATTAAAGGACGAATTGTTTATTCGGGATTTGCGATCGTATAATGCTGATTTGCAGATTGTTGTTGCGTTTCGAATGTTGCCAGAGGTTGTGTGGTCTATGCCACGATTAGGCACATTTAATCTACATGCCTCATTACTTCCACAATATCGTGGAGCAGCTCCTATCAATTGGGCAGTAATGAATGGTGACACAGAAACAGGGGCCACTACTTTTATGCTCAAACACGAAATTGATACGGGCGATTTGATTCTACAAGAAAAGATACAAATTGCTGAAGATGAAAATGTAGAGTCGGTACATAATCGTTTGATGCAATTAGGAGAAGGATTAGTGACGCGCACTGTAGATACAATCATTGATAGTGAAAATACAGGTTTACCATTGAAGACTATTCCTCAGGTTGAATCACCCGACTTGAAGCCCGCGCCCAAAATATTTAAAGAAACCTGTCGGATTGATTTCTCACGAACCGTAGAGCAAATTTGTAATCATGTTCGTGGATTAAGTCCTTATCCTGCAGCATGGATTGGCGATGATATGCTAGTGCATCCTTTGGCTGAAATTTTGAATGGAGCTAAGGTTTATAAGGTGGAAAGGGCTACATGTTCAGAAAAAAACGGACATATCATCGTTCCTTGTTCAGATGGGTATGTGGATATTTTAGAACTGCAATTGCCTGGCAAAAAACGTATGCAAGCATCTGCATTGTTGAATGGTTTGAAAAATAAATTGTAATCGCTATGACTATCGCTATTTTTGCAAATCCGCTACGCTCTGAGACGATGCGTGAAACAAAGCATGTATTGGAATATCTTAGGCAACATAACGTCAAAGTGGTTCTGTCGCACGAACTGCACCAAGAACCTTTCGGTCGTGATTTCTCTTCTGTAGATGAATATTCTGATTCCACTTGTGAGCGAATAGATTTTGCAATATCTATCGGCGGCGATGGTACGTTTTTGACTACGGCTTCTATGATAGGTGAACTTGATGTACCTATTTTAGGAATCAATTGCGGGCATCTGGGCTTTTTGGCTGAAGTGCAGACAACCCACACCGAAGAAATTTTAGAGCAATTGATAAATCATCAATATACGATTGAGAAACGAAGTATGCTGGAGATTTCATGTCCAGCAATTGATAAGATCCTTTGTCCCTATGCGTTGAATGAAGTAGCGGTGCTTAAACAAGGTCTAAGTAGTATTATCTCTGTAGAAACATATCTCAATGGCGAGTTCCTACATACATATAAGGCTGATGGCTTGTTGATAGCAACTCCTACAGGTTCGACAGCATACAACTTGAGTGTAGGAGGCCCTTTGCTCTATCCGCATGCACGTGCAATGGTGCTCTCTCCTATTGCAACACATAGTCTTAGTGTACGTCCGTTGGTTATTCCTGATGATAGTAAAATTGATATGAAAATAAATAGCCGCAATGCGAACTATATGGTCAGCATAGATGGCCGGAGTCAGATTTTTGATGATGAAATAACTTTGCATATAGAACGCGCACAACGGACAATTAAGCTCGTGCAGGTGCAAGGCCATAGTTTTGTACAATCGTTGAAAGATAAATTGGGTTGGGGAAGATGATAGATTATTTAGCATTGATAGACAAATACTATGTCTCACAGCCAGAACTAAAGCACGTTCTTCTTATACACTCTATGCAGGTACGTGATAGGGCTTTGAGTATAGTAGATAGACATCCTGAATGGATAGAAAATAAATTGGTTGACCGAGAATTTATAGAGGAGGCATCCATGTTGCATGATATTGGTATTTTGTATTGTGATGCACCTCGAATTTTTTGTAAGGGGCAACACCATTATATAAAACATGGCTATCTGGGTGCGGAACTTTTGCGCAGAGAAGGATTACCCAAACATGCCGATGTGGCAGAGAGGCACACGGGTAGTGGAATCACAGAGGAACAGGTGGTACGTGAGGAATTAAACGTTCCGATAAAAGATTATTGCCCTCGCACTTTGGAGGAAAAAATCATATGTTATGCCGATAAATTCTATTCTAAATCCCATTTAGGAGAAGAAGTAACAATGTCTAAAGTGCGTCAAAACATTTGGCGTTATGGGCATGATGCTATCGTACGTTTTGATGCTATGTGCGAACTTATGGCGGAACTATGAAAGGAAAAATAATGTAGGGTATTGCATAATTGCAAAAAAAGTTGTACCTTTGCAGCGAATATGACACGATTAAGTGTAAATATAAATAAGGTGGCTACATTGCGTAACGCACGCGGCGGTGATTTGCCTAATGTGGAGCGTTTTGCTATGACGTGCGAACAATGTGGTGCTGAAGGGATTACTGTTCATCCCCGTCCAGATGAGCGACATATTCGTCGTTCAGATGTATATGATTTGAAGAAAATCATTACTACGGAATTTAATATCGAAGGCAATCCAGAGCCTGCTTTTATTGATTTGGTCTTGGATGTGGTGCCCGCGCAAGTGACACTTGTGCCAGATAGTCACGAGCAATTGACCAGTAATCATGGATGGGATACAAAGACGCATTTAGCTAAACTCACTGCTATTGTTCGTCGTTTCAAGAATGCTGGCATACGAGTTTCTATTTTTGTGGATCCTGATCCTGAAATGGTAGAGTATGCAGCTAGAGCTGGGGCAGATAGAGTAGAACTCTATACGGGACCTTATGCAGAAAAATTTGCCGAGAATCCACAAGAGGCGCTAAACATGTATCGCTCTGCAGCAGAGAAAGCACGTAATCTGCAATTAGGACTTAATGCGGGACATGATCTCAACTTGAAAAATCTACATGCTTTTGTTCAAGCTTTTCCATGGGTAGATGAGGTAAGTATTGGACAAGCACTGATTGCAGATGCATTGTATCTAGGAATAAACGAAACTATAAAACAATATAAATATGCTCTTTCAAATTCAAACTGACATCGACACGATGCTTACAACCGTACAAGATACGGTAGCAGTAATGGATCAACCTGTAGAAGAATCCATCAATCTATTCACTATGGCGCAATATGGAGGATGGATTATGATTGTTTTGTTGCTTCTGTTGGCTTTTGCGCTATATTTGTTTATCGAACGCATGGTAGTGCTTACTAAAGCAACAAAAGAGGATGCTACTTTTATGAATCGTATTCGCGACTATATCAAAGATGGAAAGATGGATTCAGCTATCAAACTTTGCCAACGTGCAGAAACACCATCCGCACGTATGATTGAGAAGGGAATTACACGTATTGGTCGTTCTATGCAAGACGTACAAGTAGCTATCGAAAATGTGGGCAATCTGGAGGTCAGTAAACTGGAAAAAGGTCTTGTGCTGATCGCTACTATCGCAGCGGGTGCACCCATGTTGGGTTTTCTTGGTACGGTACTTGGTATGGTGCAAACGTTCTTCAATATGGCACAAAATGCAAGTGGTGTGATTGAGATTGCGTCACTTTCAGAGGGTATGTATCAGGCAATGGTCACTACTGTTGGAGGGCTTATAGTAGGTATTTTGGCCATGTTTGCATACAATTTTTTGGTTTCGCGTATTGATCGTGTAGTGCGTCAACTCGAATCGCGTACGATGGAGTTTATGGACTTGCTCAACGAACCAGTATAATCCTTGCCTTTCAACTTTCAACTATAAACTTTCAACTGAAGTATGGCACTTAAAAGACGAAATAAAGTGGAAGCAACATTCGCCATGTCTTCGATGACGGATCTTATTTTCCTGTTGTTGCTTTTCTTCGTGATGGTTAGTACAATGTCTTCGCCTAATGATATCAAAATCAATCTTCCGCAAGCGCGAGCAAAAACCACTACTAAGCAAGTTGTTGCGAAAGTAAGCATAGATAATCTGGGCAACTATTATGTGGCGTTGGGACGTCAAAAACCAATGATGATCGCCACGGAAGATTTAGAGACATATCTATGCACTATTCAAGAGCAGGATAGTTCTATGTATATTGCTCTGCATGCAGACCAAGATATTGCATATCGTGAAGTGGTGAACGTGTTGGATATTGCCAATGAACATAAAATGAAAATTGTGATTGCTACTAAAAAGTGAAAGAATTTCAATCACATATCATTGCTGCTGCGGGAACTTTATTCCTGTTATTGCTTTTATTCCTACTGTTGACAAAGGTGTCTATGCATGCTCCCATACAGTTGGAGGATGAAGGTATCGTGATTACTTTTGGCAACGCTGATGAGGGAGGTGGAATGCCTGATGTGATACCCATTGATCCCATCGTGCAGGCAGAGCAGACACCTGCAGAACCAGCACAACCATCTAACAACGATTTGATTGTTCAGGAGGATGAAGAGTCCTTAGCGTTGGCTCAGCAAAACGAAGAGGAATTAAAGCAACACAATGATGCAGAGTTGCTGCGTCAGAAGAAAGAGGCAGAAGCGCAAGCAGAAGCCGAGCGCATAGCTAAGGAAAAAGCATTAGCAGAACAAAAAGCCAGAGAAGAAGCAATCAAAAAAGCGCAAATGGCAGTGGCCATGTTTGGACAAGCAGGGGCTACCACGGGAGCCAATGCTGCAAATGCCACTTCTACACCTGCTTCAACCAACAAAGGCAATCCTGTAGGAAAAAGTTTTGGTCAAGTAGATGGCAATATGTGGTCTTTGCAAGGAAGAAGTGTCAAGGCTATGCCAAAACCTGCTTCCGATTTTAAAGAACAAGGAAAAGTGGTTATTAGTATTAGAGTGGACAAGCAGGGAAATGTGGTGGCTGCTTCAATTGGTGATGGTACTACCATCTCTGACCGCTATACCCAACAACTTGCACGCGATGCCGCTCTAAAAGCCAAATTCACTGAAGGAGATAATGAACAGATAGGTTCAATTACTTATAATTTTAAACTTAATTAAAAAACTAAACAATGAACTACATCTTCTTAGACAACGGTTTCGAGGAGATCGAGGCCATTACCACAATTGATCTTTTGCGCCGAGCTAATATTTCATTAACTACTGTTTCTGTTACGGGACAAGAGATGGTTATGGGCGCACATAATATTGCAGTAAAAGCAGATGCTCTTTTTGATAATGTGGATTTTTCCGATGCGGAAATGCTCATTTTGCCGGGTGGAGCTACCAAACTGCATGAATACCAACCATTGTGCGATTTGTTGGTTCAACATAATAAGAAAAATATGCCAATAGCTGCCATCTGTGCTGCACCTTCTGTATTAGGTCGATTGGGTATTTTGCAAGGCAAGCAAGCGACATGTTATCCTGGCTTTGAGTCATATCTTGGCGAGAGTTATATGGACGGATTGGTAGTCGAATCCAAAAATATTATTACTGCCAAAGGACCTGGATTGAGCGCTGATTTTGCTTTTTGTTTGATTGAAAAATTAGCTGATAGTGGAATAGCAGATCAAGTATATGACGCTGCACAATATTAATTAATAATTTAGTAGTTAAATAGAAGCATGAAAAAATATTTACTTTCTGTTTTTACTCTTTTTCTCTCGCTTTCTCTTGTTGCACAAGAAACCGAACCAGCTCAATCTCCATGGTCATGTACTGGTGTTTTGGGGCTGAATGCGAGTGCTACAGGACTTGCTAACTGGGCTGCGGGAGGTAATAATAATGTCAACGGAGTGGCATTTGGAAAGATTCGCTTGTTGTATGGAAAAGATAATCTTTCATGGGAAACTAACCTGAATTTGGAATATGGATTGTCCTATATTGACCAAAAATTTGATAGTTTCCAAAAATCAAGCGATGTGATTGATTTTAAGACAAAGTTCGGTTGGCAATTTCATCAATCTTGGTTTTTAACTGTTTCTGGCGGTTTCAAAAGCCAATTTGATTTAGGTCGTGCCTATGATGGTAGTGAGGCAGAAGACCCTATCGTGTCTAAGTTTTTATCACCATCCTACACCGATATCTCTGTCGGTATTGACTGGAAACCTAATTCTATCTTCTCGATTTATTTGTCACCAGTAGCAGGACAAATCACCACTGCATTTGTGGGGGATGCTATGAATGAAAAGTATACTAACCTGCGCCAACAAATGCAAGAGAAGTACGCGACTTGGTCATATAGTAAAGTGCAAAATGCTGATGGCACATATGATAAGATTTATAAGAACTTCAAAGCGGAGTTGGGTCTCACTGTGAAGGGATCTGTTAACTATACGTATAAGGATTTGAAGGTGATTTCTTCTATTGGATTGTTTACCCCATATACTTGGGATAAAACGCCAATGTTGGATGCAGAAGGTTTGTTTATCGGTTATCGCGACAACAACCGACGCTTTGGTAATTTTGACGTAGATTGGGATGCTGCCATATCATACCAATTCCTCAAGTGCCTTAATGTTACGCTCTCTACCTCGCTCAAATACTATAACGGTGTTAAGATTGCCGATGCTGAAGGTGTTTTGGCTGAACGTGTACAGTTCAAGGGAATCCTCGGATTGGGTGTAGGATATAGCTTCTAAAAATTCAAATGGTGCTATTGTGAAGTCGTTATCAACGCTTGAAAGTCACTTACAACTCTTGATTCAGCAATACCAAGAGTTGCAACAACAATTAGCTGACTTGCAGAATGAGAACGAACGCCAGCGTGATGAGATTATGCGTACGCACGCTGAACTAGTGCAGTTGCAAGCGGACTACAAACATCTAGAAACTGCACACGCACTTTTGACAGAAGACACAAATAGTGTTCATAGAGATCGTGTGAAACAACGTTTATCCAATCTTATTGCACAAGTGGATAGAGCACTCGAAGCATTAAAAGTGTAAACATGCAAGAAAGTCGTAAGCAACATATCACGCTTCAATTGGATGCACATCATATCTCGCTGAATGTGTTGGCAGATAAGGAGGTGCTATATCGCAATGCTGCGGAGCAAATAAATGAGCGCTACCGCCACTATCGCAAACTACTGCCTAATCAATCTGCAGAGCAAATATGGGTGTATGTAGCATTGGAAATGGCGGTCAATCTGCAGGCGGATGCTCATGCACATAGATTGCAACCAGTAGAAGAGAAAATACAAGAACTTAATCAATTAATAATAAATACATTACAAAATAATAAATTGTCAGATTAATTATGAATACTATTTCAGTAATAGTCGCAATAGGAGCTTTATTTTTAGGAGCACTCATATGCTTCTTTATATTTCGCTACCATGCGTCTGGCATCCTTCGCAAGGCGGAGGAACAAGCCGAAGTAATAAAGAAAAACAAAATCGTTGAGGCCAAAGAGAAGTTCATTGCTCTCAAATTGGAACATGAAAATCAAGTGCGTCAAGCTGAGCAAAAACTCCACCAACAAGAACAGCGTGTTCAGCAGCGTGACCAACAACTTAACCAAAAACAAAGTGAGGTACAACGTGCACAAAATGAGTTGAATACACAGCGCCAACAGTTAGAGAATCAGCAAAAAGCTATCGACCGCAAGGCGCAAGAAATTGACCGCTTGCATAAAGCTGCTGAGCAACAGCTCGAGCAAATCTCTGGACTTTCTGCAGAAGAAGCTAAAAAACAATTGGTTGAGACACTCAAAGATGAGGCCAAAACGGCAGCAATGGCATTCATCAACGATACAATGGATGAAGCACGACTTACTGCTAACAAGGAAGCAAAGAAGATTATTATTCAGTCTATCCAGCGCATTGCTTCTGAGGCAACTGTAGAAAATGCAGTCACAGTCTTCCATATTGATAATGATGAAGTTAAAGGCCGTATTATCGGACGTGAAGGTCGTAATATCCGCGCCCTTGAAGCCGCAACTGGCGTAGAAATCGTAGTGGATGATACTCCAGAGGCTATCACTCTTTCTGCGTTCGATCCTGTTCGCCGCGAGATTGCTCGCCTTTCACTCCACCAACTCGTGCAGGACGGACGTATTCACCCTGCGCGTATCGAAGAAGTGGTTGCTAAAGTGACCAAACAAGTGGAAGAGGAAATTGTTGAGACAGGTAAACGCACCACTATCGACCTTGGTATCCATGGCATGCATCCTGAATTGGTTCGTCTTATCGGTAAGATGAAATATCGTTCCAGTTATGGTCAGAACCTTCTTATGCATGCTCGGGAAACAGCCAATCTTTGTGCTGCTATGGCGGCTGAGCTTGGCTTGAATGTAAAGAAAGCGCGTCGTGCAGGTTTGCTCCACGATATTGGCAAGGTCAGCGACGAGGATATGGAGATGCCACACGCACAGTTGGGTATGAAACTCTGCGAGAAGTATGGTGAGAAACCAGATATCTGCAATGCGGTGGGTGCTCACCACGAAGAGTGTGAAATGGAGTCTATCATTGCTCCTATCGTACAAGCTTGCGACGCTATTTCTGGCGCACGTCCTGGTGCACGTCGTGAGATTGTGGAGGCTTATGTAAAACGTCTCAACGACCTTGAGAACATCGCAATGTCCTACCCTGGAGTGACCAAGACTTATGCGCTTCAAGCAGGTCGCGAACTCCGCGTAATCGTAGGTGCAGACAAACTCAGTGACAAGGAAACAGAGCTCCTCTCTTTCGATATCGCTAAGCGTATCCAAGATGAGATGACCTATCCTGGTCAAATCCGTATCACTGTCATCCGCGAAACACGCGCTGTCAGCTACGCTAAATAATGTTGATACTACTATAACAAAGAAATAGACTGCCCATCTAGGCGGTCTATTTCTTTTCTCTAAACACTAAACACTAAACACTAAACACACTCCTCAATCCATTTATCCAGTAACTCTTTCTCACCTAGTCCCACTCGATTTTTGATACGCATCCTTCGGCTCCAAATAGTGCGTTGTGTCAATCCCAATAGCAAACATATATCCGAGTTATCCAATCCCAGTATGTACAACGCAAGTACTTGTATATCAGTATTTGTCAATCGCGGATATTCCTTTTGCAAGCGATTCAATAAATCACCATAACATCCGTTAAACTCCACAAAGAAGTTCTTCCATTGTTCTTCTGTGGAGAATATATTCGAGTCTATAAACTGCTGCGCCCAATTAGGAATCGTTTCCTCTTTCTTTTTGGTCAGCAGTGCCTCTTGCAAATTCTTATTCAGCTCCAGTCGCTGATTCAATACGCGCTTCAGTGCATCGCGACGTAACTCCAGTTCATTCTGCAAGTCTTTGATTTGCTGATGAGTACGTGCCTGTTCGGTTAATCGCTCTGTGCGCCGTTTCGCATTGTATAAAATCAGCAATATGCCCACACACAATATAATAATCACCACCGCTGCTAACACGATATACAATTGTTGCTTCTCCAGTTGCAACTGTAAGTTCTTTGCCTTTTCTACTTCATTATCAAAGTGTTGTGCTGCCACAAACGCACTGGCTCTACCTTCCTCTTCCAGTTCTTTGTAGTACGCATTATACAGATCATACAGCGACTCATATGCTTCTTTATTTTTGCCTTTCAAGTGCAAATATTGACTCTCCCACAGGGCATGTTGTTGCTCACTCCATATTTGTGCTGTGGTGTCTGCGGCTAAAATATCAAGGTATATCTTCGCTGAATCTGCTTTGTGTGTACGGATATAATATTTCACCAAGTCATAGGCATAACGTTTTCTGCCAACCTGATGACACATGTATTGACATATGCTCGCTATCTCTGGCGAATTGGGCTGACTGACAGATAGTTGCGCGTATCGAATATCCATATACAAGATACTATCTTTCATAAACCGTGCAGCAGACAGGGCTTTTTCGAAATACTCATCTCTCCCCTCGCTACTGTTTCTTCCCAGTTCTCTATATACCGAAGCCAGATAGAGTGGCAGTCCTGCTTCCTCCAAGTAGGGTAGTGCTTTCTGATAATTCTCTAATGCAATCTCGTATAGTTGTTCGCTTTCGCTAATACGTCCCATCTTGTAGTAGGTCATACCTTGAATGATAGATAAGGCAGGATAATTCTCTGCCTTTTTCAAGTATTGCATGGCTTCTGTGTTCTTGCCAATCCAATTGAGATACGCACCTTGTATATAATATGCTTCGGACGCACTCGCCACATCGCCACAACTCTCAAAGTACTTCGCCAATGCATCCATATCGCCTCCCGCAGGCAATCGCAATTCGCGCTTCAGCATCAGGTGTGCTTCTGCCAAACGATATCGCTGCATCTCATACTCACTCAAGTCGTTGGTGTCTATCCCACCCAACATCTCTTGTGCCGCATCTACATCCAACCACACTTGCGATATTGCCTCTTGCAATTCACCATTCTCGATAGCGGTCTTGTTTGTACATGAGTAACATAGTACTAGTGCTATTATGATTATCACTTTTGTCTTCATAACAAATTAGTCCTGATTCTTGGTTCTTGGTTCCTGATTCGCTATTGCGACTGCAAATTTACTACTTTTTTCCCACTCTTGCAAGCACTTTTTTGTGCCTGCATCAGTTTTTTATTTTGGCAAAATTACAATCGCTTGAAAATCAGTTGATTGTAGTATTGTGTTTTTACTAGCTGCATCAGTTTATTTTTTGGTCATATCAAAAAAAAGCAGTATCTTTGCAGCGGATTTCAAAACCAAAAATATATGCGTATGAAAACTGTAATGCTTCGATTTGTGTTTTTGTTTTTATGGTTCATGAGTATTGTGCTCATGTTTGTCGCGTGTTCGCCTAATGAGGGTCCTACTCCAGGATGGAATCCGGATGATTATCTAGGTTTTGATGCTCCAGGTTCGCTACCTCCTGTTGAGTTCGCTACAGCTGCTGTACCATCCGCACAAATGCCTGTTATCTTAGCGGATACTGTCACTCCGCCTGCAAACCCGATGGCACCTGAAGATTTGTCATCCTACCCAACATTCGTGGGTACACTACAATTATTAGCTGCTGTAAATTATTCTAATCTCAATGGCCGCTATTTCTGCGGTATTAAGTTACAATCGCCCATTGAGTTATGGAAAATGTATTCGACTATTTATCTCCTTGATCAAAATTCCAAAGAGCTGATTCATTTTAATCATCCTCTTCTCCGATCCTGTGTGGTAGGCGACACTATCCTCGTTACGGGCACCCCAATGCTAATATCCGATGGCATAGCTTTAGGTGTAGCAATGCATTTTGTTCAACCACTTCATCCTTAATAATATGAAGAACCTCCGTAATCTCATATGCGCAGTTTTGCTATTCTCTTCTGCATTCCTTATGGCAGAGGAGAAGGGCTACGACGCCTATCGCCATAGCTTCCGTATGGGGTGGGGAACGGCTTTCTCCTCTCGTATGATAAATGCCCTCCGCGCGCGCAACATGGTACATCCATACAATACGACCTATTTACAATATATTCAAGGTATGACGACGCAAGAGGCGGATGAGTATTTGACTCACTATAGAATGATGGAGTCTGATACACGTAAAACAACCTCTTCGGGAGAGATTTATGCAGCGTATGCTTACCAAATAACACCGTTGATAAGTGTAGGGGCTGAGTTTGACGGTGTTTTTCTATCCGATCATGCCCAGCTAGTGGATGGTTATGGTGTATTGCTCAATGAACAGATGATTAATAAGTTATATTACCTAACTCTAATGCCGACCGTTCGTTTTACCTATTACCGCCAACGAGTTCTGGAACTGTATTCGGCATTAGGGTTAGGATATACTACCAGTATGTTTTCCACAACACATGAGGTCGAATGGTCAGAAATTGATAGCCATGGTTTTGGTATTTCTGCCAATGCTACTCTCTTCGGAGTCAATGTGGGCAACCAAAATTGGTATGCTGAAGCAGAACTCGGACTCATGGGCACTAAGATGCTCCTTTGGCCCCAATCCACCCATCCAATCCTTACCTCCCGCCTCTTCTCCCTCGCGGTCGGATATAGATTCTAATGTAAATATTAACCATTTAATAATTAATGTCTTATGAAAAAGTCAATTATCTTTTTGCTACTTGCAACCGCTTTCTTATTCACTGCTTGCGAACAACCAGAAGGCCCTCAATCACTCATCGGACATTGGAATGTGGTTGGCGATCATTGGACTGCCACTTTCGATGAAGATGGACAGTTGTATATTTCTTCAACCAAATACGATACAGGTTTACCTTATTATTACTATGCAACTAGTGATTCCTTGCATTTTAGTTGGATTGTGAATATGCTACAACCTACCCCAGATCCAGTCGTTTGTTCTTATCATTTCAAGGGAAATAATACTCTGGTTATTGACGGTTTTAATGCTATTTTTCAAGATATGGGGTCTGTAGCTGATAAGATAAAGAAGAAAGAACGTGTTGTCCTAACAAGAACCCCTTCATTACGTTAATCTTCCGTTATCTCTCCGCTGTCAATTACGGTAGATACACGGTAGATATACGATAGATACACGTTAGATACACGATACATTAGTATAGGCAAACCGTAGGAACTCCCTACCTTTAGAGCCCTTAGAACCCTTAAAACTTTTAGAACTTCTAAAACCCTCACACATATGAAAAAGATTACATTTATGGCTTTCGCAGCCGCTATCGCGTTTACATGCTCCAGTTGTGCATTTGAGTCTATGGCTCCTGGTGATGGATATTTTGACGGCGCTATGGGTGATGCTTATGGCGAACCTGTCGCAGGCGAAACGGGCGACAAGTTCGAGGAATTTGCGGACAATCCTTTCATTTCTACTTCCGAAGAACCAACTTCCACCTTCTCCGTAGATGCAGATGGAGCAAGCTACGCGTATATGCGCTCGTACATGTCAAAAGGATATTTCCCCGATAAGTCCTCTGTTCGTATCGAGGAGTTCCTCAACTATTTTACCTTCGATTATCCCGAACCAGAGAACGCTGTGGATATCAATGCCGAGATTGGCGCATGTCCTTGGAATCCAGAGCATTACCTCCTCCGCCTTGGACTCAAAGGCAAGAGCGTTGCCGAAGAAAACATGCTTCCCGCCAATTATGTCTTCCTCGTAGATGTGTCGGGCTCCATGGATTCAGAAGACAAACTGCCACTCCTCAAATCAGCACTTCTGACTCTCGTAGATGAACTGCAACCGACTGACCGTGTGTCACTTATCACCTATTCGGGCAGTGTGGAGCGTCTTTTAGAATCCACCCAAGTAATGCACGCTGGTAAAATTAAATCAGCTATCCGCAGTCTCGGTGCTGGCGGTAGTACTGCAGGTGGCGCAGCTATCAAGATGGCTTACGAAGAGGCATTAGCCAACTATATCATTGGTGGCAACAACCGCATTATCATGGGTACAGATGGTGACTTCAATGTGGGTGTTACCAACACCGATAGTCTTTTGAATATGGTCTCTCGCTACGCCGACCAAGGTATTTATCTAACTATGTGCGGTTTTGGTACGGGCAACTGGAATGATGCCATGATGGAGAAGGTCTCCAACCGTGGCAATGGCAACTATTATTATATCGACTGCGAGGATGAATTTATGAAGGTCTTTGTGCACGACCGTATGCAACTCCAAGCTGTAGCCAATGATACTAAGTGCCAAATCACTTTCGATTCTACCCGTGTAGCCAAGTACCGCCTCATCGGTTATGAAAATCGCGTAATGAGCAACGAGGACTTTGATGATGACACCAAAGACGCAGGCGAGATTGGTGCAGGACAAACCATCACAGCTCTTTACGAAATCGTTCCTACAGACGCGCAGTGGGGAGATTATAAACCTTGGGCGAAGTTCGATTGCCGCTACAAAGAGCAACTCGGGCTCAGCAGCAAACAACTCTCTTTGGATGTCTATTACGAGAATAGCAAGTCAGAAAACCTCACTTTTGCTGCGGGTGTAGCTGCGTATGGTATGTTGCTCCGCAATTCAGAGTACAAAGGTACAGCCAACCTTGAAATGGTTAAACAGCTGATTGGTAGTTCGTTGACATATGATCCTAAGGGTTACCGCCAAGGATTGTTAGACTTGCTCAACCACCTCAGTAGCGAACAAGTCAACGAACTCAATAACCGTGCCGAGAAATAATGATACACTCTTGCACAATCCAAAAAAATATCGTACCTTTGCAAACAGATTTCTAAACTCTTAAATATTTAATGTAATGAAACGATTTGTTCTATTTTTTGTGCTATGTTCTGCATTGCTCGTTGCTTGCGAACCAATTAATCCGAATGAAGACCAATATCCTGTAGTATCTGCGGATGATTATTATTGGTATGAGGGTGAAAAAATCTATCTAGAAAGAGGTAATCAAGAATACATTATATATGATGATGCATTATTTTCCGAGATAGATAAACAGAAGCTTGAGATGAGCGAAAGTGATTCATATCTTGAAGAGCCTAATCTAAAATGGGGAATCACCAAGCCTAATACAGTTATTGAAGATTTGGAGCATGTGCTATATAGAATGCCTTCCTATACTAGTGAAGGAGCCAACTTCTTTGTTACACACTCTTTCCTTGTCAAACTCAAGGACAGTGATGACTTGTCTATCTTGCAAAATATGGCAGAGCAATACAATGTAAAAATAGTTAAGGAGGAATTGTTTCCTCTGTGGTATCTATTAGTGTGTAATTTACCGTCTTCGTCCAATGCGTTGGATATAGCAAATCGTTTTTATGAGTCGGGTAAGTTCGCAGTTTCGGAACCAAATTTTATGGGAGGACTAGTCTTGCATAATTAAAAAATATACTCACTTTGCAAATCCTTAAAATAGTATGCATATGAAAACCAACTTTCGCCAAAAATATAATAGTCTATTGCAGCGTTTCATCCGTCTATTCTCGTTATCTAGTGTAGCATTTGTTCTGACTGCTTGCTATGGCTGTCCATACGCTGAATATGATGTAGAAGGATATGTCTATGATGAAAATGGCAACATGCTAGAGAATATGCAAGTCGTTGTCCGCACTTTTGATCAGGAATGGGATTATCCTGATACAGTCTATACCAATGCGGATGGTCATTATCATGCGGTGCATAGCCTCACTTCCACAGGTGGAGATTGTATGGAAGTGATTGTACATGATACTACAGGTGTATATGCCTCCGACTCTACCCATATCTCCTCTGGCAAGATGAAAGTAGAAGACCAAGACTCTTGGTCCACTTATTATTCTATGCGCCAAGATTTCAAAATTGAAAAGAAAAACTTGCAATAATCAGAAAAATATAGTACCTTTGCGCTCTCTAAATGGGAAAGAAGTAGACGATTAATGGTTAAAAACGCTTAAAACACCCTCATACCTATGAAAATCAAATATCTTCGCCAAAAGTACAACGGACTGCTTGAGAAGTTGATTCGTTTATTTACCCTATCGGGTGTGATGTTTACCGTAACGGCTTGTTATGGTGTAGCGCCATTTGAGACAGAAAGTAAAGATTTCGTAGATGTTGAGGGACGTGTGTTGAACGAAGATAATCAACCCTTGGAGTCTATACAAGTGGTGGTTAAGGCAACAGATAATCAAATCCATCAGCACATTGATACGTTTTATACCACAAACAAGGGCAACTATCGTGCAAGATATATTGGACGTTGTCTGTTTGAGGCGGATGAAATTACCATTATAGCCAACGATACATCGAAAGTGTATGCGTCTGATACAGTACGTGTTACTCCCGATGAAATCAAGTATGTTAGAATGGAAGAGGATAGTGATTGGACTATTAATATGTACTACTCCCTCAACAATGACTTCCAACTGAAGAAGAATGAAGTTAAATAACATTTGCCTTATGAAACGCATTTCATTTTTCATATTGAGTTTGTTGATCCTTGTCAGTTGCGACCCGAATAATGGTGAACCAAACGATGGAAAATGGCAATCGATTGATTGTGACCCACCTTTGGATTGGCTTGAGGATTTTATTCCAAAACCCTACGCGGTGAATCAACCTCAGCAGATGCCATCAATGGTGCCACCCGCACCAGGTAATGATTATGGATATTATAATGCATATCAGCATTCTCAATTTCTATGTATATCTGTTACGGCGGAAGATTGTATTCGGTTCATGCATCATACTGCGTATCCGTGTTCATATAGCGTGAGAGGTTGGGTGGAGCCGAAGGACAACAAGTTGGTAGTACGAGAAAAACTAAGAAAGCCAGTAGGACTTATCCCTCCTTGTATATGCAATGCAACCATTGCTAGTTCTATCAAAGTGTCTCACTTGAATTATGATACGATACAGTTGGGCGAAACGAAATACTTGGTTAATCTCTATGAAGGTTTAGATACCCTTATCATGTTCCATACAGATGTTCCTGACGAACCTATCACTAATTTCTCGGTAAGTGGACTTGTAACTGATCAATATGGCAAAGCCATCAAGTCGGCTCAGATTATCTTGCAAAATACAACACAACTGCTTTTAGATACCGTATATACCAATGCAAATGGCTATTATCATGGCTTTTATGAATTGGACTCTCCAATAAATCTGGGTGACACTTTGAGTGTGATAGCATTGGAACCTTTCTATAATTTCTATGATACAACCAAGCTGGCTTTTGCAGATTTGGACTATTATAGTAGTGCATGGTCTATAGATTATTCTGCCGAAGTCAATATTCAACTTAAAAAGAAATAGTAACAAATATTAACTCCCATATGAAAACAAGAATTTTATTAATCGCTATTATTGCGATAGCATGCATCGGTTGCAAACAAGGTAATCAACCAGAGTATGTTTTTGAGAAAATCACATTGAGCAATGAGGATAAAGCTGCATTAGACCAAATTTTCTCGGAACATAATAATGCAATTCGCGATTATGTAATGCCGTTACTTTCGCACGATGATTGTGAAAAATGTAGCGAGGGCAAGCATAAGGATCTAACAGAATGTAGCAATAGTCACACCATAGTAGAGATTATTGATTCGAAAAAAGAATTGTTAGCCATCTGCCCTGAAGGTGTGAAATTGCCAAACTTGGATTTTAAGAACTATTGTATTGTTTGGGCGGGAGTGCAAACGCCTTCTTCTGGCAATTCATTTACATCAGCAGATTTAGAAGACTTAGGCAATGGCGAGTATGTGTTTCGTTGTACGATTCGCATATCTTCCATTAATTGTGCGATTGGCTATGTTTTCCCTTACGCAGTATATTCTATTCCAAAAGATATGATTAGGGATATAGAAAAGAATATAGTCGTTGATTAATATAGTCGTTGATTATGAAAAAGATTAAAAACAAATACCATCTATTGGTAAATAATCTGCTGACTACATTATTGGGATTATTCGCTGCTTCATGTGATAGGGGAGGTGGTATGGTTTGTCTGTATGGTCCAATGCCTGTAGATGACATGGCTGTATATAAAGTGACTGGACAGATAACTGATGAGCAAAACCAACCATTGGATTCTATGCGGGTACATTTCTATTTGGATCAATTTGTCCGTACGGACGATTTCCATAGCGATAGCATTGGTGAATATAATGCCGAGTTGTGGACATGGAAAGGAGCGGATACCTTGCAATTAGTTGTGTACGACCCAAAGAAAGAGTACGATTCTTACACGACTAAAGTGGCTATATCAGACATGGATGCTCAACCGCATGAAGAGTTAAGTTGTTCCTATTCGGTAGAATTGGACATTCAACTTAAGAAAAAATAAAACTAAAAATGCAGTCGTTATGAAGAAGATTTTTGGAATAGTTATGCTCATGTTGCTAACATGCAATGTGTTGGCGGAGGATATGATTTATCCTAGTGTGACGGCGTCACCCCTATCACGCAAAGGTAATAAGTACTACTACAATGGCGAGAAGATTAGCCAAAGGGATTGTCAAGCATACCTCAAGTTCAATGCTGATGAAGATATCTACAATCAATTCCGTAAGGGACGTCAGATGTATAGTACAGGTTGGGGATTGCTCGGAACAGGTTTAGCATTGGATGCTTTTGCTTTAGGGTTTACTCTTGGCATTTGTTTACCATTTGAGCAAGACCCCGAACGCCCAACAATGGGTCCTATGCTTGGCGTAATGCTGATAAGTCTCCCTATAGCTGCTGGGGGATTGGCATTTACTATTACGGGTATTCCGTTGGTATGCGTTGGGCAAAAAAAGATGAAGAATAGTTTTGATGCATACAATATTTCACTGTCATCAACTCATATTCAGCCCGAATTGCGCCTACAAGCCAACAACAATGGCATAGGATTGGTATGTAGTTTTTAAAATAGTTTTTTTTATGAAAAAGATTAAAAATTCTATTCGCGTTTGCCTCAATGCTGTATTAATCACGCTCATCGGAATGTTTATCACGTCATGCGAAGAAGGTCCTAATGGCGGTGGAGGTGGAACGTTATGCTTGTATGGTTCACCATGGGCTGAATATGATGTACAAGGAGAGGTTACGAACGAAACCAACGAACCACTTAAATCTATGCAAGTGGTGGTCAAGGTAAATGATGAGTATGCTTGGTCTGATACCGTTTACACCAACGAAGAGGGAAAATATCAATGCAAATACGGCATAACCTCATTTGGTGAGGAGTGCTTGCAAGTGATTGTAAATGATACCACAGGCGAGTATGAGTCAGATACCCTACATATCGCTCCCAACCAAATGCAAGAGATAGAAAAAGGTAGTTGGAATGTCAAATATAACGTAGATGCAGACTTCCAACTCAAGAAAAAATAAACCACACTACACAACAATACATCATACTACACAACGCATTATGAATCTCCGAAAACGAATCATATTTGAGCTTGAGCGACTGCGTCGCAAGAATCTCCAACAATTGCACCCGCTACAACAGCTCTTTTGGGAGAGTACGCTGCGCTGCAATGTCCATTGCCTGCATTGTGGTAGCGATTGTAGCAGTAGTGAAATTATGCCAGACATGCCTGCGGGTGACTTCCTGAATGTCTTGGACAAATCTGTGACACCGCATGTTGATCCACATAAGGTGCTGATCATCATCTCTGGTGGCGAACCACTCATGCGAACCGATCTGGCTGAAGTGGGCAAGGCACTCAAGCAACGCGGCTATCCTTGGGGTATGGTCACCAATGGTCTGGCACTCACACCCAAACGCTTCAAAGAACTGATGCAGAATGGCTTGCGTTCGATGGCTATCAGTTTTGATGGCATGAAAGATAACCACAACTGGCTCCGCCAACATCCCCTCGCTTTTGAAGGGGCTACACGAGCTATTCAATTGGCAGCTGCAACGCCATCACTGACTTGGGATGTGGTAACATGCGTGAACCAACGCTCCTTCCCACAAATCGATGAGATGCAGAAGTATCTGTGGTCTATCGGCGTGCGCAACTGGCGATTGATAACGATTGACCCAATGGGGCGTGCGGCAGAGAACCCCGAACTCTTGCTTACTGCCGAGCAGCATCGTCAGGTATTGGAATATATCCGTGAGAAACGCAAAGAGGGATTGCATATCTCATACTCTTGCGAAGGCTTTATGCCTGATTATGAGGCGGAAATCCGTGACCACCTCTTCCATTGCGCAGCAGGCGTGAGCGTAGCATCCATCTTGATTGACGGTAGCATCTCAGCGTGCACCAGTGTACGTGGCAAGTATTACCAAGGCAATATCTACCACGATGATTTCTGGGAGGTATGGGAAAATGGTTTTAAAGATTATCGCAATCGCCAATGGATGAAGAAATTAGAACCCTGTAATACTTGTAAACTCTTCCGCTATTGCGAGGGTGGGGGAATGCACCTCCGCCGCGAAGATGGCTCACTCATGCTCTGCCATCATAATAAACTAATGGAAGGTAGCGAAAAGGTATCGGAATAACATAGTAATATCATAGTAATCACATAGTAATATCATAGTAGAGAAAGTGATAATATTAGTGATACAAAATAGCGGAGAAGTTCTCTCCGCTATTTTTGTGCAGGTATATCCTTAGCCTTTTACCTCTAACCTTACTACATACGATTAGGAACCTCAATGCCGAGTAATGCCATGGCACTCTTAATAACTTTAGCCACTGTTTGAGCCAGAACAAGACGTAAAGCACGCTTGTCAGCGTCTGCTTCGTTGAGGATGCTGTGGTCGTGGTAGAAACTATTGAAGTCACATGCCAATGCATATGTGTAGTTGGCAATTACTGCAGGGGAGAACTCATCGCCTGCTTGACGTACTGCCGCAGGATAATCCACAAGGCGTTGAATAAGAGCGAGTTCTTTAGGCGACAAGACTGTTAGGCCATTAGGCGATAAGGCGAGCTGGTCGCCTGCCTTGCGCAGCACACTTTGGATACGCGCATAGGTGTACTGGATAAAAGGACCTGTGTTGCCGTTGAAGTCGATACTCTCTTCTGGATTGAAGAGCATGTTCTTGCGTGGGTCAACCTTCAGAATGAAGTACTTCAATGCACCCAAACCTACTACGCGAGCAATTTCGTTGGCCTCTGCCTCGGTGATGTCGGGTAGGGTATTGACTTTGTCTTTCGAAATCTCTTTTGCATCTGCAATCATTTGTGCCATGAGGTCGTCGGCATCTACCACCGTACCCTCGCGACTCTTCATCTTACCATTAGGGAGTTCGACCATACCGTAACTGAAATGCACCAATTCTTTGCCGAATGGAAAACCGAGACGGTCAAGCAAGATACTGAGCACTTTGAAATGGTATTCCTGCTCATTACCAACGACATACACCATCTTGTCAATAGGGTAGTCCTCGAAACGTAACTTCGCTGTACCAATATCTTGGGTCATATATACGGATGTACCATCTGCACGAAGTAGCAGTTTTTCATCCAAGCCGTTTTGTGCCAAGTCAGCCCATACACTGCCATCTTCGCGGCGATAGAAGTCACCTTTTGCCAATCCACGCTCCACTTCGCCTTTGCCCACAAGATAAGTGTCGCTTTCGTAGTAGATCTTGTCGAAGCCAACGCCCATTTGCGCGTATGTTTCGTCAAAACCTGCATATACCCACTCGTTCATCTTTTGCCAGAGTGCGCGCACCTCTGGGTCGTTTTGTTCCCATTTCACAAGCATGGCTTGTGCCTCTTTGATGAGTGGGGCTTCTTTCTTGGCGGTCTCTTCGTCCATACCTTGCGCCATGAGCTCTTTGATTTGCGCTTTGTACTCTTTATCGAAACGTACATAGTAATCACCAATCAAATGGTCGCCTTTCTTGCCGCTGGTCTCTGGTGTCTCGCCGTTGCCAAACTTGAGCCAAGCCAGCATGGATTTGCAGATATGAATGCCGCGGTCGTTGACTATATTGGTTTTCACTACATTCCATCCGTTTGCTTCTTGAATCTTGGCGATGGAATAACCGAGTAGGTTATTGCGCACGTGACCGAGGTGCAGAGGCTTGTTGGTGTTAGGCGAAGAGTATTCTACCATCATGAGTGGTTTCTCGCCTTCGCCGCGGGAGAGTTGTCCGTACTCCGTATTTTCTGCAATTGCTTGGAGTTGTTCAATCCAGTAGCTTTGTGCGATACAAAGATTAAGGAAACCTTGCACTGCGTTGTATTTCTCAATGAGTCCCCCTACGAGCGCTTCGCCTACCTCTTGTGCCACTTGTGCAGGTGCTTTGCGAGCTGCTTTTACGAATGGAAAGACCACGAGTGTGATATCGCCTTCAAACTCGGCGCGAGTCTTCTGGAACTGCACTTGTGCAGGGGTAATCTCTACTCCGTACAAGGTCTTAACTGCTTCTTGTACCTTAGGAATAAGTATTTCTTCTAATTTCATATATGTAGTATCAATTTACAATGCTTTACATTTTTCTTTTAGGAATGCGGCTTCTTGCTCGGACAGCAGTGGTGCTACCTCTGCATATACCCATGCGTGGTAGTCATTAATCCACTGAATTTCCTCTTTAGTCATACGACTGATGTCTATCATACGAGTGTCATAATAGCACAAAGTAAGCGTCTCAAACTCAAGGAAAGTCTCACCTGTGGTATGTGCTCCTAAGTCTTTGGTTTCGCGTACCGCGATAAGGTTTTCAATGCGAATACCATATTCATTGGCACGGTAGATACCAGGTTCATCGGAACAAATATTACCCACTTGCATAGGGTTCGGATTATTGTCGGTGCGGATATTTTGTGGTCCCTCGTGGCAACCCATAAAGTGTCCAACACCGTGACCTGTACCATGACCATACGTCATACCTTCTGCCCATAAGAATTGGCGAGCCAAAATATCCAATTGATTGCCGCGAGTACCTTTAGGAAAACGTGCACGAGCAAGTGCGATATGTCCTTTGAGCACAAGCGTATAGTCGCGTTTTACTGCATCTGGAATCAATGCGGGATTACCTACCCATACGGTGCGTGTGATGTCTGTAGTACCATCCAAGTATTGTCCCCCCGAATCTAATAGCAGTACGCCATCGCCTTCTATCTTAGCACATTCCTCTGGAGTAGCGTGGTAGTGCACAATAGCACCATTGCCTTTCCAACCCGCGATGGTGCAGAAACTATCATCGGTGTAATTCTCGCCCATCGCACGAAACTTGCCAAGTTGGGTAGCGAGGGTGATTTCTGTTTGAGGTGTCTTGAGAGCCTCATTCTCCAACCAATAGAAGAATCTTGTCAGTGCAACCGCATCTTTACGCATGGCGATGCGTTCGCCTGCGAGTTCAGTAGCATTTTTTACACTCTGCATCTTCAGCACTGGACTTGGGCTCACGTTCACGCGGCGTGTAATAGCCGGATTGATAGCCTCGTAGAGCGCTTCATTCACTTTGCCACCATCATACATGATACCTTTTGCTTGAAGGGTTTGCAAATAAGTGAATACTTGCTCATAATCGCATACGCTGATACCTACACGATTGAGATAAGTATGAGCAGCGGCATCTAATTTATTGGGTGCTACAAAGATGGTACACTTGTCCATCTCTACTACCACATAACTGATAAGGCATGGCGTATAATCCACATCTTTACCACGTATATTGAGCAACCATCCAATCTCATCTAGCGCAGAGATAACTAATGCTTGGCAATGACGCTCTTGCAAGGCTTGGCGCACGCGTACCAACTTACATTCTACACTTTCGCCAGCATATTTTTCCTCATATTCATAGAGCAGAGAAGTAGGAATCGCTGGGCGATTTTCGATCCAAAGTGGGGAAATTAAATCAATAGACACGAGCGACAAACCACCTTCTTCTAATGTGGCTTTCAAGTCGCGATAGCCATTTACACTATACATTTCTGGATTGACTGCAATGGCACCTTGAACGTTTTTGCAAAGCCATTCGGGGATAGTAGGGCAGTCGATGTCGCTTTCGCGCATCAACTCCACAGTCGTGCCTTGCAACTCTACTTCTGCTTGCAAGTAGTAGCGGCTATCTGTCCAAAGCAGTGCTTTGTCTATGGTAATCACTGCGGTGCCTGTCTCGCCGAGGAAGCCCGTAATCCACGACATCTCGGTCCAGTGCTCCGCCATATATTCACTTGCATGTGGGTCAGTACCAGGCACGATACATGCACTCACACCATGTTGTTTCATCAGCGCGCGTAGCGCCGCAAGTCTTTCAATGATACTCATGTTCTCTAAACTCTAAACACTAAACTCACTTTACTGCCTTAAACGACATATCTAGACTTTTAATAGAATGGGTGAGAGCACCTACACTGACAAAATCCACACCTGTGATAGCATAGTCGTGGATAGTGTCAATGGTAATGCCTCCACTGGATTCAATTTCTATATGTTTGCCATTCTCTTTCTCCCATGCACGGATAATCTCTACCGCACCTTTGGTGCGCTCTGGAGAGAAATTATCCAACATAATACGATCTGGAATATTGGTGGCAAGTGCTTCGCGTATCTCCTCCTCGTTTCGAGTCTCAATCTCAATGCGTAGGTCTTTGCCTTTCTCCTCGCAATAGTTCTTTGCGCGAGTCAGTGCTGCAGTGATACCTCCTGAAAAATCCACATGGTTGTCCTTCAGAAGAATCATGTCAAATAGACCAATGCGGTGGTTCATTCCGCCACCAATAAGCACAGCTTCTTTCTCAAGGTAACGCAATCCAGGAGTAGTCTTACGGGTATCAAGCACGTGGCAATCCGTGTCGGCAATCAGACTTTGATAACGGTGTGCCGTGGTGGCTACACCAGACATTCGTTGCATGACGTTGAGCATGGTGCGCTCGATTTGCAATAGACTAAGTTCCTTGCCATATACGCGGAAAGCGATATCGCCCGGTTTTACATATGCGCCATCTTCAATGAATTGTTCCATGCGACACTCTGGGTCAAAGTACGCAATAATTTGCTTTGCTACTTCAATACCAGCAATAATACCTTCTTCTTTCACAATCAATTGTTGGCAACCCATTTCTGTTTCGGGTATGCAACTGAGTGAGGTGTGGTCGCCATCGCGGATGTCTTCTTCAAACCAGATGGCAATGAGTTTTTGTAGTTCTTTTGTATCCATATTTTGGTGTATAGTGTATAGCGTTGGTGTAAAGGTAGGAATTTAGGCGACAAAGGTACAAAAAAAAATGCAAATATGCAAATTCTCGTGTAAAATTATAAAGGATGAATAGTTGATGGTGTGAAAGAAAGGTAATAATATGAAATAAAAAAACCGCCATATTGACGGTTTTCTTTCTAATTGACTAAAGTAAAAACTTTATCGTGGAGAACCACCTTCGCCAGAATTTCCTGTGCCACCAAAAGGTGGAATCATGCCGGCACCAGGACTAACCATAAGTACGCCATTTGCGATTACTTGGATTGCCTCAGTTTGAGGCACTAAATATACTTTTTTCATATCGTTCTGATTTTTATTTTAGTGTATAGTATAAAGTGTATGGTATAAAGGCTGGGAAGATGCGGCTTTCGCCGCAATTCTCGCCTCATCACTTATCACTCATAGTTTATAACTATCAAAGGCGAACGCCTTGTACGTTGTACTTAACGCCTTCGCGGATGATGATGAGTTGTCCGTTCTCAATGGTCTTGATAGCGGTATTCTCTCCACTGGTGATGTTGCCAACGCCAGTCTCTACGTTCTCGTCTGCTACTATGCGGAAGCGTGGAGGTATACCATTACCACCTGCTTGTGCGATGTTGAAATATGCACGCAATGCCAGTTTTAGCACATCATCATTGTACAATAGACCATCTGCACCTACCCAATACGAACCATCGGTCGTTTCTGTACCATCCACATACAACTCACTTGTCATACTAAAGTCATAATTTTTTCCATTGCCATCGGAAATTCCGTGGATAGTTACATCTGCTTCAGCGCCATTCCCATAAGCAATTTTCACACCTTCTGCTACGAAGCCGTCAATATCAGCAGTTGGTAGGATCAAGTATGGCAAACAAGCGCTCAGTTCGTTTACTGGTTCAACAGGCACATTTATTGCGCCATTGTTGTAAGTATATTTAGATGCATCTTCAGAAATTTTATACGCTTTACCAATCTTGCTGAGTTGTGCTTGTGGCAAATCGAACGGCAAGCTGAGCGTGTACCAACCGTCGTTTGCAGTAAATGTGCGGTTTACTTGTACGTCAATAGTTTTCCCGTCATATCTACCTATGGCAGCAGCGTCATTCACATCGCCGATTTCCAGCATCTCTACACCCCAGCGAGGGTCACCAAGATGAGTGCCATCAGTAGCTGCGTATACAGCAGGCGATGTGCCTTTCAGTTTGAAATTACCATTTGCAGCATCCACGAAGAGAGGGTCGGCACAAATGGTGTCTGTGTAAGCATTGGAAACCCATTGACCTACAGCATTGAAACTTAATGAGTTTTGTACCTTGGCACCATCATAAATGTAGAAAGAGTAAATTGTTTCTTCTGCAAGAGCATTTGGGTTTGCTACAATGGTATTACTGATGGTTGTTTTACCAGACTTATATACCTTAATTGCAGATTTTGCAGTAGAAGAGAAATTATAGATAGTTACGTGGTCAACAATAACCTCGGTATTTCCAGTTTGCTTTGCAGCATTGTTTTCTTGGATATCAATAGCTGCTACATAGTCGTTGAGAATAATATCGTACAATGTAGAGTTTGTGATTTTTGCATATGAACATCCTGGAACATTGTCTGCAAGGTTGGAAGCTTGGAAGTAAATAGCTGCTCCACTATGATGGAACAAGCAGTTGTCTACAAATAGTGAATCGAGGTGATTTCCATCTTCTCCAAAGACGTTGTATTTTAGATAATTTTTAAACTCGCAATTACGTAAGATAAGATTCTTTGCATTGTTTTTTTCTAAGTAAAGTGCATTTTTAGTAAGATTATCTCCATCAAAAATAATACCATCAAAGGTCACTGTAGCAGAGATTCCTATCTAAGCATCTGCATGTGTTAATTTTACTATTGGTTTTGCTTCCTTAGCAGCAATTATGACTACTTCTTTTGCAATACTAAATGCCCAAGGTTCTTCATATATGCCATCAGCCAACACTATGGTATCTCCAGCACTTACTGAATAAGCTACAGCAGAGTTCAGTTTTGCTTGACCAGGCTCGATTGAAATTTTTACTCCTTTGTAATTATTAGATACACCCCAACGTGGGTCACCGAGGTTGCTATCTGCTGTACCTGTGCCTACGGCAGGTGAGTTCTTAAATAGCTGGAAGTTGCCATTCGCAGCATCAACGAACATTGGGTCTGCCTTATTAAATTCTGTGAGTGTAGCACCTTCTGTCACAGGTTCTGCATTGAAATACAACGAGTTGGTAATAGTTGCTCCTGTACCAGCTCTATACAATTTACCCCATCTTTGTTCAGGATCCATCGCAATACAATTAGAAATCGTTGCATTACTATTTGCTCCGACCTTAAAGCCGCCCTCATATAAGTTTGTCTCTACATTATACAAAGTCACATGGTCAATCAGGACTTCATTATATTCTTCTGCTACTATTGTTGGAGCAATCTCAATTGCAGCAACATATAATTCGTCCTCATAATGACTCTTGTACAAAGCATCACTAAAATTGTATGCTGTTGAGTTGGTCATCTTGAATGATGTACATGTGTGCGCATCAGTCAATTGATTATCACGCATATATACTGCAGCACCACAATCGTGGAAGAGGCAATCATCAATTATCAGCTCGTCCACATGACCATCGCTGGTTAATGTGATACAATATGATGAGAAGTTTTTAAATTCACAACCTATAAACTTAATATCCTTTGCTGTGTTTTCATCTATTTTGAAGGCAGTTTGGGCTGTGTTGTCTCCGTCAAAAGTAATTCCTATGAAAGTGGTTGAAGCTGCAATAGCCATCTCCAGATATTGATTAGTTGACTTAACAACAGGATTCGTGCCTTCAGCCGCAACGATGGTCAAGCCTTCTTTGTCGAAATCAAATGATGAAGACTCCTCGTAGATACCATCGCCAAGGGTAATGGTTGCACCTGGTGCTGCCGCAGCAACAGCCTTGCTCAATACTTTAGCGCCTGGTTGCAAGCCCGCTTTCACGCCCCAGCGTGGGTCGCCCATACCTACAGCAGGAGACTCTGCATAAAGCATGAAGTCAGCATTTGCAGCATCAACGAACATTGGGTCTGCTTTTACTAGTCCTGATTGGGTAGCACCATTATCTACATACCCGCAATTAAAATTGACACAGTTGCTAACGGTAGCACCAGTATATGCAACGAATGGGTTAATCCATAAGTTATAAACGTCAGCGGGGTTCATGGCAATACAATTAGAGATGGTAGCATTGCCTGATTTGTAAATCATGAAACCACCATAACTTGGTTTAGTAGAGAAATTGTATATAGTTACGTGATCAATAAGCACTTGTTGAGCACTTGCGATGTTTGCATTATCGCGGATGTCCACAGCACCATGGTCTTTGGTGTTGTCGCCAACATTATAAATGGTAGAATTTGTTAACTTGAAATCAGAACAAGTTTGCTTTTCGTTTGTATCTATTGCGTCTGGCAAATAGATAGCCGATTGTGTACAGTCATGGATAAGACAGTCATTGATAGTCAAAGCATCAAAACGACCGCCATACCATTTTTCTACTGTAATAGCACACTCTGCGAAGTTCTTAAACTCGCTATCCTCGATTGTACAAGAAGTTACAATGCCTTTTGTAAAAAGGGCTGCTTTGGTTGTATTAACACTTTCAACTGCGCCGTCAAAAACACAATCTTCGATTTTCAATGAAATGTTTGTGCTACTTTCGCCCGAAAAATAATAATTCTTACAGTTCAGAAATTTGCAGTTCTCTAATGTCAAAAGTTTATCATTTGTTCCACGAGAAGTTAAAGCATAATCAGCAGTATTAAGACCATCAAATGTAATACCAATAAAGGTAGTATTAGCATGAATCTTAATATACGAACTTGCCTTGATAACAGGTTTTGCACCCTCGGCTGCCATCACTACAAGTCCCTCTTTATTAAAGTCGATACTCCCCTCCTCATATTCGCCATCGGCTAATACAATTGTGTCACCTGGTTGGGTTATAGGAACATCTTCAATGACTCCATTAACCCACCAATTCAAACGTCCTTTTTCTCCTGGGTTAGGAGTTCCGTCGATGATTGTTGCGCTTGCTGCGGAAGTACAAAACAGCATAGCAAGAAATAAGATAGATTTTTTCATGTATTTGATATTTTTTATTGTTTCAATTCGCAAAATTACTGAAAATGTATTATTGCGTTGCAATAAAAAATATGTTTTACAGCATGTGTAATCAATCTGTGCTTGTAATGTGTTGATATTCAATCGAATAAAAGTATCTGGGGGGGGGTAGTTTTTACTTTCGTAATATTTCGAAAGAATCGCTCCTACTTGCAGGTGTAGTTTCGATATTTAAGGTGGACGTTATTTGTAGTAGTAGATACGTCGGACACTATTCGTAGTAGTAGATACGTTGGACACGGCGTGAGATGGAGGTCAGTATCTCGTATGGAATAGTATGCAACGTATTTGCCAACTCTTGTATGGATAGTTGGTCACCAAATACGATGGCAAAATCTCCAGGTTGTGCGTCCGTGCCCGTCACATCAATCATTGCTTGATCCATACACACGTTACCGACAACAGGACAACGCTTGCCACGTACCAATACTTCTCCACCGTAATTGGAAAATCGGCGGTCAAAACCATCGGCATATCCAATAGGAATAACAGCAATTTGTCGTGGCTCGTGAATGGTGGTATGACGACCATAGCCAATTGTGCTCCCTGCTGGTATTGTTTTTACACTAAGTATAGTTGTTTTTAACGTACAAACATTACGCAATCGATAGGTTGTCGCTTTCTCGAATTCGTTGGAATGATTATTTGTAGGTGGATTGTTGGTCTGTGCTGTAAGGAAAGAAAAACCATACAAACCAATGCCAAGGCGACACATATCGAACTGGTAATCGGTGAAACGCTCAATACCAGCGGTGTTGCATATATGTTTGATAATAGGGTAATTAAGAGCGGATTTTAGTTGTTCGGCACAAGCATCAAAATAGTGTATTTGCTCATGCGTAAAAGCATCAAATTGCGCTTCATCACTGCCCGCTAGATGTGAGAATATACTGACTACACGCACTGCCTTTTGCGATTGTAGACGCGTAATAAGTTGTGGAATCTCCTCGCGGAAAAATCCTAAACGATGCATACCCGAATCAATTTTTATATGAATGGGTAGTTGCTCTAATCCTTTTGCTTCGGCTGCGGCGATTATATCCTCAAGTACAGTAAATGAGTAAATATTTGGTTGCAAATTATTCTCTATGATGAGATCCAGCGCAGCTACCTCAGGGTCCATAATAATGATAGGTAGCGTGATGCCTGCCTTGCGCAGTTCTACACCTTCATCTGCTACTGCGACAGCCAAATAGTCCACCATGCCACATTGCTGAAGTGCTTGGCTAACTTCCACACTTCCAGTGCCATATGCAAATGCTTTGACCATGCATGTAAGTAAGGTAGAAGGACGCAACAATGAGCGGAAGTATCGCACATTATCCACCAATGCCGATAGATTGATTTCAAGAATTGTTTCGTGCGTTTGATGAAGAATACGCTCTGTGATTGTATCTTCGTTGTAACCTAGCGCGCGCATAACTGCTGCGCACGTGCGTATATTTTGATGTGTAGGATCTTCGATGATTACAGGGCACTCTACAAAAAGTTGCATCTTTTCTGCACGCTTCGCTTCGAGCGAAGGGAAATTCTCTCCATGTTCCGTTCCGATATAGGTGATAACGCCTATCGTTGGCTGTATGATGGGCTGTAGGCGTTGCATCTCACCCATCTCAGATATACCTGCTTCGAAAATGGCTAATTCGGTTTGCTCGCTTAATTGCCACACCGATAAAGGAACCCCAATTTGTGAATTATATGATTTAGGTGAGCGTGTGATACGATAATCGTCTTTAAGCAACTGGTAGAGCCATTCTTTGACAACAGTTTTGCCGTTGGAACCCGTGATGCCAATTACTGGCCCGTGATATAATGAACGTTTGTATGCTGCAAGGGATTGCAAAGCTGCAAGGGAGGAATCAACTACTATGAAAACTAGTTGATCTAGTTGGGTTGTTTGAACCATTTGATTTAGAGAATTTTTCTCTAGCACAAATGCTTTTACACCGCGCTTGGCGAGTTGGGGAATATACTTTGCACCATCATTTTTCTCCGTTTTGAATGCGAAGAAAAGTGTGTGTTGAGGTTCGCTACCTAGTTGTCTGCTATCGGTAAGCAGGTGGCGAATATCGAAACTCTGCAAGTTGTCGGACATTCCGATAACTTGCAGAGGATGAATAGCTTGTATGACTTCGTTAATTATCATTGTAGATCGCTTCGCTATTAGACCACTTCGTTGTTAGAGCGTCTCACTATTAGATGTTAGATCTTTAGAGTCTAACAGCCGCTGAGCAGCGGTCTAACAGGCTTTCTGTGCGGTCTTTTTTAGCATCCTTCGAATTGCTGTAGGAAGCGCACGTCGTTCTCAGAGAAGAGACGCAGGTCTTTTACGCGATATTTGAGGTTGGTGATACGCTCTACCCCCAAACCGAAGGCGTATCCTGTATATACTTTAGAATCAATGCCGCAAGATTCCAATACATTAGGATCCACCATACCGCATCCGAGAATCTCAACCCAACCAGTGCCTTTGCAGAAAGAACAACCCTTACCGCCGCACAAGTCACAGGAGATATCCATCTCAGCCGAAGGCTCGGTGAATGGGAAATAACTTGGACGGAGTCGAATCTGCGTTTCTGGACCAAACATTTCTTTAGCAAAATATAGCAGTACTTCGCGAAGGTCAGCAAAACTGACATTCTTGTCGATATACAATCCCTCTACTTGATGGAAGAAGCAGTGTGCACGAGCAGATATAGCTTCGTTGCGATAAACGCGTCCAGGGCATAGCACGCGAATAGGAGGTTCTTGGCTGAGCATGGTACGTGTTTGCACACTTGATGTATGGGAACGAAGCAAAATATCCGATGGCTTTTGTACACCAGGTTCTTTCTCAATGAAGAAAGTATCTTGCATGTCACGAGCTGGATGCTCTGGAGCGAAGTTGAGGAGAGAATAAACGTGGTTATCATCTTCCACCTCTGGTCCTTCTGCCACAGTAAATCCTACGCGTGAGAAAATATCAATAATTTGTTCGCGCACGAGCGAAAGTGGATGACGAGTTCCCAATGCAATAGGATCGGGAGTACGTGTAAGGTCTGCAATATCAGCAGTTTTTCCACTTGCTCCACTGGCTTCTGCAGCTTCGCGCAAATCGTTGATGCGTGCTTCGTAGGCTTGGCGGAGAGCATTGAGTGCTTGTCCTATTTCGCGCTTTTGCTCCTTTGGCACATTGCGGAAATCATTGAATAGTTCGGTGATGATACCTTTCTTAGAAAGGTACTTAATACGCAACGCCTCCACTTCTTCGAGGGTGGTAGCAGCCAATGATGCTACTTGTGCTGTCAGTTCTTGAATACGATTTATCATATGTAATTACTTGTAAATTTTCGCTTGTTTTTAGCCCCTGCAATAAGTAGATTTGCAAAAAAGCCACAATCGCCTGCAAAATTACAAAAAACTATTGAGGTGTGCAAATTTTTGAAGAATTATTTTCTTTCTTTCGTCCAAAACTATATACAAAATCATGCGTATTGATTTGCGAAATATGGCTTTCACAACGATATTCTATCTTCAGCCTATCTTCAGCCTATCTTCTGCTGAAAAGGATATGTATCTGAATGGTGTTTTTCTAAAAAAAATATCGTGAAAAAATGATAGTAATAAACACGAGATTGTAAAAAATATAACTAAAAATTTGTGTATGTCAGAAAATAGTAGTACCTTTGCAGGTTATTTTGCGTGAATATGCGCGTATGCGCGCGTTTGCGATAAAAATGGAGAGAATTTCCAATATATTAGTGGTGCTTCTGCTGTTGGTGTTACCGATGGCTGCGCAAGATAGTTTGCGTATGACTTCTATTGAGCCATTAGCCCAATTACCTACGAATGATTCGTTGGGCAATAATCCTATGGAGAATGGTGTGTGGACGAAAGAAAATGATCCTCTTTTGCAGATGGAAGCATCATCTCCTACAGCCCCCAAGAAGCAGCCTATAGATGCACGTGTGGTATATTCTTCGAGCGACTCGTTAGTAATGACAGGAAAGGGTATCGCACATATGTACGGCAGTGGCGAGGTGAAATACAAAGCCTTAGAATTGACGGCAGACTACATACGTGTATGTATGGATAGTAGTACGATATATGCGTGCGGCGTGTTTGACTCCATAGTGGATGAATGGAGTGGATTGCCCGTATTCAAAGATGCTAACGATAGTTATGAGTCGAAAGAGATTACTTATAACTTGAAAACGCAGAAAGGTATCATTCGCCATGTGGTGACTGAACAAGGTGAAGGATTCTTGATTGCTGATAAGACAAAGAAGACGGAAGATAATACCCTGATGTTGCATGGCGGTAAATATACCACGTGTGATGACCACGACCATCCACACTTCTATTTGCAAATGACCAAAGGAAAAGTGCAGCCTAAGAAGAATGTGGTGTTTGGTCCTGCATATTTGGTGGTGGGTGAAGTGCCATTGCCATTGGCCGTTCCGTTTGGATTCTTTCCATTTACTGATACCTATTCCAGTGGAATCATCATGCCAAACTTTGGCGATGACTATACACGTGGAATGTACTTGCAGGGATTAGGATATTATTTTGCAATTAATGATTATATTGACCTTGAAGTAAAAGGAGATATTTACACACGTGGTACATGGGCGGTTTCAGCAGCCAGCAAGTATGCAAAGCGGTACAAATTTCGCGGTAATCTAAGTATGAACTATCGTTGGGACGTGACAGGCGAAAAAGACATGCCTGACTATAATGTGTCGAAAAACTTGAGCGTGCAATGGACTCATACACAAGATAGCAAAGCCAATCCGTATAACAATTTCTCGGCAAGTGTGAATTTCAAAACGAGTGGCTACAATAGAAGCAACATCAATAGTTACTACAACGTGCAGGCTAATGCAGAGAATACTACCAGTAGTACGGTAAACTATACCCAACGTTTTCCTGATAGCCCGTGGAGTATTAGTGCAAACATGTCGATTACACAGCGAACGAAAGACTCTACATTGCAAGTTAGTTTGCCCAATATCAATGTGAGTATGAGCCGTATCTATCCTTTCAAACGTAAAGTGCGCGTGGGTAAAGAAAAATGGTATGAGAAAATTAGTTTGCAATATAGCGGAAATTTTACCAATTCAATTACATGTAAAGAAGACTATTTCTTGCAATCAAATTTTGTGAAAGATTGGCAAAATGGCTTAAAGCATACCTTGAGCAGTTCGGCATCGTTCATGTTGTTCAAGTATATTAGTATTACGCCAAGCGTTAGCTTCAATGACCGTATGTTCTTTCAGCGCGTAGATCAACGTTGGGATGAAAATGAATATGAGGTGAAGAAGGATACCGTGTCGGGATTCTATAACGTATATGATTTCAATGCGAGTGTGAGCATGAGCACGAAGTTGTATGGATTTTATATCCCTAATCGAAAAATATTTGGTGACAAGATAGATCGCTTCCGTCATGTGATGACACCAAGTTTGAGTTTCACTTATCGCCCTGATTTTTCCAATCCTATGTGGGCTAAGCGTTATGGCGGTTTTTATGGCACGTATGAAAAAATGTTGACCACACAGGATGAGGCGGGAAATATCGTTCCTAAATTAGACGAAAATGGTTTGCCTATATTTGAAGAAGTAAACTACTCTCGTTTTAGGGAGGTACCCGGTAGGGGAAGTTCCGCTAATTTGTCGTTCTCGTTGGGCAATAATCTGGAAATGAAACTACGTAACGACAAAGATACAACGGGAAAAGAGCCATACAAGGTATATAGTATCATTGACAATCTGAGCATCAGTGGTGGGTATAACTTTATTGCAGACTCAATGAATTGGCAGAATTTCTCTGCAAATTTGCGAATAAAGATCCCCAAAGTGAACTATACAATCAACTTGAGTGGTCAGTTTGATCCATATATGTACACCACTACAGCCAGTGGTCAACACGTACGTTGCAATGAGTTGTACTGGAATCATGGACGTTTCCCACATTTCTTGGGTACAAGTACCAGCTTTAGTTATACATTTAATAACGATGTGGTGAAACGTTGGTTTGAACGCAAAGAAAAGAAGGAGGATACTGCATCTGAGGAGTCCTCACAGCCAACGATGGATCCGTTGACGGGTGAGATAATGGATCCTACAGATATGGAAGATAATGCGAGAAACAGAAAAACAGAAAAGGATAACGTCACGGATGATGGCTATCTGTTCGCGGAGATACCTTGGAACTTGAGCGTGTCGTATAGCTTGCGCTATGGCGCTGGTTCGGAATGGGATGAGAAACGTAATTACCCAAAGATGGAATTCCGACACAACTTAAGTTTTTCTGCATCAATCGGTTTAGGCAAAGGCTGGAAAGCAAGCACTTCATTGAGTTATGACGTAAAGGCCAAAAAAATGGCATACTCAAGCATCAATGTGAGCCGAGATTTACACTGCTGGAGCATGAGCGCAAGTTTTGTGCCGTTTGGTCCGTATAAAAGCTATACCTTCCATATTGGTGTGAATGCAAGCATGCTGAAAGATTTGAAATATGATAAGAGTAGTGCTGATGCCACGGGAAGAAGGGTAGATTGGTGGTAAGAGTAGCAGAGCTGCAGTTTAGAGAACGGCAGTGAGCAGCCCATAATTTAGAGGTTAAAGACAAGGATTTTATTAAACGAAATAGATATATGAAAATTGAAGCAAAAAAAGTAGTAACGCTGGAGTACGATTTGTATGTAGATGGCGAGAATGGTCAAGAAGAGGTAATGGAGCAGGCAACTGCAGATCGTCCATTGGTGTATTGTCATGGCGAGGGTATGATGTTGCCCGCTTTCGAACAACACATGGCAGGTTTGCAGGAAGGAGAATCATTCGATTTTCGCATTGCATGTGCAGATGCCTATGGCGAATATGATACAGATGGCGTCTTACAGTTGGATAAGAAGATGTTTTATAATGGCGATAGCGAATTCGACTCGGAGCGCGTGTATGTAGGTGCAATAGTACCAATGAATACAGTAGATGGTCAAATCATCAATGCGCAGATTGTGGAAATAACAAAAGAGCATGTGACTATAGATTTAAATCACCCATTGGCAGGAGAAAATTTGCATTTTGTAGGCAAAGTGCTGAATATCCGTGAGGTGACCGAGGGAGAATTGAAGGCATTGCATCATCGTGGCTGCGGTGGTTGTCACGGAAAATGTGATGATTGCAATAGTGGCTGCGGTGGAGATTGTAGTTGTAATTAGAAATTAAAAACAAAAGAATATACTATGGCAAATATTTTAGCGATAGTGGGTCGTCCTAATGTCGGGAAATCGACTCTGTTCAACCGCTTGACCAAGACGCGTCGAGCAATAGTGAATGATGCTGCAGGTACCACGCGCGATCGCCAATATGGCAAAAGCGAATGGTGTGGCAAAGAGTTTTCGGTGATTGATACCGGAGGATGGGTGGTTAATTCAGATGATACGTTTGAAAGCGAGATTAATCGTCAGGTAAACCTTGCTATTAAAGAAGCAGATGTGATTTTGCTAGTTGTGGATGTGAATGCAGGTGTGACGCAGTTTGATATGGAAGTTGCGCATCTGCTCCGACAAGCAAAAAAAGAAACTGTATTGGCAGTAAACAAAGTTGACCAATTCGATCAACAATATGGAGCACCAGAGTTCTACAAGTTAGGATTGGGCGAACCATATATTCTTTCTGCTGAGAATGGTTTGGGAACAGGTGACCTGTTGGATGAGATATGTAGTCGTTTTAAAGATACAGGAGCAGGTGAGGAGTTGGATGAATTGCCGCGTTTTGCAATTGTGGGACGCCCTAATGCTGGTAAAAGTAGTATATTGAATGCATTTATAGGTGAGGAACGTACTATTGTAACAGACATTCCAGGCACTACCCGCGATAGCATCTATACAAGATATAATAAATTTGGTAAGGATTTCTATTTGGTGGATACCGCAGGTATTCGCAAGAAAGCCAAGGTAAATGAGGACTTGGAATACTATTCTGTAGTACGTTCGATTCGTGCAATTGAAAACTCGGATGTATGTATCCTGATGATTGATGCTACGCGTGGTATTGAATCTCAAGATCTGAACATTTACTCTCTTATCCAAAAGAATAAAAAAGGACTTGTTGTGTGTGTAAATAAATGGGATTTGATTGAAAGCAAGACCACGGCTGACATCAAAGGTTACGAACGCGCTATTCGCGAACGCATTGCTCCATTTACCGATTTTCCAATTATCTTTACTTCTGCATTGACTAAGCAGCGTATTTTTAAAGTAATGGAAACGGCACTTCACGTGTATGAAAATAAGCAACGTAAAGTGCCAACGGCACAGCTGAATGAACGCTTCTTGCCATTAATTGAGAATTATCCTCCACCAGCAACAAAAGGCAAATATATCAAGATAAAGTATTGTACACAACTACCCAATACGCAGATTCCAACATTCGTGTTTTTTGCAAATTTGCCACAATATGTGAAGGAACCATATCGTAGATTTTTGGAAAATAAGTTGCGTGAATGGTGGGATTTTAATGGAACACCAGTGCAAATCTTCATCCGAGCAAAATAATACATATTTCGGGTAAAATATTGTATTTTTAAGAAATTTGGCAATAATTGTAATGGGTACTTGCGCGCGTGCGATAATTTTTGTAATTTTGTAGGCTAAATGAAAATAGTTGGTTTTAGCAAAATAAATGGAGCAGTACAAATGGTAATGAAGGGCGATTCATCGTTGTTGGTGAACCGTAAACCTTTTTTCATTCCCGATTGGAGTGATGATGTGCGCGTAACGCCTTGTGTCGTGCTACGTGTTAGCCGTTTGGGCAAGAATATTGCTTCTCGTTTTGCTTCACGCTATTACGATGCATTCGCGCCTGGACTGAATATATGTGCCGTTGACTGGTTGGCTAAAGGAGATACAGTGCGCGGATGGGCATTCGACTACTCATTACCTATAGGGCAATTCGTGGATAATCTGTCTTGGCTCTCTCATGAGACAATTTTATCGTTTGATGAAGCGATACAACGGGTAAGCCAAATTATGACTATTCGTCAAGGAGATATGATATTTGTAGATGTGGCCTGTGAACCAAGGTTATTAATACAAGAGGAAGTCTTCTCATTGATGCACGAAGACAATGAATTACTGCATTGTAAGATTAAATGATACGATTAATATCCATATTGGTCTTTACATTTTTCTCCTTGTTACTACAAGCGGGAATTCATGAGTATGCAGATCATTCTGTGTTACGTGATGGGCATATCGTGAAGATTCGTGTTAGTGAAACAGGGGTACATTGCTTGCCATATGATTCATTGAAAAAATGGGGACTCCAACCAGAGAAAGTACGTGTCTTAGGGTATGGAGGAAATATGTTAAGTGAGAATTTTACTTTGTCCAAGTGGGATGATGTGCCTTCTGTACCATTTTATATGCACAAAGGTAGCGATGGTGTGTTTGGCAAAGGAGATTATTTGCTCTTTTATGCACAAGGTGCGGTGAGCTGGAGTTACTATGCTAATAGATGGCGCCATGTCCAAAATCCGTATAGTCAGTATGGATACTATTTTTTGAGCGATAGTGCAGGCGAACAGAAGCAAATAACTATTGCTGAACCATTGAATGGCGAGGGCGCATATGAGGTGGATTGGTATACGCGCTATATGGTGCATGAGAGAGATTCTGTGAACTTAATAGATAAATCGGGAAGTAGTGGCGGTGGTAGAGAATTTTATGGTGAACGTTTGTCGAGTTCTAACAATTTCATCGATTTTTCTTTCGCAACACCAGATATACTAACTGATCGTTCTGCCTCTTGTTTTGTAGATGTAGCGGCGATTAGTACAGATCCTTCACGTTTTACGGTGACTATCGGTACAGCACAAAAATCTATGAATGTAGGACCAATAAAGGTGTCGGATTTTTATACAAGAGCAGTAAGGGATTCTGTTACCTTAGTAACGAATAGTGCGAAAAATAATACCTTAACAGTAAAATTAGCATTTTCTAGTACGAGTGTGAGTGCTGAAGGGTATCTTAATTATATAGAGTTGATGGCACCATGCTCGTTGGTAATGCGGGATAAAGAAATGGCAATAGCCAATACGGTATATTTGTCACAGAAGAATAATACTTGTTTTATGTTGTCCAATGCTCCTGCTACTACGCAAATATGGCGCGTAACAGATGGAGTGAATATCCAACAAGTACCCACGGAACGCAAAGAAAAGCAATTGACTTGGGTCGGAGCAAATAGCAACGTAGAGAAATATGTGGCGGTAGATGTCGCAGCTAAAGGATGGAAAATACCCCGCTACGTAGAAGAGGTGTGTAATCAGGATTTGCATCGATTACGCAATATAGATTACGTCATTATTTGCCCAGAAGAATTCAAGGAACCTGCTATTCGACTGGCTAAAAAACATGAGGAGATAGATCATTTGACATGGGCAGTCGTTACGGATAAAGAGGTCTATAATGAGTTTTCTTCTGGAACGCCAGATGTAAGTGCATACCGATGGCTAATGAAAATGCTATTTGACCGAGCAAACGGCAACGAGGAGGAAAGACCAAAATACCTATTACTAATGGGCAATGCTTCTTACGACAATAGGAATTTGTTGGGAGATCGATCTGGTGTAAGTAAACTTTTGGTATATGAGGCATACAACTCAGTAGATGAAACAAAAGCATACGCTACAGATGATTATTGTGGTTTCATGGCCGATAATGCGGGGATAGATACTAGAGGAATTTTCAACGATGTATATGGCAAAATGGACATAGCAGTTGGCCGTTTACCTATTCGAACATTCGAACAGGCTACACAAGTGGTAGATAAGTTATGTGCATATATGGACAATTCTAACCATGGAAAATGGAAAAGCCAAATCTGCTTTTTGGCAGATGATGGCGATCATGGTTTGCATGTGCAAACTGCAGAAGCAGGAGCGGAGAAGATTAGTCGTAATAATCCTGATTTTGTAGTGAATAAGATTTACTTAGATGCACATACGCAAGAAGTAAATGCTGCAGGTGAGAGCTATCCATTGGCTAAAAGCCAATTCGATAATATGCTCAACAATGGAGTGCTGTTTATGGATTATTCGGGACATGGTGGCTATAATAATATCACGAGCGAATTGCTGATGCGTACACGAGATATCAAAAACATGTCGAATCAAAATATGGCTTTTTGGTTCTTGGCAACTTGTAGTTTTGCGCATTTTGACGCTAATATCCCTTCTGCGGCTGAAGAGGCTATCCTAAATCCAAATGGAGGCTCTATAGGAGTGGTTTCTGCTTGCCGAACTGTGTATGCAACCCAAAATACGATCATTAACAAACATTTCTGTGATACACTCTTTGGGTACAAAAATATTTATTCTTATACGACTACTCTAGGAGATGCAACCAAAGCTGCAAAAAATATGACGGGACGTGACTCTAATAAAATGGCATATGTATTATTAGGCGACCCCGCTTTGCGTTTGAATTTCCCTACAGATTATCAAATCAAGACAACCACAAAGTTGGATACACTGCATGCCTTAAATGTGCAAACAATCAAAGGATATGTGATGGCTGAAAATGGTGATACTGCGTCATGGTTTAATGGACAATTGTATGTTACGATTTGGGATAAAATGCAGCAAATTTCTACCCGCGATAATGATGAACCTGATGAGGCGAACAAAGTGAAAATACTATTTGATGATTATCCAAATATCTTGTTCTCTGGTCAAGCGAATATTGTTGATGGGAAATTTGAATACACATTCATGGTGCCTAAGGATATTCGATATAACTATGGAGCGGGACGTATAGCTTATTATGCCTATGACACGGAAAGTGGGGAAGAGGGTATTGGCCACTTTGAGAATTTTGTCATCGGTGGTAGTAGTACAGTGGAAATTGTAGATACAATCGGACCAGATATTCAATTGTATTTGAACAATCCAGCCTTTGTAGATGGAGGAAAGACATATGAACATCCACATTTTTATGCCAATATTTACGATGCAAATGGCATAAATACAGTAGGGTCGGGTATCGGACATGATCTATTGTTAATGCTGGATGATGATCCACAGCAAACATATGTGCTAAATGACTATTTTATGGCGCAAAATAATAGTTATCAACAAGGATTAGTAAGTTATAAAATGCCCGAGATGACTGAAGGATTACATTCGCTAACTTTCCGTGCATGGGATCTATTGAATAATAGTAATACAAGCAAGTTGAATTTCCAAGTGGTAAAAGGTTTAGACCCTCAAATATATCAAGCTTTGGCATATCCTAATCCTGTTTCTGCTACAGGGGTGTTAAATTTCCATATAGAATACGATCAGCCAGATGAAGTGATTCAAACGGAAATTTATTTGTATTGCATGAATGGTCAGTTGGTGAAGATGCATACACAAAAAGGTGCGGATGGAATACAGTGGAACATGTCCAGTATGAATGTGTCGCCTGGAATATATATATATCAAGTAAAAATAAAAACTCCAACTTCTGATTATGTGTCACGAGCTGGAAAAATTATTGTTAGTCATTAGCCTATGAAGCATATTTAGAAAAGTAGTATGAATCGTTTGTTGACGAAAAAATAAAAAGAAATATTAACAAATAAATACACTAATTTCAAATGAAAAAAATTATTTTATCAGTAATGACCCTTGTAGGTCTTGCGTTGCCTCTGATGGCAACAAACCCTGTAATCACAGCTATGCCATCTCTCACAATTGCCCCAGATGCGCGTGCAGCAGGTATGGGTGATATTGGTGCAGCTACAACACCCGATTTGAATTCACAACACTGGAATCCATCTAAATATGCTTTCATGCAGAGCAAAGGTGGTATAACTATCAATTACACTCCATGGTTGACCCAATTGGTGGATGATATTGACTTAGCATATCTTGCAGGTTACTACAATATGGGCGAAATGGTAGGTACTATTTCTGGTAGTTTTACTTATTTTTCAATGGGTGAAGTACAGTTAGTAGATGCTTTTGGCGAATTTTTCCAACAAGCCACTCCTAATGAGTGGGCTATTGATGTGGCTTATTCACGTAAGTTACATGATTATGTGAGTATGGGAGTTGCACTTCGTTTCTTGTATAGTGATTTGAATAATGGCGTTAATTCATCGGCTATTGGTAGTAGTACGGAAATGAATCCCGCATTCACAATGGCAGCAGATGTATCATTATTCTACCGTCAACCAATTGCTCTTCCTACAGGAGAAAGCTATTTTTCTTTGGGCTTCAACCTTAGTAATTTAGGTGATAAATTGACCTATGATGGTGATATTCGTAATTTTATTCCTGCTAACGTTCGCTTAGGAGCTGCCTACGAATTGCCTTTTGATGATTACAATCGTTTGATGTTCAGCGTGGAGGCAAATAAAATGTTGGTGCCAACATATGAGTCTAAATTTGCTAAAAATGGTGAAGGTGGACGCTATACACAAGATGAATTTTCTGCTATCCCTTCGCCACAAGGTTGGCTACAATCTTTCCATGATGCTCCTGGTTATTATGATGACCGAAAAAATAAAGAAGTGTCGGCTGTTATGGAAGAACTTCAAGAGATTCAATGGGGTATTGGATTGGAATATAGCTATAATCGTCAATTCTTTGGTCGAATTGGATATAGCCACGAAAATTATTACAAAGGCAATCGTCGCTATGTGACATTGGGTGCAGGTTTCGAACTCACTATATTCTCATTGGATTTGGCTTACTGTATCGCTACGGCAGCTTCTAACCCATTGGATCAAACATTGCGTATTACATTTGGAGTTGATTTGGGAGGTATTAGAGATATTGTTGATAATGGTTGGAGTCTCTAATGCGTATAGGTTTCGGATATGATGTGCATGCTTTTGCCCCCAACCGCGATTTGTGGTTGGGTGGCATTCGTGTACCTGCTGAACAGGGACTATTAGGGCACTCCGATGCGGATGTCCTTATTCACGCGCTTTGTGATGCCCTGCTCGGAGCGGCGGCGATGCGCGATATCGGCTACCATTTCCCACCTGTGAAAGGCAATGAATACGAAAATATTGACTCTAAAATCTTATTGCGTAAAGTAATGCAAATGCTTCGCGATGCGGGATACGAGTTGGGCAATTGTGATTGTACGATTTGTGCAGAATCACCCAAACTGAATCCACATATACCTGCAATGACAGTATGTCTGGCAAACGTGATGGGCGTAAACGTTGGACAAATTAGTATCAAGGCAACTACCACTGAGAAACTGGGATTTGTTGGTCGTAAAGAGGGAATAGCAGCACAGGCTGTAGTGCTGATCACTGAAAAGTAATAGCGGAAATATAGTGAAAGGTAAAATCATCATATTATTTCTTTTGTTTGCAAACTTCGCTAACCAGTATTTGTTTGCGCAGCAAACTGCTACTGCAGAACAGCCTGCTACGCAGACGTTGGACAGTATTGAACAGCAAAGTGCTGAACTTATCAGTGTACGCGACACGTTGCTGACAAACGATAGTATCATCGTTATTCACACCGTTTGTGCCCCTATTTGCTCATCTCACGCGCGTGTATATAATAAGGAGTGGCAACTGATAGGCATTCTTAAAGCTCCCTTTAAGTCTGCTTTCCCCGAAGCGTATATTGAAGAAGGTAAAGTATTGTGGCGTGACAACGACAACTTTGATTATACTCCTGTCCTATGAGGTCTATCGAAACCACTTCGTTACCACTAAGCACGTCGTAATACCCTCTTGATTCTATGCAAACATTAAAATGTACATCGCCTTTACAGCTCCCAATCTATTTGATTGGATATATGGGTGCTGGTAAAACTACAGTAGGTAGTTTGCTTGCAGAACGTCTAGGATGGCATTTTGTGGACTTGGACGAAGCGTTCGCAGAAATTCATGGACAAACACCGGCTGAGTATATTCGTGAACATGGTATAGAAGAATTTCGCTATAAAGAAAAATATGTGGTAGAAGACTTGGCTGAATTGCCTATAGATAAAGTGATCTATGCTACCGGAGGAGGCTATCCGTGTTGGGAAGATAATATGGAATGCCTTCGCGAATTAGGAACAAGTATTTATCTAAAATGGAAGCCAGAGCATCTGGCTCAACGCCTTATGCTGACGGACTTAAGTACCCGTCCCGTCTTGCAAGGTCGAACCGAAAAAGAACTATTATCTTTCATCACTCCTCAATTGGAGGCACGCGAACCATTTTACATGAAAGCTGATTACGTAGTAGAAGCACCTGTAAAAGAAATAGCCGAAGAAGATGATAAACATATAGCAGAACAATTATGGAAATTAATCGCATACAAGATGAAATAATCGAGGAGTTCAGCAGTTTCGATGACTGGATGGATCGATATAGTTTGCTTATTGATTATGGCAATGGATTAGAGCCATTTCCTGAGTCGGCTAAGACTGAACAGAATTTGATTGATGGGTGTCAGTCAAAAGTATGGTTTACTGCTGAAATGAAGGATGGTAAAGTTATTTATCATGGTGATTCTGATGCAATTCTGGTCAAGGGAATTGTGGCACTACTAATTCGCGTAATGAGTGGACACACACCTAAAGAGATAGTGGATACAGATTTATACTTCATTGATGAGATCAACCTCCGCGAACACCTGTCTCCTACTCGTAGCAACGGACTGAATGCGATGCTCAAACAAATGCGACTCTTTGCACTCACTTTCAATCAACTTTAAAGTCCATGAAACACTTGCGCCCCATTATTATTGCATGCCTATTGCCATTTTCTTCTGTTCTTTTTGCACAGGAGATTGCCTCGCAAGATACTACAAGCGAACAATTTGCCAAAGTGCATATGATTGCATCGTTTGTCAAATCATTCGACCATGGCTTAAAACTCACATTGGAAGAAGAAATGCGTGTCGCATTAGAATCGGAGCAACCATTCAAACGCCTACACACAACTGTTTCTTTGGCATATACGCCCATTGAGTATCTTTCGTTTAGTGCTGGCTACGTGCTCAAACTCTATGGCGACAAAGGTTGGAATGACCCAAATAAGTTTTTGCGACATCGTGTGAATGTGGATGCTACAGGACAAGTGGCAATCGGTCAATGGAAACTGTCGTGGCGTGAACGACTGATGTTGGATGCACGCACAGATGAGGTCAATCCATTAGAGACGAATAAAGTGGACTATACCCTTCGCTCACGCCTGCAAGCGGTATATGCGATTCCTAATCAACCATTGAGTATCGTGGCAAAGATGGAGGTGTTCAACACCTTGAACGCCAAATACTATGGCCAGTATATCAGCGAGTTACGACCTGAAATTGGCTTGCAATGGAAAGTCAATAAGAAGAATACCCTCAATCTCGCATATAGGTATAACTACAAGTATGATAGAAAAATCACAATCCTGGATGATGCTTATGCCTCACTTACGCACGCTTATGTCCACAAACACGTGATGCTGCTCACCTACAAGTTTGATTGGTAATGTACAATCATAAACGAAAATGGACACTCCAATGAGTGTCCATTTTCGTTGGTATAATCGTTGTTTACAACTCTGAAATTTTACCATCTACAAATTGTAGCATGCGTCCAGGAAATTGTTCAGGCCAATTGGGGTTATGAGTGGACATAATCACCGTCATGCCTGCTTGGCTGATACTATAAAGTAGTTCCATGATACCTCTTCCCGTTTCTGGATCTAAGTTTCCTGTAGGTTCATCTGCAAGAATCAAGTCGGGCGAATTGAGCAAAGCACGAGCAATCACCACACGTTGTTGTTCTCCTCCAGAGAGCTGATATGGCATCTTGTACGCTTTCTCTGCCATACCTACTTGGCGTAAAACATCGTGTACGTTATTGCGCATCAGTTGCTTATCTTTCCAGCCTGTAGCTTTGAGTACGAAAAGCAAATTTTCTTCCACGTTGCGATCTACCAGTAATTGAAAATCTTGAAAAACAACGCCTACTTTGCGGCGAAGATATGGTATTTGTTTTCTTTTAATTTTCAACAAATCATATCCCAATGCATCAGCTTTATCTCCTTGCACTGGCAACTCACCGTAAATAGTTTTCATCAAACTTGACTTACCACTACCCACACGCCCGAGCAGATAAATCATCTCACCTGATTCTACTTCAAGATCGACATTTCGCAAGATGATTTGTTCCTCTTGACAAACTTCTATTTCTTTATATGAAATCAGTCGGCTCATTCAGCAGCATCCATTTGATTAATTTTCTTCTCCAAATCGTTGAGTTGATCTTTCAAAGTGTCAATTTTCTTGCGCATGTCATCCACCAACTTGTTGGCGGTTTTCGACTTACCGGTGAAGAATAGAATATTGTTTTCTGCAGTTTTAATTTCTTGAACCAAGTTTTCATACATTTTTACCAACTTCTGGCGGTCGCTCATTTGATCCACTTTCTTTGCCCAACGTTCTTTAGCTTCGGCGCGTTTTTGTGCAAATTGTTCGCGTGCCTCTTTAGTCGCTACTCGTTTCGCTTCGAAGAATGTATCACATGCTGCGGTAAACATTTTCCACAAGTCATCAGAATATTTACGTGCTACAGGACCAATAGCTTTCCATTGTTTTTGTAGTTCTACAAGTTTATCTGTAGTCTCCTTCCAATCTGTGCTCTCTTTCAGGTTTTCAGCCTCAGCAATCAATGCGCGTTTTTTCTTTAAGTTTTCGCTAAGTTCATCGCGCATGCCTTTGTAGAAAGATGTTTTAGCTTTGAAGAAGGAATCGCACAATTGACGATATTCATCATATACTGCTTGGTTCTGTTTTTTAGGAGCGAAACCGATAGTGCGCCATTCTTGTTGGATTGCCTGCACTGTTGTAGTGGCATCATCCCATTGTTTATTGTTTTTGAATGATTCAAAACCAATCTCTTTGAGTTGTGCTATCAATGCTTGCTTCTTTTGCAAGTTTTCCCCTTCTTTGGCATGCAACTCGTCAAAGTATGCTTGGTGCTTCTTGTTAATGATGCTGCTGGCTTGTTTGAAGCGGTTCCATAAGTCTTCGCGTAACTCGCGTGCTACAGGACCTATTTCAGCCCACTCGTCGTGCAACTGTTGTAATGCACGACTGGCTTCTACAATATTAGGATTCTCTTGTAATTTTTCAGCAGCTTCGCAAAGCAAGGTTTTCATTTCAAGATTCTTCTTGAAATCCAAATCGCGCAGTTCAATATTGATTTTTACAAGGTCATAGAAACGCTCTTGGTATTGTTGGTAATTCTTCCAAATCTCTTGTGCTTTAGGTGCTGGCACAGGACCAATGGTCTTCCATTCAGCTTGCAGATCGCGCATTTTCTTTAGATTATCCATCACATCAGCAGTCTCTGCATCTGCCATTTCTTTCATTTGAGTAAGGATATTCTCTTTACGCAACAAGTTTTGTTGTTGTTCTTCCTCCACTTGCTTTTGCAATTCAGCGCGGCGTTGCTTGTATGTGTTCAACAATTCACGGAACTCCTGCTCCAATTCATCTACGGAAGGCAACCAATTCTCGAGGATCTCTCCTGCTGCCGCTGCGGCTTCTTCTGCAGCTTTTTTTTGTGCTTCCAATTCTTGATGATACTGACGATAGAATTGATTTTTTACCATTTCTACTTGTTCTTTCACTTCGGCTACATTCTTCTGTAGTAGTTCCTTTAGTTCGTCCACGAACTGTTGTTTTTCATTTGCCATAATTGTAAAAAGTTACGCCCTGAGGGCGGGGTTCATAAATTTCGCGACAAAGGTACAAATAAATTTGCATATTTGCAAAAAAAAGTGTACCTTTGTGCCCGATTTAATCAAATTATGGCTGAAATAGAAGAAAAATGGACAACTGAGATACGTCCTAAAGATAAACTACTATCTGTAGATTTCAAGGAGATTTGGCAGTATCGCGACTTGATGATGCTATTCGTCAAGCGTAATATTATCACCCAATACAAGCAAACTATCCTTGGACCATTGTGGTATGTCATTCAGCCACTTATGACTACAGTGATGTATATGGTTGTCTTTGGTGGTATAGCTAAGATTTCTACTGATGGTTTACCACAACCATTATTCTATTTGGCAGGTATTAGTTTTTGGCAGTATTTTGCAGACTGTTTAGGCAAGACGTCTAATACGTTTGTCAGTAACGCGGGTATTTTTGGCAAGGTGTATTTCCCTCGTTTGGTAACGCCGTTGAGTGATGTGATCAGCAACTTAGTGCGCTTCGGTATCCAATTCGCGCTGTTCTTAATTGTATATTTGTACTATTTCATCTTCACAGATGCGAATATACAACCTAATCTATATGCCCTATTGATGCCAGTATTGGTGGTCATGTTGGCAGGATTAGCATTGGGATTTGGTATTTTATTCTCTAGTATGACTACCAAGTACCGCGACCTGCAACTCTTATTGAGTTTCTTTGTCAGTCTGTGGATGTATGCCACCCCTGTCATTTATCCGCTTTCTACAATCACCAACGAGAAACTACGCCTTGTCATGCAGCTCAACCCTTTGACGGGTATCGTAGAGTTCTTCAAGTACGGCATGTTGGGCGTAGGTAACCACGAGTGGTGGATGCTGGGCTACAGCTTTGGCTTTATGGTGGTACTTCTCGCATTAGGTATCGTGGTCTTCAATAAAGTACAAAAATCCTTTATGGATACTGTCTAATAGTGCAACAGCCTAACAGCGTAGCGGTCTATATGCTTCTTTATCCCAACTGCAAGATTAATATCGGTCTGCGCGTAGTGCGCAAGCGTGAGGATGGTTATCACGATTTAGAAACTATCTTCTATCCTGTCTATGGCTTGCACGATGAGTTAGAGGTGGAGAAAGCAGAGAAGTTTGCTTTTCTGCAGGATGGTTTAGTCGTTGATTGCTTACCTACGGATAACCTTATTGTTAAAGTGTACAAGCGTATGCAGGCGCATCTTCCGCAGATAGGCAATGTCAAAATCACTTTCAAGAAGAATATTCCTTTTGGTGCAGGTTTGGGTGGTGGCAGCAGCGATGCTGCACACATGGCTATTGCGCTCAATGAGATATTCCAACTTGGACTGACCAAAGAGCAATTGGCTGAGGAAGTGCGCCCACTGGGTGCCGACTGCCCATTCTTTATTTATAACACTCCATGCTATGCAGAAGGTATTGGCGATAAACTAATGCCTATATCATTGGATCTGAGTGGTTTGCGCCTTGTGATGATTAAGCCCCATTGCGGCGTTTCCACCCGCGAAGCATATAGCGGAATAATACGTCACCCAGAAGTGGAAGGGCAAATCAAACAGGCATTGCAGGATGGGCAGTCGTTTGCAGATATGCGTCCGTTGTTGGTCAATGACTTTGAGCAAACCATTTTCCCTCTTCATCATGAGATAGCTGAAATTAAAAAGCGCCTACAAGAAGCAGGCGCTGTGTACGTAGCCATGTCAGGTTCTGGTTCAACAGTCTTTGGTTTGTTCCAACACAATGCGGAAAGTAGTACCAACGCCCAATTGCGACTGCTTCACGAAGAGTTTGCCTCGATGGTAATCTTCGATGATACGCTTGCCTAAACTCAATCCCAATCCCCATCCGCGTTTCTTGCTTGTGTAACCAGGTTGGAAGATTCGCTTAAAGTTCCTACGGTCAATACCCTTACCCGTATCAGTTATATCAATATATAGATTTTCCGCTTTCCCCTTTCCGTTTTCCGTTTTCACCTCAATAGTAATTGATCCTTTTCCTTCCATCGAGTCGATGGCATTCTTGCATAGATTCTCTATCACCCATTCAAATAGCGGTACGCATAGCATAGCTCTCGCCCCCTCGCCTTGTTGCCTCATCGCCTCATCTCCTACTAACCTATACTCAATTTTACTAGAGGTTCGCGCGCGCATATAATCTATTGCGGATTGTACGATAGGTAGCACTTCGCATGGCTCCAATGTAGGTTGTGAGCCGATCTTAGAAAAACGCTCTGCTATCATCTGCAAGCGGCGAATATCCTCGTCCATTTGTGGAAGTAGCGGGTCGTTGGGGTATGTGGTTTTTAGCAGTTCGTTCCACGCATTGAGTGAGGAGATGGGGGTGCCGAGTTGGTGGGCTGTTTCTTTGGAGAGTCCCACCCACAGACTATTCTTCTCACTGCGTTGTACCATAAGCAGGGCTATTGCAGCCAATCCTGCCAATGCGAGCATAACAACCAGCTGAATATAAGGGAAATAGGACAACCATTGCAACGTGGAAGACTGCTCGTAATAGATATATTGCATCACGCTATCGGAGATGCGTACTTCGATCGGTTCTTGTGTGGCTCGTAGTTCGTTGATTTTTTTTGTGTAGAATCGTTCCACATTGCGCTTGGGTTCTGGCACGTTACGCGAGAGGAGTAGGTTATAGTTGGTATCCACCATATACACGGGGATAGTGGTGTTACCTTCCATCACTTGTAGTAGGAGGTCAATGTTCTCATTCTCGCCTGCCAATATGAACTGTCGTGTAGCTTCTGCCCAGAGTTCTATTCTCTTTTGCTCTTCCTGTTCAAACTGCTCTACGATATGACTGGTAACTAGCGAACTAACCACCACTACAATTGCGAGTAGAAGGGTAATTCCAATGCTCAGTATATTCGAATTAAGTCGTTTCATATAAAAAAAGATATCTTGATTTTGGCACAAAGGTAGTGTTTTTTTTTGATATGCGCAAATGGATAGAATAAATCTGTAATTTTGGCATAGATTTTGCCTTAATTTATACAAGGAGCAAGTGCTCCGAAACTATTTAACTAAACCAACTATGACAAACGTAACCAAAATGCTATTAGCTCTTCTGGGAGGAGCAGTAGTGGGAGCAACGGCAGCATTGCTATTTGCTCCAAAGAGTGGCGCAGAATTGCGCTCCGAAATCGCAGCAATAGCTCGCGAGAAGTACAAAAACCTCAATCTTGATGAAATCAACAAACTCGTGGACAAAGTGATGAGCCGCATCCGCAATGGTATGTGCAACTGCCACTGCAAAGCCGACATCGAAGCCGCAGTAGAAGATGCTGCGAAGAAGTAACTTAGGCACCGAAGGCGCGTTATATGTTCCTATGGGACGTTTCATGCCTTCGGCGTTTTATGTACCTTGGGCACGTTTTTAGTAAACGCTAATAACGCGAAGCAGAAAACGTTCGCAGCACAGATAACGCAAAGCAAATAACGTCGGCATTGCCGACCAAAAACGTTTAACTATGAAAGATTTTTACAATCAGCTACTTGCTGATATTCAATCATATATCAAGTCGCAATTTCAACTACTGAAAGTGCAGAGCATAGAGCAGACGAGTCAGTTGTTAGGGCTTATTATTGCGCTATTCGCTATTACGGCAATCGTGGTAGTTGGACTTATTTTCTTGGCTATTGCTTTGGCTGCTTGGCTCGAACAGTGGCTGCCAATGTGGGCTTCGTATCTGGTGATTGCTGGAGGCATGGGATTGATTGCGTTAGGGGTTTATTGGGGCAGACGATTGTGGTTTGTGCGCCCAATAGAAAAGCACCTTAGCGAAGTCATAATGGATAATCCTGCTCCACTAAAGCAACAGAAGCAAGCCATCGAAAACCAATCTGCTATGAAGCGCGAGCTATTGGAGCGCGACATCGCAACCATGCAACGCGAATGGGCACAGATACAGCAACTCTTCGCACTCTTGCGAGAAATCATTTCTCCTAAAAAGGAGGTGTAGTTCTTCCTGATTGATGACTATCATTCAACAGCATCGCTCGAAATGGGCGATGCTGTTTTTGTAGAGAATCAGTGAGTGGGCGACTATTAGAATCGTAACGAACCGCAAGTTTACCGCACGCATCGTAGTCTAATCGTTCCCTCATCGTACCCGATTTTGCCTATCTATAACCCTGAAAATGCATACTGTTTTTATTGTTCTACCTATTCAAGAGGAAAAATAATCGATTATACACATTCGCTTCCGAGGTTCCAGAATCAAAGTCTAGCCGCTCTGTTGGTTTGGTGAGGATGAAAATGTCCTATTGCTTTGTACCAAAGCGCTCTGATAGAAAACTACGGGCAGAGTGGATTGTGTTTGAGAAACTATTCTTTATCAGTTTTTGGAAACCAATCTCCATTGCTATGAAAGTAGCAATATAATATAGTGTTGCCCATAACCATTGTATGCCTGTA
>JAZNJW010000010.1:0-48292 GCA_045578255.1 Paludibacteraceae bacterium
GAATGTAGTATCTTTGCATCCTCTTTCAAAGAGTCAACCTTTTTAGGACTCCAGTCAACCTTTTCAGGAAACGAGTCAAAAAAGTACGTTTTTTAAGATTATATATCAGTAATCGAGTCAACCTTTTTCAGGTTTAGTCACTTTTTAGTCACTTGGGGTAGAGTCGGAGTTTTCTCGGTCATCTGTCGGAGTTCTCTCGGTAAAATAGGGGAAGGTATAAGAGAGGGAAAAGAGACGGCAATCTTAACAAAAAGCACTTTTCCTGATTCGGAGTTCTTTGGTTCATCCTTGGTTTGTCTTTGGTTCGTCCTTGGTCTTTTACCCGAGGGAGATAGGGAAGGTACAAAAGAACGAATTATTAATAAAAAGCACTTTTTAGGTGAGTGCGATGTATAGGCAACTAGCTGCTATTTGAGAGGAAAAATAGGCGCAAATTTGATAATTGCAAGTGACAAAAAGGGAATTAAAAAATAATTGATAATTATTTATTTGCGCAAATAAAAAAAAAGTAGTACCTTTGCAGGGTATTTTGGAAAATACGGGCAAATTGAAAAAATAAACTAAAATAACAACTTTATACATTAACCCGACTGAGGATAGAGGAACAGGAATAAGTACTCACCCCATCCGCAGTCACAAAAAATCTAAAAAACAATGAAACCAACTCACATTGAGCATCTTGGAATCGCTGTAACAAGTTTGGAAGAGGCAATGCCTTTCTTCGAGTTCTTAACTGGTGGTAAATGCTACTCTATCGAAGAGGTGGCTGACCAAAAAGTAAAAACCGCTTTCTTCAAAGTAGGTGAAGTAAAAATCGAGCTTCTTGAAGCAACTAGCCCAGAGTCTTCTATCGCAAAATTCATTGAGAAGAACGGTGGTCGCGGTGGTATTCACCACGTTGCATTTAACGTTGATAGCGTAGAAGAGGCATTGGCAGAGGCAGAGGCAGCAGGCATCCAACTCATCGATAAAGCTCCACGCAAAGGCGCTGAGAACCTCATGATCGCATTCTTGCACCCAAAATCAACCAAGGGTATTCTTACAGAACTTTGCGAGCAACCTAAGTAATTTAAGAACAAAGAACCAGGAACAAAGAACCAGGAACAAAGAACCAAGACCAATCAGTAACGACTAATCAGACGATTGTAATGAGTCTTTGCTCTTGGCTCCTGAATCCTGACTCAAATATAAAACATAAAGAAATGGATACAACAAAATTGCAAAAACTGATTGACAACCGCGTGAAAGCAGCAGCTGGTGGCGGTGAAGCAGCAGTAGAAAAACATCACGCTAAAGGTAGTTACACTGCTCGTGAGCGTATCAACATGCTCCTCGATGAGGGTTCATTTGAGGAAGTAAACATGTTCCTCACCCACCGTTGCCATGACTTCGGTATGGAGAAAAAAGTGTTCTTGGGTGACGGTGTGGCAGTAGGTAGCGGTACTATCGACGGCCGCCTCGTATTCGTATTCGCACAAGATGCTACCGTAATTGGTGGTTCACTGAGCGAGACCATGGCACAAAAAATCTGCAACGTAATGGATCAAGCCGTTAAACTCGGTGCTCCTATCATTGGTTTGAACGATTCAGGTGGTGCTCGTATTCAAGAAGGTGCTTGCGCACTCGCTGGTTACGCAGAAATCTTTGAGCGTAACATCTTGGCTTCAGGTGTAGTGCCACAAATCTCAGTAATCTTTGGCCCTTGCGCCGGTGGTGCTGTTTATAGCCCAGCTTTGACCGACTTCATCATGATGACCGAGCAAAACTCATACATGTTTATCACTGGTCCAAAGGTAGTGAAGAGCGTGACAGGTGAGGACGTAACCGTAGAGCAATTGGGGGGTGCTAAGGTGCACGCAACCAAGTCTGGTGTTACTCACTTCGTAGCTGCTACCGAGGAAGAGGCATTGCAAGAAGTTCGTCGTCTCGTTAGCTTCATCCCACAAAACAACATGGAGGAGGCACCACTCATGAACTGCACTGATGATCCAATGCGCGTAGAGGAAGGTTTGAACGAGATCGTTCCAGATGATCCAAACAAACCATACGATATGAAGGACATCATCTACACTATCGTAGATAATGGCGACTTCATGGAGGTTCAAAAAGACTATGCAAAGAATATCATCTGCGGTTTCGCACGTTTCAACGGTCGTTCAACAGGTATCATCGCTAACCAACCAAGCTGGTTGGCGGGTGTGTTGGACTGCGACGCTAGCCGTAAAGCAGCTCGTTTCGTTCGTTTCTGCGACGCATTTAATATCCAAATCCTTACCCTCGTGGACGTTCCTGGTTTCCTCTGCGGTACAGGTCAAGAGTACGCTGGTATCATCGACCACGGAGCAAAGTTGATGTTCGCATTCGGCGAGGCAACTGTGCCTAAGGTGACTGTGACTATCCGTAAGTCTTATGGTGGTAGCCATATCGTGATGAGCTGCAAGCAATTGCGCGGTGATGTTTGCTACGCATGGCCAAACGCTGAGATTGCTGTGATGGGTGCAAGTGGCGCAGTAGGTGTGCTCCAAGCTAAGGCCCTCAAAGCTATCGAGGATCCAGAAGAGAAGAAGAAATTTATTGCAGAGAAGGAGGCAGAGTACAAAGACTTGTTCGCTAGCCCATATCAAGCAGCTAACCGCGGCTATATCGATGACATCATCGAGCCACGCAACACTCGTAAGCGTATTGTTCGCGCATTCGAGAACTTGCAAACCAAGCGCTTGACCAATCCTCTGAAGAAACACTCTAATATTCCATTGTAATTATGATGTTACTTGAAGTTACTGCCCAAACAGGCATTACCGCCCAGACATGGTTTATCACTGGTCTTGGCTTTGGTATGGTGGTACTTCTGCTGTTTGTCTTCGTGTATATCATGAAGTTGATGGGTTGGATTATGCAACCCCGCGTGAAAGCGAAGAAAGTAGAAGAAACAGCAAAAGAGACTGTTACCTATACCAAGAGTAAAATCGACGATTCTATCACGCTGACAGCTGATAGTACCGCAGCTATTGCACTTGCGTTACACCTATATTATAATGGTGTGCACGACGAGGAAGATACCAAAATTACTATTCAACCACACCGTACTCAATGGAATAACAAGATGTACGGCATGAACAATTTACATCGTTAAGACAATGAAGAAAAAATTTAGTTTTACCATTGGCGGACAAAAATATGATACCACCGTCAAAGAGATAGAAACCAATGTAGCAGAAGTAGTTGTAAATGGTACTTCTTTTATCGTTGAGTTCCAAAAGAAAGAGTCTAAAAAAGTAACTGCTGCTCGCGTAGCTGCTCCTGCTGCTTCTGTGGCTGCTGCTCCTGCACAACCTACTGGTTCTGCTACTGTTAAGAGTCCATTGCCAGGTAGCATCGTGAAAGTGATGGTTAAGCCAGGCGATAGCGTGAAGAAAGGCGACACCCTCCTCACCATGGAAAGTATGAAGATGGAGAACGTCGTAGCAAGCGAATACACTGGTACAGTGAAGAACGTACTCGTTCAACCAGGTCAAAACGTAATGCAAGACGACAAGTTGGTTGAGATTGAGACCGTAGCTGTGGCTGCTGCTCCTGCTGCTCCAAAGCCAGTGGCTGCTCCTCAACCAAAGCCAGCTGCTGCTCCTGCTCCACAACCAGCACCAGCTCCAGCACCTGCTGCTGCACCTGTAGGTGGCAACAAAGTGAATAGCCCATTGCCAGGTTCAGTAATCTCTGTGGCTGTAAAAGAAGGTCAAGCAGTGAAGAAAGGTGATACCCTCCTCGTGCTCGAGAGTATGAAGATGGAGAACCCAATCATGGCTGACTGCGACGGTACTGTTACCAAGATTGCTGTGGCTCCAGGTCAAAGCGTAATGCAAGATGACTTGCTCGTTGTTATCGCATAATTTTATACCTTTAAAACTTTTAAAACCCTTAAAACTTTAAAACTTTTAAGATTATGTGGAATGACGTTTTAACCTTCTTCCAAGGGATGGGATTTATGAATATCGACTGGCGTCAAGGTCTGATGCTATTGATTTCGTTCTTCCTACTTTTCTTGGCTATTAAGAAGCAATACGAGCCACTGCTCCTATTGCCTATTGCCTTTGGTATGTTGCTTACCAACTTGCCAGGCGCGGAAATGTATCACCCAGAATTGTGGACCAACTTCCTTGATGTCAACCACGAAGGCTATCACAGCTATGGCTACATCATGAAGAATGCAGGTCTATTGGATGTGCTCTATATCGGTGTAAAAGCAGGTGTTTATCCTTGCTTGATCTTCATCGGTGTAGGTGCGATGACTGACTTTGGTCCGCTGATTGCTAACCCTAAATCATTGATTTTGGGTGCTGCAGCGCAAGTGGGTATCTTTATCACTTTCCTCTGTGCAAGTGCATTCTTTACTCCAGCAGAGGCAGGTTCTATCGGTATCATCGGTGGCGCAGACGGTCCTACTTCTATCTTCTTGACATCTAAGTTGGCTCCTCACTTGCTCGGCCCTATCGCTATTGCGGCTTATTCCTACATGGCATTGGTGCCAGTGATTCAACCACCTATCATGCGTGCGTTGACTACTCCAGCAGAGCGTAAGATTAAGATGAAACAACTCCGTTCTGTGAGCAAGGTAGAGAAGATTGTCTTCCCTATCATTATCACTGCTATCATCGCATTGGTATTGCCTGATGCAGCTCCATTGATTGGCTGCTTGATGTTGGGTAACTTGATGAAGGAGTCTGGTGTAGTTGATCGCTTAAGCAAGGTGGCTCAAAACGAATTGATGAATATCGTGGTTATCTTCCTCGGTCTTTCAGTAGGTGCTACTGCTACAGGTGCTACCTTCCTCAACGTGAAGACTATCTTGATTCTCTGTATGGGTATCGTGGCCTTCGGTATGGGTACTGCTGGTGGTGTGCTTCTCGCTAAGTTTATGAACCTCTTCTCCAAAGAGAAGATTAATCCACTGATTGGTTCTGCTGGTGTATCTGCTGTGCCAATGGCTGCTCGTGTGAGCCAAGCAGAAGGTCAAAAGGCCGACCCAAGCAACTTCCTCCTCATGCACGCTATGGGTCCAAACGTAGCAGGTGTGATTGGTTCGGCTGTGGCTGCGGGTATCTTGCTGACTATGCTCGGATAAGTACTATCAATCAATAACAACAAGGGAATCACATGCATGTTGAGGGGTCAACTTGTATGTGGTTCCTTTGGTTTTACAAAATAAACTAATGAAAAAAATCGTTTTATCCTATGTGTTGGCATTTGTTTCTGTTGCGGCACTTTCGCAGACAGATGCCAATTATACAAAACTATCATCTCGTTTGGCAGAGATGATGCATGAATATTCACAAAAGTCTTATCAGAAAGCACGAGAGGACGCTCCTTTGTCATATGTGTTAGCATTGGTGAAACTCGCTGATACAGAGCAAGATGATGCTGTTTTTGCTGAGTATGATTGCAAAGTGGCAGAACAGGTGGGGCGTATTTATATTGTGAATATTCCTTGGGGTCGTTTGGCGGCATTATCTGTTGATCAGCGTGTTATACGAATAGAGGCAGAGCGTATGCCTCGCCCAGCCATGGATAAAACGCATGGATATATCAATTCGGCCGATGTTTATAGTGGCATAAATTTACCTCAAGCATATTCTGGCAAGGGTGTTGTGGCAGGAGTGTTTGATACGTATTATGACTTTACGCACCCTGCATTTTTTGATGAGAATGGACAGTCGCGTATCAAGTATTACTATGATATGTTGTGGAAAAATGCAGATGGCACTTACGGACATGGGATAGAAGATTCCGATGAAATTGTTGCGCTAAAACATTCGCAAAACACCTATAATCATACACATGGTACGCACGTTGCAAGCACAATGGCAGGGTCAAGTGTTAATGGAAAATATCAGGGTATGGCTCCTCAGAGCGATATTTATTTGGTGGATTTCAATTCAGAGCGTCAAGATTTTGAAAATCCTAATGCACATACTTCTGCAACTGCTGTGTTGGGCTTTAAATACATTTTTGATAAAGCGGCTGCAGAAGGTAAACCTTGTGTAGCAAACTTTAGTAGTTGTGAGAGTATCACATTATCACGCCAACGTATTTTAGAGGGAGAGGCTTTGCAAGAATTAGTTGGTCCAGGACGTATAATCGTAGCAGCATGTGGAAATATGGGAATGAATATCCCCTATATGGAGAAACCTGCAACTATGCATCAGGCTGGTGCTGCTATTACGAATGGTATAGGGGGAGGCGCAATAATTGATATGGATATTGTAACTCCTGATAATCAGTATGTTCGGATAGATTTCTGGGGATTTAAATTATCAGAATCTACGGTAGAGAGTACACTTACTTTTCATACTGATTCCGTAAAACTACTTAATGGCGATACTTGCGTTTTGAGAACAAAAGTGAGTGCAGGGGATATTGTTCTTAAAATATATAAAAGTACATATATTGATGAGCGTGGTGATGTATTTCACATAGATGGTACAATGCCTCATGTGCTTTATTTGATGTATTATGGAGCATCTATTTTACTTACCGGAGATTCGCCTGCTTGGTTGTATAGCGATTTATTTTTGAGTCCATTTGCGAATATATCTGGTGTGCCAGAGTATAATTTGCTCGCTCATGGTTATTCTGTTGCGTGGCCTGCGACATTGCCATTTGTTGTTGCGGTGGGAGCGACTGGCTATCATTCTACTTATACGAATATGTTTGGCACTGTAAATAATGAGTTGGATGTGATGCTACCTGATTCTGTGGGTCATATCGCTCAATTCTCATCTTTAGGACCGACTTTTGATGGGCTTATCAAGCCAGATGTTGTGGCACCAGGAATGTATATCAATGCGGCACATAACAGTTTTTCAACTACTTTTGAAGATGATAAAAAGTGGCTAACAGAAAAAGTGTTGCATAATGGAAAGAGTTATTATTACATGGCACAATCTGGTACATCAATGGCTTCTCCTATCGTTGCTGGTGCTATTGCTTTGTGGTTGGAGGCAAATCCGAAACTTACACCAGATGATATTTTGGATATTATCGCAAAATCTGCCACCAAACCCGAGGCTGAATTAGATTATCCCAACAATACCTATGGATATGGACAGATTGATGTGTATAAAGGGCTACTACACGCATTAGATCTAAAAACAGCAATTCCGAATATTTACGATTATCAACCTTCGCAAGCTCGTTTTGTGCTAGAAAATGGTATTTTGCGTGTGCTATTTATCGAGGATAATATGCCAGATGATGATGTGCAATTGAGCATTTATGGCATCAATGGTATGTTAGTACAAACGGTTAAAGGCAGGACTGCTAATATCTCGCATTTGCCTAATGGTGTGTATGCAGTGCAATTACAGACGAGCAATGTAAAAACATCTGGTTCTACGTTGATTCGCTTGTAGATCAAATTTTGTATATAGATTTTATTATTATAAGGGAATATGTGAGTTCCTCCTTAAAAAAAAAGAGCCTTTTTTGGCTCTTTTTTTTGTATATATCAAAAAAAAGTTGTACCTTTGCACCGACATTTATGGTCTATAACTAACTTGGGTACAAATGGTGCCCGCTAAAGCTAATTAAAAAGATGAATATTGTAAGAAAGGAGATTACTCTCCCTGATGGGCGTGTGATTACGCTCGAAACTGGCAAGCTCGCCAAGCAAGCCGATGGTGCTGTGATGGCTACACTCGGAAATACCATGTTGCTTGCCACTGTTTGCTCCGCTAAGGATGCAGTTCCAGGTACGGATTTCATGCCGCTTACCGTTGAGTACAAAGAGAAATTTGCTTCTGCTGGTCGTTTCCCAGGTGGTTTTACTCGCCGCGAGGGTAAAGCATCTGACTACGAGATTCTTATCGCTCGTCTCATCGACCGTGCTTTGCGTCCTCTTTTCCCTGCTGATTATCACGCAGATACTTTCGTAAACGTAACCATGTACTCTGCCGATGGTATCGATATGCCAGAGTCTATTGCTGGTCTTGCTGCTTCGGCTGCACTCGCTTGTTCTGATATCCCATTCGAGGGTCCTATATCTGAGGTTCGCGTAGCGCGCGTAAATGGCGAGTTCGTGATTAACCCTACTTTCGCTCAATGCGAACAAGCGGATATTGAGCTCGTTGTGGCTGCTACTCTTGATAACATCATGATGGTAGAAGGTGAGATGAAAGAGGTTAGCGAGGCAGATATGCTCGAGGCAATCCGCATAGCTCACGAGGCAATCAAACCTCAATGCCAAGCCCAAATTGAGATGATGGAGGCGTATGGCAAGACCGTTAAACGCGAGTACTGCCACGAGATCAACGACGATGAACTCAAGCAAGCCGTTCACGACTTCAGCTACGCTCGTGCATACGCACAAGCTACTGCTGCGGACACCGATAAGCACCACCGCGAGGAGATGTTCACCCAAATCCGCGAGGACTTCAAGACCGAAAAAGCCGAGTATATGGCTGCTCGCGCTGAGGCTCTTGGCGTAGAGGTAGATGACATCGAAGCACTTGTAAATAAATACTACCACGATGTGGAGAAAGAGGCAATGCGTCGCTCTATCCTTGATGAGGGTAAGCGTCTCGATGGCCGTACAACTACCGAGATTCGTCCTATCTGGTGCGAGGTAGCTCCACTGCCAGGACCTCACGGTTCTTCAATCTTCACCCGTGGTGAGACACAATCGCTCTCTACTGTTACTCTTGGTACCAGCCGCGATGAGAAGATTGTTGATGAGGCATTGGTTCAAGGTACAGATAAGTTCCTTTTGCACTATAACTTCCCTCCATTCTCTACTGGCGAGGCTCGCCCACAACGTGGTGTAGGTCGTCGTGAGATTGGTCACGGTAACTTGGCTTGCCGCGCCCTCAAGAGCGTTGTGCCTGCTGATTTCCCATACACTGTTCGCGTAGTTAGCGACATCCTCGAGTCTAACGGTTCTTCTTCTATGGCTACCGTTTGCGCTGGTACTTTGGCTCTCATGGACGCTGGTGTACCTATCAAACCAGTTTCTGGTATCGCTATGGGTCTTATCTCTGAGTGCAAGGGTACCAAGTACGCTATTCTGAGCGACATCCTCGGTGATGAGGATCACCTCGGCGATATGGACTTCAAGACCACTGGTACACGCGACGGTCTTACCGCTTGCCAAATGGATATCAAGGTGGACGGCTTGAGCTACGAGATTCTTGAGAACGCCCTCGCACAAGCGCACCAAGCACGTATGTATATCCTTGATAAGATTGAGGAGACCATGCCTGCTGCTCGTCCAGACTTCAAACCTCACGCTCCACGTATCGTAAGCTTCATTATTCCTAAGGATATGATTGGTGCAGTGATTGGCCCTGGTGGTAAGATTATCCAAGGTATCCAAGCTGAGACAGGTGCTGTCGTTTCTATCGATGAGATCGAAGAAGGCGGTAAGGTAGAGGTAGCAAGCAACAACCAAGAGTCTATGGACGCTGCTGTTGCTAAGATCAAAGCTATCGTGGCTATCCCAGAGGTTGGCGAGGTGTACCAATCAACTGTTAAGTCTATCATGCCATATGGTTGCTTCGTAGAGTTCATGCCTGGTAAAGAGGGCTTGCTCCATATCTCTGAGATTGATTGGAAACGCTACGAGACAATGGAGGAGACAGGTATCCAAGAGGGTGATAAGATTACTATCAAACTCATGGAGGTTGACCAAAAGACGGGTAAGTTCAAGCTCAGTGCTAAGGCATTGAAGGAGAAACCAGAGGGGTATGTAGAGCCAGAGCGTCCTGCTCGTAGTGATCGCGGTCCTCGTCCAGAGCGTCGTGGCCCACGTCCAGAGCGCCGCAACCCAGAGGCTGATGGTGCACGTTTGAACCGCCACTAATCCAGATATTAGAATCTCGAATCCCGATTCTTGATTCCTCGATAAAGAAAGACTAAGCTTCCCGCTTAGTCTTTCTATTTTTAGAGTATTTCCTTCCTTCATTCACTCCTTCCTTCATTCGCTCATTCGTTAATTCGTTAATTCGCTCCTTCCTTCATTCCCTCCATCCTCTTTCTTGCCAGTTACTTGCCCCTTACCTGCCACCTATCCTCATAGGAACTTCATAGGAACTTCATAGGGACTTCATAGGGACTTCGCCGTATGATTACCGATACTTCTCCATACTTTCCATATACTTTCTCCCACTAAATAGCTTGTGTACTTCTCCCGCATTTGTGTGGGTGTTTAGTGCATCTTACACTAAAAATAGCGAAAAAATCGCTCTCCTCTTGCATATCCGCAAATTTTATTGTACCTTTGCACTCGTAATTAGCCCACGCCTTGGGAAAGATAGTGAAATATTAACTATCTACGGGTGGGCGTTTACAAGACATAATAAAGGCGTCAAAACGGGGTCCCCGATAAAACTCGTTTTATGGGGTGTCCTACGCGCTTTGTTCTTGGCATTTCGGAACCTGGAAAATTCTAAATAACTCCAAGAAATTGCAGCATTTTGATGTCCTCGGGATATGTATATCTATCTCCATACGCACCATGAGGGTGTGTATGTGTGCGTACATATCGGCGTGGGCTTCGGTGTTGCTTGTTCAGAGTTAAAGGCAATTCCAGGGCCTCGAAATGCGGAACAGCAACAGTGCAGTCCCGCTTTTTTTGTACATAATTATGCATGTAAAAGCGGACCTCTGTTAGCAGAAGACCGCTTTTTTGTATTGGTATATTTTTTATTGAGCAGACATACAAATATTTATGAATATTCCAAGAAAATATAAAATATGGAGATATCCATTAGGGTGTCGTATACATTATGGATTAAAATCTCTTTTTTACAAACCATTTTTGTCTATTAAATATTGGATAAACTCTAACACTTATCTTTGGAGTCATAAGATTACCCCATATAATTGGGGTGATTATATCAATTTAACCTTAGCCGAATTAATATCTGGCAGAAAAGCATTGCCATATAAGTACGCATCAGCAAAACAATCAATAGCAATGGTTGGTTCCATTTTGCCATGGGCTATTGAACCCGATACAATAGTATGGGGTAGTGGTTGTTTAAACTCAAGAGATGAGCTATGGAATCACATCCAAAAACCAAAACAAGTATTAGCAGTACGTGGCCCATTAACTCGCAAAGTTTTGATGGATCATGGAATATATTGCCCAGAAATATATGGTGATCCTGCATTATTATTTCCGAGATATTATCAACCAAAAGTAGAAAAGCAATACAAATATGGTGTAATACTTCACGCGAGTACTTCATTGACCGGCTCTATTGTTTCTCACTTTCATACTCTTTTAGGAGATAGTGTATTATTCATTGATCCAATAATGTTTAATAAATGGAACGAATTCATAGATAAAATTCTTTCCTGCGAGTATATATTATCTTCTTCATTACATGGAATCATCATAGCAGATGCATATAAAATTCCTAATCTGTGGATTAGTTTGACAAATAATGAACATCCAGATAATAATTTCAAATTTAAGGATTATTATTTGTCTATTGGCAAAACGATAGACACCCCATTATTAGTGACTGATATTCAACTATCTCAAATTCATAACGAATTGGATAATTGGTCTGCAATGCGTATTGACTTAGACAAATTACTTTCTGTGTGCCCATTAATTTAACTTGCTTATGCCACTCTGCTCTTTCATCATCCCTGCCTACAATGCGAGTAATAGTATTACTCGTTGCTTGAATAGCATATACGCTCTTGGTCTTACTGAACAGGAATTTGAAGTGATCGTCATTGATGACTGCTCCAAAGATGATACAATACAAGTGGTTGAACAATATGCCAAGCAGCATACCAATATCACACTACTTCGCCAATCAGAAAACCATCGTCAAGGAGCAGCGCGCAATAGAGGCATATTTATAGCGCAAGGTAAATATATCATCTTTGTGGATAGTGATGATGAAACAAGTTTTGGTGTACTTAATGCTTTACAACTTGCCGAAGAACACCACCTTGATATGGTCGCCATGCATTATGTGAATGTCAATGAGAAAGGCATTGTTACAGAAAAAGAACCAATAACTTTAGATGGTATCTTCACTGGCATCGAAGTGCAGACGACGCATGCATATTGGTGTAGTGGTCCAGTGCCTTATGTTTATCTCAAATCTTTTTTACAACAGGTGAATTATCCTTTTGCGGAAGATGTATTGTTTGAAGATTCAGACTTTGTAGCGGTGCATCTATATCACGCTAAAAGTATGATGTATAGTGATAAATGTGCGTATCGTGTACACTACAATGCTACATCAACAACCCATACTAGCACGTATAAACATTTTTCAGACTACTTTTTGCTTGGAACTCGAATGTTAAAGTTCTACCACTCGTTAGATGATCAATCTTCCGCATGTGCATTAAGTATAAAGGAGGGAGGTAGCTGGAATATTTGGTTGTCTTGTAAAAGGTTGATGAAACTTCCCCGAATATCAGATGTATGTGCTTTTTATGACCGATTAGATTCTTTTATAAATCGTACCGATTACTCCCACTATACTGAACCGGCATATTGTTGGACATGGTGGACTATGTTGTGCATAAGACATAAATATATAGCTACCGCTCTAAATGTATATTCGCCAAAACGAAAAGTGCGCTTTTTACAAAACGAAAAGTGCAACAAAATTTCAAAAGCAGCAAACTCCTATCGCGAAAGTTTGCTGCTTTTTTTAATGTTTGAATAGCACTCGAATATCATTCAAAAGGCACTCAAAAAAAGTGAATTTTTATTGATTTTTTTGTCAAAAAAACTTGCGTATGTCAGATTTTTTTTGTACCTTTGCAGTGTATTTGAGAAAGTGTTTTTGCACCATCATGCAATCCAATGTAGTTGGGCTGTTTTGGTATATCCCTTCTTAAATACAAACCAAGCATAGTTCACTGCTGAACCAGTCATGCTGGCAAAGTCACCATTTTTGGCACATTGCACCCTTCTTGGGAATATATACACTTCTTTCAGTGAACCACGCGAATATAGGCGTTCATAGCGGGCTTTCCCTGCCAGTGTGTTCACATTCAACAAGAAAATCGCTTCACCGCCTTCAGGCAACAACTCCAACGAATGTTCTATGAACTCCATTGTGAACTTGTACGGCGGATTAGTCAATATACAATTGCAACCCTCTGGCAAACTCTCTACCTTGAGGAAGTCCACTCCACCAACACCATAGCCACGAGGCACAAGGTCAGTAGCAACAACACTATGCCCTTGCTCCACTAACACCTCTGCCAAATGACCCGCGCCACATGCACACTCATAGACTACATGCGGAAGCTGCTTTTGTTTTAACAGGCTTGCCAGAGCATTTGGATCCGTCGCATAGTAATCGTGTTCCTGGCGCACACCTAATGCGCCCACATGAGAGCCTATCATGGCGTGTGCGCTGCGTTTGTTACCTGTCCAGTCTTTCATACATTAAGCTCAAACTTCACGCCCTGTGCGCCGTTCAATAGTTCGTAGGTGCGTAAGAGGTTGGATTCATAGATATGCACATTGCCTAAAAACAATGTGATAGACTTGAGAGGCAAATCTATTTGACGCGCCATCAAATAGAGGTGGTAGATGTCAGCAGGCAGTCCCAAATTAGCGTCAGAACTGCGTTGGTAAGCGCTGAGTACCAACATACCATCTTCTATTTGAAACTGCACCAGAGACAAACATGGTTGCTGATTAGTCTCTACATTCGTTTCGCCCAGGAATAGCACATAGTTCTTGCTATTCTTTTTCTCAGTATTGATCTTCTTGATGAGTTTTGGCAAACGCTTGAAGTATGTCGGATAACTGTTTTTGAGTTGCTCTCCACAATAGTCCCACCAAGTGATTCCCTCCTGGCGATATTGCTCTGTAGAGGTGATTCCTGCTTGGAACATACTCAACTCCGTCTTGAGCTTCTTGCGTGCAATGCCGTGCGTCTCGAATATGTCGAGCAAGTCAGCAGGTGTGAGGTGCAACACCTCGTTGGTTAGGTACTTGATTCCGCCCTTCTTATTGGTCTGTGTGCGTCCGTCAGACATAATCTTGTCCAACATTTGGTAGTAAAGATTCATGAAAATTCTCCTTTCCTGTTCAAAAATTTGTTTATGTCAAAAAAATGTAGTAATTTTGCAGCCTCTCTGACTCCTATATGTATTTATAGGGACATAACAAGCCGCGCCCATCAAATGGATGGGAACAGGCAAAAGAAGCGAATACCCCGCTCCATGGGCACATATAGTGTCCTCGGTAGCGGGGTATTCGCTCGTAAGTGTGGAGATTAGAAGGTCAGAGAGCTAATCAACACAGCCGAGGGCGCTTTTTTTTACGCCCTCTCGGCAAGCGGCTTATTCGTATGCGACGTAATTCTTAATCTGCTTGATAGTCGCAACAAAAGGCATTACATCCTTGTCACGCTCCAAACGGCTTTTCATTACTTCGCTTCTGGTGATAAACATTCGGTAGTCTTCAGGATTATCCGGGTACCCGAATTTCACGACTATTTTTTCCTCTCCACGGATAGTGGCTGTAAGGAAGTCAAAAAACACAACGTCTTTATCATACAGGTCTTTGATACTGACGCGCTTGTCTTTTGGTAGTCCGAACCAATTTTCGGATTCTCGAATCTCTGAAAGTCTCTTGTATTCCATATTATTTTCGAATAAGTATATTTTGTCTTTCAGTGTAGTTCGTAGCAAGTTCCGGCAATCACCATGTTTGCACCAGCCAAAATGGCTTGCCAGTTTGCGCTTGAAAGTTGCATCATCTACTCCTTGTTTCGTGAGTTGTCTCACACGCTTCTGCATAGCCTGTTTGATTCGTTTTCGTAGCTGCGTATGCGTAGGATAGAACTTGTACCCGATGAAGTCAATACCATTGGCCACAGGCGCAATACGCCAGTTGTTTTTGACCGTTAGCTTGAGTGTTTCGAGTTCAATAGTGATACGCTCCAAGACTTCTTTTGCCATTTCCTTAGAGGGTAGCACCATCACGATGTCGTCCATGTAGCGAAAGTAGTACGGAATATGTTGTACTTCTTTCGCCCAATGGTCGATTTTAGCCATGACTAAGTTTGCAAGGTACTGACTCGGATAAACACCGATCGCAAGACCCTGTTCGTGTACATCGATGATTGCGTCAAGCATTTTCAGTGTCTTAGGGCATTTGATTGCTCTTCGAACAGCATTCTTGCAAACATCATGGTCAATAGAGGAGTAAAATTTTCGGCAGTCAATCTGGAGAAAATACCATTGTGGGTGTTTGGCCAATACCCGCTTTAGTTTATCGGCTGCCATTGTGATACCACGCCCTTTGATTGAACCGTAAGCGTCCACCGTTAACTTCTCCAAAATTATCGGCTTAACTACGTTCATCACGCAGTGGTGTAGAATCTTGTCTGGGTAAAAAGGAGAGTGATGTATTTGTCTCTCCTTTGGCTCATAGACTGTAAAATACTTCAAAAAGCTGAAACGATATGTCTCATTCACAAGTGAGGCTTGTAGTTCATCCAATAGGTGCTGCCTATCGTCAATGAACCGCTGACGCTCTCGTGTCAGTTTCTTGCCCTTCAGTGCATTGTCGGCCGCCAACTCTATATTGGTACGGTCACACACTTGCTCCCATAAATTGCCATACCTTTTCATGGTCTGCTTTTTCTTACCAATTTTCGGTTGCCCTACTCATAAGTTTACCGTTGTTTATGTTCTGCCGTTTTCGTAGTATTGTCGGCAAAGATCGTAGAACTTGACGAGATTCTAAAAAAGTATTTGAGCCGGCGACCCCGTTGACATTGTTAGCATTGCCCACATTGCTCGCATTGTTAGCACGGCCAACACCAGCAAACGCTTCGGAGCCGCCAAAGCTCTACGACCTTAATATCATTTTAATCGAACGATATTCGTTGTCATGTCAGGGACTGCTATAGTTACTCCGCCTATATCAAACCCTGATTTTGACGCAGAACTGGAAGTGATCAACACACCTTCTCCCGATGTTCTATCCATGCTGACCTGTTGTGCAGAGACAGAACGCAGTAGTGCGTTGTCGCCAGTTGCATGCTCAACTGCAATTCGTTGTGATGAAAATGAACTAATCAATGTGATCATACTGGTTTACAAAGATTGCAAATTGAACATATCTTTGACTAATAATCGACTTGCGCAGTTGGTCTGAATATCCGCCGTTGGCAGTTGTTTGGTATGCCAAATAATTGCCTGAGCTTACAGGAACACCATTCTCATCAAGACGAATAGCACCTGATTGCTTCATTACGAAATACTCTCCGAACATTCGCGCTGGTACCCATTCACTCGCAGGAACACGACTATCGTCAAACATTACGCCTATTTCATAATCGGCATCCTCGCAGGTGAAAGTCTCATTGTCGCCTTTAGCCACAAAGCTTTCGCCCGGAACATACACACGCCCATGGTATGTGATGTTCTTGTCACCGATATTCAGATAAATACCTCCACGCTCCAAACCGTCAGCAGCCTTGATCTTGACATAGATTGTTGACCTACAACGGCAGTAAATTGCGTCCATCGTATTAGGGTGTACAACCTCAATCAGCGTCGATGTATAATTATCGTCTGCAAAGGTAGTGTTATTTTCTGACACTACCAAAATTGAGTTGTTAGAAATGACATTTTCTTGATAAATTACCGCTCCTTTGACGATATAGACACCAATTGGGAGTGTTTCACCGGCTGAATAGGTCGCTCCTGTGATCTGTTGACGACTGAGGAATGTATGGTAGTCTGTGAACTTGTCCATGCAATATGCAAAGATACCATTCAACTGGTAAGCAGCTGGGTTAATCTTGACAATTTTACTCAAGATTTCACCGGTTCTGCTTTGTGAGGTCTCATCAATACAAATAGCATTGTCAGCTACAGCAATGCAGCCAGATGCAGACAACTCGTCCCATGAACCTACAACGCCAGTGCTATCGTCAAGAATAGGCACATTCAGCGCAGGTGGGAACGCACCAATGTATGTAGAGTCATTCAAGATAGCATCACTACCTTCTCTGAGGGTGAAATCCTGATTTTCGGGATTATTGAAAATCTCAGCTGAAGTTTGCTTAGAGAAAATGCAACTTGTAAATACAGGAATATACTGTGAGGCCTCTGCTACACCATATTCTTCGTATTTAGCTTTTAGCGCTGCAATCAATGACGCTTGACGTTCCGCACTGGTAGTACCAGTAATTGGCAACTCCTCTACGGTATCTGTAGCACCATTCGCACCGCTCAAGTAATACCAGCGAGCATCAGCAGCAAACAAGCAGCCTGTGTAATTAACTTTGATGTCATTCGCAATCATAGCGAAATCAGCAAATATGGTCGATACACATGTTTTAGTATAACTTGCACCTGCTTTATTTTTCTCTCGATCTTCTATCACGGTTCCATAAATCGTACAATGCGACAAAACATTGCCCGAATTATATCCACCTATCCAAATACGGTATGATCCGTTATGCCGCGGTCGGCTAACGCCGACATATTTAACGGCGGTATTGCCGCCTATGCAACCATAGTATAGGCTCGCTCTGTCAATCATGACAGACGAGCCGGCGACCCCGTAGACATTGTAAGCATTGCCCACAACGCTCGCATAGTTAGCACGGCCAACACCAGCAAACGCTGCGGAGCCGCTGTGTACGGCGAGATCATAAGTACCAACGCCAGTATTTACGATTATCAAATTGTTATGGGTAAAGCCATAAATCAAATAGTAACCTGCGCCGTCAAAGGTTGCTGCACCATAGTAGTCACCGCTGATTTCGCATGTGTGGTTGCCGTCTGCCAACATCTCGGAAAAACGACCGCGACAAATAATGCGAGCCGGGCGGCTCGATGTGGCGCGGTAAGCTTTGCCCAAAGATTGGTATGGGTTAGCGCGTGTGCCTGTTCCAAAGAGGTCAGATCCAAAACGACTATCTGCATAAACAGTAGAAGTACCTTCTGTGCCAGTAGGCGCTGTGCGCCATCTCATTAAGTCTGTAGCCATGATTATTGCAGTTTAGAGGTTACTGTTATATGATCCTTTTTCATTGCCCACGATGGACCTATGGGCTGCACATACTCACGCACGATTTCAACAATGCAAGTCTCGTGCTCAATCACCCACTTGATAGGGCGACGATTGAGGTCTAATTCAGGCGCAACCATGTTGCTGTCTGATGTAGGAGCCATGGCCATGCGAGCAAGGTTCTGTTCACGCATCCATGCGTATGCCTTGTCGCTCTGGGTGGTGGCTTCGGTGTCCCAATAGACACCTTTTTTTACTTCTATCTTCATATTGATATGCTTTAATTGGTTGAACTCAATTCAAACAAAACACCTACACACGCCAGTTCGTCATCCGTTGTGCGCTCAATCTCCCATGTGAGAATATCGCCATCTGAAACGCCGATTGAGGGAGTGTCAGTCAAACTTACCTCTTGGCGTACATTGGCGGAATTGGTCACAAACAAGCGCGATACATTGCGTGTGATCACTCGTGTGATTGTACCTGCACCCAACATAGCTACATCCTGAACCATTTCGCCAGCGGTACCGAAATCGAGGGTGTAAGAACGTCTAATAGATAGCCCTAACAAAGAATGTAGTTCATTGATTGCACCTACGATAGTTCGGGAATTTGTATTCAAAGAAGCGTCTTCTTTGTCTTGCTTTCCTACAATATCCTGTAGTCTTAGATACCCTTCATGTTCATGGTTCAAGTCTGCCTTAGAATCAAGGGTGCTCACACTCGCTTTGTCATTGAGAATTTGCATCAGGTTTTGAATTGCGCTCAATGGTAAAGTGTCATCTTTGTGCCAAAACGAATCAAAAGTGTTTGCAAATTGTGATTCGGTTGGATACATGCCTTTTTTGAACCAGGACTTGATTTGTGATAGTGATACTTTCATATTACTTGACTTTTATGATATAGTTCAACACAATAAATGGTGGGCGGTTTTCGTGTGCTACAGTGGCTCCGTTATTACCACCACCACGCGCATACATATCAAATGAATGGCTATGCTCTCCGTCCTTGGCAACAAATCCGTTTGTATTTTCAGTTGACTTGCCTTCTCCGTACCATGTATCATTGAAAGAACAACTGTTATCTACATAATGTGGGAAGTTTGAAGCTCCACCAGTACGAGCTCCATAATAACCATCACCACTACCATTGTATGTTCCCCAATTCACATTGTGGCTATGTTTACCTTCGCTACTTGTAGAAACTTCTTTATCAGATGTACTTGTTGCGGAATCGTGATTATGCTTTGGCATTTCGCTCACTCCAAGTGCCACTTTATTTGCACCTCCTGTCGCTCCCAAAGTGTTGTAATCATTTGCACCTTTTCCTGCAACAAACGAGCCTTGTATATTTGGAAGCTTGAATGAAGTTCCGCTGCCACCATAAGTGGTTCCTAAAACTTTGTACAACTCAGGATAATCACTTATATTGAGTGAGGAACCATCGCAAAGATGATACCCTGTAGGAAGCGTGTCCGACGGCCACATTTGTATAGAACCAATTGGAGCTGGTGTGAGCCCTGCAATTTGTGTCTTGAGAGAGTTCACCTCTTCCATCAGAGCACGGTTCGTTTTGTCTGAGAGTTCTACAAAATCACTCCAATTGAAATGCTCAGTCCCCAAGCCTGGTACCAAAGAACGTTCTGTGTATGCTACTGGATAAGGTTCGGCATTAGCAGTGACTGAGATGTTTTGTGTGTTCAAGTGCATTCCATTGGCTATTGAACCACCTTCAAAATACAACACTTCTCCTTCTGGGAAATCAGTTGTTTTGACGAAAACATATCCATCAGTACGTGAAGTCTTAGCTGAATTGAGTGTACAACCATACAAAATGACTTTATCACCTGCAATGTTGCCAAGAATCTCAACCATTTGTCGATTGTCCTGAATATACTTCAGGGTTTCGCAGTCAAGCGGAAAATTGTTCTGCGACTGCGTTGTGTAGTTTCCGTTGGTTTTTTTCATATTATGCGTATGTTATAGTGTAACGTTTTGAAGCAAGTTTGTATTGATCCAGGACAGCACGCATGCGTGTCTCATCAATAACACCACGCAAAGCGAGTGGACAGATTACCACAAAATCATAGCCGTCTGCACCGCCAAAACCTCGTTTGCTAACAATGATCGCATTTCCTGAAGAACGCTCCGAAATCATTATTGGTTTGTTTTGGTCTCGTTTCCATATTACCAGCTCACGCTGTGGAGCAAGATCTTCTATTTGTATTCTGCGTAGTGTTGAATCAAACAAGTCATTGAGGACAGCACGCAAGTAGCATACTTGCCCATTGTGATGCAGGCGATAGTTCGTGTCTGTACGGTAGGCATCAAACATCTTTGCAAGTCGGCTAATGGGTGATACTACAAGATACTGAAACGCCATGTACAACTGATTTCTCAATTTGATTGGCGTTATATTCAGTGCCAACTTCTTATAGTCTATATCATATCGTGTCATAGTGTATGTGGCTTCATGTTCAACAATAGTTGTTTTGCCTCCATATATCCAGCTACAGGCACCACATGTGCATCAATAGCCGAGTATGTACCATTCGCAGAACTCGCAGACTCGCTATTTTTTAGTTCTGCAATGCGAACTCCATCAATGGCTTGTAGAGTGTCAACCAAAGCCATATTTGAAAACTCTCCATTGAATGGCAGATTTTCAATATAGTCCTTGATAGCTTGTTCACAGTCATATAGCACTGTGTTTGGATCTTTCATAGGATTGTAGTATATGTCCACCTCACACTTGAAAAAGTCCGGTGCCATATTGACTAATGTGAACAATACACCAGCATCTTTGATTTCCTGAAGATATGCCTGCAACTGCACTTCCTCAGCACTGGCAATAGGAGCACGCTTTCCGTTAGTCTCACCTGCTACCTTGATAGTCAAACGGCTCGTGTCGGCAGCTTCAGAGACAGCAGCATGTTTGACCACTCGTGCGGCATTGATACTTTCCTCATCCATTCCTGTAGTATCGTATTTGTCAGTGTCCTGGATTAGCACTTTATCTTTCATGAACAGCAACACTTTGTCACGATACCACTTAGCTCTATGTGGTAGCATTGCGTCAATTTCGGCATCTACCTCTATTTTGTATTGGTCCCAAAGAACTTCTAATACATGAACACAATATGCCACCACATACAATAGTAGTCGCCATATTGCTGTTGCACTAGTAGAACTGAGCACATCCAGTGCTTTCATTTGTTGCTTCTCCTGAAGTAAGGAGTCAAAAATTGTTTGTGTAGAACGTGCCATATTATGATACTATAAAATCAATTTCTATTCCCATATATTCTATGCCACCAAAAGGATTGAGTGCTTCCTGTTGACTGGTGGCAGCCGTTGCAGGAATAATCTTTTTCTCACGATATACCTCCAGCACATCCATATTGGTATTCAAATCTGAAGGTATCTCCAGTGTTGTGCCAGAAATTAGTGATTCTGTTAGGCATAGGCCATTAAAAAGTGCAATTTGCAGTGCGTTATCCGCATTGCCTGTAGCCTGAAGTGCTATATCCAGGAGTGATTGTCCAACCTTTACTTCCATTCTGCTTCTACATTAAGTGTGGTACCATTGATTTGCACTCTATTAACCTTCATACCATCTTGGGAGAATTGTTCTCTAATTTCACGGCTCAATTCAGACATATTGAATGTTTCTAAAAAGTTCGGTACACCAACGCCCATCGTTGGGTGTTGCTTCCATTCCCCTTTATTGGTTTGCAATAGAAGTGCCTGAGCTTGCTTGAGGTTTGGAGCAACCGCAAAATCTCCATTCTCCACTATAGGCTCAAATGTGTCATTCAAATATATATCTTTCATCGTTTGAATAGCGTTTGATTAGTGTTTGATTGTGTCATCTGCAAAGTCTTTCAACTGTGGGGATGGTGTTTGTGGCTTAAATGTTATTGCCAAGTTTGCACCATTCCCAACAACAGGAGAAGACAACAACAATGTCGTTAATGTTTGCAAATCTGAATAGACCTTCATCATCCATTCTACCATTTTATCAGCTTTGACACTACCAATAGTTCCACCATTAAATACGAAACCGTTGCTATCTGCAGCAAGTGTCTTGCCTGCAACATTGATTTCTATGCTATCAACCTCAGAGCTATGTAGCATCATGAATGAGTCTGTTTTCTCAATCTGCACACAGAGCACTTTGGATCCAACTTTAGGAATCACTACAATGCCACAATTACCTTTAGTAATAGACTGGAGGCGGACACCGTAAATCATGACACCATCATTGTCAATATCGCACGTACGGTCAGACTGGTTCACACCCTTCACCTCTGCCAATACGGTGACAGGTTCAGATTCGAATGCCTCCCCCAGTTTTTTACGAATGTCATTATCAGTTACCATATTTGCGAATTTTGATTTTTCTCCTTGCACCTTGTTCACCAAAAGAACCTTCTATTTCATCTGCGAAATATGTTCCTGCTCTCTCAGGAAACCGCGTATCTTCCAACATGATTTTGTCACCCTTGAATATATGTGGCTCAAGGAAGCATTCTATATTACCTGAATAATTAGAATAATCAGCCTCTCTTTGTAGTTCTGTAGCTACTCGTTTAAGATATTCAGCAGGTAGTCCTTGACGCGCCTTGATTTCCTTAACATTGGAATATTTTTTTGACTCGCTTTTAGTCTTTTTGGTAGTACCTGCAGCATCCTTTTCAACGATATTGATTTGCACATTTTCTGACTGCTGTATCATCAGCTCATTTGCATTGATGACATTCCAACCTACACGCAGCCTCACTGGGTTTTGCGAGCGATTAGGGTCAGCATAAATAAACTTCGACACACCCACATAGAGATAACGCCCATCAAAGAACACCTTGCAACATAGTTCTTTTTGCACCCATTCAAGAACCTTGAAAGCAGTGCTATTCTTAAACCAAACATTCTCCAAAAGCACATCATCTATTCTGCTGGAAAGCAAAATATCAGTTCCTGATGTTAGATCCATCAAGATTTGTTTGAGTGTAGTCTTTTTATAGGACTTGCTGAAGTACTTATCTCTAAGTTGATTTGCATATCCTTCACACTCAAGAACTAATTTCTCTTGATAGTTGATTTGCTGCAAAAATCCCTCAAAGACCAATGTATTTCGGTTGTCATAACCAAGGCAGACTTGAACCCTATCTCCCTTCTTGAAAGGGAAACTATCCACATGATTCACTTTCGTACCAGCTTGTGTAATCATAATGCCATCCTCCTGCTTAGTCTTTGAACCTTGCTTCTTCATGTAAGGAGACAAAGGAAGTGCAATAGTGCACGTGTCTATGAAGTTTCCTGTACTACTACGCCAGGAGACGTCATTAGCCTTGATACCTGCATATTGACCAATCCGTATATCAGAAGTCATGTGTAGCATATTACTTGATGATTAAGGAGTTAATATAGTCACTTTCGCAAGTCAATTGAAATGGTCGCATTCTGGGTGATTTCCCTTGCACCTCTGGGAACTCAAGATCCGTGATACAAACATATCGTGTAGTGTCCAGAAACATATCGCTGAGAACATTGTGTAGTAGCACATGTTCTGTACTCTCAAATAGTTGTCGCAAGGTGTAAATATCATCATCTGGAAATGCTTTCCCACTTGGAGCAATTAGAACTCCTTTAATGGTAAAAATATAGTCTCCTACTTGAAACATTTCCTTGACTGTTCCAATTCGCTCACTTACTGCAGTTCGTATAACGTTCTTTGAACCTTGCACACGAATGGTCGCACATGGGCATGTAATAGACATATCGTTAGCACCATTCAAGCGGATTGGTAAGAATACCTCACGACCAAGGATATTCTCACGGAGTTGCGAATCAAACCTTGTAGAGTTCCATACTGGTTCTACTTTTTGTGGAACTGAATATGGTCCCTGAAAATAGGTGTTGTATATTTCTTCAAGATTGGTAACTACTTGTAGCATATTAAGCGGTTGTTGCACCTTGCACAAGTACACGACTCAAGCATTCGAGAACTACATTCTCAATCTGTGAGGCAGACTCTGTGAGGTTGGTTGTACTGAATTGTATATTGTCAAAAAACTTATTCACTGAGATATTGATCACCTTTGGTCCAGCGCTTGCAACTGCATTACTTGCTTCTTTGCCAGATTGTGCATTTGCTTGCGTATTCTTTGCAATCTCACTGAGTTTGTCGTTTGTTTGGTTATCGACTATAGGGGCTGTTGTTTTCTTCTCAGGAGAAGCACCAGACTTCTGATGTGTCCCCCCTGGCATTTCGGAACCTTTAATCCAACGATATACCTTCTCTATGCCATTAAGCAACGGCATTATTACATTATCCCATACCCATTTGACTCCATCTACCAAATAGCTGATACAATCATAAATCCTACCGACCCATGTACCAATGAACGAGAATATGTCCTTGAGTAGTTGCGATTGGCTAACGAAAGAAACCAACTCACCGACCATACTTGTGACTACATTCCACACTTTAGCAAAATAGGGATAGATATGTTCTGCTATGACTGTTCGTATTGGTTCTAAGTAATCTGCAAGACCTCCAATACTATTTCGTATCTGTTCAATCATGTTCTTCAAAGGTTGGAACAATGAATCAAATACTGGCTTGAGTTGACGAACCTTCTGCATAGCTGCAGATAGCAGATCTGCCACCTTCTGCATCCCTTCAGAGAGAGGAACGGTTAATTTCTCCAATATAGGCATCAGTTTCGTGCCCAATTCCAACCCCATGCGTGTTAGAGGTTTGAAAGCATCGCCTATTTTGATTTTTACCTCCTCCCACGCTCCACCAAGCTGTGCTTTCATACCTGCATCTGTTTGAGCAATAGTCGCCAACATATTATTGTACCGACCACCTTCACCTGTTGCATCTTTGAATGCTTGTTGAACCATTTGGAAAGAGATATTTCCTTTGCTCATATCGTCCTTGAGTTGAGCAATAGATTTGCCGGTTCTCTTAGACATGGCTTCCAGAGGGTTAAATCCGGCATTGATGAGTTGCAGCAAGTCCTGGCCTTGCAGCTTACCAGCAGAACGCACCTGTGAGAATGCAAGTGTAAGCGAGTTAAGCTTCTCTGCATCGCCCATAGATACATCTCCAAGCATTCGCATGTTTTCCAAGATTTCTGTGTCTTTGAATCCAAAACCAAGCATGGTTTGTGCATTCTTAAATACTTCAGCACCAAGCACAGTGTCCTTCTGCAAATTGACTAACTGCTGAGTAAGACGGCTACCAGCCTCCTTGCTTCCTGTGAGGACATCAAATGAGACTTGTAGTTGTTGCCTATCAAGTGAGGCTTGTATGGTACTACCTATTGATTCACCAACGCCTTTAGCCACGTTGATAATACCTTGAGCAGCGCCAAAGATATTGTTCAAGGAAAACGCCCCTGATACCATATTTGAGAACATAGAAGATGCCTTCCCTGCTTTGTTAGCATAGGCAGTCACTTTGTCAAAGGAGTTTGCAATTCCACCAAGCGGGCCGGATGCCATATCCTTTATTTTCATTGCATATTCTACAAATTGGCTCATAATCGTTTTATAGTTCCTTGTTCATACATTTTCATTGCGATTCCTGTTCGATAGGCGAGTGTGTCAATATCCCAATCTTCTGCTTGAGGTCCGTAGTACATAAGCGCGAAGCAGAGGTTTCGTTCGAAGCCATCTGCTTCATTCGCTTTTGCATCGTTTAATACTTGCCAGAAGAGCTTTTTTTTAGCTCTATGAGATTCTGGATCTCGACCATTGCACTCATGAAATAATCATCGTCGTCACGGATAACATCATCACCACCTAACCACAAAGTTTCAATCAGCAATTTTGCAGCAGCATCCACACCACCGTTTGGATTCATAACCATACGCGTGTAGTCGCTGAGCGCTTTTGGAGTCAACGGAGCAAGAACGGCCACTTTATCTTCTACTACAATAATGTTGAGTTTTCGACCATTGTACTGTGCTTGCAGTTGTGCCATTTTTTCCTTTCCAAATCGCTCATCTACGATTTGAGTAATAGTCTTCTCTATTTCTTTTTTCATAACGAAATGGTGTTTTTATCTATATCTAAACAAATGAAAGGAAGTGGGCACTCTCGCTTCTTATCGCCTTGCCCCATCCCGTCTGTGGTTTCTGTAAATGACACACCGCGCGCAGTAATTGTCGTGATGGGATCAGCCAATGTTTTGCGCAAACAGGTAGTCACAACGATAGCCTCATGAGGCACATGCAAAAGACTATCGTACCCTGCAAGCTTTGCTGCTTGCTCCATCTTGTCTAACTCATAGCCAAAGACAGTGATACTACCTGAACATTTTTCAGGTCCTTCTTGAATGTCGATTGCTTTTTGCCCTGCGCCGTATTCTGCTGTTTTTTCAACCTCTTTCTTGAATTCCCACGCTGTAATACCCACGAGATTACGACCAAGGATATTCACGGTTGAGTGGTGCCAAGCGCACTCACTTGAACGAATATGCATGTTTGCCATATAAAATAGAATTTAGAGTGGTTAAAGAGATGCAGCCAAACCAAGTGAGACTTCAAGCCATGTGCCATAGCCCAATGGAAGAATCTTTACTTTTGTTTGTACTGTTGAAGTGTTGATGACATCTTGTTTGATTGGAACTACAACCTCACAATCACTGATCTGTTCACTCATGTTGGTGCGGATAGCCAAGTCAAGTGTCGCTTCTCTTTGATTAGCGACTGCGGGTTCTATACTACCATCCTTTGCCATTTTTACAGGCTCCTCAATGAATGGCAAATACGCTTGTGCAGCGATACGTTGTGCACGGTCGATCACACGCCCATGTGCGAGGACACGGAAATCATCATCTGAACAAGTGTTGTCACGACCGAAATAGTAACCTGCTGCACCTGGACGAGTCATGAAGGTCAAGAAGCCTGCATCATGCAATGTTTCCAAACCTGCAAACTCTTCGAGTGGGGTACTACCGATATACATTTGTGTTGCAGTCAGTGAGCCATTACTACCAGCACCGAGTTTGACATGACTGCCATACTTTGCAGCACGTGCCAAAGCCAGACCAACAGAAGCATGGCCATCAGTATTAGTTCCACCTAACACCACACAAGCAAAGCCGTTGGTGGCTGTATTAGGTTCAAAATCGTTTTCTGCGGTCTCATTAGCAACGATACCTTCAATAAGGAATCGCACTGGTGTATTGGCTTTTTGAAGAGCTTCACCGGTTGCCTTTGAGACAGTGACAGCTGCTTGTACATCTTTGTCCAAGAATGCTGTACCTGCACTGTAGGTAGAACTTGCTTCGCGAGCAATAGCAACCATAGTAATATCGCCACCTGCTGCACGAATTAGTTTCATGATACCATTAGCTTCAGTGGACTTCAGAGCTGTCTCCATTGTCATATCAGGGTCAGTACCCATGATATAGAGCAACTTCGTTCCTCCTAACTCGGTGTAGTACTCATCAAGCAGAGCATGCGCAAATGGTTCTGCTTGTTGGGTGATTCCCGATTTTTCTGCGTCAGCCAGGCTGTACACTTTCAACACCTTCGCTACAAGCGATGGGGTTTTTACCGTCACAAGCAAACCAGGCACGCAATCGGCAGCATTGATTTCTTTCAATAGATTGCCGTTCGTTACATTGACATTTACTCCAGGAAATGGCATAGTCTTATTGTTGTTTTGCGAAGGTTAGCAGAGCCTCCTTCAGGGTTTCTTTTTTCATGTCTTCAGCCACGATTCCAAGCTCTGCCACTTTGGATTTCAGTTGGCTATATGTCATCGCCTCAATTTCTTCAGTTGTGAGTGACTGAGGCTCTTGCTTTGTTGCATTGAGAGATTCAATGTTGTTGCGTCTGATAGCTTCAACAGGTCCTTTGCCATAGCTTTCAGCAGCGGACTCAGACAAAAACAACACACCACCAGCAACATAGACCACATCCGCACTGGTGTAGCGCGAAAAATGGTCTTTTACTTTTTGATATAAATCTTGCATACTCTGTAAATGATAAAGATTAGTATTGACATTATTACTATTGCAACGGAGATCTTACCCAGTACCAAGCAAAAGGTTTCCCATTTGGATAACTCTATAGGCACTGGAACTGGAACTGTTTTTTTCTCCTCGCGCAATTCACGGATAGTCCGATCCCGCACTTCTATCTCAGCTATCAATGAGTCTTCCTTGCATTGAAAGTCAAAGACTACTCCTCCGCCTTCTGCTGGGGTGGTTTGAAGATTCGCTTGTATGCGTGAACCATTGACGGAATCTAAAGTTGTAATAAGAAGCTGATTGTTTTCGTCGCACTGAGCTAATGCACGAATGAGTGCGGAGTCTGGTTCCGCAACCTTGCGCTCTTCTATACGCGGTTCCTCAGTGATTTCGCGTGTAACATTGATGTCTGAAGTCACTATTGGTTTTGGGGTATTACACCCAAACAACAATAGTACGATCAGTGTCCAATAAATGCGTTTCATTGTGGGTCTTTTTTTAAGTCTTCAACAAATCCTGTTTTGAGCAATCGTAGTTCATGAATACAGCCTACCAGGTCTATACCAACTGCCAATGCTCCGATGGATAGCAACAGTCCAGCACCTACAAGAACTGAGTTGTGAATTTCTCCCATTGGTGGGGCAAAGAAACCGCACATTATTAGGACAAAGCCAAGGACCAGACACACATAGAAGCGCACTTCTCTCCTATTGTCTTTTTTCGTTTTCTCAGTGTTCATGACTGTAGTGATTGTTTCCATTGTTCGACATCAAAGCACGGACATGCTTTATTGGCATAGTGATTGTGTCCATGAATGTTCTCCAACGGAATCTGATAGAGTTGCTGAAGTTTTATCACAAGTTCCTTCAGTGCGGCATTCTGCGCCTCTGTCCTGGTGTCTTTTGAAGCCTTACCGTCTTTGGTTTTTCCTCCAATATAGCACACCCCTATGCTGAATCGGTTGTGTCCTGTGCAATGAGCTCCAGCGAGCTCTATCTTTCTTCCTTGTTGGATTGTACCGTCAAGAAGAATGACGAAATGATACCCTATATCTTTCCAACCATTCCCTTTAGGCTTTGGTGCGGTATGCCAACGACGAATGTCTTCAGCTGTATCTGCACGCCCTTCAGGAGTGGCTGCACAATGGATAATAATTTCGTCTATTCTTCTCATATCACAGTACTATACACGATTAGGCAGCGGTTCCCTCTACAATAGCACAAACACCTGCCCAATCAGCACGACGGCAACGACCTCCCGCTTTTACAAGTGCACTGAAGATGTCACCATAATACATTGGGTTTGCAAGGTCTTGGAATCGTACAATGTCACCAAGTGCACGAGCAACACAGTCCTTTTGCCATGCGATACCACCTACACAATCTGTTGCACTTAGGGCTACACCAGGAATAATAGGTGTACCACTGGAAGTGAAATATGCAACAGTGCTTCGGTCCATAACATTGAAACCACACAATTTGCCCACAACACCCTCTTCTACATTTGCAGCAGCTTGGAATGCAGCCATTTGATTTTCTGATAAGGACTCAATGAGTTCTTGATACATATTGCTTTCAAGCATCAAATACCTTTCTTGTTTTTTTACATTGGCCTTATTGAACTTCACTGCAAGATTTTGGATGTCTTTATAGGTGAGTTTTTTACGATTACCAGTTTGACCTTCCTCAAACACAGCACGGCTGGCACCAGAAGTAAATACCACATTTTTTTGAGGGATTACATCTGGAGTCTTGCCATCTGTCTTGAAGCCAGTAAACCAACTATAAATCATGTCATCACCAAGAGCCTCCATCAATGTTTCTACATGGTCATTAAGAACGGAATCAGTTTTGTCATAACTAATTTCATTCTCTTCATGCCAAGTAACATGGGTTGGATCGGTCGAATATTCATTCAACGCATAAGTGATAAATGAATCTTCGCGTTTGACTGCTGTCGCAGGGAACGTACTACGGTTCTTCACGGTCTTGGGTGAAGCACCTGATTGAGGAATGTGAACAACTGCGCCACCAAGCACTTTGGCAGATTCATCTACTGAGAATGCCAAAAATGGGTTCGACTTACGCAACTTTTCGACTACATAGTCAATGAAAACTTGCACTGGAATTTTGGAAATTGAATTTTGCATAGTTCAAAAAAAATGAATGTGTTTGACTTTTTGTTTACTCTCCGATATGTTCCTTTCGGAGTTTTGCATAGTGATCAGGGAAGTTCTTCTTGACCATCTCAAGTTTGCCTTCATCGTACAACTCTTTGTACGTCTTGCCAGCAATCTCTTGAGGCAACTCAGCTCGAAGTTGGCTTGAGATTGTAGTTTGTGCAGGCATTGTAGCTACAAGTGCACCCAGACCAGCTGAATTGCCCTTATAGTCAGCCTTTAACTTATCCGCCATTGCGGGGTTTATTTTGTGGTCAGCAAGCGCCTGCGAAATAATAGATTGGATCTTATCCTCCTCTACTGAATCTTGCAGCGACTTCATTTGACCGCGGAGGTCCTCAAGTTCCTGTTCGGCGGCTTCGCATCGTTGTGCTTTTGCTACCAAATCACGAATGACCTCTGCAACTTGCTCTGGCGAACTGTCAGCAGCAAGGTTTGGAAGTCCTGCGTCAAGCAGAACTTTCACTTCAATCGTTGTTTTGTTCATAAAATCAGAAATTAAATTTGCGGAAAGATCGTGAAGGATAGAATCATCCTCCGCGAATAATTGTGCCACAGCATTATAGTTGCCTGGTATGTCAACAATAGAACACTCGCGAGGGAACCATTTCGTAACTGTAGGACCTGTTTGTCCCTCCAATTTCATTCCTGGTTCATCGCTCCACTCCAAAGCTACGATGTGCCCAACAGAGGCAGCTGCATAAAAGCCATCCTGAATTTGTTTGACCAACTCTGGAAATTGTTCGTCATTCACAACTGGCTTTCCATAGAGAGCATCATCGCGCACAACAAGGTCCTCCCATTTCACTGCCACTCCTCGTTCACGATCGTGCATTAGGTAGCCAATCGCAGGTTTGAAACGCTCCAACTGTAAACCAGCGGTCAACATACGATAGCCATAGCAGTTGACGGAATCATCCGAAAGCAAAAATTCTTTTTCAATTTTCGTCATTTGAATATCGTTTGAATAGTGTTTGGGTGTGCTTTATTTGATTGCTTCTACGCGAGAACGGCGCTGATCAGCTCGTTTACTGTTGCGCATACGTACATGTACACATACATCCTTAATAAATACGATACGACAAAAACTCCTCCACCAGAGTACACCATCCAAGCGTCTTTTTTCGTTCATACGGTGCTTTTTGAAGAAATCTTTTCCCTTTGCAAAAAACACATACCATTTGCCACCACCAATAGCCAATTGGATACCATCTTCTTTGTTAAATTCGTTTGTGAGCATAATTGTTTTTTTTGTCGCGTGAAACCTAATTCGGGTGCAAAATTACAACCTTTTTATGGCCATTCCTAATAGTACTGCCAATCTGACATTGATATTTGAAAAACGATTGTTTTTGCAGTAATTTTGCAGCCGAATTTAATTTTTCAAGCGCATGGAAAAGAACGACAACAAACGACAAATCGCCCGAACATTATTTGTTCAAGGCGGTATGACCCAAAAGGAAATCGCCTCTAAATTAGAGGTGACAGAACAGACTATTTCTCGGTGGTCCAAAAAAGATCATTGGGACGAACTGAAGAAAAATGTAATGTCAGGCAAGCAAGAAATCTTGCGAAGTCTTTATACTGAATTACAGAAGTTGCAAAACATCATTGAGGATCAAGGCGGAGTTGCGGACTCCAAGCAGGCTGATATCCGTCGCAAACTAATTACGGATATTCGCCAGCTTGAAACACGCTACTCAGTCAGCCAAACAGTGCAAATCGGAATGGACTTTTGCGAGTTCCTGAAGGAGATTGATTTTGAGTTAGCAGGCAAAATTAGTAAGTACTACCAGTCATTCATTGACGAACAAATTGAGAAACAGAAATGGCAAAAAGAATAGGAATCGCCAGTGATAGAGAATATCTTGAGTTGTTTCGTCAGTATTGCGACAATTTCAAGAACTCTACACCAATCAATACACACGAGACATCTGCACAACGACTGCGCCGTGTGGCCATGCTTGAAGCCAATCCTGAAGAATGGTTCAAGTATTATTTCCCGAACTATTGTACTGCTGAACCTGCGAAGTTCCATAAAGCAGCTACAAAGCGACTGCTATCGCATGCAGAGTGGTTTGAGGTCCGCGCTTGGTCGCGTGAGCTGGCAAAGACGGCACGAGCTATGATGGAAGGTTGTTACTTATCTCTAACTGGGCAAAATAAGAACTTCCTTATTGTTTCCAATAGTCACGACAACGCTGTGCTCCTGATGGCTCCATTCAAGGCATTCTTTGAATCAAACCAGCGCGTAATACAGGACTATGGCGCACAAATGAACATCGGTTCATGGACGGCAGACAAATTCGTGTGCAAGAATGGGTGTTCGTTCAGAGCTCTTGGTTGGGGTGCGTCTCCTCGTGGAACCAGGAATGCAGAAAAGCGCCCTGATTTCATTCTTATTGATGACTTTGATACTGATGAAGAATGTCGCAATGAGGACACCATGAAAAACAAGATTGCGTGGATGGAGCAAGCACTTATTCCAACACGATCCATTTCAAATCCCACCCGAATCTTGGTCAATGGTAACATCATCAGTGACAACTGTATGGTCAAGTATCTTGGAGAGAGTGATACTTGCGACAAGTTTGACATCATCAACATTCGAGACAAAAACGGCAAATCCTCATGGCCAGAGAAAAATAGTGAGGAAGACATTGACCGCGTACTATCGACTATTAGCTATGCTTCAGGACAAAAGGAGTATTTCAACAATCCAATGGACGGTGGAACAGTATTCAAGGAACTCAAAGAGGGAAAGATACCGTCATTGCGCCAATGTATGAGCATTATATATGCCGACCCCGCCACATCTAACAAGGATCGCACAAGTGGTTCCTACAAAGCGATTGGCTGTGTCCTATATAAAGATAGAACCTACTACATAGCTCGCGCCAAGGTTGACACCATGAGTACCACACATTTTGTTGAAGCGCTTTATGATATGTATGACTGGGCACGCTATCATGGTGCAGAAAATATACAGGTGCACATTGAGAACAATAGTCTTCAGGACCCATTCTACGAACAAGCCATGCTGCCTGTCATCTATGAGATTGGAAAGGCAAGAAATATATTCCTGCCTATCATTCCAGATACACGCAAGAAGGGCGACAAATACACGCGTATTGAGGGACTATTAGAGCCCATACACCGTGCCGGTTTTCTCGTCTTCAATGAAGCTGAACACGACGATCCTGGCATGAAGACACTCCGCACACAATTCATCAACTTCTCTCCAAAGCAGAAACGCATTGATGGTCCTGATATGGTTGAAGGTGCTGTGTATATACTCAAAAAAAGGGCCGACACGGAAGCAAGCCAAGGAATTGTTCATATTAAACGCAAAAACTCGAAAAAAATATGATTATCTCTATTCAAGAACTACAACAAACTGAGCTCTATCCTGAAGTGATAGAAGCTATCTCACGGTCTTCAGAAGACGCAGTAAAATTGCAAATAATGGCAGCTGAATCATTTTGCAAGTCCTACTTATTCAAATATGATTTGTCTGCTGCATTTGGTACTGAGACAACTCCTCCTGAAGTGGATTCACCAATGCTCAAGAAGATTGTCAAAACTATTGCAGCATACTACCTGCTGCGCATGGCAAACCCTAACTTCAACCTTGAACTATATCAAGGCGAATACGAAGCCGTTGTGCGACTGCTTGAGGACATCCGGGACGGCAACAACAACATCACTGAACTTCCATACAAAACCGATGATCCAGCAACTCCTAACATTGAGGGTGAATTGGGCACCTCATGGAGTTCTAATCCAAAACGCAAAAATCATTTCTAACTATGGCACGCAAGAAAAAAGGAATCGCACCAGGTGTAACTAAAAAAACACCAAAAGTGGATAATCTCATCATCACAGAGATTGTCAATGTTGCGCACAACCGGAACCGTAAAGATGTAGGTACACTGAAAAGCGCTATTGAGCGCGCAGAGTCAGTTACCATTCCAAACAGGTATCGACTGTATGACCTCTATCACGATGTAGTGACCATTGACGGACACTTATCTGGACTACTCGACAAACGCACTAAATCCGTCACCAATAAGGGACTGACATTCCACGACAATAGCGGTAAAAAGGTGGACGAATTAGACTCCCTTATCAATTCACCTCAATTTGAGCGTTTCGTTGAAATCTGTATGGAAACACTCTATTGGGGAACATCCGCCATTGAGTTTATCGTTGGCCCAAATTTCAGTTTTGAGGAGATAGACCGCCGACACATTCGCCCTGAAGCACGAGAGATTGCCACCAACATGTTTGATAGCAAAGGTATCTCCGTTGATAATCTGCCACAGGTGATGATCTTAGGTAAGAAGAACGACCTTGGCAAGCTATTGCAATGCTCCATGTACGCGCTATATAAACGCAGTGGATTTGGTGACTTTGCTCAATATGTGGAAATCTTTGGTCAGCCTGTGCGTGTAGTCAAATATGACGCATACGATTCAGAGACACAGAAGAAACTGCGTCATACATTAGAAGAATCAGGTTCATCGCTGACAATCATGATTCCAAAGCAAGCAGATTTTGAAATGCTTGACGGAAAAACGAGCAATGGCAATGGCGAACTACAAAAATCACTCATAGAAGTCTGCAACCAGGAAATGTCTATTGCTATCCTTGGTAACTCAGAAACAACGACCTCAAGCAATTCATCAGGCTATGCGCAAGCAGCCGTTCACCAATCACAACAGTTGGAAATCACTCAGTCTGATTTGCGCTACATCTGCAATATCCTGAATAGCGAACAGTTCCTGAATATACTCACCAGCTATGGCTACAATGTGCAAGGTGGTACCTTCTGTTTCGATGAAGAAATTGACCTTCAAAAACTAAAATCACGCCTGGACATAGATATTCAACTCTCCAACAAGGTGCCTATCTCTGACGACTATTGGTACGAGACCTATGGAATACCAAAGCCAGATAATTACGACCAACTCAAGCAAGAGCAAGAGGAACGCCGTCAGGCTGTGTTAGAAGCTATCAAACAAGGTGAGAAGGACGATGACAAGGGAAACCCCAAAGACGAGCCCAAAGACAAAGAAAACGACCCTAAAAAGAAAAGCAAACTCTTTGACCAGTTAGCGGATTTTTTCGGGTTCGCCCCTTAGTCGGGGGCGACACCATAGATGAGGAGTACGGAATAAACGAACTGCCCCCATTAGTAGAAGGCGATGTGAGTTTGAGTGTGGAAGGCATTGCACGCGCATTGGTGAACATATACAAGGGGAATGTGGACATTGATCATGAAGTAGAGGAACACCTTTTCCAAGAAACAAGCAAGATATTCAACGAAGCAATATCTGAAGGTTATGCAAACGCTGTAGAGAATAACACACCTCTGCCAAACGACACCTTCAGGAGTTCGTTCAAGCATAGTGCAGATGTGTTCTCAGCCTTTCGCGTACACCGTATGCAGCAAGACATAGCAGCACAAATGATAGACGAAGACGGTCATGTAAAACCGTTTCAGAAGTTTGTCAAAGATGTGTCGCCCTATATTGAGCACCGCAATCGTGCCTGGTTACGCACTGAATATGACACCGCCATCCTCAGAGCTCAGAACGCAGCTGAGTGGAAGATGTTTGAGGCGGAAAAAGATGTCTATCCAAACCTGGAGTGGATAGACTCCACCTCTCCCAATCCTGGTGCGGATCATATGGTGTTCTGGGGAACAGTGCGACCTGTGGATGATCCGTTTTGGGACGAACACAAGCCAGGCGATAGGTGGAACTGCAAGTGTGAGCTTCAGCAAAGCGATAGCGATGTGACAGCAGCACCCCTGAGCGACGGCAAGTCAGACCCCGCACGCGGATTAGAGAGCAACCCAGCCAAAGCTGAAGAACTATTTTCACAGAAACATCCGTACTACCCACAGAGCTGCATGTCGTGTCCATTTGCCGGAAACAAACTCATGGCTATGGCTATGGATCTGGCAGGGCGTAAGAACTGCAATCGATGTGGTAAGGTGGATAAAGAGATAGGGAAGCGTATTGATAGCAGCCCCAATAAGAAGAAGGCTGAAGAAATCGAAGTATCTGATTTTGTCAAGAAACATCTTGAGCCTTCAGTTACAAGTTCCGGTCAGAAAACCAATCAAAAACTCGTCACAAGTAAAGATGGGGATGAGCTTATTTTTAGGCGTAAATTCTTCGATGAAACGCTTGCGAAATGTTGCCGAAAAAAGAATGCTGGTGAGACTATGCAATTTGCTTTTGATTTTGAACAGTGGGCTAAGAAACTAACACTTGTCAGAACGGAAACAGGTATTCATCACGATTGTGATTTTCGTGTGTATGAATGTACATACCAAGGGAAGCGAATTGAATTGAAAGCAAAGGATACAGCAGGTTATATATCTTATATGATACGAGTGTATGATAAATAAAAATCAGTCCGTTCACCCGTAGGTGGGAAAACCCACCTCTATGAGTGAGGGACTGATTTCGACCGCAAAGGTAGTATATTTTTTTGAAGTATCAAAATTTTTTGCAAAAAAAATGCACAAATGACCCCAGAACAGTTCAAAAAACTGCTTAAAAAGAAGCAAAAGGAGATAAATCAGGCATTTAGCCGTACATTGCCAGTGAAGGTTGGTACCGAGGCTGTGAAGTTTGTTCGGGAGAATTTTCGCGAAGAGGGCTTTGTTGATTCCAAACTGGAGAAATGGAAACCCGCCAAGCGAAAGTCAAACCCGAAACACCCAGATCAGGCCTATGGCACATTACTCTCCAGGCGCAATCGTCTATACAGATCCGTGAGCAAACGCGCTTCACCAGGTAAAGCAGTGGTATATACCAATGTGCCATACGCAGCAGCTCACAATGAAGGTACCAATAACGCAGGTCGTGGGCGCAAGACAAAGATACCCAAGCGACAATTCATTGGACCATCAAAGGTGCTGAACGAACGCGCAAAGGGTGTGATCACAAAAGAACTCAAGAAGATTTTGAACGACTAACAAACACCATTCAAATATGATTCATTCTGTATTTTCAAAGCTAATGATTGACTTGATGAACCAAGTCGATAGTACATTGAAAGATGTTCGCATGGTGGACCGCTATTTAGGGCAAGACCAAACCAATATCCGCCCCGCCATTTTGTGTCCGGCTGTGCTGATCGATATTGAGAGCGAACAGTATCAAAACATGGGTGGCGGTTCGCAGTATGTAGAGCCCGCTACAATCACCGTTCGCCTCTGCGTGGACAATTACTCTGCTTCAGGTCCAAAAGCCCCTCAGAACGCACGAGAACAGTCCATGAAGGACTTTGAACTGGAGAAGGCATTGGTGGATTGCATACATGGTTGGGTTCCTGAAGACAACTACTGCACTTCGCTGGTTCGAACAGAAGCCAGCAGCGAGAATCGCAATGACATAGGTCTGCGTATTCGCACAATCACATTCACCACTTCGTTTGAGGACATTGACCTATAAATAACAAGCCCCGACTACTGCGGTCGGGGCTTGCTTTATTCTTCAGTCTCGTTGTTAGGTTCGTATTTTCCAGGCTTGATATCTTGCACTTTGTCCTGGATCCATTCGCATACAAATTGCAAACTCGCGCCAATCATAAAGCACACGACTACCACTGCAAAAAGCAATAGGCGGAAAATATAGCTGATTCCCTCCAGCAGCCACCAACCAGCGGTGGCGAAGAATAAAGCTGATTTTGATTTGTACTGTTTCATTTCTTTAGGTATTCATTTGTGTCAAACAATGTGGGTTCGTTGGGTGTAGGTTTTTCCTCTTCTTGTAGGCTCAACATGCGAAAAAAGGTTCGTTCGCTTATGCCCAGAACTGGCCGTATCTTATTACGATAGACCCACAACTTGCACCTGTCTTGCCGTCCTGGCTCATAGTGTTCAAGTAGTATTCTGCGAATTATTTGCGCTTTTTTTGCAGTTGATTTGTACATGTCAGAAAATTTTACTACCTTTGCAACGGATTTTTTGCAGGCTTGTGTATCTCTGATATGCGAGCCTCTTTTTATGTAGGACCGTGATATGGTTCTATCTTGGTCACAATCTCTCGAATTTTACGCACTCGCCCTGAACCTTCGCAGGTCTCACAGCGTTGCCCTGTAGAATGGTCAATGCCGTGACCCTTACAGCCACGGCACAACTCAATCATTTCTACTCTTGTAGGTACCTGTTTCATGCCACTACTTGATGTATGATTAGTCTGAAGAATCGTGTCAATGCACCTGCAATCGCATGTTTCTTTGCCAGAGGTACATATTGATGATAACGACCTGCTGTGTTTCTTCTGCATGATTTGCGTCGCGAGGACATACCATTGAGGTAGCGACGCACTCGTCTATTTTCTACCATTCGCAATCCGTCATGTTAGTGCTTACTGTTACCCATTCATTATGCTCGCCCTTAATCTCCACCTTGACAAACTGCTTGCTCTTGGTGGGACTATATGCGTCGCTGATGATACGCATGCCTTCAATGAAGGTCTCGTTCTTACTATCGTTCGCCATGCGTTGTAGGCGCAGCACATTCTGTGCCTTGAGTTGTCCGCCTTTGCCTCGTTCGCTGAGTAGTACCTTGACCATATCAGCGAGCTTTTGACCGTTCTCGTCGGTGGCAAGACTGGAGATATACTCCTCAACCAGTTTCACACCTTCAGTATAGGTGTCAAGGTAGTTGTCGTTGGTGTGATAGCCCACAGTGACACGCTTGTTGCCTTCTTGATTGGTGAAAGTGTTAGTCACACGGTCCGTTTTGAGCCACTTTTGACCTGTGTACAACTCGTTCTTGAGTGCAATTACCGTGTCAAAATCGTTGAAGATTTGCTTCTTAGCGACGGTCATTTTGATTTTCAACTCTCCAACGCTTTCCACAGCCTTTTCAATGGTCTCATCTACCAGCTGCTTGTAGTGCGCTTCTTGCTCCTCTTTGGCGCGTTTTGCGAACTCCTTTTCTTTGCTCTTGAATGCTTCGCGAGCCAATTGCTCCTTCTCTTCAGGAGACAAATTGTCAAAATTAAATTCTGCCATTGTTGTGTTGTTTATAGGGTTATTATTTAGCTTGAGGTGCGCTCATATTGCGAGCGGTTCTCATATCTTTTGTTTGTATTAGAAACGCATTGTACAGGCTATTGAGGCGTGCCAATGTGATTTGGTTGAAACTGGTACCACCAGCAGCGCGTTCGGCAATGCCCTTCAGATAGTCATTGTCCTCGTTTGTGCCTTTGAGGTGTGCCCAGTCTTTGAGGATCTTCAGCAGGCGTTTGCGCGCCACATCGCGTGGATCGTCTTTTTGCAGTGAGTCACACAGTTGCTTCAGCTGCCATGTCTCCAGTTCTGTGCTGCTTGCCACTCCGTATTGAGCCAGGAGTACTGACTTGGTGGCACTATCTATTCCCAGACTATTCAGCAGGGTGTGCCAACGCTTGATGAGTTGTTTCTTCGTGTCCATAGTGATTATTCTTCTGTCATGGTGACTGTTCGTTGTTTATCTTCCTCTGTCATTAGGTGATACTCTGGCCAAATATCAAATACTGCTCGACCTGAATAGCGACTGGTGATGTGATTGTAGAAATCTTTTACAAACATTTTGATGTCGCTTTTGTAGCGTAAACTGCTGGCTATTGCCCCTAATGGTTGACGACCAGCTGCGTGACTAACAAAGACAAATAGCTTGCGTGGGTTAGTATCAACCATTTTCACCAGCTCTGCTTTGGTTACACCGTCAAGGAATTGCACCGAGTCAATGATGATTACACGAGGGCAACGTTTTTTGCGCAAGTTTTCTTTTATTCTATCAAGTTGTAATTTATCCCAGAGACAGAACATTCCTGTATTTTCTGCTACAATTCCAGACTCAACCACAGCACGCTTGAATGTCGCGCTCAAACCCTCCTCCAGCGAATTATATGCTACTTTCACACCTTTGCTCATGAGGTACTTTGTCAACTGAAGCAAGAAGCGCGTTTTACCTTGTCCTGGATCACCCCAAATGGTCCAACATCCTTTGAGCTCTGGGTCGCCCATCGCTTCTTTCCACTTGCCGTCAAATCCAATGCTCTTGGGTTCGTAGCAAAGGATATCGTTCACACTCAATGCTCGTTTCTTCATATCAATTTAGTTTCTTTGCGTCTATGATACGATGTACACGACGCAAGTCGTACAACGCGTTTTCCCCTTTTGCTCTTCCCTCGTAGGCACTACCAATCAGCACCTCGTTGATAGCCTCTGCTGTGGTGATACCATTTGCCTCACAAATCATAGTCACATCCTTACTGGTGATTGAAGGCAAGGCAATGAACTTGCGACCAAGACGGCTGATGATCTCGTTGAAACCAGTATGCCCCAGGTTCACGCCACGGCGTATGTGCATTTCTAAGTGGTCGGTTGCGCAAAGCACTATTCCACATCTGCCCTCAAGGTCATTGTAGAGGGTAATGAACAGCTGAAGCACGGTGTCACTCAATTTGTCCGCCTCGTCCAGGATCAATAGTGGTTTGCTATCACGCCAACGCAGGGTGTTGATGATTTCGTCCACCAGAACAGTCACACGCTTGCCATCGGTTTTGTTGCCAATAGCACGACCAATCTCAATCAAGAAATCCTTTTTGGTCCAATACGACTTACAACTGATATGGTAGGCTTCAGCATGGTTCTTGACATAGCTCTGTGAGGTGAAAGTCTTACCGCTACCAGCGTCAGATGTCACTGCCATCACAAAGGCGTTTTCTTGCGCATCACTCAATATCTTGTTGAAGTTTTTCCACACCTTTGTTTCAATAGCTTGCCAACTGCTTGCCTCGTAGCCGATAGCATCGGCAATCTTGATGAACATGGCTTCACTTACCAATGCCCAATCGTTATTCAGGATAGCACTCACGGTAGCTGGTGCAATGCCAATGGCAGCTGCTGCACGGTTTTGACTATTGAACTTCTGGCAGTACTCACGCAATTCTTGCGCAATGTCCTCACGATTGATTTGACTAATCATATTTGAAAGGGTTTTGAATGTTATTTGATTATTGTTTTAATACATATCTCGAATGTTCTCTTCCTCTACTTCAGTAGCAGCGTCAAATGCGTTTACAGTTGCCTTTGGTACTTCTGGCAAAGCACGCTCGGCTGCATACTTCAGCGTTTTGTGCTGACCTTGTGAGTCGGTAATCAGGAACTTGCTCAGATCATCAAATTCACGACTTTGCAGGATCTGCATTGCTCCCTCCTGGTGTGCTCCTAATGTGTGGGCAATTCGCGTCTCTTCTTTTTCGCGGAAGTGCAGCACTTGAGCCAACTTCTCGTAGTCGCCAGGCTTGCGGTCTGCAAGTGCCATTGGTTGGATATACTTTGTTGCAAGCAAGAACTGTTCGCTGCCGTCCTCTGTAGTCGCCAACACGGTACTCATGTCTTGAGGGTCGTATTTGATATGCCAGTCTATATAGCAAAGGTCACGAAAACGCTCATCGAATGTTTCATATTGGATTTTCTCTCCAGCGTATTTGATTACAATACCTTGTGCGCTCAAACGATAGGTGTCACGGCGCGTGTTGCCCAATAGTGCCAAGTACTTCATCATTGGCAATTCCACCTTGCGCTCCTCTGGAAGTGCTTTGTACTTCTCCATGAACGCTGCCATGTGCTCTTGGCGATATTGGCTGATGAGCATATCAATCTCAGCAATCAACTCTTCCTTGGTTGGGAAATTCTTCTTGTTTGCCAGGGCTACATCCATATTGGGTTGGTTCTTAGCTTTGACGCCATGACCAGACCAGTTGAACATCTTTTTGCAATACTTGTCGTTGAACTCACGGAACCAAGGTTCAATATCCTTTGATTTGGCATTTCCTACAGCTGCTGGTGTCACGGCTTCAACAGCCAACCCTGCGTAGATCTCGCGCATTGCACCAATAGCGAAGTTGTCGCATTGTATTTGGTTAGGGCGCAACATACGGCCGAATAGTTCCTGTGTGTGGCGCATGGCATTACGCAAAGCGCGGGTGATGAGCTCAGCGCTCTCGGTGTCGTCAATCGCATAGCCGATTGGATAGCGTGTGCTTGGATCCAAAACCACTTCCACTGTCAAGCGGTTGTGATAGGTGGTGCGACCATTGACCTTTTGCTGATAGTACAACTCACAATCCCAGCCGTCCAACACCCACATCAATAGTGGTGCACTTGGTCGCTCGCGTTGTACGGTCATAGCATGACCATTGCGGTGTGCGCTTGCTCCTCGACGGCTGGCGGTGATCATGTACTCTTTTTTCTTGCGCCACTCAGCGACATTGCTTGCGGTGATAGTCTTCCAACCTTTGGCTTTTGCCACAATGTTGTAGAACTCTGCACAGTCCTTGTCTGAGAAATTGCGGTGTTCTGCTATCACCATGACCATCATATCCACCTGTTCCGGTGTGAGGATCTTCGCTGCATTGGTGCTGCCTGTCTTGAAGTTCTTATGAATGAGGACTTCCAACCCTCCGCGCTCGTACTCCTCGAAGCGTTGCTTTAGCTTGCGCTCATTCTCTGGCAAGTTCACCTTCAGTGCGCTTCTGTCCAAGTCTGCCACCAAACGAACAATCGTAGTCCAGGGCAACGAGATGTCATTGCGCTTGTATGCCTCACGCATCTGACGGATACCATTCAGCACAATTGCATTGGCGGTGTACTCTATGCGTTTGTCCATAGGCAAGAACGAACCTTTGGCGGTCTTGTAGTTGTCAAAGAACTCACTCACGAGAGCATCAGGGCGAACAAAGTCCATGAGTGACACGGTTTGTTTGGCTTTGTCGTATGGACTTGCGTTCAGCGCCTCTTGGATCCTGCGCTTTAGGTCCTCATCCAAACTGCCGAAATCAATGTAGGCCTCTTTGTTCCTGCATGCCTTCTGCAACTGAATAATAGTACCGCGTGCAATGCGTGCACGGACGGCGGTTTGACTGATAATGTTTCTCTCATCAAGCCATTTGACTTTGATGCCAACACGAGATTGGAGAATGAGAGTTGGATTGTTGTTTTCCATTTGTTTCTTGATTATTCTTTTGCGCCCAGGTGGGGAGTCGAACCCCACACCGTTCCCAAGCCTTTACTTCTTACGCTGCCTTTACGTTATACTGGGCTCCACAACATTAGTTGAATTTGCTTAGTTCATTGAACATGTCTTGACACTCCTCGACCTTCTTTTGGAAGTCTTCAAGAGACATATCTTCGATGTCAAAAGTGCTCTTGAGGTTATTGTTCACCAGTATGCCAGCCATGCCCTGTTGAAAGTCCACCGACAAACGCAAGGTGTTTTCTTTATCGCCCCACTTGAGGTCCATCACATGACCAAAGGTGTGATTGTGCTCGCACACATAGTCCAGTTTTTTCAGATAATTTGCTTCCATGATTATATTTGATTTGTTTATATCGGTATTTTTTAGTACCTTTGTGCGATTTTTCCTAAATTACATGCTTATGTTTAATCCATTTGAGAATGACAAAGATGTCATGAAAAAAGCACTAAAAGGCTTAAAATGTCCCGTTCACGGGAAAGCGTCCAAGGTTGTCTTCGATTATAACAGAGACGAAACAATTGCGTATCCCCACATAACGAAATGCTGTTGCAATGATTTTGCGAATATAGTAGCAAAGACGCTCTATGAAACTCGCAGATGCGAGGTCGTATATCTCGAACACGAAACAGGATTGACCTCCAGCACTATTATCATCGAAGAAGATAGTTTGAGTTGATTCTGTAAAGCGCCAGGCTCTCCTGCGCAATTTGTTTACTGTTTCTTCACTAACTTGGCCTTGTAGATTAAACGCTACACCTACGAGGCATTTTTTTCTTTGGTCGTTTGTTTTCATAACTTTAGAATTTATTTTGTTATACTTATTAAGATTTGTCACATTACTAACGCCACCAACTTTTTTCCTTCCCAGGCCCTGCGACCTTCTACACGCAATTCGCCTGCATAATTGTTGATGAATTCACGGAACTCATCTCGTGTCTTACATGGTTTCATATATACCTCCTTTTTATTATTTACTCTTTGGGCACGATTGCAAATGCTTCACATAGCGTTTGGTACCTGTCCACTTGCACGCTGCTTTGCCAGCTGGCTTGTAGTAGAACGGACATTGAACCTCTCTGCAATACTGACCACTCAACTTTTTCATATATCTATCTGTATTGCGCCAAAGTCACGGATTGCTACAAAACGAATCTTTTCCGCGTCCTTGGAATCGTGACAAAAATTCAACGCATTGTACACATTGCGTACATTTGTGTTCAAAATTTTGGCTATCTTTGCCTTGTCTCCTCTACTTTTTAGTACGATTTTTTTGCTCATGTCGTTAAAATTTGCTACCTTTGTGCGCTTTTTCCTATTGGGAAACGCGGTGCAAAGGTAGCAATAATTTTTTATATGACAAAATTTTAACAAAGAAAAATGCAAGATTTTAACGAAAAAAGTGATTTTTTGAGCAAAAATCCAACCATAAAGGGGAAAATTATGCTTTTTTCGGCGAGTACAGGGGTTAAAATTACAACCATTGCGGATGCGATGAATGTCTCAAAGTCCAACTTTCGAGGTAAAAACATCGCCAGTAGTTTGAACGCAGAGGCTGTAGCTCGTTTCTTGGTAAGTTTCCCAAGTGTTTCTGCTGATTGGCTCATGCGTGACCAGGGTCCAATGCTGAAGTCTGACATCAAAGAGGCTGCTGAGCACAACATCAACAACGGTGTGAATGTTGGGCACATTGGTTCTGGAAACCATGTAGAACAGGATCCAGACGCTGCACCTGATTGCGACGCTTGCAAACTACTCCAGGCGAAACAAGAAGTCATCGAAGCTCAAAAAATCGCAATTGAAGCTCTAATGAAGAAATCATGATCGCTTTTTGTGATACCTCTATTTTTCTTATAGGTTACGCGCGCGCACGCGCAAAGAAATGAACTACCTGAACACCATTTTTTTTGTGTTTTTCGCCTTAAATCCTTGTAAATTGCTGATATTCTGCGTAATGCAAAATTTTAATTTGCGCAAAATGGTGCATTTGGGGTATTATTCGCTGTGATTTGGGAAAATTATTCGTGATTTTTCGGCACACTTCTATATTCATAGTTCACAAGAGAGATACAAAGGGGGTAGTGTAGGACACCCCATTTTTCCAACTTTTGTCACTCCATTTGTCACTCCATTCGTCACTCCAATGCAAATTTCTTGCAAAACGAAAAGTACGGTTTTGTGTACTTTTCGAATAGTGGTTTGACGGTCAAAATTCCGCCCTCCAGAGGTGATTTTTGTATGGGACATTTATAGGACACAACCGATGTCTCATAAACGGCTCTATTTCGTGCATACATACGCGCGCGTTACGCCATTATGCACTTTTCGTTTTCATGGTTCACTATGGGCACAAAAAAAGCGGACAAATATCCGCTGACATGCCGTTTTTGCTTGTTTTAGAGCGCTTTTCGGTGTTATGCAAGCATTTCCTTAGTCGGTCACTTTCGTGGCTTCTGGTGGCTCGTATTGTGCTTGTGTGCCGTGTGTGCGTGTGGTGACGGATCTGTGATTGGAGAGGGTGGTATTTCGGTCGGTTTTGTGGTCGGTTTTCGTGGTGTTTTCGGCTTGTGTTTGAATGCAGTTCGTGTGGTATTAACATTTGTCACTCCATTTGCGTGCAGAAATTAACACAGAATGAACATAGAATGAACGCGGAGTGCACTTTTCGTTTTTTGGTCTATTATTCTATAACTGACTGATATTATATAGGTTGTACCAAATTACACTACACCACTATACTGTACTTTTCGTTTTGTGGGCGGTAAATGTAATAGCGCAATTTGTGTATAAAGTTTTTAAACGGTTAAAGTAACTTATCTACGATATCAACTTTATCGCAAAAAAAAGGCTATCATCTGATAGGGTGATAGCCTTTTTTATACGACTAAAATGGTTTACTTTCTACTTCATTAACCCCTCAATAATCCCTGGCAACTCCTTATTTTGGAAAATGCCGCCAAATTTCTTTGCTCCTGCGCCATACGCAAACACGGGGACTACCGTTCCTGTATGTCCTTTTGTGCTAAAATTCAGGTGCAGCCCCTCTGGTTGATTCACTTCGTGGCTCTTGTATGCCACACCCGTACCGCCAGTCTCATGGTCTGCTGTCACAACCAACAACGTGTTTGGGTGCTCATCCACATACGCAATCAATGCTTTTAATGTCTTGTCAAACTCTTTCATCTCTTCAATCATACCTTCCGAATCATTGTTGTGACCATAGCCATCTATAATCGCACTTTCTACCATCAAGAAGAATCCTTTTGGTGCATCTTTCTCCAGAACACTCAGTGCTTTCGTACATGCCTTATGCAGATATTCGGTTGGTTCTGAGAATCTGGTAGTATCGGTATTCCCTTCCGAAGCAGCCAAACGTGCTGCCAAACAAACTTCTGCGCCGTCCGCTGCACTAGCAGTGGTGTTGCTTGATTTGTTTCGGCGGTGTACGTCACTCATATCCAAAATACCCACAAACTTCTCTGATTTAGTTGCCAATACTGATTTCCAATCTAAATACACATCGTATCCCTTCTCAATCAGTACAGCAGTCATATCCACTGAGTCTGGGCGAGTGATAAACGCACTCAGTCCCGCGCCGATGGCTACATCCACGCCACTTTCGGTAAATTGTTCCGCAATTTTATAACTCTCTTTTCTCGAAGTCACACCTGCATAAAAAGCACCTGGAGTAGCTTCCGTCAAGGTGGTATTCACCACAATGCCTGTCTTCTTACCCATCTTTTGCGCCTTCTTCAGCAAACTCTCCAATTGTACACTATCCGGTCCAACGCCCAAAAAACCATTGCAGGTACGAGTACCTGTAGCTAATGCTGTGCCGCCAGCAGGTGAGTCGGTTACATAGTTATTCGCCGAACATGTCTCGCTTAGTCCAATCACAGGTGCTTGCTCAAACCCTGTCTCTTCTTCCATAGAGAGGAGTAGGGAAGATACTGCACCAAAACCCATACCATCACCGATAAGGTAGATAACGTTCTTAGGTTTTTGATAACATTCGAGAGTACAACTTGATAAAATAGATAATGCTGCAATAGCAACCAAAAGAATAGAATACTTTTTCATGGTATATAACTTTATATTTTAGAAAATTAATCTATATTTGACTGCAAAAGTAATAAAATTTTACGATCTAACCAAATTCTACTCACATTTTTTTCAAAATACCGATGCTCTATATAGATTATTCTGTTTGTTTCTCACGCGTGCGCGCGTACGTTATATAATTACGCGTGCACGCATATGTAATTCAATTAAAATCTCAAAATTTTAATATGTATCCACTAAATGTCAAAAATATGTTGTATAACATAAAAATGCCTCTATTGAGAATCAATCACTTACAAAGAAAATGCAAAAAATGATGAAAAAAGTTGCCAAAATATTTGGTCAGTTCGCAAAAAAGCAGTACCTTTGCAGTCGATTTCGCAACTAACGCAGGTGAGCGTTGAAGAACGGCGAAAAGTACTGAAAAATCGTAATGCTGAAAATCAGCCACTTACGAAGAAAGTGCAAAAATATTGAAAAAAGTTGCTAAAAAATTTGGTCAGTCCAAAAAAAAGCAGTACCTTTGCAGCCGATTTCGCAACTAACGCGAGTGAGCGTTGAAAAACAGAAGAAATCAGTAGTGATCTTTGAAAGTTTGATTAATCAATGATGTAGTACAAGAGAGCAAGCAATTGCTCAATTGGGAAACTGAAAACGTGTAATACGAAAATTATATTATACGGTTCCCGTTAATTAAGTACACAATAGATTAAGGTTATTCTGAGCTAACAAACAAATTATTTTTACAACGAAGAGTTTGATCCTGGCTCAGGATGAACGCTAGCGACAGGCCTAACACATGCAAGTCGAGGGGCAGCACGAGGTAAGCTTGCTTACTTTGGTGGCGACCGGCGCACGGGTGCGTAACAGGTGTGCAATCTGTCCATAATCGGGGAATAGCCCAGCGAAAGTTGGATTAATGCTCCATGTGAGTAGAGGAGGCATCTCCTTTATTTGAAACGTAAGGATTATGGGTGAGCACGC
>JAZNJW010000011.1:0-118991 GCA_045578255.1 Paludibacteraceae bacterium
TATAGCGCTGAGGTCCCACCCCTTCCCATTCCGAACAGGGTCGTTAAGCTCAGCAACGCCGATGGTACTGCGTTTGTGGGAGAGTAGGTAGCCGCCATTTTCAGAACCTCGAAGAGTAATCTTCGGGGTTCTTTGTTTATATGGCGATGCTACCTACTCTCCTTATTATTGGGGCCCCCGCAAAACTGGTTTTGTGGGGAGAGCGGGTGGGGATTGAGTGCCCAATGTCGCATGGCGACAGTCATGCACGAGATAGCCGAACGCGACAGGTAGCCGCCATTTTCAGAACCTCGAAGAGTAATCTTCGGGGTTCTTTGTTTATATCCGAGCCGTTAACCTTATAATCTTATATCCTTCTACTTTCCATCTTCCAAATTTGTAATGCCGAATGCGATGGCGCGGTTTTTGTGGGGTATTTTGTAGATAAACTTAAATGATTATGGATATGTTTCAAATTACTGTTACAAACTCTGAAATTCTTGCAATGGAAGATGGCAAGTTGCTTGGTAAGATAGTGTTTACGCTATCGGATAACAATATGACTATCCTGCATACTTATGCCTATGAGAGTGGGCGAGGGATAGGAACGCAGCTTATGGAACATGCAGTAAAATGGGCAAAGGAAAATAGTTATACGATAATTCCCGTTTGCTCTTTTGCTCAGAAATATCTAAAGAAGATTGAATGATTGAGGATTTTATGATTAAAATCTATATTAAATATACTCGTTTGCAATGTTAACAATTTAGGTTTTATTGATTTGATTATCAGTGTGATAGAAAATGGATGTGTTAACAAATGCATTTTTCTATTGCGTATATCAGAAAAATGTAGTACCTTTGCACGTGAAACACATATTTCGTTCGAGAACTATGAAACATCTATTTTCTATCTTATTAATTGCAATGGTTTGTATAGGTTGCGAACCAATCAATATAGAATCAGGAAAGAATGACGGGAGGTATTTCTTTTCTGTGTCTGATTATGAGAAAGTTGTTTTTTCTCCTGGTAACTTACAGTATCATATTGGACAGAAAGAGTGGCGTTTCGCAGAAAATCAGACAGATTATCTTAATTGTGCCCTTGTTAATCCGACCGATACTTTTACAGGATGGATTGATTCATTTTACTGGAGTAGAACTAATTGTAAGTATGGTCTAACAAAAGTGAGCAGTAATAATAATCCTTTGGATGATTTTGTGGATTGGGGGAATAATAAAATAGGCAATGATGCTCCTAACACATGGCGTACATTGGCTGGTGAAGAGTGGTATTATCTTTGTAGTGTTTGTACCAATGCACAAGAATTATTTGGCATAGCTCAAGTAAATGGAGTAAATGGTTTGATATTATTACCAGATAATTGGAAATGTCCACGTGAACTTACCTTCCAATCAGGTTTTGCTGATTATAAAACATTTTCCTACGCAGATCATCAAACTTTTACGATGTATCAATGGAAAAAGTTAGAACAGTCGGGAGCGATATTCCTTCCTATTCAAGATTATGGTAGTGGAGCATATTGGTCTTCAACAGATACAGAACTCTTTCCTTTTCCTAACGCGTATTATTTTTCGTTTTCTTCAGATGCTTACTACCTGAGTTTTGCGTACGTATCTTTATATTTGTGCGTTTAGTAAAAGATTTATAGAATGATAATTTGCTATTTATAGAATGAAACAAGTCTGTTATTTTTTATTGATTGCTTTGCTTTGCATTGGTTGCGAACCTGTTAGTTTGCAAAATAAGGAGATACAAGGTATAGGTGTATTTTCTGTTTCGGAGACAAAGAAAGTAACTTTTTCTCCAGGTAATCTTTATTATGATCGTGTGACAAGAACATGGGATTTTTTTGAAGAGCAATACGCATCTTTGACCATCAATAATTTAAATAGTCCATGTGAGCATCCACGAGGAGATCATTGGGTTTCAAATTTGTTTTTCGAAGCATTGGCCGATTCAATAGATCCTGAAATGCAATTGGGTAGAAAACTTGATTTGTTCGGTTGGGGAACAGGTGATTATCCAACTTTGGTGAGCAATGATACAGCTGACTATGCGACCTTCTATGATTGGGGATTCAACAAAATAGGTAAAGATAATTCCAAAGAATGGCGCACGTTGAATTATGATGAATGGGATTATCTGTTGCATAAACGCCCAAATGCGGATTCTTTGTGGGCTTTTGCAGCGGTATATGGTTGCCCTGGAAAAATATTTTTACCAGATGGCTGGGTTTGTCCCGATGGTGTTTCATATAAACCTGTACATGGAAATACACCCGTAATGTTAGAAGGAGTGAATAACTATTACAAGGATGAATGGTCTATAATGGAGAAGTCTGGTGCCGTCTTCTTGCGTTATTCCTGTGTCCGCAATAGAACAATTTTATGGCTCATAGAAAGTATGTCTGGATATTGGGTAGCTTCTTATACTGATGAAGCACATGGAGTAGCATTAGGGTATTTTGAGGATTTAACAGAGAGATCACGGTGCTTAGGATATTCAGTACGTTTGGTGAAAGATATTAAGTAATCAGGCCGATTAAAAAAATCAAATATGAAGAATATAGTTTATTATTGTAGTTTGTGTTTTATTATCCTGCTTGGATGTGAACCAATAAATATGAATCTCCATACAAAACATGCCTTTTCTGTGTCCGAAACAGAGAAAGTGGTTTTCGCTCCTGGCAATTTGCAATATATTGTAAGTCAAGATAAATGGCAGTTTGCAAAGGATCAATTGACCTATTTGGGACAGAGTAATCTGGTGTGGGGTAAGGACTCGAATTATGTGGGTGATACGATTGATTTATTTGGTTGGGGGACTGGTAATCATCCTACTATGAGTAGTAAAGATTATAGGGATTATACTCTTTTTTATGATTGGGGTTTGAACAAAATCGGTCATGATACGGCAGGGGTATGGCGCACATTATCCAGCCAAGAATTAGAATATCTTATGACTGGGCGCAAGAATGCGGTGTTACTTTATGGAATAGGACAGGTATGTGGGGTGAATGGCTTGATATTGCTTCCAGATGAGTGGGTAGCACCTAAAGATATTGTGTTTTTGGCAGGTTATTATGGTTGGAATGGAAGTGAGTATTTTGTAGAACATCAGAGTTATGATAAGAAACAATGGCGTGAATTAGAGAAATCTGGAGCCGTTTTCTTGCCAGCAGCAGGTTGCCGTGTGAAAGATTTTGAATGGTATGAAATCCAATCAATACAAAGTTTTGGTGGATATTGGACAAGTACCGCAATGGATCATGAAGACCGCTATGGATACCTCTTATATATTGAATCTAATGCAATTCGTTATTGGACTACTTGGGAAAAGAAAAACGGATTATCCGTACGTTTGGTGAAGGATTTGTAAAAAAAGAGTCATTATGTTTTATAGGAGCTCGAAGATATTTCTTCGAGCTTTTTTGTTATTATTTGTATAATTCGGAAAATTGTTGTAACTTTGCATGCTTTTACGAAAAATGTCTCAAATTCGCAATTCAAATATTGAACTCCTTCGCATCGTGTGTATGCTGATGGTAGTGGTGCTGCATTTCAACAACAATGGAGCCAATACGGGTATTGTTAATATGCCAGAGGTGTTAACGGCACGCCTAACATGGGGTTTCTTGGTAGAATCACTCTGTATTGTAGCAGTGAATTGCTTTGTCCTTATTTCTGGATACTTTGCTATCAAACTCAAATGGCGCTCAATGCTCAAATTTTATCTGCAATGTTTCTTTGTGGGATTGACGTCCTATTTGGTATATGTGGGCATGTCTAATGGATTTTCATGGCAAACATTAGCGGAAAGATTATTGGCATTTACACATAATGGTTGGTGGTTCGTAGTATCATACGTAGGATTAATGTTGTTTTCTCCGTTGCTGAACAAAGCAGTAGAGAATATGACAGGTAAACAACTCCTGCATTGTATATTACTCTTCTCTGTGGTGATTTTATACTTTGGTTGGTATCAAAAAGTAGAGCCTACAAATACCGGTAGCTCTTTGATTAGCTTTATATGGATTTATCTGATAGGACGTTATGTAGGTAAGCATATGACAATAGATTACATTCGTAGCTATCGATGGATATGGTTGAGTGGCTATTTGCTATCATGCCTGTCTTTGTTTGGATTAATCATACTTCGCTATCATTTCTCCATAGAGATGCATTATCCGCTAGACTACAACAATCCATTGGTAGTGCTTGCTGCAATAATGTTGTTATTGTTCTTCTTGTCTTTAACTATTCAAAATAAAGCGGTTAATTGGATGGCAAGTTCTGTGTTCGCAGCATATCTACTACAAGAGAGTTGCTACATGGGCCATGGATGGCTATATCCTCAGATGCGTGAGTTGTTTGTACATATTCCAGATGGTTGGCGTATATTGATGCTCCTAGGAGTTAGTGTGGCATTTTTGCTCCTTAGTATATTGATAGATAAGGTGTTAAGCATACTGTCGTGTGGCATATTGAGGGCATATGATAGGTATTGTGTCCCAAAAGATAGTTAAGAGTAATATAATTAATAAATTAAGAAACATTTATGGAAAATAAGGTAGCGGAGAACCCTTTCAAAAACCGCATTGATGAGGCTAAATGTGAAAGGTTAAATGTTAAAGGCGATGAAATAAGAGGTTATAATACTTCTTTTATCGTTGTAACTGCGTTGTTTGTTACACTATATGTGGTGTCCAATATCATGGCAGTGAAGGTCATTGGTCTTTGGAATTTGTTTTATTTTGATGCAGGAACCATTACATTCCCTTTTGCATACATGTTGGGCGATGTGCTGACCGAGATTTGGGGATACAAGACTGCTCGCAAAGTGATCTTTACCACATTCTTATGCAATATTGTAGTTGTGATTTGTACACAAATTGGTGTGTGGCTTCCATCACCTGATTATTTGGATGTTACAGCCCAAGCCTACAACACCATGTTCTCATACGTGCCTCGTATAGTGTTAGCATCATTAACAGGTTTCTTGTTGGGCGAATTGTCCAATGCGTGGTTGATGGATAAGATAAAGAAATGGACAGCAGGCAAACGTTTATGGGTACGCACTATAGGAAGTTCTGCGGTAGCATATGTGTTTGACTCTCTGCCATTTGTGCTGATTGCTTTTGCAGGAACTGTTTCCACGCGCGAGTTGCTGCTCATGATAGCATTTCAATATGTATCCAAGTTATTGATTGAAGCAGTATTTGGAACCCCAATGGCGTATGCAGTGATTTCTGCTCTGCGTAGGCGCACCATTTAGTAGAAGAATATTGTATAGTGTTTAGAGATAATATGTTGAATTATGGCAAAGTATGAAGAAGTAATGATTGGTTTGAAGCGCGGTAAGTATGCACCTGCGTATATGCTTTGTGGAAAAGAGTTGTATTATATTGACTTGGTAGCCAACTATATAGAGCATAATGTGCTGGATGAAATGGCCCGTGAGTTCGATCAAACAATTATCTATGGCAAAGATCTTCCGGGTGGAGATGTATCGCCTGTTATTGGTGCGGCACGTGGATTTGCCATGATGGGTGGATACAAAGTGATCATTGTGAAAGAAGCACAGAATATCAAAAAATGGGAGGCATTGGCAATGTATATGGATAATCCACAGCCATCTACAATCTTGGTATTCTGCTACAAATATGGTGCGCCAGATAAGCGGTTGAATCTGTTTAAGAACTGGGAGAAGAAGGGTGGTGTACTGATGGAGTCAGAGCCATTGCGTGATTATCAAGTAGAGAAATGGATTCGTGACTATGTGGCGCAACGCAATGTAGAGCTAAAAGCTAATGGCGATGAGGTACGAATTGATGAAAAGGTGACAATGATTCTGGCCGATAGTATTGGCACGGATTTGACACAGATTGTGGGTGCATTGCAGAAACTGATTGACGGTCGTCCTGAAGGAGTGAAAGTGATTGATGCTGCGTTGGTGGAGCGTAATATCGGTATATCTAAGGATTTTAATGTGTTTGAATTACAAGATGCATTGATTAAAGGAGATGTTGTGAAAGCTAACCGTATCACGCAATACTTTGCTTCCTCTAAAGATCACCCCATGGTAAAGGAGTTGGTCATACTATACGGATTCTTTGCTAACTTAATGATTTACCATTACTTACCCGATAAAAGTGATCGATCTGCGGCTAGTGCTTTGGGGGTTTCGCCATACTTTGTGAAAGACTATGCGGCAGCAGCAAAGCGATATTCAGCTGGAAAAACATTTGCTATCATAGGGTATTTTAGAGATATAGATGCACGATTGAAAGGTATTAATAACCCAAGTGCGAAAGATGCAGACCTGTGGAAGGAACTGATTTATAAGATAATGCATTAATAGACTGCCCTTGGGCTGTAGATCGCTTCGTTGTAGACGATAGTGCCCTTCGGGCTGTAGAGTGTTCGCAGATAGATTTAATGAAAAATAACAACGAGATTGCAAAATGGCAATCTCGTTGTTATTTTGAATGGTATCGCGAGGATTACTCTTCAAATTCGATAATATGGAGACTAACTAGATTAAATAGATTTATCTATTCATTTTTCAAAAAAAATGCTCGCTTTGCTTGCGTATGTGCATTTTTTGTTGTACCTTTGCAGCCGATTTTGAAAGAGGATAAATTTGACTGCTTGCGACCTCTATAAAAGAATGCTAAAAACTTGTACCACAGGCATAAACAGTCGGCTTGTGGATTTTTTATAGCGCTAGGTCGCGCAGAACGGCTACGCCTGTTAGACCGCTATGCTGTTGGATTTTAGACCGCTGCGCTGTTAGAACAAAAAACAAAAAAATGAACTACTTATTTACATCAGAGAGTGTCAGCGAAGGACACCCAGACAAGGTGGCGGACCAAATTAGTGATGCCATCCTAGACCAATTCTTAGCGATAGATCCAGAATCGCACGTGGCTTGCGAAACGATGGTCACTACAGGTCAAGTGATTGTGGCTGGTGAAGTCTCAAGCGAGAAATATGTGGATATTCAAGGTACTGTACGCAAGACCATCGCTGAGATTGGTTATACTAAGTCTGCATATAAGTTTGAAGCTGAGAGCTGTGGGATCTTGACCGCCTTGCATGAGCAGAGTGCTGATATCGCTCGCGGCGTGGATGGTCAAGGCACAGAGAACGTAGGTGAACAAGGTGCAGGTGATCAAGGTATGATGTTTGGTTATGCCAGCGATGAAACAGAGAATTATATGCCTTTGACCTTGGATTTGGCGCACACCTTAGTATATACGCTCGCGCGTGTGCGCAAAGAAGGTGAGGAGATGTTGTATCTTCGTCCAGACTCAAAGAGCCAGGTGACCATGGAATATAGCGAAAAGGGTGAACCCTTGCGTATTGATACGATTGTGTTAAGTACACAACATGATGAGAATACAACTCAAGAACAAATAAAGGCAGACATACAACGTGTACTTTTACCTCGCGTAGCAAAACGTGATGCCCGGTATGCCGAATTGTTGAAAGGCGACTTTAAACTTCTCGTGAATCCAACAGGTAATTTCGTTATTGGTGGTCCTCATGGTGATACTGGTTTAACAGGTCGAAAGATCATCGTAGATACTTATGGCGGACGTGGAGCTCATGGCGGCGGCGCATTCTCAGGTAAAGACCCATCTAAGGTTGACCGTTCGGCTGCGTATGCGGCTCGCTGGATTGCCAAAAATATGGTGGCTGCAGGTGTAGCAAGCGAAATGCTGGTGCAAATCAGTTATGCTATAGGTGTAGCAAAACCTGTGAGTGTGTGCGTGAATACATATGGCACCGCCAAAGTGGCTATGACTGATGGCGAAATCGCCAAAATCGTGGGTGAGATGTTTGACCTTCGTCCACAAGCTATTATTGAGGCACTGAAACTCAAACAACCAATGTATGAAGAAACCGCTCGCTATGGTCATATGGGACGCACCAACGAAGTAGTGAAAAAAATCTTTGTAGATAATGGACAAGTGATTGAGCGTGAAGTAGAACTATTCACTTGGGAAAAACTGGACAAAGTTGCTGAAATTCAAGAGAAATTTGGTGTGAAATAATAGGCGACTTACGCTTATAGCTTAATATTTACAGATTATGAGCAAAGCAAAACAAAATTGGTTGGTAATTGGCATAGTACTATTGGCATTGGTGCTTGATCAGGTGTCGAAGGTGTATATAAAAACACATTTCGAACTAGGTGAAGCACATGAAGTCTTCTCATGGTTTTGGATTGTATTTGTAGAAAACAATGGTATGGCCTTTGGTATTGAATGGTTTAGCAAACTATTATTAACGCTCTTCCGTATTGTAGCTGTAGGGGTACTGGGTTGGTATATACATACAATGATTTATAAACAGCATGTCCGTCTTGGATATTTGACGATGATATCGTTAGTGACAGCAGGTGCACTCGGTAACATTATTGATTGTGTGTGTTATGGCAAAATCTGGGGGTATGCAGATTGGTTCTATGGAAAAGTGGTAGATATGCTTTATTTTCCATTAATTCGCAATGCCGCAGGCGAATGTCTGTTCTTTCGGCCTGTTTTCAATATTGCTGACTCGTGTATTACCGTTGCAGTAATACTTATTATTATATTCTATCGCAAAGATTTGGATGATAGTTTGAATCAGATTTTCCCTAAAAATGAGGCAAAGAACCAAAAATAATGGGATATAAAGGTATAAAAATATTGTGTTTTATATTTGCGTGTATGTCAATGATAGCATGTCGTCCACGTGATGTGTTGTCCAATAGCAAGATGCGCGATGTTCTTTACGATTTACATCGTATGGATGGTGCCATACAAACTGCTGGATACAACTATGGCCATAATCAAGAATTAGCAGCATACTACCAGTCCGTGCTTGACAAACATGGTATTACCCAAGCAGAATTTGACTCTTCATTAGTTTGGTTTACGGATAATCCTCAGATTTTTAACAAAATATATCCACGTGTGGTAGAACGATTGCAAGCTGATTTAGATTACGAAGAGGTTTTGCGCGATGAACGAATCACCAAATTAAGAGAAGCGAGAAAGGCTGGTAAATTGGGCGAAGATATTGTTGAGGTGAAGCATATACAATCACTGCGCGAATACCGGAATGAGCTAGAAGAATACATTTATGGTAACGAAAATCCATGGAAAGATTGGTCTCCTGAAGAATTTTGCGAAAAAAATGTCATAATATTTGGTCAATTGGAAAAAAAGTAGTAACTTTGCACGCTTTTTCGGGTAGTTTGGTTTTTACCATCTTTTAACCCATAAAACTTTGAAAACGTATAAAACATTTTAAAACTATATTTATTAATTCGCTATGTTGGGCAGTTGTGGCTCGAATGTGGGCGCGTAAAGTGGTCTGTCGACATAGTTAAAACATTAAAAAACAAATGGATACATTAAGTTACAAGACTGTATCAGCAAACAAAGCAACCGCTCAAAAGGGCTGGGTTGTTGTTGATGCTGAGGGCCAAATCCTTGGCCGCATGTGCTCGAAGGTAGCTAAAATCCTTCGTGGTAAGTACAAACCAAACTTCACTCCTAACGTTGATTGCGGTGATAATGTGATTATTATCAACGCTGCTAAGGTGCAACTCACTGGCAACAAGTGGAACGACCGCGTTTATGTTCGCTACACTGGCTTCCCAGGTGGTCAACGTGAAATGACTCCTGCACAAATGTTGGAGAAAGGTGCTGATCGTTTGATTAAGAAAGTGGTTAAAGGTATGCTTCCTAAAAACCGCCTTGGCCGTCAAATTATCGGTAATCTCTATGTTTTTGAAGGTGCAGAGCACGATAAACAAGCACAACAACCAGTACAAATTGATATCAACACCCTTAAATAATTGAAGATATGGAAATGATTAATGCATTAGGTCGTCGTAAAGCAGCAGTTGCTCGCGTTTATGTACAAGAAGGTAATGGCAAAATCACTATCAATGGTCGTGATTTAGAGGTGTATTTCCCAAGTCCAATTCTTCAATACGTGGTTAAACAACCATTGAACAAATTGGAGGTTGCTGAGAAGTACGATATCAAAGTAAACCTCGATGGTGGTGGCTACAAAGGTCAAGCTGAGGCTTTGCGTCTCGCAATCGCTCGCGCTTTGGTAAAAATCAACCCAGAAGATAAGCCAGCTTTGAAGGCAGAAGGTTTCATGACGCGTGATGCTCGTGAGGTAGAGCGCAAGAAACCAGGTCAACCAAAAGCTCGTAAACACTTCCAATTTAGTAAACGTTAATATCCAAATAGCAGTGACTCCGTGGTGGCAAACTTTTGCTCACCGCGGATTACTCTGTTATTCCTCCTATATGCGATTCTCTGCGTAGAGGGGGCAGATGGATAAATTATGTAATAATAATTCAAAACTAATCAAACAAAATGAGAACAAATTTTGATCAACTTCTCGAGGCTGGCTGCCATTTTGGTCACCTCAAACGCAAATGGAATCCAGCTATGGCTCCTTACATCTACATGGAGCGCAATGGTATTCACATCATTGACCTCAACAAGACTGTAGTAAAGATTGAAGAAGCTGCTGAGGCATTGAAAGCAATTGCTAAATCAGGTCGTAAAATCCTCTTCGTTTCAACTAAGAAACAAGGTCAAGAGGTAGTAGCACAAAAGGCGCAAGAAATTGCAATGCCTTATATCACAGAGCGTTGGGCTGGTGGTATGCTCACCAACTTCCCTACTATCCGTAAAGCTGTGAAGAAAATGGGTGCTATTGACAAAATGATGGCTGATGGTACCTTCGACAATATCTCTAAACGCGAGAAACTCCAAATTACTCGTCAACGCGAGAAATTGGAGAAGAACCTTGGCTCAATCTCTGACTTAACACGTCTTCCAAGCGCAGTGTTTGTAGTGGACGTAATGAAAGAGCACATTGCAGTAGCAGAGGCTAACCGTTTGGGTATTCCTGTATTTGGTATTGTTGATACAAACTCTAACCCTAACGATATTGACTTCGTTATTCCTGCTAACGATGATGCTACCAAATCTATTGAGGTTATCTTGACAGCTGTTTGCGAGGCTATCAAAGAGGGTCTTGAGGAGCGCAAGGTAGAAAAGGCTGACGAAGAGGCTGCTGCAGCACAAGCAGCTGGAGAGGCTCCAGCTCCAAAAGAGCGCCGTCAACGCGTTCGCAAAGCTGCTCCTAAAGCTGAGGCTGAGAAAGTGGCAACTGTAGAAGCTCCTGCTGAGGTTGAATAATTTTCTAACTGATTAAATTTTAAGAATATGGCTGTTACATTAGCAGATATTAAGAAACTGCGCGACATCACTGGCGCAGGTATGATGGACGTGAAAAAAGCATTGGAGGAGGCTAATGGCGACTTCGATGTAGCAAAGGACTTGCTCCGCAAACGTGGTCAAGCTATTGCTGCAAAACGCAGCGAGCGTGAGGCTTCTGAAGGTTGCGTACTCGCTAAAGCGGAGAATGGCTTTGGTGCTATCGTAGCTGTTAAGTGCGAAACTGACTTCGTGGCTAAGAACGAGGATTATGTAAATATGGTTAAGGCTATCCTTGAGGTAGCTATGACTGAGAAACCTGCTGACATCGAGGCTCTTAAGGCTTGCAAATTAGGCGACTTCACTGTGGCTGACGCTGTTACTGAGCGTTCGGGTGTTACTGGTGAGAAGATGGAACTCAGTGATTATGTTTTCCTTGCTGCTCCAAAGGTAGATGCTTACAACCACCTTGGCAACAAACTCAGCGCACTCGTTGCTGCTGATGCTGAGGATGCTAACGCTGAGGTGCTCCACGGTGTTTCTATGCAAGTAGCTTCTATGTCACCTATCGCTTTGGATGCTGATCACGTTGCACAAGAGGTGAAAGACAAAGAGCTTTCTATTGCTATTGATAAAACCAAACAAGACGAGATTAACAAAGCTGTTGAACAAGCGGTTCGCAAAGCTGGTATCAACCCTGCTCACGTGGATAGCGATGATCATATCGAATCTAACATGGCTAAAGGTTGGTTGACCCCAGAGCAAGCTGAGACTGCACGCCAAATCCGCGCTACTGTTCCTGCTGAGGCAGAGGCAAACATCAACATGAAGAAAGTAGAGATGATTGCCCAAGGTCGTCTTGGTAAGTTCTTGAAAGAGAATACTTTGGTAGAGCAACAATATATCATGAGCGAGAGCAAAGAGCTCGTGAAGGACGTATTGAAGAAGAACAACGTTAATGTAATCGACTTCAAGCGCGTAACCCTCAACCAAGAGTAATATAACTGATAAAACAGCCCTCCGCGCAAACGGGGGGCTGTTTTTTTACATTTTTTATAATTGTATTTTAACTGAATTTTTAATACCTTTGCTATACCTTTGCCGAACAAATTGGCTATCGTTTTGAAAGGTGACTTTAACATAAATCTAATTAAGTTTTATGATGCAAACACTAACTCCTCCTCCTCAACGCAAGCGACTCTTGTCGTTGGATATCTTGCGCGGTATCACCGTAGCGGGAATGATTATGGTAAATAACCCTGGCTCGTGGGCACATATTTATGCACCTCTTCGCCATGCAGCATGGAATGGTTGTACACCTACCGACCTTGTTTTCCCATTTTTTGTTTTCTGTATGGGTGTGGCTATGTATATCAGCCATAGCAAGTCGAATTTCGATTTCAATTGGGCTACTGCTCGCAAGATTATTGTGCGTGGTTTGCTCATTGTACTTATTGGATGGGCACTCAGTTGGTATGGTATGGCACTGCGTCAATTCATCAAAGGGGCTGACTTTGTGACAGCCATGTGGACGTATCCTATAGCCAATATTCGCTATTTGGGTGTTTTCCCCCGTCTGGGCATAGTTAGTTTGTTTGGTGGCTTGCTTTTATTAGCATTCAAACCCAAACGAATATTGTGGGTATCCGGTGCTTTGATGCTGATTTACTGTATTTTACAAAGTGTTACCAATAGTTTCGAACTCAATGCTCAAAACATGGAATCCATCGTGGATCTCAAACTTTTGGGCGACGACCATATTTATCATATGCGCAATGCTGCAGGCGAGCGCATTGGTTTTGACCCAGAAGGCGTACTTTCTACAATCCCATGTGTGGCGCATGTACTGATTGGTGCTTGGATGGGTAAATTGATTATGACCGAGAAAGACCTCTGGGGTAAAGTTACTCGCGCTCTTCTGGCAGGTGCAATCATGATGATTTTTGGCTTCTGCCTTGACTATGCTTATCCTATCAACAAGGCCATGTGGTCTGCCAGCTATGTATTGGTTACTTGTGGCTTGGCAAGTTGTATCTTAGGTATCCTGACATGGATTTTGGATATTCGTTTGCCACAACTCCAAGAGGTGAAACCTACCACTGCTTGCCAAAAAGTGCATCATGCAGTGGCTAAGAACTGGTATAAGTTCTTCGAGACCTTTGGCGTTAATCCATTGTTTATCTTCTGCTTAAGTACTTGGTTTGTAGTCACCATTGCACAAGTTCGCTTTGATTTTCACGAGAAAACCTACAATGTATGGGGCTTCTGGTATCGCGAGTGTATGCAACCATTGTTGGGCGACCAAGGCGGTTCGTTGGCATGTGCCCTTAGTCTTGTACTCTTGATGTGGGCAATTGGATATATCCTTTACCGAAAGAAGATATATATCAAACTCTAAACTACCACTAAACCACCGCTACACAATGCCAAAAATTGCTACAATAGGATTTTTCGACGGTGTACATCGAGGACACCGTTTCCTATTTGCGCAACTCAATGAGTTAGCGCGCGAGCATGATTTGGAGCCATTGATATTTACTTTTGACCGTCATCCGCGTGAAGTTTTAACGGGCGTATGCCCATCAATGCTTACCACCTCTATGGAGCGTCAACAATTGTTGTCGCTCCATGCTCAGGTGCGTGCCTTACCTTTTGCTGATGTGCAACACCTTACTGCTGAGCAGTTTATGATTTATTTGAAAACTGAAGAGCATGTTGAGGTCTTGCTTATGGGTTATGATCATCGTTTTGGTTCGGATCAAATTAAGGGATTTTCTGAATATGAAAAGATAGCGCGGAGGGTAGGGGTGCGTGTAGAGCGTGCACATGAATGTTTAGTGGATGGCTTACCTGTTAGCTCTACGCGTATTCGCAAATTGCTAAAGGAAGGACTGATTCATGAAGTAAATCGACTCTTGGGGTATAATTACTCACTAACAGGCGTCGTGGAGCATGGCAATGGTATAGGCACGCAGATAGGTTTCCCTACTGCGAATATTCATATTCAATCTGATAAACTCTTGCCTATGTCTGGGGTTTATGCTGTTATAGCAAATGTTAATGGAACAGAGTATAAGGCATTAGCGAATATCGGTACGAACCCTACAGTGGGGAATGATTATTTGTCTTTGGAAATACATCTGCTTGATTTCTGTGGAAACTTATACGATAAGCAACTGACTATTTCGTTTTTGTCTTTTCTGCGTAAGGAAAGGAAGTTCGACTCCCTCGTTGAACTTCAATCTCAAATTGCAGAGGATGTAAATGGAATATTGGGATAAGTTTTGACTTGTCAGTTACGCACTGTCAAAAGAATGCTATCAAAATGTTAAACGAGCAGAATAGCGTACAAGAGCCGGAAATATCGCTGAATTTCCAAGCAAGCCAAAACGGTTTTGGTTTGCCACTAAAATTCTAGAGAAGATAATTATCTAACATCAAAAAATCCGCGTAATCTAAAAATGGTTGTGCGGATTTTTTCGTAGGCTATTAGAAATATCAGAGTGGTAATTATGTGTTTTGAAAAACCGACTATGCCTGAAATACACGAAAATTTCACTTGAAAATAAATTTTTGCTCAAAAACTTGCATATATGCAATTTTTGTTGTACCTTTGCACGTTAATTTTGAAATAATAAATAAAAAACAATATGGCAAAGAAAGATTTTAAGAAAGAAGAGCAAAACTTGGAAAACGTACAAGAGGCTCTCAACACTACTAGTGCTTGGATTGAAGCAAATCAGAACACACTAACATGGGCTATCACTGCTATCGTAGTAGTAGTTTTGGGTGTAATCGCTTTGAACACCTATGTTATCAAACCAAAAGCTGCAGAGGCAAGCAACGAAAATGCGAAAGCTGTTGTGTATTTCGCACAAGGCAACTATGAGAAAGCTTTGAATGGTGATGATGCAGAATGTATTGGTTTTGAGGCGATTGCTAACGATTACAAATGCTCTCAACCGGGTAAGTTGGCTGCTCTCTACGCAGGTATCTGTTACTACCAATTGGGTGACTACGCTACTGCTGCTGAGTATTTGGCAAAGTTTAATGCGAAAGATTTGAACATTGAACCTGCTGCTGCACAACTCTTAGGAGATACATATGTACAACTCGAAGAGTATGGAAAAGCAGTAAATGCATTCGAGAAAGCTGCTGCCTCTGGCAATGAACTCATAGCTCCAATGAGTCTCAAAAAATTAGGCTTTGTTCAAATGGAATTGGGCAATAACAAAGCCGCAATGGATGCATTCGAAACCATTAAAAGCGAGTATCCAGTATCTGTTGAGGCACAAGATATTGATAAATACATCGCGATCGTAAAATAACATCGCTGTACAATAATTGTACATTCTCAAATCGTTAATTTGTATGACAACTGATTTGTCGCAATATAATGCGAACGAATTGCCTAGCGCTGACGTGCTTTCGCGTCAGCGCTATGCTATTGTTGTAGCTGATTGGAATAGCGATATTACCCACAAACTGGCAAAAGGCGCTATCGACACACTCATTAAACATGGTGTACAAGAAGAAAATATCGATGTGATGCATGTACCAGGTACAGTAGAACTTACTTATGGCGCAGCACTATATGTTAGTGGACGCAAAGCTGGAAAAGGCAAACTGCTGAAGGTCCCTGTGAATGCTGTAATTGTGATAGGTTGTGTAATCAAAGGCGATACACCTCATTTTGATTATGTTTGCCAGTCCGTTACGCAAGGGGTTACACTTCTCAATGCGCAAAGTGGTGCGGGAGGTGGGTACTACAATCCCAATGCATGTCCTGTGATTTTCTCTGTACTTACCACCCTCGATAAGCAACAGGCCCTTGATCGTGCTGGTGGCCGCTTTGGAAACAAAGGTGTTGAGGGGGCTGTCACCGCTATCAAAATGGCAAATCTACTTTAATATTTCATAATACAAAACTATAAATACTTTCCCCATGAGTTCACATCTCCAACAATACATTTCCGCACAATATTGGAAAGAATTGGCATTAGATTTTTGGCATGCACTAGGAACAAAGAAATTCTGGAAAGAATTGGTGGTCATGACCATTGGTATCATGATTGGTGCTGCTGCAGTATATTATTTCTTGATGCCTAGTCACTTGATTATCGGTACAATCTCTGGTCTTAGCATTGTTATCAACACCCTTATTGGTGGAACACCCGATACGTTTTCCTATCTCGTAATGGGCATCAATGCCTTTTTGCTCATCCTTGCTTTCTTGCTGATTGGCAACGAGTTTGGTGCAAAAACGGTTTACACCGCCATGATCCTGGGTCCTCTAACTCAGGTGTGGGATCGCATTTGTCCTTATACCAATTTTACCCACCGTGTGATCGAGAATCCTGATATCTTGGCGCAACTGCAAGCGGGACAAACGGTGATTGATGCCAATGGTAATCCTTATCTTCTAAGCCGTGCGGGTGAAGTGCTAGAGCAGGTGCGAGAATCGGTCATGTCGGCAGGATTGGGTATGGGCGATGTGTGGTTCGATTTGGTGTGCTTCGTCTTGCTGCTGTCTGCTAGTCAGGCCATCGAATTTCGTGTAAACGCTTCTACTGGCGGTTTGGATATTTTAGCAAAGATTATTAATAAGTTCTTGCATTTCGATATCGGAATGTCAGTATCTATTGGTGGCGCCTTAATCTGCTGTACTGCTTTCCTAATCAATGACTTCCGTATGGTTGTAATTGGTTTGATTGGTACATGGCTCAACGGAATTGTTATCAATTATTTTACAGCTTCACTTGACCGCCGAAAACGCGTATGTATCATTTCGCGCGATCATGCACGTATACGCAAATATATTGTTGAGCATCTAGTGCGTGGTTGCTCGTTGTACACCGTAGAAGGTGGATATACTGGTGAAGAATCAAAAGAAATTCAGTCGTTACTTACACAAGAGGAATTTGCATCATTGATGGCGTTTATTCGCGATAATAATATCAAGGCATTCATCACTGCTAGTAACTGCTCAGAAATCTACGGCTTGTGGTTGAAACATCGTAAACGTAACGGAAGAATAGAAATTTCTAACGAATAATATAACCCTAAAAATTTTACAACAATGAAAAAACCAACTCTTTTTATTTTGGCTGCTGGTATGGGTAGCCGTTATGGTGGTCTAAAACAATTGGATGGTCTTGGACCAAACGGCGAAACAATTATGGACTACAGTGTATATGATGCACTGCGTGCTGGCTTTGGCAAAGTAGTATTTGTAATTCGCAAAGATTTTGAAGAAGACTTCCGCAATATCGTACTCAGTAAATATGCAGATCACGTGCAATGCGAAGTTTGTTTCCAAGGTATCGACAATTTGCCTGAAGGCTATACTCGCAATCCAGAACGTACCAAACCATGGGGTACCAACCATGCGGTATTGATGGCAAAAGATATTATTAATGAGCCATTTATGGTTATCAATGCAGATGACTTCTATGGCAAAGAGTCGTTCGAAGTAATGGCAGAATTCCTGAATGAGGTAGAGGGAAAGCAAGGTAAATACTGCATGGCAGGTTATCGCGTAGGCAATACGCTTAGTGAGCATGGTAGTGTAAGCCGTGGAGTATGTTCAACAGATGAGAATGGCTTCTTGGCTGACGTGGTAGAGCGCACTTCTATTGAGAATAAAGATGGTCATATCTGCTACAAAGATGAGAATGGTGCTGATGTAGAGATCCCATTCGATACTCCTGTTAGTATGAACATGTGGGGCTTCACTCCTGAGTATTTCGCTTATGCTGAAGAAGCTTTCAAGGCATTCTTGGATAAGAACGCACAAGAACTCAAAGCTGAGTTCTATATCCCTACATTGGTCAACGATATGATCAATGCTGGTACAGCTACTTGCGAGGTGCTAGATACTCCTGCAAAATGGTTTGGCGTTACATATGCTGACGATCGTCAAATGGTGGTAGATAAGATCCAAGCATTAGTAGATGCTGGTGTTTATCCAAGTCCATTATTCTAAATAGTAAATTGGACATAGTCAAATAGTAAATTTAAATGGCAAGAATATTAGTAACAGGAGGAACAGGCTACATTGGTTCGCATACAGTAGTAGAACTAATGCAGCAAGGGTATGATGTCGTTATTGTGGACAATCTGAGCAACTCCAATAAGGATATGCTTGATGGTATTACTGCTATCGTAGGTAAATGTCCTGATTTTGAGCAAGTTGATTGCAATGATGCGATGGCTATGGCAGATGTGATGAATCGCTATTCAGATATCAAAGCTGTGATTCACTTTGCTGCAAGCAAAGCTGTGGGGGAGTCAGTAGAACAACCACTTCTCTACTATCGCAACAACCTCATGTCATTAGTTACTCTCCTAGAGCAAATGAAAGAACACGATATTTATCACATCGTTTTCTCTAGTTCTTGCACTGTATATGGCCAGCCTACAGCTGAACATCTGCCTGTAGATGAAACGGCTCCAATTCAAGCGGCACTATCGCCCTATGGTAATACTAAACAAATCAATGAAGAAATTATCCGAGATGAGGCTCATGCGGATAAATCATTGAATGCTACTATTCTACGTTATTTCAATCCTATAGGTGCACATCCGTCAGCAATGATTGGTGAGCTACCTAATGGTGTTCCACAGAATCTTTTGCCTTTTGTTACGCAGACCGCTGCGGGGTTGCGCCAGCAACTCAAGGTCTATGGCAACGACTACAATACACCCGATGGCTCATGTATCCGCGATTATATTTATGTGGTAGATCTTGCTAAGGCTCACGTAAAAGCTGTTGAGCGTATGCTCGCAGGCAAGGCTGAAGAGCAAGTAGAGGTGTTCAATTTAGGTACGGGGCGCGGACTGAGTGTGTTGGAAATTCTTCGTACATTTATTCAAGTTACTGGAGTAGATGTGCCATACGAGATTGTTGGTCGACGCGAAGGTGATATCGAGCAAGTATGGGCAAAACCCGACAAAGCCAATAATGTACTTGGATGGAAAGCTGATACTCCTATTGAAGATGTACTTCTCAGTGCTTGGAATTGGGAGAAAAAACTAAGAGGAATTAAATAGCGAGTACCATAATTCCATAAAAAAAGAGGTCAATGACCTCTTTTTTTATGGAATATTCGTCGAAGTGGTTGGATTACACTGATTATTTATTGGAAAAATGTAAAGTGCACACTTCCATATGATCGTTTCTCTACAAAATGTGGATGTTGGTAGAAATCGTGCGCTTTTGAGTGTTCCAATACCAAGTACCCTCCCCCTTTTAATAATCCCTGTTCAAAGATTAAATCGGGTAGAGTAGGCAACGATTCCAAATTATAAGGAGGATCTGCGTAAATAAAATCATATTGTATATGGCATGCTTTAATGTATTTGAATACATCGCCACGAATCACATGCAAGTTTTTTATCCCCAATTGTTTGCAATACGAAATAATAAAGTTCTGTTGCGTATGTGCCATCTCCACTGCAGTCACCTCGCGTGCCCCGCGTGATACAAACTCCAATCCAATACTGCCGGTACCTGCAAATAAATCCAACATATCCACTCCTTCAAAATCCATACGATTCGTAAGGAGGTTAAATAAACTCTCTTTTGCAAAATCCGTTGTGGGACGTGCTGTGATGTTTTTAGGGGGCGCCAACCGACGCCCCCTAAATGTTCCAGAAATAATTCTCATTATAATTCTTACCCTTCGTTTTTCCCTATCTGCTTATAGCCTAATAGCTATAATTACTCCCAGTTACCAGCATTGTTGTTTGGAGCTTCTACAGAACCTACTTTTAAACCTGGGTAGTGCTCCAATTTCTCCTCTTTGTCAATAAGGTTAACCAACTCTTGTTTGTTCAAATCGTGTAAATATGTATTAAAGTGAGCACGAATCTCGAAGATTGGCACTTTAATACCTTGAGACGTAGTATATTCATTGTTGGTTTCCACCTCAAATTTCATGTTGTTGGTGAAAGGAATATAGATAATCTTATCAATGGTTTCCTCTGTATATTGACCTTTATAGAGAGATTGAATCATGTTGGTAAGGATAGTATCACGACGGAAACCTTGCAAACCTTCTGCTTTAACTTCGCGGTCATTAGCCCATACATAATCGTATAGTTGAATAAGACTATCAGGACCTTGGAAGTTCATCTTGCGTTGTGCTTTGATACGAGCACGCTCAAGAATCTTACTTGCCTTTAACTCGGTCATACCATCTTCCAATTGCTTCTCGGACAGCGAACCTTCTTTCAACACCTCTTTCTTAGGAGCTGTTTTCAAATAATCTACCAACGAATCAAGGTCTGCTGTGAAATAGCCTTTGTCCAAACGAAATTGAGCCTCGGCAGTACGCAGACTAATAAGATTTGCGATAACTTGAGTTTCGCGCACAGCGCGTTCCTCTTCAAACTGGATAGGAGTTACTACACTCTTCACGCAAATATATGCCATGAAAATGACACCTATTCCAAGTAAAACACGGATAATGATTTTTGTTGCGTTCATATTTTTTTTGTTTAAATTTACAGGTTAATAGTGAGCACATCACCAAATACGCTGCAAAGTTACAAATTCTTTTTCATATATGCAAATTATTTTTCGTGTTTTATCTTTTTTCTTGCGTACGTGCATTTTTTTTTGTAACTTTGCACCCGAAATTATAATTTGGAAAGGTATGCCTAACGAAGATAGCAACCAAGTATTGTATAAAATTCTTATCGAACGTTTAGAACAATTACGCACGATGGATAAAGAAGGCGATTCGGATCGTCGTCGTCATATTGCACGCGAAACAAACGAATTGCATGCTCCTTTGGCACATCGTTTGGGCTTATATGCAATCAAAACCGAAATGGAAGATTTGGCACTCAAATTTTTGGATTATAAGACCTATAAATATATAGCACATGCGCTCAACGAGAAAAAAGCACAGCGCGATGCATACATCCATTCGTTTATAATGCCACTTGAAGAAAAACTGAAGGCTGCAGGATTCGAATTTACAATAAAAGGACGTCCTAAATCTATTCATAGTATTTATCACAAAATGCAGGTGCAGCGTTGCGATGTGGATCGAATCTACGACCTTTTTGCTATACGTATTATTCTTGATTCACCTCTTGAACACGAGAAATCGGATTGTTGGCAGGTATATTCCATTATCACTGATATGTATCGCCCTAATCCTAAACGCTTGCGTGACTGGTTGAGTGTACCCAAAGAGAATGGATATGAGAGTTTGCATACGACTGTGCTCGGGCCGGAAGATAAATGGGTAGAAGTGCAAATACGTACACGTCGTATGGATGAGGTAGCAGAGAAGGGGGTTGCAGCCCATTGGGCATACAAAGGTGTGGATGGTACTCGTCTAAATACCGACAACCAGAGTGTGTATGTTTTCACACCTACTGGCGACCTTAAACGCCTTCCCGCAGGAGCAACAGTTCTGGATTTTGCTTTCTCAATTCATAGCGATGTAGGATGTCGTTGTATGGGAGGGCGTATTCGTAATCAAAATGTTAGTATCCGACAAAAACTCCAAAATGGTGATCAAGTGGAGATTATGACATCACCCAATCAGAAACCATCTGCTGATTGGCTCAACGTCGTGGTATCGAATCGTGCTAAGAATAAAATTCGTCAGGCTCTCAAAGAAGTGGAATTCCGTAATGCTGCAGAAGGAAGAGAGATGCTTGAAAGACGTTTCAAAAACTGGAAGATTGATTACGAAGAAGGAGATATATCGCGTTTGGCGCTCAAGTTGGGTTACAAGCTAACCAACGATCTCTATCAATCCATCGCTCTAGGAAAAGAAGATCTCTTACGTATAAAAGAGGTCTTTATGACTATGGATGAATCCCATTATGAAAGCACTCGAACCACCTATCAACCGCTTTCAACTCAGCAACAAGAGGCGTTGGCATTAGAGGTGGATATCAATGTCAAAAGTGTGGATTATAATCTTGCTAAATGTTGTAATCCTCAGCCAGGTGATCCAATTTTTGGCTTTATCAGTATCTTCAAAGGTATTCGTATTCATCGTTGTGATTGCCCCAACGCTGAAAATATGAGAGAGAACCATCCATATCGCATGATTCCAGCACGATGGGCAAAGAAGAAACAGAATGAATAATTATCCATCCATATTACTTAGCAAAGCCGTTGATCAGTTTGCTTCTTTGCCTGGTGTAGGTAGAAAAACTGCCCTGCGTTTGGTGCTCCATCTTTTGCGTCAGTCCGACAAAGATGTTGAGACGTTTGTGCAAGCTATCACTACCCTTAAATCGGACGCACACTATTGTCGCATATGCCATACTATCTCTGATCAAGAGGTGTGTCCAATCTGTCAATCCCATTCACGTGACAAGCATACACTCTGCGTAGTAGAAAATGTGCAGGATGTCATGTCCATTGAAAATACAGGACAATATCATGGCTTATACCATGTCTTAGGAGGAGTTATATCTCCTATGGATGGTATTGGGCCCTCTGATTTAGAGATAGATTCATTGGTGGCACGGATAGAGCCAGAAGAGATACAAGAAGTCATTTTAGCTCTTTCTACTACTATGGAAGGTGATACGACTAACTTCTACATTTATCGTCGCTTACAAAATCTTATGTCTTTGCCTAATAACTCTGTATCCTCATCGGCTAATCGCCTTAAAATCTCTCAAATAGCGCGAGGTGTAGCTATTGGTAACGAACTCGAATATACCGATGAGATTACACTGGGTCGGTCAATTCTCAATCGTATCGATTTCAAAGTGTAATGATCTTAATAGTCTGAATCATTATAACGATAAGAACTTTTAATTTTTAAACAAATGGAACAAAAAATTATTCGCACACTTAATGTGTATTATTACGGAATCATGGTTTTGACCCTTTTGGCGGGAACAATGGCATATTTCCTTATTATTAAAGAGTACGTACAGCCAATCGATTCGCTGTCTGCTCTTGGAAAAGCAATCCAATACATTGTCATTTTCGATGCACTACTAACTATTCCTTTGGGGTTGTATCTTTGCAAAAAACAATGTACTAAACTAAGTGTGTTAGAAAATGAAGATGAGAAACTATTAGGCTATAAAAATGCGGCTATTATGCGTATTTTATTGGTAAGCAACACAATGGTATTTGCTATTGCTGCTTTTTACCTCATGGGTGCTTATCAATCTATGTTGTGGGTAGCTGCGGTATCAGCTATTGGTTGGTACTTCACCAAGCCATCTTTGCGCAAGATGGAACTAGAACTGCAACCCAAAGACCCCACACAAGAAAACTATTAAACTAAAATAATAATCCTTCACGAAACTTCCGCTCCTTTGTTTAAGAGCCGCAGTAATCCAACAGCGTAGTGGTTTAACTTTTAACAGTCTAGCTGTCGTTTTGTGAGCAAACTCGTAAAACTCTATGACTATTGCAGTAGATTTCGACGGAACTATCGTCGCTCATGAATATCCCGCAATTGGTAAACCTATTCCTTTTGCCATTGAAACGCTCAAGAAATTGCAGCAGGAAGGACATCATCAAATCATTCTATGGACTTGTCGTGAAGGAGAGTTGCTTCAAGAAGCAATTGATTATTGTGCTTCAAAGGGCTTAGAGTTCTATTCAGTAAACTCTAATTTCCCAGAGGAGAATGCCGACATCGTTCGTGCTCGCAAGTTGGAAGCCGAATTATTTATTGATGATCGTAATTTAGGTGGAATACCAGACTGGGGAGTAATCTACCAAATGGTAATGAGTGGGAACTGTCACCGTCCAGCTCCTGCGGGTAATCTGGCTGAGGAACCTAAACGTAAAAAAGGATTATTCGGATTCTTTGGTTAATCTAATCCATCTTTAATCACGCCATTTTTGCCAAAGAATGGCATTGTCCTCTAACGTCCATGCGTGAAGAAGAGAGGAGGGGTGATATCCTTCTTTTTCATATATGGTAGAACAAACTATGTTTTGTTGCGCTATAATAGCATATAGCATTCTCAATTTCAGAAAATCAAATGCATACTCTTCCAACAATCTAACGGATTGCCTTCCAATACCTTTTCCCCTTGCGTGAGGGGCAATATACATTCCTATGGCTGCCTTTCTATTGCGTGGGTCAAAATCGAACAGATCTATACATCCCATGCTCACCCCTTCATCTTCAATCATCAATCGCAATTGTCCATCGCGATAAATATCGCCAGTAGTTGATTCTATGTATTGATGTAAATCAGCTTTAGACAATGGGTTATGGGTGTTCGAATCGGCCCACATACGTGCATCATTCTCCCACTGATAGAGATATGGTAAGTCGGTTGGCTCTATTTTGCGTAAGCGTAGCATTAAATAGAATCCTTACTTGTTTTTTAATAATTGACGATAAGTCTCTACCACCGTATCAAAAGTATCTTTGTATTGTGCAGGTATTGGTTCGGCTGGTGGCGATTGCATCTTTAGTGGGTCAATCGGACTTCCGTTTTTCCATACACGAAAATCCAAGTGTGGACCTGTACTTGCACCTGAACTGCCGACATAACCAATTACTTGACCTTGTTTTACATGCTGACCAACAGCCAATCCTTTAGCATATTTGGATAGATGCAAATATGCAGTTGTATATGTGGAATTGTGTTTAATCTTTACTGTGTGTCCTCCTCCACCTTTGTATTGCTTCATCGTAACCACACCATCTCCAATACTTACCACAGGAGTTCCTGCTGGCGCTGCATAATCCACACCCGTGTGAGGCCTAACAACTTTATAAATAGGGTGTTTACGGGCATAGGTAAAACCAGAAGAAATACGTTTGTAGTTGAGCGGTGCCTTTAGAAATGTTTTGCGCAAACTATTGCCCTCAGCATCAAAATAATTGTGTATAGTGTTATCTTCAAACCAAAAAGCTTCTTGCCAACGGCGACCATGATAGAAATTTGCTGCATAAATTCTACCGATACCTATTCTTACGCTATCCACATATTGCTCATCGTAATATACGCAAATCGAATCTCCTTTTTGCAATCCAAAGAAGTCAATAGTCCATGCGTATATATCACTTAATTCCAACGCCAATTCAGTAGGTAACCCATTGCTTGCCATAGCATTCCATAGACTGGATTCAATCACCACATTGGCAGCACGATTACGATGAATAATGGGCTTTTCAAAGTGCTCCACACGTATAGAATCTATGAGATGCAATACGATAGCTTCGCGTATATTTGGCATATAAATAAAGTGGTGTAGGTGTTCTATACCTGTAGTATCTGTTTGATACAATGCGTAATATGTTTTTCCAGGATGAATAGCGCGTACATCAAATACAGAACGTGGCATATATGTAATGTTCGTGATTTGTTCGCGTGTGGCACCAAGCCGGTTAAGTATGCCACCAAGTGTTTCACCTCCCTTAATCATACATGTGTCTATACGAAATGAATCGACAGGAAGCCCAAATTCATAATGCACAACAGGCTCTTCTGCTTGTTGTGCACTGTGGTTACTATTGGTTCTTGCGCAAGATGCAAGTGCCAATAGTAATACACTTAATATATAGATATACTCTTTCACACTTTCTTTTCTTTAATCTATCACTTCTAAAAGCTAATCCATGGCGCAAAGCGGGCATGCTTAAGCAAGAAAAGCACTATGCGTTTTTCTGTGGATATTTGCGAGTAAGAGAATTGAATTTGAGTTGTAGCACACCAAGCAAGGCCTCGGAGAAAATGCCCCCCGACATCTTACTGGTACCCAGCACACGGTTAATAAAGATGATAGGCACTTCTTTAATGGTAAATCCGCATTTATACGCAGTATATTTCATTTCTATCTGGAATGCATATCCCTTAAATCGTATTTTATCCAATTCGATAGTTTCCAACACCTGGCGGCGATAGCATTTGAATCCCGCTGTGGTGTCGTGGATATCTACACCTAACACAAATCGTACATATTTGCTTGCAAAATACGACATCAATACGCGTCCCATAGGCCAATTCACTACGTTCACACCACTTACATAGCGACTACCGATAGCCACGTCTGCACCTTGATTAGCACATGCATCGTACAATTTGAGAAGATCATCTGGATTATGAGAGAAATCTGCATCCATCTCAAATATATAATCATATTTATGCTCTATAGCCCATTTGAAACCAGTAATATAGGCTGTGCCAAGACCCAATTTGCCAGTGCGCTGAATCATGTGTAACCTGCCATTGTATGGTGAGTCCATAAGGCGTGTTACGATTTCCGCAGTGCCGTCAGGTGAACCATCATCTATCACCAAGACATGGAACGAAAGTGGCAGGTTCATGACAGCGTTGATAATCGCTTCTATATTTTCCTTTTCGTTGTAGGTCGGAATGATAACTAATTTGTCCATAGTAGAGTTGCTTTTAGGGCTTAATTATTTCATTATTAAGAATATACTTTGGGCTAGGCTTAAGGCGGTCTAGTGGTGTGACAAACACATCTTCTCCAGGCATGATTCCTTCTTCAAGTAGGAGATCCTTGATTGTATTAAGAGCAACATCAGGATCATTGTTCTCATGGCTGAGGTGGCAAAGAAATACATTGCGCATCTCTGGATGCCAATTACGTGCCAATAATGTGCCGCAGGTAACATTACTTTGGTGTCCCTTGGGTGACAAAATACGTTGTTTGAGATATGGAGGGTATGGTCCATTCAAGAGCAGTTGTTCATCATGATTGGCTTCAATTACTACGTGATTAGCTGTACTAAGATACATTTCCATCGTAGCATTTGGCTGTCCACAATCCGTGGCAATAACCAAACGTTGCCCCATAAAATCAATCACATATCCTACACACTCTGTGGAATCGTGCGAGATGCCGAAAGTATTAATCTTCATCCCATGCAGATCCCATTCACCCCCTTTCTCAAAATAACGTTGCGAGGTGCGTAACTTTTCTTGTACGCCATAATTGCGATCAATACCATCATGTATCGCATGTGTTGAATAAATAGGCAAATGTACGCGTTCGCCCAATGTACCTACAGCACGAATATGATCAGCATGGTCATGTGTGATTAGCACCCCCATAATGTTTGAATAATCCATGCCCATTTCGCGCAGATTACGCTGTATAGTTCGTGCAGAGATACCAGCATCTATCAGAATACCCCAAGTGGAAGTACCCAAAAAATAGCAGTTGCCACTGCTACCACTGGCAAAACTACGAAATATGAGCTGGTTATCTATCATCTTATGCACCTATCTTGCCAACTTAAATGAAATTGACCTGCAAAGGTACAAAAAAAAATGCAAAAAAACAAGAAAAATCGTAGAAAGTTGATTGTTGGAGTGATTTTTCTTGCTTTTAGTAGGTCAGTGCCTGATAAATAGACTATTTTTGCAATAGTTTATGCAATATCTGTTCGCACAATTCTGTGATGGGATACTTGCCATCATTATGTATCACAATATCTGCACGTTCAATATCTTTTTCGGATTCTTGTGCGCGCATACGTGCGCGCACCTTATTTAAGGAAGTACAATCGCGTTTTATCGCGCGAGCAAGACGCAAATCTTTGGGGGCTGTTACTGCCACCACCTTATCGCAAAGGGAGTCAAAGCCTGCCTGATAAAGAATAGCACATTCTACAAAGCATGGTGTAGCGTGGTTGATTTTTTGTGCCCAACACATAATATCTGCTTTTACTGCAGGATGCACAATCGCATTGAGTTGTGCGAGGAGCGAGTGGTCTGCAAATACGCGTTGTGCCACCAATGCCGTTTGATATACACCGTCCTTATATACTTCATTGCCAAAGAGTTGCTCTATCTGTTGGCGCACGTGGGCATCTTTCACAATAAGGCGTTTGGCTTCGCTGTCGGTGTCGTATACGGCATACCCCATCGCACGCAATTGCTTTGCAATCGTGCTTTTGCCACTTCCTATACCACCTGTAATGCCTATAATCATGTTGAAGAGTTCTAAAGGTTTTAAAAGTTTTAAGGGTTAAAATTGGAAATAGATAAACGCCTGCAAATCAGCCGTTACAAACTGATACACGCCTATTATAGCTGCCACTGCAATCAGTATGATTGCCCAAATGGGCAACTGACAGAAGCGTATTCTATACCAACGTTTCACGCGATTGGGGAGCCAGTGTACTACCATGCCCAATACAAACAGTATCACCACATACCGATACTCCCACAAAAAATCGGGGATAATGCTGCTGTTCCACGCACCGCCAATCTGATTGACCATATTTTTGGCGGTTTCCCACGCCTCTTGATTGGCTGTTGCAGGGTCAAGATTACTGCCCGAACGGAAGAACAATCGCGTGAATGTGATGAACACAAATGTCTGTGCCACCGCCCATCCTCCGCTTATCCACCCGATAATCTTAGCGCGTGGTGTACCCGACATAGCGAAATGCCCCATACGCTCTATCCACCAATAGATATAACGAACGAAAGTGCCAATCCACAGCGCTATTCCCCATACGAAAAACAGGTTCCAAACAGGTGCATTGAGCAAGGCATAGGCTACCCATAGGCTACCCATGAGCAGAGTCATCAGAAGCATTTTGATGTTCCAATTCATTTTTGCCCACACTTTATACACCATCATGCCCGCCCCATTTAGCGCGCCCCAAATGACAAAATTCCAACTTGCTCCATGCCACAAGCCACCTAACAGCATCGTTATGAACGAGTTAAAGTTACCTGCTGCAATCTTATTCTTCACGGGCTTGCCCATAATGCTGCGGTTGCCGCCCAATGGGATGTATAGATAACTCTTCAGCCAACGGCTGAGCGACATATGCCATCTGCGCCAAAACTCTTGTGGGTTGCGCGACTTGTATGGCGAGTCGAAGTTTTGTGGCAGATAGAAGCCCATCAGCATTGCAATACCGATGGCTATATCCGTATAACCCGAGAAGTCGGCGTACACTTGCAGCGAGTAAGCGAACAAAGCAAACAAGTTCTCAAATCCGCTGAATAGCAATGGGTTATCAAATACACGGTCAATCAGATTGACTGCTAGATAGTCGCTCAGTACAATCTTCTTAATCAGTCCGTTGAGTATCCAGAACACTGCCAATCCGAAGAGACGACGACTTAGGCAGAAGGGCTTGTACAACTGTGGAATAAACTCGTTGGCACGCACGATAGGACCTGCCACCAAGCCAGGGAAGAAGCTTACATAGAATCCAAAATCCAAGATGTTTTTCACGGGTTTCACCAATCCGCGATACACATCTATCGTATAGGACATCACTTGGAAAAGGTAGAACGATATACCCACTGGCAAAATAATCTTATCCACCATGAATCGTCCACTTTCAGAGAAACCGTTGCCGATGTACGCAAATATATCAAACACGGCAAACTCCGTACCGAGCAGGTCATTTACTACATTCGTGAAGAAATAGGCATACTTGAAGTAGCACAGCAGTCCCAAATCTATCACCACACTCAACGCCAACCACCATCGAGCCTTTCGCCTTTTCGCCTCATCGCCTAGCGGGGTCCCCGAAAAATCTGCTGATTTTTGGGGTGCTGTTTTCGCCTTGTGTATCCGCTTCGCTATCAGCCAGTCGCTGATTGTCACGAAGATCAATATCAGCAGGAATAGTCCACTGGTCTTGTAGTAGAAGAACCAACTCACCGCCATAAGGAAGATATTGCGCAGGTGCAGGCGCGTATTCCTGCCTTTCACCTTATCGCCTTCTCTCCTTATCGCCTGTGCGCTTTGCGCACCTACTTCCATTATCAGCGCAAACACCGCATATACCAACGCAAAGAACGCCCAGAAATAGAACTGGGTGAACAGCAACGGACTCTCGCTATTAAATCCAAATATGTGGTGTAGAAAATCCATATTAGATACTATCTATAGTCATTGGTTGTTGAGCTTGGCTCTTTGTTTTTTGCTCTTTTTTCCAACTATCTATCCAGTTGTACAATTTTTTACCGATATTGTTCGCTCCCGCACGCGTAAAATGCACATAGTCGCTGCCTGCCAAACCCACTTCTACCCAATGCACCATACTGTTCTTGCCACCCATAGCATCGTACATACTCCAATAGGCAATCTGTTCCTCTTCTGCCATTTTCTTGAGCAGCTTATCCATGTATGGCACCAACGGATAGGTGGTCATCTCGCCGTCAATGCGGGTGGACATATCGCTCGGACCAATAAACAATATCGACGCCTGTGGCGCGCATGCGCGGATGTAGCGTATCTGTTGGCGCAGCGTGCTACGCACATACCCACTGATGGTGGACGGGTTCTCGGTTTGCGGAATCATATTACCACCAAACTGCAAGATAATCAGTCGTGTATTGGTCTCGCGGTAGAAGTCGCTGAGTTGTGTGCTGTCTATCTTTGTGAAGATGTTTCCCGAGCAACCGCGCATAGGTATATTATCCACAATCACACCCGTTGGTGTTTCCAGACTCACGCCATAGACATTTTTTTTGCCTTGCAGGTGTAGTTGATAATGTGTAGTGCTATCGGGGAGTACGAGGAGGCTATCGGGCAATGAGGTGAGCACGCGCACGCGGTTGAAATAGTTGTGCGGTTTGCGTTTCTTGTCAATGGGCTCAATATTCATCACAATATCTTCGCTGCCTTCTACGAGTGTGCTGTCCATCACTGCCACTTGTCCCATCACACCATAGTCATCGCTGTCTGCCAAGCGCATTGAGCGCAGACCATATACCAAGTAGCGTTTCGGTCCTTGTTGTGCTGTTTGTACTGCGCCATTGATAGATAGCCATTGGCGGATGGTGCGTGTGGGTATGGTTTGGTGTAGTGGCAGTAATCCAGGTCCGCCACCACCATATTGCTTTTGCCACCGCTCACGCAGTACGTTGGTGATACGGTCTTCTTCTATCTGCGAGTCGCCATAATGCACCACGCGTACGGGCTGAGTGCTTGCGCTGTCCAATGCCGCGTAAAAAGCAGCCATGTAGGCGCGAGAATCAGTTAATTCCTTCACTCCCTCACTCGTTAATTCCTTCACTCCCTCACTCGTTAATTCCTTCACTCCCTCACTCGTTAATTCCCTCACTCCCTCACTCGTTAATTCCTTCACTCCCTCACTCATTAATTCCCTCACTCCTTCACTCGTTAATTCCCTCACTCCCTCACTCGTTAATTCCTTCACCCCCTCACTCGTTAATTCCTTCACTCCCTCATTCGTTAAGTCCAACGCTTCAGCGAGAGTAGGCCAGCGGAGCGTATGACTACCGATAGTCCATCCTCCGTCGGGTACCAAGCAGCAGAGCCCTCCAAGAAGAGCAATAATGAGCCAAATAGTATATGCGATGTAACGAGGTTTCATGGCTTACTTTTTCCACAGATATTTGGTGAAAAGTAAAAGGACAGTGAAGATTTCCAAACGACCAATCAGCATTACAATACTCATTACCCATTTAGCGAGTGTAGGGAAGTTGGCATATGTGCCAGCAGGACCAAATTGTCCGATACTAATTCCTACATTGCCAATTGCAGATACAGCAGAACCGATAGCTTCATCAAAATTTACGCCCGTAGCACAAAAGATGACCACAGTGATAGCGATGATGAATACGTAGAAAATCAAAAATGCCATGATATTATTAATTGTCTGCTGGGGTACAGTTTTCTCGTTGAGTTTCACAGGGATAATCGCATTAGGGTGAATGCGGCGTTGGAATTCGGCCACACCATTTTTCAAAATAATTGCCAAACGCACCCATTTGATTCCACCTGCCGTGCTACCTGCGCAAGCACCTGTCAGCATCAAGAAGAAAATAACTACCCATGCCACTACTGGCCAATACATGTAGTCAGATATAGTGTATCCTGTTGAGGTCATTGAACTAATCACCGTAAACAAACTATCGCGGAACGCGCGTTCCATTTCTACACCCGACCAACCTGGGCGAGCAATATACAGCCCTAAAGTCAGCAATACTGCAAACATCGCTACTGCTACACTATACCAACGCAACTCCTCATCTCGGAAGAAATAGCGAGCTTTGCCACGCAGCAGATAGATAAGCAGCACGAAGTTGATACCCGAAATAAACATAAAGAATGCAACCGTATAGTGAATAGCCGCCGAGTCGTAGAATTCCAAACTATTATTGTGCGTAGAGAAACCGCCAGTGGCAATCGTAGAGAACGAGTGACACACCGCGTCGAACACATCCATGCCACATAGCCACAAGGCTAACACCTCAGCAGCAGTCAGCAATACATAGGTTGTCCACATCATTTTTGCGGTATCAGCGATCCGTGGCGACACTTTCTCGTAGGTCAATCCCGACACTTCAGCAGCATAGAGCTGCATGCCATTAAGTCCAAAGATAGGTAATATAGCAATAGACAGCACAATAATTCCCATACCGCCAATCCACTGCGTGAGCGACCGCCAAAAGAGCAGTCCGTGGGTAATCACCTCCAAATCAGGAATGATAGTGGCGCCTGTTGTAGTAAAGCCCGACATGCTCTCAAACCACGCATCAGTCAAACTCGGCACTTGTCCGCTGAGGTAATAGGGCAGCAATCCAAAGGCTGAGAACACTACCCACACCATGGCTACAATCACGTAACCTTCTCTCTCGCCCATGCGCGATTCAGCACGGCGACCAACAAACAAACCTATCACACCAGCTATCAGTGTGATAATGGTTGATAGTAGAAACACCCCATTGTCTGGTTCGTTGTACCATAGACTTACACCCAGCGCCATAGCCATAAATACTGCTTCAATCAGCAGTAGTGCGCCCATGGTGCGAAAGACCATTCGTGTGTTAAACGTACGTGTCATTGAAAGAACTTCTCTAATTGTCTGATTACTTGATTTTTGCAGAACACTACCACTTGATCGCCTTGCAATATTTGTGTGTCTCCATTCACCAATATGCCTTCGCCTGCTCGGACAATAGCGCCAATATTAGTATCGGCTGGTAATCGCATGTCCCGTATTTTGCTTTTGGTAATGCGGCTACCTTCTTCAGCCATAAACTCTACTACTTCTGCATCAGCACTGGTCAAATTACGAACGTTAAGCACGCTTGCGTCTAGCAACATTTGATAGATATACGATGCGGCAATAGTTTTTTTGTTCAATACGGCCCCAATCTCCAAACCTTCTGCCATAGTTATGTAGTCTATGTTCTCAACTTCAGCAATAGTCTTCTTTACGCCAAAACGTTGGGCAGCCATACAAGCAAAAATATTGGCTTCACTACTATCGGTTACAGCTACAAATGCATCAGCATCTTCTATTCCTTCATCTTTCAGTACGGCCATGTCACTACCATCGGCATTGATTATCAGTGCGTTGTTTACTTTTTCACTCAAATGATAACACAGTTCTCGATCGACCTCTAAAATTTTAATATTCAAATCATCGGATAAGTTTTGTACGGTTTTTTGAGCAATCTTCGAGCCACCAAAGAAGATAATGTTTTTGATTTCTTTTTTCTGTTTGCCCATTTGTTCGCGCAATACTTTCATATTCTCGCGCGTGCAAACGGCATATACCATGTCATCTGATTTGATCTCATCTTGTCCGTTAGGAATGATTGTTTCTTGTCCGCGTTTGATGGCTACCACACGATAAAGACCATGGTTGAAGAAGCCCGACATGAATGGTTTACCAATCACTTCTGCTCCCTCACGCACTTTCACTACACAGAGCTCCAGTGCTCCATCGCACAGAGTGAGATGATAGCGCATCCAATTGGTTTTTAGCGAAGAGGTAATCTCCTGAGCTGCCAATAGTTCTGGATAGATAAGATGGTTTAGACCCATTTGTTCAAAGATGCGTTTGTTCTCAGGTCTCAAGTATTCATAGTTATCAATACGAGCCAGTGTACGTTTTGCACCCAATTGGTTGGCTAACAAACAAGCAGTGATATTCTCTGATTCGGATGGAGTCACAGCTATAAACAAATCTACGCCTTCCACTCCAATACTGCGTAAATCATAGATGGAAGTCGGACTACCTACTTTAGTCAGTAAGTCGTAGTTGGCATCTAAATCTCCCAATCTATCTTGACGGTCATCAATCAGACTTATTTCCATGTCTTCGCGTGATAGCAGTTTTGCCAAGTGACAACCTACTGCTCCAGCGCCTGCAATAATGATTCGCATATTCCTTCTTTATCTAATTTCAACAAATGATATAGTTCTTTAGTACTTCCATGCTCTACAAACTGATCTTTCACACCCAAGCGAATGACTTTTGGCATTGGCATATTTGTGTAGCTTGTTCTATCGCTCAAAAATTCCAACACAGCACTACCCAGTCCACCACTCACCATCCCGTCTTCTACCGTCACTATAGTGCCGAATTTTTGGACTACTTCTATTAGTATAATCTCATCTATAGGTTTGAGCCATCGCATGTCATAGTGTGCAAACAGATTTCGTTTGCCTATGTCCATGCTATGGATAGCTTCCAGTACCGTATTGCCTATGGCTCCTATACTTAGTACGGCTACTTCGCTACCATGTTTTACGCATACCCCTTGTCCTAATACTACAGGTGGTAAATCTGTTCTATTTACGCTTCTGCCACGTGGATAGCGAATAGCTATTGGTCCGTTCACATCTTGTGCCAAACGCAACATCTGTTGCAGGTCTGCTCTAATCATAGGGGCTCCAATCACCATATTGGGAATAGGACGCAAATAGGCTAAATCCAACAAACCATGATGAGTTGCACCATCATTCCCCACAATGCCCGCACGATCTATACACAGTACTACATGCAAGTTGGGTAATGCTACATCATGAATAATATTATCATAGGCACGCTGCATAAAACTGGAATAGATATTGCAATAAGGAATCAGACCTGCCTTAGCCATTCCTGCAGAAAATGTGACTGCGTGTCCTTCCGCTATACCCACATCAAACACGCGTTTGGGCATTTCTTTTTGCATAATATTCATGCTACAACCGCTTGGCATTGCAGGGGTTACACCCACAATACGTTGATTCCCTTTTGCCAATTCCAGCAATGTGTTGCCAAATACATCTTGCCAAAGAGGATTGGATGCACTGTCACCCATGGTTGTACTTTCTGCTTTTCGCTCACCATTCTCCACACAGAACTCGCCAGGCGCATGCCATGTAGTTTGGTCGTTCTCTGCAGGCTCGTAACCTTTACCTTTCTTGGTGATGATATGCAATACTTTAGGACCTTCATAATCCTTTATCTCATTGAATATGCGCACCAACTCCAACACGTTGTGTCCATCGGCAGGACCAAAATATCGAATATTTAAGCCTTGGAAAATATTGTTCTCTTGTTTTGTTAGTAGAGCCTTGAGAATATTTGTATAACGTAGCACACGACCTTTATTACCTTCATCTATTATGTGCAACTTTTTTGCCAATTGATATCCCCACCAGCGCCATCGATTGTAGCGCTTGCTAGTCGTTATATCTACCAAGTACTGTGTGAAGCCTCCTTTGATAGGATCGATAGCCATGTTGTTGTCATTCAGAACAATTAGTAGATTGTTTCTGAGCATAGAGGTGTTATTGAGTCCTTCAAAAGCCAATCCTCCAGTCATAGCACCATCACCAATAATAGCTACCACACAGCGTTTGGCTGCTTCGTCACCGTTTCGCTTCTTTGCCTCATCACCTACTGCTATTCCTAAAGCTGCGGATATACTATTGCTAGCGTGCCCCGCCACAAAAGCATCATATTCACTTTCTGCTGGAGTAGGGAATGGAGCCAATCCCTTATACTGGCGGTTGGTGTGAAAACGCTCACGCCTGCCGGTTAATATCTTATGTGCATATGCTTGATGCCCCACGTCCCAAACGAGTTGATCTTTTGGGGTGTCAAACACGTAATGTAGTGCGATTGTCAATTCCACTGTACCCAATGAAGAACCTAAGTGACCTGGATTATGACTTAACTCTTGTATAATAAAGTCACGTACTTCCTGACACACCTTCGGCAATGCTTCCAAAGGCAACTGCTTTAAGTCGCAGGGGAAATGGATGTTTTGTAAATAATTATATTCCATTTTTTGTCATTTTCAATTCATTACACACTTCTTTCGCATATACCTTCGTCAATTTTCGTGCAATGTGCACGCGAACGGTGCCGCGCATATACGCGCACAAAAGCTTGCAAAGTTACACCTTTTTTCTCATATATCCAAATTTTACCCTTATTTTGCTACTTCTATTTTGCAAAAACAATAAAATTTAATAAAAACGTGCAAAATTCAGTACTTTGTATTGCATAGTATTAAAAAATGTATTACCTTTGCACCGGAATTCAAAAAAGTGTTCTTTGATAATGGTAAACGCTCAAAAATAGTTGTTGGCATGATTTTTGACAAAAGATAAGTAAAAAGTTATAAATATAAATAATGTTTCTGTCGCAATTACTCATATTAGCAATCATAGAGATGGTGTTTTCATCTCTACCTGCTATACCAATTCGTGTCGTGCCTTTTCACCGCCTTGAATAAATCCAGGGTATTAGGATGAATAACTGATTAAATAAACGTTTAGACTGTAATAACCTTAATTAATAATAATTGTATGAAAAAGATTTTCGCCATATTGGCAACCCTCACACTTTCGCTGACCGCATGCGCTGATCGCCATCAGCTGATAGAATATCCTGAACTCCCTGCACAGGCACAAACTTTTTTGAAACCGTATTATAATGTGGCAGATATTGCATACATCGAACGTGAGCGCGATGGTTTGCACAATGAGTTCAAGGTTTATTTGAAGAATGCAACCGAGATTGATTTTGATCATCATGGTAATCTTGAATCTATCGATTGTCAAGTATCTTCAGTGCCTGAAGGAATTGTGCCTGAATTGATTACTAGTTTTGTATCGTTGCATCATCCTGACCAATTTATAGTGGAGTATGCTATAGAACATCGTCATTTGAAGGTGGAACTAAGCAATGGTTGGGAGCTTATCTTCGATCTGGAAGGCAATTTCATTCGTGTGGATGATTAACCTATTGGGCTTGATTGTATGCCCAACACCGATAGTACGTAACCATCATAACATAATAAACAATAAAAATTTAAAAAACAATGAAAAAGTTGTATCGTTCTTCTAACCGCATTTTGGCGGGTGTTTGTGGCGGAATCGCCGAGTATTTTGACGTAGATCCTACATTGATTCGTGTGGTGTATGCTATCTTGAGTCTATTTACAGCAGGTTTTCCAGGATTATTGCTTTACATTATCCTGATGATTCTTATGCCAAACTATGACCAGATTGAAAATCAGTAAATTACATATGTGTCAATCGTAGATTTGATTTATGCTAACAAACATCAAAAGTCAAATGCGTAAAGGATTACTAGAGTACTGTATCCTTTCCATCATCAGTCGTGATGAAGCTTATGCTTCGGACATCCTTGAAACGCTCAAAGATGCCCAACTACTGGTGGTGGAGGGAACGCTCTATCCTTTACTCACGCGAATGAAGAATGAAGGGCTTCTTTCGTATCGTTGGCAAGAGTCCACTGGCGGGCCTCCACGCAAGTATTATGCCCTGACCTTAGATGGACACATGCTTCTGGAGCAACTTGATGCTGAATGGCTGTCTATATGCCAAGCAATCAATCAAGTGACCAACCGCTCCTAACAGAATTGAAACTTCTAAAACGTTAAATTATTTTTAATTTCTATTCACTTATGAACGAAACTCGTACTATCAATCTCAATGGCTTAGTCTATCACATTGATTACGATGCCTATCAGCTTTTGCGTGATTATCTCCATGATATTGAATTGCGCTTGCCTCAAGATGATCGTCAAGAGGTTATCTCTGACCTTGAAGCGCGTATTGCTGAGCTCTTTCAAAAAGCACTTTTTGCTAATAATGTGCAAGTGATTACCAACAAGATGGTTAATGATGTAAAAACACAAATTGGTAATCCTGCTGAATTTGGACCTAATCGTCGTCCTAAGGTTAAAGTTGACAAGTCGCAGAATGCGGGTTGCGGACGTGTTATTAGCATTGTACTTAATGTCATTTTGGCTATTCTGGCACTTCCTGTTATCCTTATTGGCTTAACCATACTGTTCGCTATTATTATTTCGCTATTTGCTTTTGCAGTGGCGGGTTCGACTACGGTGGGTGCACTTTTCCCACTTCTATCTGAATTTACCTCGCTCATGGTGGATGGTGGAGCATACCTCTTGCCGTTGCTAATTATAGCACTCGTGGCGATTGTGGCATTGCCTGTTGCGATGATTGTGCATACGATTATCACTTTTATGCGTACTCGACGTGGTCCAAAAGCACGTTTTTGGTGGATTACGATTCTTTGTTGGCTGGTTGCTGTCATCTTTTGGTGTGTTTCTTTGGTGCACCTGTATCATTCCATCGATAATGCTCCTGAAATATTAAGAGCCATGACTTTCGAAGGAATGGACGTGGATAGCGACAATGGAGTACTTTCTTCTACGCTCCAATTAGATGCATATCATAGTATTGAACTTAGGGGAGCTGCGGAAATTCATTTGTGCAATGCAGCAGAACAATCTACTACACTGACTACCAATACGATACCATTTTTGTCAGAGCCAGATTACCTTCAAGTAGAAGTGCGTGATAGTGTTTTGTATATCAATGTTACCAATGCGCTTCCTATTGACGAAATGATGATTGATTTCACGGTTGCTTCGCCTGGGTTGCGTCAAATCACCGTGTATGGTGCTAGCAAGATTGAGAATGTGGATGGTCATGTGCTCCAGCAACCCACATTGTCGCTTGATCTCAACGGTGCAGCAGAAGCTGATTTGAATCTGGTGGTCAATACGTTAACGGTGGAAGCAAAGGGCGCTAGCAGTTTAGAACTCGAGGGTAGCGCTGAAAATGCAAATATTGTCATTGCAGGTGCAGGTGAACTTGAGGCTGAAGATTTCTACGTACAATCCATGCACATCAATTGTGCGGGAGCCAGCGTAGCGGACATACATGTGGAGCGTGAATTGTGGGTACAGGCTGCAGGTGCTAGCAAGATTGTATATAGCGGAAATCCACATATGAAACAGAAAATAGCCGTGGGTGGCAGCGTTATCAAACAAGAGAATTAACATCTTTCTACATGTTGATGGAATGCAAAAAAGAACAACCTTTATCACCAAGATGAAGGTTGTTTTTTCTTAAAAATGTAGGTCATATTTGCATATATGCAATTTTTTTTGTACCTTTGCGCGGAAATGTGTAATTTAATAAAAAATCGGATATATTATGGAATTTAAGTATGCACCGATGTTTCAACTTGGAAAGGATGAAACAGAGTACTATTTGCTGACCAAGGACCATGTGTCGGTTGGCGAGTTTGAAGGTAAACCAATCCTCAAAATTGAGGCAGAGGGATTGACTAAAATGGCCAACGCTGCATTCTCTGATGTGAGTTTTATGCTCCGTCGTAGCCATAATGAGCAAGTAGCCAAGATATTGCGCGATCCAGAGGCTAGTGCAAATGATAAATACGTGGCGCTCACATTCTTGCGTAATGCAGAAGTATCGTGCAAAGGTCAGTTGCCTCTTTGCCAAGATACCGGTACAGCAATCATCCATGGCGAAAAAGGTCAACAAGTCTGGACAGGCTATTGCGATGAAGAAGCGCTGAGCAAAGGTGTGTATCTCACCTATACAGAGCGTAATCTGCGTTATTCGCAAAATGCACCGCTCAATATGTATGATGAGGTAAATACCAAGTGCAACCTTCCTGCACAAATCGACCTCGAAGCCACCGAAGGTATGGAGTATCATTTCCTTTGTGTGACCAAAGGGGGTGGTTCTGCCAACAAGACATACCTTTATCAAGAAACGAAAGCCCGTATTCAAAACCCTGGTACGCTGATACCTTTCCTTGTGGAGAAGATGAAGTCGCTTGGTACAGCCGCTTGCCCTCCATACCACATTGCTATCGTGATTGGTGGTACTAGTGCAGAGAAGAACCTATTGACTGTGAAACTGGCTTCTACCCACTATTATGATACTTTGCCTACTACAGGCGATGAGACGGGTCGTGCTTTCCGCGATATTGAGCTCGAAGAGCAATTGCTCAAAGAGGCATACAAGATTGGCTTGGGTGCGCAGTTTGGTGGCAAATACATGGCACACGATGTACGCGTTATTCGTTTGCCTCGCCATGGCGCAAGTTGCCCTATTGGTTTGGGGGTAAGTTGTTCTGCAGACCGCAATATCAAGTGTAAGATTAATAAAGATGGTATTTGGATTGAGAAGATGGATAACAACCCTGCTTCGCTCATCCCAGAGGAACTTCGCAATGCAGGTGAAGGAGATGCTGTATGCATTGACCTCAACCAACCTATGGCAGACGTATGTAAGATCCTTACGCAATATCCAATTGGTACGCGCCTTTCGCTCAATGGTACAATCATTGTGGGTCGTGATATTGCACATGCTAAAATCAAGGCACGTCTGGATGCAGGCGAAGGTATGCCAGAATATCTCAAGAACCACCCAATCTATTATGCAGGTCCTGCTAAGACTCCAGCAGGTATGCCTTGTGGATCTATGGGTCCAACCACTGCTGGTCGTATGGATCCTTATGTGGATGAGTTCCAAGACCACGATGGTAGCCTGATTATGTTGGCAAAGGGCAATCGTTCTATTGATGTTACCAATGCTTGCCAAAAGCATGGTGGTTTCTACCTGGGTTCAATCGGTGGACCTGCAGCTATTTTGGCACAAGAGAATATCAAGTCAATCGAATGCGTAGAGTATCCTGAATTGGGTATGGAGGCTATCTGGAAGATCGAAGTGGAGAATTTCCCTGCATTTATCCTTGTGGATGACAAGGGTAACGATTTCTTCAAGCAACTCCGCCCTTGCGAAGGTTGCACCATTATCCAATAACTATTTGCCTATAGCCCATAGGGCGGAGTCGTCCTATCTCCTATGGTGTCTCAATCCTTCAAAAAATGACTGAAGAAAAAAAGAAAGTAAATATCTGGCGACGTTTGCGGCATAAGTATCGTATCAGTGTGCTCAACGAGCAAACGCTATCAGAGCGTAACTACATCCGTTTGAGCGGATGGGGAGCTATTGTGGTGATGGCTTTGCTGTTTCTGCTCACATTGTTGCTTTTCTCTTTGGCGATACTATATACTCCGATAAAGAACTATCTGCCTGGATATTCAGAGGATATTCGCCAGCGCCTGATTGTGGAAACGGCGCGAGTTGACTCTATTGGCTCATCCCTTGAGTTGCAGCGACAATATCTGCAAGTTATCAAGCAGGTTGTAGCGGGTGAAGTCCATACGGATACCGTGCAGAGTCTTGATTCCATGCAAATCATTATGCGTGAGCAATTGTTGGAGGCTAAAAGTGCTGCTACTGAGGAGTTTCTTGCGCAGTATGAAGCCAAAGAGAAAGATAATATGCAGCTCTTCACTGTCACCAATACAGTGCCAGCTATCTCTTTCTTCCGTCCAGCGCATGGCGCTATTCTTCAGCCATTTTCTGAAAAGGAGAAACGACATGGAGTGCTAATCAGCACACCCGAAAAGGAGAATGTCACAGCCGTGTTAGCAGGTACTGTGGTGTATGTGAATTATGAGATTGGCAATACCTATACTATCATGGTGCAACACGAGAATTATCTCTCTATCTATCGCAATATCGGCAAGGTACTAAAGGGAATAGGAGATAATGTGTTGGCGGGAGAAAGTATTGCTATTGTAGGTGAGTTACCTCTTTATTTTGAACTATGGCAAAACGGACAAGCAATTAATCCAGAAGAGGTTATCGCTTTCTAATATCTAACAATACAGTTGGTCTAACATCTAACAATGAAACAAATTGCTATATTAGGCAGTACGGGTAGTATTGGCACGCAGACGCTGGATGTTGTGCGTCGTTATCCCAACGATTTTTCGGTTTATGCTATCTCTGCGCATCGTAATGTGGATTTGCTTATCCGCCAAGCGCTGGAGTTTGCTCCAGCTGTTGTGTGTATCGCTGATGAACGCTATTATCAGCCATTGCGTGATGCACTGAGCGACCAGCCTATTCGTGTTATGGCGGGGGAAAAAGCCATTGCCGAGATGGTTACTATGCCAGCTATAGATATAGTGGTAGCTGCCATGGTGGGATATGCGGGATTATGGCCTACAATGCAGGCTATCCGTGCCAAGAAAACCATCGCGTTGGCCAATAAAGAGACGTTGGTTGTAGCTGGCGAGATTATTTGTCGTTTGGCAAAACGCTATAAGGTATCTATTCTGCCTGTAGATAGCGAACATTCCGCTATTTTTCAGAGTCTGGTGGGGGAAGACCCTACAAGCATAGAGAAACTATTGCTTACGGCTAGTGGCGGACCTTTCCGAACCTTCTCTTTTGAGCAGATGCAGAGTGTATCAGCATCTCAGGCTCTCCAACATCCTAATTGGGAGATGGGTGCCAAGATCACCATTGACTCGGCCAGTATGATGAACAAAGGCTTTGAAGTTATTGAAGCGCGATGGCTTTTTGATATACCAGTAGAAAAGATTCAAGTACTGGTGCATCCGCAGTCTGTGGTCCATTCGGCGGTGCAGTTTGTGGATGGCAGTGTAAAAGCGCAATTGGGGACTCCCGACATGCGTTTGCCGATTCAGTATGCTCTCACTTATCCTCAGCGTTGGCAGAGTGACGTACCACGTTTAGACCTCTTTTCGACCAACCAACTCACTTTCGAACAACCTGATTTACAGCGTTTCCCTAACCTGCGTTTGGCATATGAAGCGATGGAGAGAGGGGGCAATATGCCATGTATCTTAAATGCAGCCAACGAAGTGGTCAATCTGGCTTTCCGAGAGGGTAGGTGTGGTTTCTTACAGATGTCTGAGGTGATTGCATCCACGATGGCAAAAACCACGTTTATTGATGAGCCTAACTACGATGACTACGTACAAACCGATGCCGAAGCCCGCAAAATTGCACTTGAAACATTGAAACTTTGAAATATTAAACTAACGTAATAAATCCCTCCGACGGCACGGAGGTTAACGAACACGGAGTAAGAAATATCAACGACAATACAGACAATTTGCGCGGCAATCAACTTCCTGCCGCGCTCAAGGAAAACAATCCCTTGCCGCTCGCAGGGATATTGATTGCGAGCGGAAATAATCGTTCGAACGAATGTGAGATAAGAACATTGTCAATATTGTCTTACTTCTACTCCCGTTCGATTGCCGAACACGAATGCAATGGTTACAACTCATACTTGCTCTTAGTATTCTTGTGGTTATCCACGAGTTAGGGCATTTTTGCTTTGCACGTCTTTTCAAGGTGCGTGTAGAGAAATTTTACATGTTTTTTAATCCTAAGTTCTCGCTTGTGCGCGCCAAGAAGATTAATGGCAAGTGGCAGGTTAAGTTTTTTGCACCTAATGTAGAGGCACCTATCGTGCCGCTGCTGGATGCTGCGGGCAACGAGAAGAAAGATGAGAAAGGTCAGACACTCTATCGCCCGATGACCGAAGAGGAAATGCAGGCTCTGCCTGAAGATGACTGGCGACATTATCCTGATTCTACGGAGTGGGGTATAGGTTGGGTGCCTTTTGGTGGCTATTGTGCTATTGCCGGTATGGTCGATGAAACGAAGTCTGCTACCGACCTGCCTTCCGAACCACAACCGTGGGAGTTTCGTGCAAAAAATGTTTGGCAACGCCTGTGTATTATTATCGGCGGTATATTGGTCAATTTTGTGGCAGCGCTGCTTATTTTTGGTATGATACTTTTCCATTGGGGAAAAGACTCGTTACCTCTCAGCCAAATCACTACGGGATTATACTACTCTGATATTATGCTGGATGAAGGTTTCCAACAGCAAGATAAGATATTGACAATCAACGGTTCGGAACCACAAGACTTGGCAGATGTAGTACAGTGGGTTATTATTGATGGAGAACGCGATGTGGTGGTGCTTCGTGGTGCAGACACGGTGTCACTCACGATGTCAGAAGATTTGGGAACACGCTATTTGGCATTGCAAAACGATTTTGACCGTGTAGAACGTGAGAAAGCGCGTGCAGACAAAACGTATATCAAGCGCAATTATCAATTGATTTCCTATTTCATGCCGTTTGTCGTAGATTCTGTAATGCCAGGAGGGGCAGCCTCTTTTGGTGGTATGCAAGTGGGGGATAGTGTAGTGGGTGTGAATGGTAAGATGGGGTTGTGTCGTACGCAGATAGACAACGAACTCAGCAAGTATCCTTGCGACAGTGTGACCTTGGATTTCTATCGCGCGGGCGCGCTCATGCACACGCGCTTATTTATAGGTGACCAAGCCATGATAGGTGTGTATATCAAGGGATTAGCCTCATTCTATACGCCACAGCATACCGATTATACGCTCTTGCAGGCTATTCCAGCAGGCATTCAGTTTGGTTGGGATTTCTTGGTGTCGTATGTCAAGCAGTTCCGTTTGATTTTCACGAAAGAGGGAGCGCAGTCAGTAGGTGGTTTTGGCGCGATTAGCAATATGTTTCCAGAGACATGGGATTGGCAATCCTTCTGGCACATTACGGCTGTGATCAGTTTGATATTGGCGTTTATGAATTTCTTGCCTATTCCTGCCTTGGATGGTGGATATATTTTGTTCCTATTGTGGGAGATAATCACAGGTCGCAAGCCGAGTGACAAGTTTCTTGAGGTAGCAAATAATATTGGTTTTTGGCTATTACTTGCTCTTCTTATATTCGCTAACGGTAACGACATTTTTAAAGCCTTTTTTTGATATGGAGGGGGTCTTTATACATGAATCATCTTATGTAGATGAAGGTTGCTTTATTGGTAAAGGAACCAAGGTTTGGCATTTTTCGCATATTATGTCGGGTTGTCAGATTGGTGAGAGATGCAATATTGGTCAGAATGTGGTAGTCTCGCCGGATGTGGTGTTGGGAAGCAACTGCAAGGTACAGAATAATGTTTCCATCTATACGGGTGTGCGCTGCGGTGATGATGTTTTTTTGGGGCCGAGTATGGTGTTTACCAATGTCATCAACCCTCGTTCGGCTGTTTCGCGCAAGGATGAGTATAAGCCCACTTATATTCGCCGCGGAGCATCGGTAGGTGCCAATGCTACGATTGTCTGTGGCAATACGTTGGGCGAGTACTGCCTTATTGGTGCGGGGTCGGTGGTAACGAAAGATGTTCCTGCTTTTGCGTTGATGGTGGGTAATCCTGCCCGTCGAGTGGGGTGGGTCAGCCGCCATGGCGAGAAACTTCGTTTTGATAAAGATGGGTTTGCTACATGCCCAGCTACAGGCGAAAAATATCAACTCATTAATGAACTATGTCAATTAGTGGACAACTCTAAACAATTCTAAACAATTCTAAACAACTCTACACAACTCTAAACAACTCTAAAAATGATTCAACGTATTCAAACGCTCTACCTATTGTTGGTAGTTATTCTTGGCACATTATTGTGTTTCTTTTCTCCTGTTCAGTTTCTCATGCCAGATGGTACTGAGTATATTCGTTTGATGACATTTGATAAATGGCCATTATTGGTAATGAGTGTATCAATTCCGTTATTGGCATTGGTGACTATTTTCCTTTTCAAGCGTCGTTTAGTGCAGGCACGTCTTTGTGTGATGAATGTCATTTTGTGTGTGGGTTATTATGCTTTGTTGGCGTTGTATGTATCTTTTGTAGTAAAGGGTTACGAACAATTAGATGCAATGGCATTACAGGGGGCGGATTGGTATTTATCTGTTTGGTCAGCTTTGCCATTGGTTAATCTTGTTTTGATATTGATGTCCACTCGTCGTATTCTGAAGGATGAAGCTCTTGTTCGAGCTGCTGACCGTTTGCGATAATAGTGTTAGAAATGCATCATCTAAGCATATTATTTTGTTTTAGTCACCAATGCAGTATGCATTCATTTGACTAAATCAAAATATACTTTCTTGATTTTTAACTATTTTTGTAGCCATCTTAGATGGCGTATTTATGTTTTAGAATATTTTCTTTCAGACAAAAATACGCTCGCATACTCCCACAACCTACCAATTAACCAGAGGGATCGTACTCTCATCGTACCCTCATCGTACCTCAGAAATCCTATCTATGGCCAAAATTAATCTTTTAATACCCATTGTTTTTATTCGTGGCAAACTTGTAAAATCAGATGAAATCTATTTTGCTCTTCGTTGTGGCAAGCAGATTGGTGTACGATTGCAGTGCTCTCGAAGGTATAAGTATATCGCTTAATACGAGGGCACAGCCCGCATATATCCAAATTTTTCCTCTAATTATAATCAAAAAATCGTGCCTAACACAAGGTGGGCACGATTTTTTGATGAGTAGTAACGCCCTGCAAAAGCAGTTCGTAGAATAGTGGGGATTACTCTCCTCCGCCACCGGTGCTTCCACCATATCCTAAGTTAGGATCGGTGTATCCGCCACCTACACTTGCACACAAGATGGTGCGTGGCTCCATCATGGAGCAAACTGTCATTGGTTGTTGATATAATTTCTTTTCCATAAGTCTGTTTGTTTTTTTATTTTAGTGTATAGTGTATGGTGTATAGGCGAGGAAGATGCGGCTTTCGCCGCTAATCTTGCCTCTCGCCTTATAGCCTTATAACCTCATCGCCTTATAGTTTTTGTCCTTGTACGTTGTACTTAACGCCTTCGCGGATGATAATCAGTTGCCCGTTAACGAGCACTTTCACAGGAGCATTGGTTGTGGTAATGTTGTCCAAACCGGTTGCTTCATTCTCACCTGCAGCACCCATAGCAATACGACGGCGACCTGGGATTTCTGCAGGTTCTGTTGTAGGGATTGAAGATGGCACAATGTATGCACGGTAAGCATTCAAGTAGTTTTCTGCTGTAGCTGTCCAGAATTGGTTTTGTGCAATAATGTAATTGTCAACCAAAATACCACCAGCAGTAATATTCACAAATGTACCAGTCAAACCATTTTTACCTGTGATTGGAGTAGCAACGCTAGTTCCATCACCAATGATAGCGATTTCTGTAGCAGTTGCTTTGAAGATATATGGTTTACCTGCCTCAAGTGTAGCACCTGCTTCTAATTGATCTAGATATAGAGTTGTTGGCACGCTCTCTTCATTCATTTTTACCCAAGCCACTTCATAGAACTCAGCGCCCGTGTAGTTGCTTGAACCATAAGGGATACAGATTGTACCAAAGTTGCCAGTGGTAACTGTGCGACCATATGCATCACCTGTTGCATATACTGGATCGGTAACGACTGGGAGAGAGGAGTATTCCTTATCTTCAGCTATTCCATTAGAAGCTTGACCAGCATCATAGTTTCTAAAGCAATCGTTACTTTTATGATAGAGGAACGTACGAACCGTTCCTTCTATGGTCATCGTATATGTGTCTTTATCCCACAAATACAATCCAGTTTCTCCTTCTTCAAGTATTAATGTTGTCTTTGATTTTCCTTTCAGATACTTACCATTGTTTTGGAATGTCACTTTATCATCTACAAATGCGCGTGTCCATGTAATAAGTGCCTTATTTTCTTCTTTTACGTTGTAAAGCGTACCATTGATATACTCTACAGGGAGAGCAGCTAAGCGTTCTGTTAGTCCTGTTGGACATTGAGCCATCATAGCATACCATTTGCCCGCATGTTGTGCGAGAATGACTACTTCATCCGTTACAGGATTAACATTGATTACGCAAGTTACCTCAGTAGTTTTGTAATTTTCGTCACCAGCATAAGTAGCGGTAATAGTTGCAGTACCTGTTTTGCCACTTACCAATGAGATTGCACCTGCGTTGGTTACAGTAGCCAAAGCCTCGTTGTCAGAAGCGAATGTGATACCAGTTAAACCATTTGGATTACTGAGAGTAGGAGCAGTAAATGCATCACCAATAGTGAGAGATACAGTGGCTGGATTCCAAGCAAGACCAGCTTCTTGGCGATGGTCTGCTTTTTGAATAGAGATACTTCCCAAACCATAGTTGGTACTTGGTCCCTTAGTTGTATATTCAAATTTTACATATCTTGCTGTTGGAGATAAAGTAGGCTCAATGGTTGCAGATTCTTTATCACCTCCCAAATCACCACCAGACCAAATAGATGTATAGTCTTCTCCATTTGCAGATTCATATACAGTAAAGGTACCAGCGTTGCTACCATATTGTTTCAACAGGAATGAGAACTCACCTGGCTCACTATCGAATTGTACAATTGCCCAATCACCAGCAGTATTGAACTTCAAATAAGGTTTTGCGGAGTAATCAGAGTCAATACCCTCGTGTGTCATACCTGCAGTATTCTCAATATCAGCTCTTTTACCATCGAAATAGAATGGCAGAGTTGCTATAGCAAGACTTGGATCTGTGATAGTAATGTTATATGAAGCACTACCTGCTGCGTATGAAGCATTGCCTGTAGTAGAGGCAGTAATAGTCACTTTACCTGCTGCAAGGATAGTAACCTCACCTGTTGTCGCATTTACAGTAGCCAAAGTGGTATTGCTACTGCTATAGGTAACGGTCAAATTGTTAGGGTTAGTAAGTGCTGGCTCTACAAAGTCTTCACCTACATTCGCAGTATGTTCTGTTTCTGCGTATGCAAGACCTGCTTGCTCTTTAGTGCGGTTAAGACTAACTAATTCGTTGTTTTCATCAAATTCGTAAGTAGCACTATATTTCTTCAAAGTACCTTTTATTACAACTTCGTCACCTACTTTAACATCGTTAGCAGATGTAAAGTTAGCACCATCATATGATTTGCCACGATATGCTTGCAATTGGTTAGATGTTGTCAAACCATCAGCAGAAATGTTATATGAGATATTGCCATATGTTGAGTTATAAGCAGTTACAATTTCACTTACAATACCGGTTGCATAAACACCTTCTGCTGTTTCCATTACATCAATTACTCGTCTTGCGTCAGCTACAGAATATGGATCTGCTTGTGTACCTGCATGTTCAGTTACGCAAATGGTGTATTTTGCAGAACCTTGACGGTGAGTTTCACTACCTGCAAAAGTTGCTGTAATTTCTACACCACCTACGGCTTTGATAGTAACAGAACCATCAGTAGCAACTTCAGCCACATCATTATTACTACTGCTATAGGTTACATTCAAAGAATTTGGGTTGGTGAGCGTTGGAGTTACAAATGAATCGCCTAATTTAGTACGGTATTTATTTGTTTCATATACAAGTCCAGCAGGTTGTTTGCCGTCTGATTTTTTGTAAAGGGTCAATGCACCGCCAGTATTCGTTGCATAGCAGGCAAAACCATAGTTCGTTCCACCATTTACGTTATTGCGAAGAGTAGCGTTCACTGGAGAATCTTTTGTAGAGTTGAAAACATTTACAAAATCATATGTCTCCGTACCTGTTACAGTCCATGATGCCTTTTTAAGATTATCAGAAGCAGAAGCACTTGTCGTAATATCTTCTTGACTTAACAATTGTGCTTTATTAGCAGTACCAGTACCTGCTGCATACCCCTTATCATTATTGTAAATTGTCCAATTAGTACCACTTTGAGCAATATGCCAAATAGTAGCAGCATCAGGATTTTCAATTTTATTATCAGCAGGTGCAACTTCAACATAAGACAAACGAGAAGAAGCCACCTCTGCTTTCATCGCAGAACCATTGTAATAAATTACATAATCACCTTCTGTAAGTTCACCAGAATACAATTCAAAGGTACCCGTTGGAGCAGGAGCTTCAACTACCTTCATTGTTACAGTAACTTCTGCGGTTTTGTTATCTGCTGCAGAAACAACAGTAAGAGTTTGTGAGTACTCGTCGATAGTAGAAGCATCTGCTGCAATAGTAATCTTATCGCCTGTTGCAGAGATTGAACCTGTTGCAGTGAAAGGAGTAGCTTCTAAACCGTTATAAGTAACAGCACCAGTCAAGTTCGAGAAATTAACAGCCACAGTTTTGGCTTCTACTGTTGCACCTTGATACACTGTTCCAAAATCCACTTCTGTTGGTGTCACAGAAAGGACCGGTTCTGTGCTACCTGAGCCAGAGGTTTCTTCATAAACGACTGTTATAGATTTAATGTATAATGCTCTTGATCCGTCAGTAAATGATATCACAATCTCCCCAGACGATTCCCCTGTTCCTGTTTTTGTTCCACCTGCATTATTACTCCACTTAGGAGTGGCTGTTTTTTCCAAGTAAGTTGTTCCACCAACAGTTATAGAAATATTGTGTTTATTACTATAACTTGCACAATCTACTGCAACAGACTTTATAGTTCCAGGAATAGCCGAGGTAGTAAATTCTAAATTCTCCACACCTTCATTTTTGCCAATTTGTAGATAACCATTGTTTAGGCTAGTACCCGTATAAGAACTACCAGAAATCAGTGTGCGTGTGTAACTCCATGTATAAGTTCCTGTTGTAATGGTACCAGAACCAATGCCGCTACCCAATGCATCTTTAGATACAGTCCAAGATACTGTTGTCTCCACCGCCCATGTGTTTCCAACGCCGAGGGCGAGCATCGCGAATAACGCGAAAAATAGTTTTAAATGTTTCATAAAGCTTTATATTTTAGTTAGTTATATTTCTGTTTTTAGTGTAGAGCGTAAGGTGTAAAGTGTAAAGGCACGATTTTTTTTCGCTTCGCTCACGTTCGCCTCCATAACAATCTCTTAACAATCACTCGCTTTTCCTATACCCAACACTCGGTGAGGTTCCAATCAGGTTCCAATCAGGTTCCAATGAGGTTCCAATGGAGATAGGGGGCAATAAAGGGGCAATAAAAGGGCATTCCCTAAATAATTATCATCATATCATTCCTCTCTCGTTTTGTTTGCATCTTCCGAACCCTTACCGAAGGGATACCGAAGAAAACAATATACAGGGTTCTTTGACGTATTGACATATTTGGATTTTACACTTTTTAGGCGGACTTTTTGTGAAACTTCACACTTTTTAGGCGGACTTTTTGTAAAATATTACACTTTTTAGGCGGACTTTCTTGCGCAATTCAAAAAAAAGTAGTATCTTTGCAGCGAATTAACTATCATATAATATAGTTTACACGTCGTATATGTTATTATATGATATATTAACTGTAATTATGAGCAAGTCCACACAAAGCACTCTTCTGCCACGGAGAGCCCAAAAAAACTTAGCTATTGTAGGCGAACAAATTCGTTTGGCTCGTTTGCGTCGTGATATTAGCATTGCGCAAATTGCTGACCGCGCAGGTTGTTCGGAACTGACAGTAATGCGTGTCGAAAAAGGTACTCCGTCCGTAGCAATAGGAACGTATCTGCGTATTCTGTTTGCTTTGAACTTGGATGAAGACATCCTACTCATTGCGCAGCAGGACCCCATCGGTCGTGAGTTGCAAGACCTGTCACTCAAAAAACGCCAACGTGCATCATCAAAATAATAGAGACTATGCAAGAGATTGAAGTATATATTGACCACAACGCCCAATTAGAACTGGTTGGCAGGCTTACCTACGAACAACTGCGAGGCAATGCTACATATCATTTCTCATACGATGCTGCGTGGCTCACTCATCATCCTCATCTGTCCCTAAGTGGCGATTTACAGTCGCATACTGGTTGGCAGCATGCCACGAAGCGCCTATTTGGTTGCTTCACCGATGCTTTGCCTGACCGCTGGGGACGACGTTTGATTGATAAACGCGAGCAGATTGTGGCTCAGGCAGACAATCGTATTCCTCGTACATTCAATGATTTTGATTATCTGCTTCAGTTGGATGACTATTCTCGTATGGGAGCGTTCAGATTTCGCATAGCAGGCGAAAAGGATTTTATCGGTATCTCTGGAGAGATGTCTGTACCTCCACTCACTTCGCTACGCGATTTTACACAGACAGCACAAGCATACGAAGCCAAACCCGATAACATTCAATGGGTTACCAATCTGCTGCGGCAAGGTTCATCCTTGGGCGGAGCGCGTCCGAAAGCGAATATGATGGATGAAAATGGCACGTTGTATATTGCCAAAGTGCCATCCATTCATGACGAATACGATGTGGCTCTCTGGGAGCATTTTGCTCATCAGTTGGCTAAAAAAGCGGGCATACAAGTGGCAGAAACCAAGCTTATGGCTATCTCGGGTTTCTCTCATCATGTATTGCTATCCAAACGTTTTGACCGAATAGGAACCAATCGTGTGCATACCGTATCCGCGATGACACTCACCAACCTTCAAGATGGCGCAGATGCTTCTTCGGGAAATGGCTATCTGGACATTGTGGATACGATTGTCAGCGGCACTGGAATAGCCGATGCGGATAAGAATCTCAGAGAATTGTACCGCCGTGTGGCGTTCTCTATTTGCATAGGCAACCACGATGACCACTTCCGCAACCATGCTTTTGTTTTGACATCCAACGGCTGGACACTATCGCCTGCGTATGACATCAACCCTACTAACATGACAACTCAAAGTCTGCTGATTTCTGATTGCTCCTGCGATTCTTCACTTGTGGAGTTGCAGCGCGCCTCGGGACACTACTTATTATCTGAAGAAGTAGCATCGCAAATCATCAACGAGGTGAAAGATGCAGTCCGTGATTGGCGCAAAGTGGCAACGCTTTGTCATATCTCTCCATCTGAACAGCTGCGTTTTGCTAAACGACTGGAGTATTGCTTATAACCACATAACGAAACTTTTCGTACTCTCCAAATGAAATAGGGCTATATGGCTCTATTTCGTTTTTTTATCCAAAGTATGTCAACATTTCAAAGATTGCTCGCGTTCGGCAACATAGTCGCAATGACTGATGCTTTGCATCATTAGGCGCACTTTTCGCCAAACTCGGTAAAAATTTCCCGCCAAACTCGGTAAAAGTACCGCCAAACTCTATAGCAATTTTTCGCCAAACGCCTTAAAAGTATTTGTAAGCGATTGTATATCAGTGAAAGTTATTTTTTTTGCTTTTAACTCATAATAACAGATGTTTTTACAACTATTTCCGCCAAACTCGGTAAAAATTTTCCGCCAAACTCGGTAAAAACTCCAAAAACGCTTGCATGATTCAAAAAAAAGTTGTACCTTTGCAGCGAATTTTGGAACTAACAACATATCACTATGGCAAATTTTGAATACAAACCGCGTATTGCTGACCAATTGCTTAATTCTAAATTACGAACTTCAAGCGCAGTTTTGGTACAAGGACCAAAATGGTGTGGCAAATCTACTACTGCAATGCAAAAGGCTAAAAGCTCTCTAATGCTTGGTAGCCCAATAACATTACAGGAAAGTCGTAACCTGCTCCATATTGACCCGTCATTGCTGCTAAATGGCGATACACCTCGCCTATTCGATGAATGGCAAACTATTCCAGAACTTTGGGATACTATCCGTTCGGAAGTTGATGAGCGTCGCGAGTTAGGACAATTTATCCTGACTGGCTCTGCTGTCCCATTGGAAACGGATAAGATCCAGCATACCGGTACGGGGCGATTCTCATGGTTGCGTATGCGTCCTATGAGTTTGTGGGAGTCTGAAGAATCAACAGGAGAGGTGAGTCTGGCAGAATTGTTTACTGAATCTTCTAAAAAGTTATTAGGAGAAAATAAACATAAGTTGCAAGACATTGCTCATATCCTTTGCCGTGGTGGTTGGCCTATTACGCTATCGCAAGAGCCAGAAGATGCGTTGCATATTGCGTCTAACTATGTGGACGCTATTGCCGAATCCGACGTCTCGCGCGTGGATAATACATTGCGTAATCCTATGCGTGTACGCCGTTTGCTTCGTTCGCTTGGACGCTTGCAAGGTACGCCTGCACCCATCAGTACGATATATCAAGATATGCTTGCCAATGACGAGCAGAGCTTGTCGGAAAAGACCATTGCTTCGTATATCAATGCATTGGAGAAAATCTTCGTGGTGGAAGACATGCAAGCATGGAGTACGAACTTGCGCTCTAAAACGGCAATCCGAACCAGTGATACGCGCTATTTTGTGGACCCAAGTATCGCAGTGGCTGCATTGGGTATCACACCCGACAAATTGATGCACGATATAAATACCTTTGGGCTTTTGTTTGAAACAATGGCGGTGCGCGATTTGCGCGTCTATGCTGACGCCATTGATGCTAAGGTGTATCACTATCGTGACAAAGATGGGTTGGAATGCGATGCCATTATTGAACGACGCGATGGCTCGTATGGATTGGTTGAAATCAAACTGGGCGGGGACTATGCTATTAGCGAAGCGCAAATCACGCTCAATGCATTAGCAAAAAAAATCAACACCGACAAAGTTGGTAAGCCATCATTCCGCATGGTGCTAACGGCTATTGGCAAGTATGCGCTGCGACTTGAAGACGGTACTTTGGTAGTGCCGATAGGCTGCTTAAAGCACTGATTTACAGCAAAACACAATCAACACAAACTTGTGTGACACAACTTTGTGTGACACAAACTTGTGTTACTCTCCAAATGAAATAGGGCTATATGGCTCTATTTCGTTTTTTTATCCAAAGTATGTCAATATTTCAAAGATCACTCGCGTTCGGCAACATAGTCGCGATGACTGATGCTTTGCATCATTAGGCGACATGTGCCTCCGCTCTCCCCACTCACCCACGAGGTTCTTATCTCCCTTCGGTCGAACGATTATTTCGTGGGGACCCCGATAATCGAACCGAAGTTCGTAGAACGCTATAGGTTAAAAGTTAGAGTGTAAAGTGTAAAGGCGGGGAGCCTCATCGCTTCGCTCTGAACCTTGATAACTCAAAACAACGCACATCAAGTGCAAACAACATATCAACGTCGCACTGCGACACACAACGTTCGGCTCGCCGAACAAAACTCGTTCTTTGACGTATTGAAATGACTGATTTACGCTATAAGCATATAAAAATCTGACACAGAGTTTTGCTCCGTGTCAGACTGATAATGGGCGATTTACGATGTTAATACATTAATCCAAACAACCACAATGGCAATTTGTTGCCGATTGGATAGTCATATTCATCCGAAGCAATATAAGCATTCTCCATGTTTGCTACTTGTTTTCCATCTTTGGCTTTTCCACCAATCTCAAAAACATATTTGTGGTCAATGAGATAATCTCCTCGTTTGTTATATTCTACTTGATGCGTATAACCTAATTGATTACAAAAGAACGTCTCGCGCATAGTACCGATATTAGGCACTTGGAGCGACAAGGCTTGCAATAAATTGGTGTTCTCCATGAGAATCTTATCAGGCTTCTGCATCTTTTTGACACTCAAATCATCGGAATAAAGCAAACGAATGAGTTTTGCTTCGTGCAAGTATTGGAGATAAGCCAACATCGTGGTGCGAGCAATTCCCGTGAGCGTTGCCAACTTGGTAATATCTACTAACATGGGCACTTCTGTCGAGATAATTGCCAATAGTGCTTTGATTTTTCGGATATTACCTATGTCTACACTACGCAGTTGTGGCAATTCGATATTCAACAGCATATCCACGATGTTCTCCACTCGTTGGTGATACAAGGCGAAACCTTCTGTTCCAAAAGGATAGTATCCTTGTTTGATATAATCTGGGAAGAACTCTAATGGACGACATTTGCTCATCACTTCATTAACGATGGGCATGCTATTATGTAGAATATCATCCAAAGAGACTTTCGGCAACTCTATGTTGTGATACAGCAGCATGTACTCGCGAAAAGAGAGCCCTTGCATATCATAACTCATGCAGCGACGCGATAAGTCCGCTTGCGCATTTAGGATGTGAAGCAACGAGGAACCTGTAAAAACGACATGTAGAGATGGATATACATCATATATTTCTTTAATCTCTTTTGCCCAATAAGGTGCGTTGTGAACTTCATCCACAAGTAACAATTCGCCACCTTGTCGCTCAAATTGTTCGGCTACTTCAACTAATGAGTGCTGTGTAAAATAGAGGTTGTCCAACCGTACATAGAGCGATTTGCGATTACTCACATCGCCATAGTGTAACTTTTGATATTGAAGCATTAAAGTGGTTTTTCCCACACCTCGAGCACCACGAATGGCTGTCAAACGCGATTCCTCCCACGGAATGTCATTCATAATAGAACGCACGAATGTGGTAGAAGTGGCATTAAGTAACTTCTGATTGTACTCAAATAATGTATCCATAGTATGTAATTTTTAGAATGTTTGTGACATATTTATTTCAAAAACTGCTGCAAAATTACAAAAAATGTTTTATATACACAACAATTTTGGGCAAAAAATGTTTTGCACGTAAAACATTTATCACTAAAAGTGTTTTGCATGCACAACAAACTGCATATATATCAGTCATTTTCAACATTTCAAAGATCACTTTCGCGTTCGTAGGAACGCTAACTATATTACATTACCGTGCCGACGCACGAAAAAATACTATGCTACACCAAGCTACACAATACTACACCACACTATAGCATATATTAACTCAAAATTATAATGATATGAAAAAATTAACTTTTTTAATTTGTTTAATGTTCCTCGCATTCGGAGACCACACCCTCTTCTGGCTCTGGTAGCGAAGAACCGGTCGGTTCTGTGCTACCAAAAATCGGGTGTTGGTAGTTAGTCTATCTTCGGCTTATCTTCAGCGCATCTTCTGCTGCGAGAATACACCAGTTTCCACCAAGTACCGTCACGTTACGAGTGGTAACTATAGATGTAAGATGCCTATAACCTGAATTTCATCATATCATTATTTCAAGGAACGCGCGCGTGCATGTACACGAATATGCACAAAAATGCCGTCATAAAAAACGACCATTATGTGCATAATCAAATGATAACTAAAGAGATACGCCCAAAAGATAAAATCAAAGTGGAGTGTCTTAACCGTTTTCATTTGATTTTCGCTACAAAGGTACTACAAAAAATGCAAATATGCAAGAAAAAAATGATTAAAAATTTATTTTTAATGAAATAGATTGAATAGGGGCTGTATTAAGCAAACATAGCATCGAAGAAGGGATACAAAGTAAACCATCAAAACACCAGAATTTTGGTAGCACAGAACCGACCGGTTGTGTGGAGTAAGCGGCAAATGGAATAAAATACGGCGAAGCCCCCTCATCATATCATTCGCGTTCGGCAACATAGTCGTGCCGAAGCACGAATAAATACAATACTACACAATGCTACACCAAGCTACACAATGCTATAGCTACATATTAACAAACTAAAACATAAAATTTTATGAAACACTTAAAACTATTTTTCGCGTTATTCGCGATGCTCGCCCTCGGCGTTGGAAACGCATGGGGAGCTGCTTTAGGAAGTGGTTACGAGAAAGTAACCAACATCTCAAATTTAACCACAGGAGATAGAGTCGTCGTTTATGCTGATGATATTTCTAAAGGTGTTACTGGATGGGATGGCTCTAAAGATGCTACTGTTGCAGAATCTGGTTGGGTTGAGTATTTGGTAGAAGTTGCTTCTGGCGGTGTTACACTTAAAGACGAGGGACAAAGCAAGTACATCTCATTAACTACCAAGAATACATTTACCTATGCTGATAACGGTTCAGTGTGCAAGGTTAATACAACAGGTGTTCTTGCCATTACCTTGAATAGCACCGATTATTTTTTGTACCAAAATGGTACCAATTATCGTATGTATACAGATAAGTCTAGCTATAGCAATTACTACCCTTTCTATGTCTATAAAGTAGTAGCTGGTGGTGCCGAGACTGAAGATTTAGGCGATGCGCTAAAATGGAGTGCTGCCACCGCAACTGTACAGGTCGGTGCTGATGATAACGAGTATCCAACTCTTGTCAATGACAAAAATGTAACTGTTACTTATTCGAGCGCAAGCACAGATGTTGCTACCATTAATGAAACAACGGGTGTGGTTACTCTAGTAAAAGAAGGTACAACCACTATCTCTGCTTTCTATGAAGGTGGTGAGATAGATGGTGTTACTTATTCTGCTAAGAATGTTTCTTACACCTTGACAGTGAAACCTGCTCCTCTTGTAATTGAGCCAATCGAAGGTGGTATTATTGATATCTTGACTTATGAGACTTTTGGTGTTACAAGCACTTCTTACACTAGTTTTAGCGGTAAGCAGGCAACCAACGATAATCACTCAGATGCTGTTTATGCAGGAAAAACAGCGCGCAATGGTAATGCTACTCAATATAACATACAGTTGAACCAACTTAAAGACGGTCGTCAGTTTGCAACTACCACATCTGGAGGTCTTGCTAGACGTGTTTATGTTAAATGGGCAACTCAAACTGACAATACCAATGCTCGTGAATTGTATATCTATGGTAGTAATACTGCATTCACAGGTACTGAAACTACTGCTCCATCAACAAAGATAGGTACAATTCAATATACAACTGGTGCTGCTGAAGCGTATGCAGATTTGACAGGTGACTATAAGTTCATTCTCATTACAGGCTCTGCTGCAATCTACATGGATGAAATTCAGGTAACATGGGTTTCTGCTGCTGGTACTGTTGTTACTCCTACTATTAGTGGTGAAACTGAGTTTGTTGAGTCAACTGAGGTTTCTATTTCTACAGAACCTGGATACAAAGTGTACTATACATTAAATGGAGAAGATCCTACTAATACAAGCGAAGAATACACAGCTCCTTTCACTGTAAATGCTACTACTATTGTTAAAGCTATTGCATACGATGGTACATCTGCAAGTGATGTTGTAAGTGCGACTTTCAAGAAATTACAAAGTCTGACTTGCGCAGAAGCTGCTGAACTTTGTACAACAACTGAGTCTGCTGATAAGTATGTTATCCGTGGTTATGTTACAAGTATTCCTTATCCATATAGTGCAAGCAATACAGCTCCTACTTTCTGGATGGCAGACACCAAAGGTGGAGATAATGTGATGCAAGCTTATCGTGTAACTCCAGTAGAGGAGACTGATCAGACTGTTGCTGTAGGTGACCAAGTACAAGTAATTGGTAAAATCAAATTGTACAACTCAACTCCAGAGGTGAATACAGGTATTTACACCATCACTATTAAAAATCCAGAGTACAATGTAAATATTACTTCTGCTCATGGTACTGTTACTGCTACTCCTGCTCCTGCTGTTGAGGGTGCTGAGGTTACTTTGAGCGTTGAGGTTGAGTCTGGTTGGGTGTTCCAATCGTGGACTGTAACCGATGCTTCTTCTAACCCTATTGAGGTTGTTGACAATAAGTTCACAATGCCTGCAAGCGATGTAACTGTTGTAGCTAACTACACCGAGAGCGAAGCTCCTGATGCTGTATTGAAACTCAGCGCTAATGGTACAATCATCAGCACAGCAACTTACAAAGTAGGCGAGGCTGTTGAGTTACCTGCTACTATCGAAAATGACTGCGTGAAGATGTTTGTGGGTTGGAGTGCTGATGCGAACTGCGCTACTGCTCCAGAATATGCTCCAGGTGCAGATTTCGAACTTACAGCTGCTGAGCACACTTTGTATGCAGTTTATGCAAACGGTACTACAGGTGAGACTGTGACCATTGAGCATAATTCTACTACCACTACCAATATGACAGGCAACAATGATGCAAATACATTCTTTAGTCTTGATGCTGCTGCTTGGAGTATCGTTAGTGATAAGGGTGGTGGTAGCAACCACGTAGGTCTTAACAAGGATGGTTCTGTTCGCTTGTATTATAATGAAGAAGGTAATACAACATTGACTATCACAGCACCTTCAAACGTAGCTTCAGTGCAATTCGCATGTGTGAGCGGTTATGCAGATGTAAAGGTTAATGTAAATGGTACCGCTATTGATCCTGTTGATGGTGTTTATACTATTGATGCTGAGACATTTGTCGTAACAAATGCCTCTACCACACAAGTTCGTATTAACTCTATCGCAGTAACCTTGGCAGGTGCATTGGATAACTTCTCAACAACTTGCACAGCTGCTTTGGCAGAACCTACATTCTCACTCACTGAGGGCGAATACAACGAAGCTAAAACTGTAACAATCTCTGCTACAGAGGGCGAAATTTACTACACATTGGATGGCAATACTCCAACTAAAGAAAGTACTCCTTATACAGAAGCTATTGTTCTTGATAAGTGTGGCGAGTACACTATCAAAGCAATTGCTATCAATAGCGAGTCTGAGAGTCCTGTAGCTTCTGCTACTTATACGATTTCTCTGCCTATCCCAGCTAACGATGCAGATAATCCATACACGGGTGAGCAAGCTATTGAAGTTTACAATAGTGGCTGCTATGATGGCGAGACTTTGGTTTATGTAACGGGTACTGTACAAACCGCTGAATATAGTTCAGAATATGGTAACTACGAAATCACATTTGCTGATGGATTCCAATGCTTCCGTCTCCAAATGACCGCTACAGAGAAATTCACAGAGGATATAATTGGCGCTGGTGATGTAATCGTAGCTTATGGTAAGTTGGATAAATATGGTTCAAACTACCAATTGGCAGCTGGTTGCTACTTGGTTGAGCATACTCCTTCTGTTAAAGCTGATGCAGAGCTTGCATGGAATCCAGAAACTGTTACCCTCACTGTTGGTGACGCATTCACTGCTCCTACTTTGAGTAATCCTCACACTGTTTCAGGTATCACTTACGAATCAAGCAACGAAGCTGTAGCCACCGTATCTGCTGAAGGTGTTATCGCTCTTGTGAATGATGCTGTGGGTACTGCAACTATTACTGCTAAATTCGGTGGTGACGCTACCTACAAACTAGCAACGGCAACTTGCACAATCCAAGTAAACCCTGCTCAAGAAGATTGCGAAGGCTCAGATGACTTTGAGACAGCAACCGCTACTAATGCATCTTCATATAATAATCGTACAACTGAGGCTGGCTGGCAAGCTACTAACGCTGCTAAAACTACATTAGAAGGTTATACTTATCTCACAATCAATGGTAAAACTTCTGCCGTGGGTACTATCACCTCGCCAGTATTGAACGGCGGTATTGGTTCTATCAAGATTCGCTATGCTAATACATATAGTGAGAGCAATGGCGTAAGCTTCCAATTGGATATCAAGCAAAACGATGCGGTTGTTAAGACCTACACTATTACAAAAGCAAATGATGCGGTTGTAGAAGACATAGTTTACACCGAACTCATTGAGGATATCAATGTGGCTGGTGACTTCCAAATGGTATTTACCAACTTGAGTCCAACTAATAGTACAAGCAACAAAGACCGCGTATCTATTGGTCGCCTCTGCTGGACTGGTTATACAGAAACACCACAAGAGCCAGAGGAAATTGAGATCACTCTCAATGACATGATAAAAATTCCTAATACACGCTTGGGAAGGTACTCGCACTTGTCATTAGAGGATTATGATGGTAATCAATTGTCTATCTATAATGGAGCCGAAGATGCATATGGAGAATTCGAAGTTAATGGATATCTTGCTGAATATGACGTAACCGCGAGCGGTACTGGTACATGGGCACTGGTAGATGGCGTTGAAACTCTTACTGCTACTCTCCAAGTTGAAGGTGATAACTCCACTATCTACATTGTTACTGCTACAGTTGCTGCTGCAACAACAGAATCTATTACGTGCACTGATGCACACTATTATAAAACAGAGTACAATGAAACTGTTTTCACGGGAATTGTAAATGAAATGAGCACTTTAAAACTAACGGTGCCTAATCTTACCACAGGTGTTAATACCGCTACAGATTTCCCATTCATGTGTGAATATGGTCCAATGTTTGATCCACAAATATTCACAGCAACATCTATTACTGTAACTGTTACAGAACTTACTACTTACACAGTAGAAGGTGAGTTTAATGATGAGGTAGGTAATACTTATAACATTACGATTACTGCAACTCCAATGCCTACTGAAAATATGACCATCACCAACGCTTCATATGAAAAAGATGCCGAAGGAAACATTGAAATTGTAGGAGTATGGAATAATACTACAGTGACATTTACACTTCCAGCATGGGCGGGCGAAAATGGTGAATATGCAGAGACCTATCTTACTACAGGTACGGGTGACGGCGATGATGATTTCAGTGCAACGGCTGGATACGCTGTATTAGAAGAAGTTGATAACAAATTTACACTCACTGGTAAATTTATGCATGATTGGGAAGCAAAAATGTACAATGTTTCTGTTTCGGGCTCTCTAACAGCAGAGGAACCAACTCCAGACTACACTCGTACCGTTACCGCTGGCAACTATGGTACAATCTGCTTGCCAAATGGTTCAAGCAACTACACTGGTGCTACATTCTTTGAAATTGCATACAGAGATGCGAACGGAGTATATCTTGATGAAGTAAAAACATTGGTTGCTGGTGTTCCTTACATCTTCCAAGCAACAAGCACCGAAATAGCAGTTATATACGAAGGTGAAGCTGCTGCTGCTGGTTCTGCAAATGGATTGTATGGTACATTCACCGAAATAAGTGATGTAGCTGCGGTACATGCTGACAAAGATGAGTATATTTTAACAAATGGCGTGATTCGTTTATGTGAAGTAAATTGTACTGTACCAGCTAATCGTGCATATATTGTACTTGAAGAAGTAAGCACAGAGCAGAAACCTGTTCAAGAAGGCCGCCGTCGTATCAGTATGACCGTACAAGGCGAGAACGAAGCAACTGGTTTGGACAACATCACCACAACCGATGCTCCTGTGAAAGTGCTCGTTAATGGACAACTCATCATCATCCGCGAAGGCGTTAAGTACAACGTACAAGGCGTTCGCCTTTAAGGTGATAGGCTAGAGGTTAAAGGTTAGAGGCAAGATTAGCGGCGAAAGCCGCATCTTCCTCGCCTATAAACCATACACAATACACTATACACTAAAATATAAAATAGACTTATGGAAAAGAAATTATATCAACAACCAATGACGGTTTGCTCCATGATGGAGCCACGCACCATCTTGTGTGCAAGTGTAGGTGGCGGATACATCTCTACTGGTGATCCTATCTCTGGTGGTACAGCAGATTAATCCCCACCATTCTACGAACTGCATTTGCAGAGCGTTTTACTCATCAAAAAATCGTGCCTACTATGTGTTAGGCACGATTTTTGATTGTAATTAGATGAAAAATTTGGATATATCAGAAAAATAATGTAACTTTGCAGCGAAAATGAAAGATAACCGATAAAATTAACTATTAAAATGTTAGGAATTTCAACACCGCGTGAGCCTATCAAGGGCGAGTTCGCTAAGAAAATCAAAGCGTCTGTTGCTAAAATGAAACAACAACTTGCTTCGACTGGCAATGTGGCTAAATCAACCTCTGAAAGAAAATATACAGTGATAATAAGAGGTTAATGGCATTGCAACTATTTCGTGAGATTTTAACTGACGTATCAATGCTGTCAGATTTTACTTGTGGACTGCAGGTTATGGATGATTTTATTCATTACAACTTGCAGTCGTTTTTAGATTCTAATTCTTGTCTATCCTACTGCTTAAAAGATGAAAACGAAAAAGTTGTAGCTTTTTTTATTCTTCAGTCTGATCAAATTTCTATTGTTGATGAGGATACTATAGATGACATGCAACTGATTCATCCTAATCTTTCAATCACGTCTATTGAATACAAAACAATGGAAATCGAGTATTTAGCAGTTGCGACCGCACATCAAAGAAAAGGAATTGGTACAGAATGTATAAGGCAGATTTTAGATATTGCAAAAGAACAACAAAGAGATACGTTCTTTCTTACGGTAGATGCATACAAATCAAGAGAATATAGCGCAGTTCCATTTTATCGAAAATGCGGTTTTGATGCACTTGATATCGTCGCACCCACTAAGAAAATACTTCCAATGTATAAACCGTTATATGAATAACCCCAGTACCCACATTCTAATTAAGAATAAGGAGTATATGATTTAACCCAACAAAAAATCGTGCCCACCATTGCGGTAGGCACGATTTTTGATTGTAATTAGAGGGAAAATGAACTTTTTACTACTTTTGAGTTGTGTGTGTAAAAAAAAAGTATTATCTTTGCAGCGAAAATGAATGATGAGTATGTATAGCAATAACGAAAAAATAGAATGGACACTTATCTTTGTAGCTGAATTTGGAAAGAAATTCGGATTAACATTGAAGCAAGCATTCAACTACTTAACCCGATACAAAGGTATTGATTTCATAGATAAGCACTATGATTATGTTCATACGCAATCGTTCCAATCAATGGTTAACGACATTAGCGAATATTGTCACCGAAAAGGAGGAAAGTTAGCATGATACTATATCACGGAACAAATGTTGGTTTTGAGACCATAAACCTCAGTAAGTCAAAGCCAAATAAAGACTTTGGTCAAGGATTTTATCTGTCCGCTGATTACAATCAAGCTATGGATATGGCTAAAACTAAAGTTGAACAATTGGAAACAGGAATGCCTATTGTGATGGCTTTTGAAGTAGATGAGTTGCAGATGGATCAGTTAAATATCCAACGTTATAGTGAATACTCCGAAGATTGGGCTAAGTTTATTCTACTCAATCGGAGAAATAGTACGCATAAACCAGTACATGATTATGATATTGTGATTGGACCGATAGCCAACGATCGGGTAGGGGTACAATTATGGAAATATGAAACACAAAGTATTGACCTGCCAACTCTAGTTCGTAATTTACAGCACATGAAAGGCATTACTTTTCAGTACTTTTTTGGAACAGAACAAGCAATCAAACTTTTGAGAAGATTATGACGGAACATGAATATATGAAATTGGATATGACCAAAAATCTTGCTGTGTTGTTGATGGAAGAAAATACCTCTTTAACAATGGAGCAAGCATTGTCTATAGTACTCAATTCAGATACTTATCTTCGTTTGCAGAGAGAGGAAACTCGTTTATTTTACCAAAGTCCAAGATATGTGTATGCTTTTCTGCAAACAGAATTAGAAACTGGTAAAATGGAATAATCACCCCTCTTTCGCATTTTGCCGCCAACACATAGTACTCACTACCAGCCAGTAGTGTTCACTACAACCAGTAGCATAGTGCATTACGAATTGCATGATTACTGCATTACTAACCCATCAAAAAATCGTGCCCACCATTGCGGTAGGCACGATTACTTTTTATACGGCACAGTCTAAAATCATCATCAGCACAAAACCTGCGGTAAAGCCCAATGTGGGCAGATTGCTGTGCGGTTCGGCCTGCGATTCTGGAATCAACTCCTCTACCACCACATAAATCATCGCGCCTGCCGCAAATGCCAATAGGTATGGCAATACCATCAGACTATTAGGGGATGAGGCTATCAGCCATGCCATCAGCACGCTGGCTATCGGTTCTACAACACCCGACAACGCACCTACCGCAAAGGCTTTTCCTTTTTTCATGCCTTCCGCATGCAGTGGCAACGACAATACCGCCCCCTCGGGGAAATTCTGCAACGCAATACCAATCGCTAACGCCCATGCTGCGGACATCGGTATCGCAGACCCCTCTGCCATAGCCGATGCCAATAGCACACCCACTGCCATACCCTCAGGAATATTATGCAAGGTGACCGCCACCGACAACATCGTGGTTCGCTTCCACTGTTTCTTCTGCGCCAATCCCTCTGGATGATTGGCGCCCATATGCAAGTGCGGAATCAGTGTATCAAGCAACAAGAGAAACAATATTCCCAACACAAATCCTACTGCTGCGGGCACCCATTCGCTGCCGCCTGCCTCTGCTGACATCTCCATAGCAGGCAAGATGAGCGACCATATGCTGGCTGCCACCATCACTCCCGAAGCAAAACCCAAGAGTGTCTTGTGGGCTACAGGCGATGAGGCGACAAGGCGATGAGGCAGGAAAACCATCGCTGCACCCAAAAGTGTGCCCAAAAACGGAAGTATGAGAATTGTAATTACTGCCATATTGCTTTATCTCCTAATCGCTTTATGCACCTTATCACCTTGGCGAATAAGATAAGTGCCTGGCATCAAGGTGCGTAGCGTAACATCGATATTGTCTGACGTAGTCTGTCCAACAATCGTGCCAAAGAGATTATAGATGGTGGTTGAGCCATTACAGGCAATCTCCTCTACCGCAGTGCCTACGGTACCAATCTGCACTGGCGCCACTACATCCGTAATCGTCAGACGCCCCATCTCTGCATCGTAGCTATACTGCGCACCCGAAACGGATACACTGGCAGGATGCGAACCATCTTTGTAGGTGAGGTAGGCAATGAAACCAGCAGAAAGTGTGTATTGATGAGCAGGCCACATCGTAGCGCTACCATTGAGCGTCACCGAATAGGGCTCAATAGAAGGGTTGTCCAAAAAGACCTGCAAAGCCAACTCTGGATAATCAATGATAGGATTGCGGTTGCCCTGATAATCTTGCGCCCCATCGTTGCGCACCATCTCTGTGAGCGATGGAGGGTCTTGCATGTGCCACTTGAGCAATACATATACCGACTCAAAGACACCTTCTGTACCTAACTTGTTGAGCAATTGTGCATTGCCGTTGTACAACTTGTTCTTGTAACCTCCTGCTTCGCCATATACCAAATAGTCGTATAAAATCACACGCGCTGCATCGCCACGATAACTACCTAAGTTCTCCTGACGATAACTATCGTTCTTGATTCCTACGTCATCTGGGTCGTAATACGCACCACTTTCTCCGTATGCATCGTTGCCACGGCTGGAGTTGACGCTCTTGTTGGTGGGACGAACCGACTGCATGTCGTGTCCCATAGGTATGCTCTTGTTCGCGCCCTTGGATTGAGGCCATGTGTGCTCTCGGTTGTAGGTCTTACCACCATCCCAAGTGCCATCCATAGTCTTGCCATCGTAGTAGCCAATGATATTTCCTGGGATATTCAAATCGCGATCCACTCCTACATACGCATCGCGCAAGGTGTTGTATGAATAGGCTGAAGTACCCAACTTGCACGTGCTACCCATCAAACCATTGATGCGAGCAAATAGCTCATCACCTGTGAGCTCGTGTAAGTATGCGTATGAGCAATCGTCCTCGTAATAGGCGGCTTGACGTTCAAGGTAATCACTATATGCCTGCTTGGCTTCGTCTGTACCTACATGCGCTTGCATGTCAATATCAGCAAAAAGAGAAATAGAAAAGAGCAATACAGCACAACATATTGCAGCACGATAGATGGTATTCATAACGCAAATCTTAAAAATGAATTTTAACACTGCAAAAGTAGTATAATTTCTCTATACGCGCAAGCGCGCACGTAAATATTTATAGGTGTAATTACTTTTTTTAGAAAAAAATGAAAAAATATTTGGTCATATGAAAAAAAAATAGTAATTTTGCACGATTTTTCGCGTATAGTAGGGATTAGTATGTGGTTTTGTGAAGCGAAAATGGGGAGGAAAAATGGGGTAACTAATTAGAAATAAACTAAATATAAAAATAAAATGTCAAAGATTTGTCAAATTACAGGCAAGAAAGCCATGGGTGGATGCAATGTGTCTCACTCAAAACGTCACACTAAAAGGACGTTTGATGTGAACCTCTTCCACAAGAAGTTCTACTGGGTAGAACAAGATATGTGGATCATGCTGAACGTGAGTGCAGCTGGTCTGAGAACTATTAACAAGATCGGATTGGATGCCGCTTTGAAGCGTGCTTCTGAGAAGGGTTACATTTAAAAAAAGGAGGATTCGTTATGGCAAAGAAAAGTAAAGAAGCACGTGTCCAAGTAATCTTGGAGTGCACCGAGCACAAGGCCAGCGGTATGCCAGGTACATCACGCTACATTACCACCAAGAACCGCAAGAATACTCCTGAGCGTTTGGAATTGAAGAAATACAACCCAATCCTCAAGAAGTACACCATCCACAAAGAAATTAAGTAATTAACCTCTAATTAGAAAGGCTTAGAACTATGGCAAAGAAAGCGGTCGCAACCCTTCACACTGGTAACGCAGGTCGTAACCATACCAAGTGTATTAAGATGGTTAAGAGCCCTAAAACAGGTGCTTACATCTTCCAAGAAGAAATTGTTGAAAACGACAAGGTAGCTGCATATTTCAAATAAGAAAAATCAGCCTCAAATAATTAAAAATGCATACTTTTTTGGTAGTATGCATTTTTTTTATTATCTTTGCAGAAAAATTTATTAAACCTGGGCGGGAAGTGTAATCGTAAAATGGCGTAAGCCACTGTGAAATACTATGTTGGGAATTATCATTAATCCAAAATCGGGTAAGCGTGCGTTTCGTATGCAGCGATTGTATTTGTGGAAATTACTAAAATCAAGACGTCAGCCATTCATCTATCGCGTAACGAAATATGCGAATCATGCTATTGAATTGGGACGCGAACTTGTGGAAGAAAAAGGATGCGACCAAATATTGGTGCTCGGTGGTGATGGCACACTCAGCGAAGTAATCAATGGTATTATGCGTGCTGACATTACCCCAGAACAGCGTGCGAAGATCCAATTCGGACTAATGCCACGTGGTACTGGCAACGATTTTGCTCGCCATTGGGGATTGAGCAAGGATTTCAAACAGTCCTTAGATATATTCTTTCAAGGACATAGCAAACCAATTGATGTGGGCTGTGTTACCTATTGGCGCAACAATATCGAGCACCATCGCTATTTTATCAATTCGCTTGGATTTGGTATCGAACCTATGGTGTGCCGCTATGCTGAAAAACTGAAATACTATATCGGTAGCCACCATGTGAACTATTTCTTTGCACTGATTTGGTCGCTATTCAAGTATAAGAACCCTCATTTGCGTTTGGATAATAATGGTCAAACGGTGATAGAAGGCAAGATGTTTGTTACCAGTGTTGCCAATGGCTCGTATGTGGGTGGTGGTATGAAACTGAACCCTGATGCCGACCCATGTGATGGTGTATTGCACTCGATGTTTCTAACGCCGCCATCGTTTAAGGAAATTTGTCAGGCTGTACCACGTTTGTTCAATGGCAAACTACACGAATTGTCGTTTATTCATCCTGTCGTTTCTGACAATCTTTTACTACATACCAAGCAATATCAGTCCTTTGAGGCAGATGGCATCGTGATGGACGTGACTGGTCCATGCCAAGTGACCTGTATGAAACATGCATTGCAAATGATTGTACCAAAAGAGTTTGTGTGAAATAATCTATCTGGCTACTGTACGCTCCGCACAACAACCGCACAATTCGTGGCGGATTCACTGCCTCGATGGAGGGGAGGGCTTACAATGCTTCTGCAAACGCTTCTGCTTCGGATAATTGGTTGATTTTTCCAACATCCATCATACGATAATTCTCGGGGATATATGCCCTGAGAATTTCTTTTTCGGCAATACTCAAGTAAAGGTCGATTAGCGAAAATTTCTCCCCCTTTTTTGCCACTACCTGATCCATCGCATCAAAAATACGTGGATTGAGCACTTGCATACCCGAGAAAGCGAGGAGTCGGCTATTGGCTATTGGATATTTGCTATTGGCTATTGGACCGCGGACTTCGCCTGTAGCGATATTGGTCCAACCACGAAGGCGGTCGTCATGGTCAAAAAGCAGATAGCGTTGTGTTTCGCGTGGGCTGACCACAACCACTCCCATTTCATTCGGATTATATGCTCGAAGCAGGGTGGGGATATCTATATTGGAAAGAATATCGACGTTGCAGACTAAGATAGGCGATGAGGCAATGAGGCTATTGGACGATGAAGTGAGGAGGGATTTGGCTTTGCGCAGTCCGCCGCCTGTTTCGAGTAGCATCTCGCGCTCATCGCTTACTGCAATATGGCAGCCAAAATAGTTGTTTTCTTGCAGAAAATGGATAATCTGGTCAGGAAAATGGTGCACATTCACCACTATATCGGTGATACCTGCGGCTTTGATACGCTCAATCTGCCATTGAAGCAATGGTTTGCCTGCCAACGGCACTAGTGCCTTGGGCATATTATCTGTCAGCGGTTTGAGACGTGTGCCCAAACCCGCTGCGAAAATCATAGCTTTCATTCGGGAGTATTCTCTGGCTCTGCTTTTTCAGAAACTGCCTCAATGCTTGTTTGCTCATCGTTTTCATCATCCACGATGCTTTCTGCCTTTAGATCATCGTAGAAGGCAGCGCGAGCAGCTTGCATATAAGGCACAACAAACAATGAACCTAAACCACAAGTGATTACCGCCAAAATGACCCATCCGATAAAGGTGATGTCAAGCACAAAGAGCTCCCATTTTTGTCCTCTCATCATCTCGCGGCTAATCTTCATCGCTTCACGAGGTGTGAGCTCTGGGTAGTCATGGAGCAAGTATGGCACCATGCTATAGGCATAGGACAGAATAATAGCACCAATACCCAATGTGATTACACCTATCAGCGAACTGATAAGAATAATCAGCAAACCAGCCACCAAAAATCGAGTGCTGGTATATGCTGTTTGACGCGAATATGTGATGGTGTATTGCAGCAATTCGTCTTGGTTGCCTCGTGTGCGCTCGAGCAAAGAAATATAAAATGCATATTGCAATGGTAGCACGAGTACAGACAATAGGGTAGTGATAGACCCGCCCCACTCAGATTCATTGATCGAACTGATCACAGAAGGAATAGAGATAATTAGTGCTGCCGCAAAAATAATTGCAGATGCAATCGCAGCTTCACCCCAACGGTTTTGAAGCGCCTCGCGCGCTTGCGCGCGATATTCATAAGGACTTTTCATAATGGTGTTATTTTTGAGTATAAAGATTAAAATTGCATGCAAAGTTACTGTATTTTTATGAAATATGCAAAAAAAAAGTATGTTTTTTGTGAAAATATTTGGTCAATTCAAAAAAAAGCAGTACCTTTGCACTCGCTTTTGAAACGAAGCATGTCTTCCTAGCTCAGTTGGTAGAGCAACTGACTCTTAATCAGTGGGTCCAGGGTTCGAGTCCCTGGGAGGACACAAAAGACACCTTAATTGGGTGTCTTTTTTTGTGTATATGGAATAAAACTATAAAAATCTACGATTTTTCTTGTGTATATGCGAAAATTTTACTACTTTTGCACGTTAAATATTTTGGATAACTATGGCGCAATCTCTTAGTTTGTTATTTATGGAATCCACTGGCAAAAAAGCTGGTGAAATGACCGCATTGACCGCATCGGGAAGCAATCGCAGGTATTATCGCATCACGAGCGAGGATGGCAGCGTATCGCTCATAGGCGTACAAGGTACCTCTTGCGAGGAAAACCATGCCTTTATATATATGGCACAACATTTCTTGGAATTGGGACTGCGCGTACCACGTGTGGTGGCAGTCAGTACCGATGAGATGTGCTATCTACAACAAGATTTGGGAAATACGTTGCTCTTCGACTATATTGCAGAAGGAAGAAAAACGGGTGTATTCAGTGTACGCGAGAAAGAAATGCTGCGCAAAACAGTACGTGGCTTGGCTCAGTTCCAAGTGGTGGGAGCTAAAAGCTTTGACTTCAATCAATGCTATCCACAACCAGAATTTAATTTGCGCTCGATTCTGTGGGATCTGAACTATTTCAAATATTGTTTCCTCAAAGCTACAGGTCTTGACTTCCAAGAGGATAAGTTGGAGAATGAATTTGAACGTCTAGCATATATCTTGCTGAACAATAGCGATATGACGGCGTTTATGTACCGCGACTTCCAATCACGCAACGTGATGATTGTCAAGGATGAGAACGACGAAGAAGTGCCTTATTTCATTGATTTCCAAGGAGGAAGAAAAGGTCCCGTTTACTATGATGTAGCTTCGTTCTTATGGCAAGCAAAAGCGAATTTCCATCCCGATTTGCGCGAAGAATTGGTAGAGCTATACATTGAGGAACTACAGAAATACTTGCCAGTAGATAAAGAGAAATTCTACGAAACACTGAAGCATTTCGTACTTTTCCGTACGATGCAAGTGCTTGGTGCATATGGTTTTAGAGGATACTTTGAAAAGAAACCCCATTTCTTGCAATCCATACCATTTGCTATTGATAACCTACGTCACCTGCTCAAGCATGCCAGTGAGGATTATCCATATCTCATTCAAGTGCTCAAGGAAATGACCGATATGAAGCAATTTAAGGATGTGGGTGTGCGCAAACCATTGGTGGTTCGCGTGTTTAGTTTCTCATATAAGAAAGGTATTCCTTCCGATGCATCAGGCAATGGAGGGGGCTTCGTGTTTGACTGCCGTGCAATCAACAATCCAGGCAAATACGAACGCTATCAGTTCTTTACGGGAATGGATGAGCCCGTGATATCGTTCTTGGAGGAAGATGGCGAGATATTACCTTTCTTGGAGCAAGCATATGACATGGTGGACTTCTCGGTGAAGCGTTATATGGATCGTGGTTTCCAAAATTTGATGGTATCATTCGGCTGTACGGGTGGACAACACCGTTCGGTGTATGCTGCGGAGAAAATGGCAGAGCATATCAACAATAAATTTGGTGTGGAAGTGCAACTTATCCACCGCGAGCAGAATATGGAGCGCGTGCTCAATGCTAGAGATTAGATCGCTTTGCTGTTAGATGTTGGACCGCTACGCTGTTAGAAGATAGAAAAGATGGTATTTGCGATATTGTTTTCGGTATTGACTACCTTTTCCGATGGTATGTTTCATACTGCGTATGAGACAACAGTAGAGGCCAGTGCAGGCACCTGCAATGAGGTGATTGATTCTATGATCTACTATCTGCAAACGAATCCAGAACAACTATCAGAACAATTTTTTGCAGGCTTAGGGAAACAAGAAGATACCAAGAAAAATGCATTTTACTTAATATGGAAGGCATCGGAGTATCAGCCCGAGAAACAATATAGCAAACTGATATTGGATGTCTTGATAAACGAGCGACCTTTCTTGTCAGATGTGGTAATTGAAAGTATGGTCACAGATTCCCTATCGGGGGATAGACGTGATATTCGGGTGGATATTTACTATGCAGGTTCGTTGCTCAAAGAAGCATATGGCACATTTCATGTTATGCCTATAGGTGAGAGCGCGGCTAAGATAGGAATGGATGTGCATGTGAAGTTTGGGTGGTTCTTTCGCATTTTTATCACACGCAAAGTGTATAGCGAGACAATCGATTGGCGACTGGTGCGCTTTGTCACCAACCTTCGTATGCGCGCAGAGGGAGAGATGCCAAGTGATGCCTATTGGAGTGCTGTTGACAAACAGCCCAGCCTTTAAACTTTCAACTTTAAACTTTCAACTAAAACAATGGATATATTAGAACGAATAGATGGATTAGAGGCAAAGTTTCACGAGGTGAGTTTGCTGATTACAGACCCTTCGGTGATTGCCGATCAGGCGCGCTATGTGCGACTCAATCGTGAGTATCGCGACTTGGAGCGTGTGTTGGCTTCCGCAGAGAAGTACAAGAAAGCAGTGAATAACTTGGCAGAAGCCAAAGAGATTTTCTATAACGAGTCGGATGCCGATTTGCGCGAGATGGCACGTGCAGAGATGGATGAGTTGGAGCCACAAATCCCTGCGCTAGAGGAGGAAGTCAAACTCATGCTCTTGCCTCAAGACCCAGAGGACGGCAAAAATGTGGTGATGGAGATTCGTGCTGGAACAGGTGGCGATGAGGCGAGTATCTTTGCAGGTGACTTATTCCGCATGTATAGTAAGTACTTTGAGACACACGGCATGAAAATGACGGTGAGCAGTTTCTCGGAAGGTGCTGTAGGTGGTTACAAGGAGATTATCTTCAATGTGTCGGGCGAAAATGTGTATGGTACGTTGAAGTACGAGTCTGGTGTGCACCGCGTACAGCGTGTGCCTGTGACTGAGACGCAAGGTCGTGTGCACACTTCGGCTGCGACGGTAGCCGTATTGCCAGAGGCAGACGAGTTTGAGGTGCATATCAACGAAGGCGAGATCAAGTGGGAGACCTTCCGCAGTGGCGGTGCTGGCGGTCAGAACGTGAATAAGGTGGAGTCGGGTGTGCGCTTGCGTTACAACTGGAAGAACCCTAACACGGGCGAGGTGCAAGAGATATTGATTGAGTGTACCGAAACGCGTGACCAGCCGAAGAACAAAGAGCGTGCACTCTCGCGCCTGCGCACGCAAATATATGATAAGGAGCATCAGAAATATATCGATGATATTGCTGCACGCCGTAAGACCATGGTCAGCACAGGCGACCGCTCTGCGAAGATTCGCACCTACAACTATCCTCAGGGGCGCATCACTGACCACCGTATTGGCTATACGATTTACAACCTGATTGCCTTTATGGATGGCGAGATTCAAGGCGTGATTGATGCGCTGCAAGTGGCAGAGAATGCAGAAAGAATGAAAGAAAGCGAACTATAATAGATCTGTCGCTGATCTGCCACGTAAGTGATAGGAATAGTGCGTTTATTGTGCGTGAATAGTACGTCTATTGTGCGTAATTGATAAGGTAAGTTAGAGAAAAACGATAATGTATTTATTTTATACACCTGACATAGAAATTAGCCATTCCCTCAGCGAGGAGGAGTCGGCGCACTGCGTGCGTGTGCTGCGCTATGACCGTGGTGATGAGATATTGCTGACCGATGGTCGCGGAACGACCTATCATGCGCGTATCATGAATCCTCATCCAAGACATTGCGAGTTTGAGGTGTTGAGCCAAGAGAAGCAAGAGAAGACACATAATATCTATTTGCATGTGGCGATTGCTCCCACGAAGAATATCGAGCGATTGGAATGGATGGTGGAGAAATGCACAGAGATTGGTGTGGATGAGATAACGCCACTATTGTGCCGATTCTCGGAGCGTAAGAATCTGCGCAATGACCGATTGGAGAAGATAATATTGTCGGCTGCCAAACAGTCGCTGACACCTTATTTGCCCAAATTGAATCCGCTGACGGACTTTGCTACGCTGATGGAGACGTATGGCGATGAGGCGATGAGGCGAAAAGGCGAAGATACAATGGATAAATTTATTGCCCATTGCTACAAGGATGAGAAGCGCGAACTCAAAGACGCGCTGCGCAAGGGTAAGGACGTGCTTGTTTTGATTGGTCCGGAAGGCGACTTCTCGGAGCAAGAAGTAGAATTGGCTATCGCTCAGGGCTTTGTGCCTGTAGGATTAGGCCGTTCGCGCCTTCGCACCGAAACCGCAGGCGTAGTGGCATGCCATACGGCGGTATTGTTGAATGAATAAATAGACATTGGAAATGAAGTATCTATTGATTGTTGTTGTAATAATGATTGGGAATTTTGCTTTTGCGCAAATGCCTAATGATACCTTACAAGAATTTTCTGATGAGGTTATAGTGCATAGAGATGAAGTAGATTCTACTCGTATATATGACAAAAGAGCACGAGCATATAACTACGTGGATGAATTGCCAATACCTCCTGGCGGTTGGGCTGCTTTAATGCAATATATTGCAGATAATCTTGACTATGATTGCTCTAAAATTCAAGAGAAATCACGTCGTATCATTTGTATGTTTATAGTAGAAACTGATGGTAGTATTAGTCGTGTCAAAAAATATAAAACCTCAGGAAACAGAAAGTTTGATCGTGCAGCAATTAAATTAACGAGAAAGATGCCTCCTTGGATACCAGGAAAAATAGATGGATACCCAGTACGTGCGAAATCAGCATTTCCTATATCGGTAGGAATGGTTCAAAGTTATAGGGATAAGAATGAACCAAAATAATGTAATCTCTCTGAGAATATATAGAGGACTATATGCTCGAACAACTATTACATATTGACACGGAGATGCTGTTGGCAATCAACGGATGGCATGCGCCATGGGCAGATACGCTGATGTGGATTATCTCGGCGAAAGCGACATGGATTCCGCTGTATGTGTTACTGATAGGGTTGCTCATCTGGCGCTATCGCAAGCCCGCTCCAACATCTGTTAAATGGTTGCAAAGAGTGCCTGCGTGCGTAGTGATGATAGTGGTGATAGCGTTGGCAGTAGGTGCTGCGGACTTTATTGCTTCGGGGATACTGAAAGACCTCGTTGCTCGCCCACGTCCTACGCGCGTACCCGAATTAGAAGGCGTGTTGCATTTGGTAAATGGCTATCGAAGTGGGCAATATGGTTTTGTGAGTAGCCATGCGGCGAATACGATGGCGTGTGCATTGCTCTTCTCACTCATTTGGCGCAACAAAATAGCCACCTGTGGCTTGATGCTTTGGGTGGCGGCAAATTGCTATAGCAGAATGTATCTTGGGGTACATTATCCCACAGATATTATTGGTGGTCTTGTGGTTGGTGCTCTGGTGTCGATGGGGGCATATTATCTTCTTCGTGCTGTGGGGATGCTGGAGAAACATTGTGATGACGCTTCGGCGCTAACCAATTACATGGATTGTGCGGAGAACGAGGTGAGCCATCAATCTGCCGATTCATAAATTGTTCGTACAATTCAGCAGGAAGGATATTTTTTAGTTCCTCCAGTAATTGCTGCATACATTGTAATGCCTCGGAACGTGTATTGGAATAATAACGCAACTTTGCATACTTGAGATGGACTTTGAAGAGCGTATCCCGCAATATGCTATCCGTAATGTCTAACTCGCGGGTTAACATCTCAGTCTGCTTTTGAGCTATATCAATAGCAGTGCGCTTGGGAGTTTTACTCTCTTGGGCGGTAAGCGACAATGATACGAAAGCCACGAAAATAAATATGTATAAAGTGCGATACATAACACAAATATTGCTACAAAAATTATGCCAAGAATAAAATATTCACATATGTCTGAATGGAAAATAGCGCGAAAACTCTATTTTTCGGAAAAAGATAATCATCAATCTTGTCGACCTGCTGTGCGTGTTGCATTAGGAGGAATAATAATAGGCGTAATGGTGATGTTGGTAGCAATCAGTGTGGTCGTGGGATTCAAAAAAGAAATTACACAAAAAGTGGTTGGATTCGGTAGCCATATACAAGTAGTGAATTTTGATAATAACTCTACTTATGAATTGCAACCTATTCGTATCACAGACTCCTTGGTAAATACATTGCAACAAATTCCACATGTAAAGCATGTTTCGATGTTTGCTTCAAAACCTGGAATCATAAAAACAGATAGTGCTTTTCAAGGTATTGTTTTCAAAGGAACGGATTATTGGGATTACTTCGAACAAAATCTGGTGGAGGGCAACGTTCCAAAAAATCCCAACGAGGTGCTGTTATCCACTATTCTTGCAGAACAATTGCAATTGCATCTAGAAGATGGATTTTTATGCTATTTCATCGAAGAAGAACTACGCGTTCGCAAATTGTATGTATCAGGCATTTATAATACCTGTATGAGCGAACTGGATGAAGTGTTTGTGTTGGGTGACATAGAGATGGTGCGCAGATTGAATCACTGGGATACTGATCAAGTTTCTGGAATGGAAATATTGGTTGATGATTTTTCACACCTTGATGAGGTAAGCGATGCCGTGTATTATGCTACTGTTGATCAATTAGATGCTGATGGAAATGCTTTTTATACGCAAAATTTAAAGCAATTGAATCCACAGATTTTTGGGTGGCTGGATTTGCTGGATATGAATGTGGTGATCATTATTCTGCTCATGTGCTGTGTGTCTGGCTTTAGCATCATTACTGGCTTGATAATATTGATATTGGATAGCATTACGCTTATTGGCACTCTCAAAGCATTGGGGGCTGATAATCAGTTTGTTCGCAGAATATTTATATACCAATCGATTATGCTGATTACGAAAGGTATGTTGTGGGGTAATCTATTAGGACTGGCGTTGTGCCTGTTGCAGCATTTTACGCATATGATACCTTTAGATGCGGCATCGTATTATGTGAGTTATGTGCCTATGGCTTTTCCATGGGGATGGTGGTTGTTGCTGAATCTGGGCACCTTGGCTTTGTCCTGGTTGATATTGTTGGCACCTTCTTCCATTGTGACTCAAATCAGTCCTGCCAAAGTAATGCATTTTGAATAGAAGACCGATTTGCTATTATAAGTTAGATTATGAAACTATATACATCAGTAGATATTACTCCTTCAGAGAAAAAGATAGGTTATGATGACAAGATCCTGCTTTTGGGGTCGTGTTTTGCCGACAATATGGGTGCGAAATTTGGAGAGCATTATTTCCAGACAACTGTTAATCCGTTTGGTACATTGTATAATCCTGCGTCAATAAGGCGTTCGATCGATTTGTCGCTCAGCAGGAATAATAAACGCTATATGCTCCAGCATAATGGTTTGTGGCATTCGATGATGCACCATGGTAGTTTCTCACATCCAGAAAAGGACGTGCTGATAGCGCGTTGCGAAGAGAGCCAAACACTATTGCGTACAGCTTTGCGAGATGCCACTACTATTATCGTGACTTTTGGCACGTCGTGGGTGTATCAAATGGATAGTATGGTTGTAGCCAACTGCCACAAAATGCCAGCTGAGCGGTTTAATCGTCGTTGTATGACTACAGGTGAAATAATAGAAAGTTGGTTACCTTTATTGGAGCAAATACCCAATAAACATTGGATTTTCACGGTTAGTCCTATTCGCCATATCAAAGATGGGCTGCATGCAAATCATCTAAGCAAAGCTAACTTGATGCAAGCCATTGATGTCTTGATTGCCAATGCCAGAGATTTGAATCCATCATCCACATACTCCTATTTCCCTTCCTACGAGATCATGCTGGACGAGTTGCGCGATTATCGTTTTTATGCGGAAGACATGGTTCATCCGTCTCAGGTAGCAGTAGATTACATATGGCGGCGTTTTGTAGATACGTATATGACGGCGGATACTCAAAACGAGATGCGCACGTTGCATCAATTGTGGTGTGACCGTCATCACAAACTGTTGCATCCGGATTCATATGAAGCAAAAAAGTTTGCAACAAAAACAGAACAACGGACAAAAGAACTGAAAAAACAATACGATTGGATAGATTGAAAATAAACAATTTTGTAAATTTATTTGCAAATCTCAGAAAAAAGCAGTAATTTTGCAGGAAATTAAAATGGGTAATTATGTTTGATAATTTATCAGAAAGATTAGAACGATCGTTTAAGATTCTTAAAGGTGAAGGTCGTATCACCGAAATCAATATTGCGGAAACAGTAAAAGATATCCGCAAAGCATTGTTAGAGGCCGATGTGAATTACAAAACGGCTAAACAATTTACAGATGAAGTAAAAGCAAAAGCTTTGGGTCAGAATGTGATGACGGCCGTTCGCCCAGGACAACTCATGGTGAAAATTACGCACGATGAGTTGGCTAATCTTATGGGTGGTGAAGCAGCGGAAATCAATCTCAAAGGACAACCTACAGTGATATTGATGAGTGGTTTGCAAGGTTCGGGTAAAACTACTTTCTCAGCAAAGTTGGCCAACTATTTGCAAACTAAAAAGAATAAACGTGTGATGCTGGTAGCTTGTGACGTATATCGTCCTGCTGCTATTGAGCAATTACGTGTGTTGGGTGAGCAAATCAATGCTAAAGTCTATACAGGTGAAGGCGAAGCAAACCCTGTGGTGAAAGCAGAAAAGGCCATCAAAGAGGCGAAAGCGTATGGATACGATGTCGTAATCGTGGATACGGCTGGTCGTTTGGCAGTGGATGAGCAGATGATGCAAGAGATTGCGGCTATTAAGCAGGCAATCAATCCGCAAGAAACGCTATTCGTGGTAGATGCCATGACGGGTCAGGATGCCGTGAATACGGCGAAGGAATTTAATGATCGTTTGGATTTTGATGGCGTGATTCTTACCAAATTAGATGGTGACGCGCGTGGTGGTGCTGCCTTGAGTATTCGTTCAGTAGTGCAAAAACCTATCAAGTTTATCGGTACAGGAGAGAAGATGGATGCATTGGATGTATTCCACCCCTCTCGTATGGCAGACCGTATCTTGGGTATGGGTGATGTTGTTTCACTTGTGGAACGTGCACAAGAGCAATACGATGAAGCAGAAGCACGTAGAATAAGTAAGCGTATTGCGAAGAATCAGTTTGATTTCAACGATTTCCTCTCGCAGCTGGCTCAAATCAAGAAAATGGGTTCGATGAAGGATCTTATGGGCATGATTCCTGGTATGGACAAGGCGATGAAGGGTGTAGAAGTGAGTGATGATGCTTTCAAACCAATTGAGGCGATTATTTCGTCGATGACACCACAAGAGCGTAGTAACCCTCATTTGCTCAATGGTAGCCGCAAAAATCGTATTGCCAAAGGTTCGGGTACAAGTATTGTGGAAGTAAATCGTTTCTTGAAGCAGTTTGAGCAAACCAGCAAGATGATGAAGAAGATGCAGCAAATGCAAGGTTTGCGCAGAAGATGAGTTTTTTATAGCAGCCAAGAAGCAAGATGAATAGGTCTGTTTCTTGGCTTTTTTTATTATGGTGATGACAGTAAAAGAGATTTTTGATTTGCGTCGTGAGGGTAGAGTGGAAGAAGCTTATCAAGCTATTTTACCTATGTATCGTGTGCACCACGGAAAGTACACCAGCCTTGCCATGTTTTGGTGTGCTGTGGATATGATGAAATTATTGCTAAGTAAGGCAGTGGGAATAGATGATGAATCCCTTGGTGCATTGCAAGAAGCAGAAAAAATATACCTTAGTCTCCAGCGTTTAGCACCTAAGATTTATGATGAATCAGGTGCTTGTCAGCAAACAGTAATGAATTTAGGCGAAGCACTTGCAGCAACACGCAAAAGAGTGGGAAATGTCTAACTTACCTCGAAGCGACGTTCTTATCTCCTTTCAGTCGAACGATTATTACGCTCAGTGCTGCAAATATGCTCTTTTTTTATACAAAAATACATTTTTTCCTAAAAAAATTTGCATATTTGCATTTTTTGTAGTACCTTTGCAGTCGCTTTCGATTAGGGAGTAATATGGTGGTTATAGCTCAGTTGGCAGAGCATCGGATTGTGGTTCCGAGTGTCGTGGGTTCGAGCCCCACTATCCACCCAAAGAAAAAAGACAACCGAGTGGTTGTCTTTTTTGTTGATTGCTATTTGCATTAGGATTGTGTACCGTCTTGCTGCGCTTTCTGCGTCTCTATCTGTGCTTTGATTTCCTCCCATGCTTTTTCGGCGTATGGGGTAAGGGTGGTGTAAACCACAGATTTTTCTTTCAGTTCAGGTTTGATTAGACCAAACTGCTTGTCTAGGTTATGCACGCATAGTACTAATGCAACAATCACTATGCCCCATTTGGCAGTGCCAAACAATCCACCGAGTAGGCGGTTGAGCCAACCCAATTGTATTTTTTGGAATAGTTTGGAGAGTAGTCGTGCCACTATGTTGAGTCCTAATGCGATACCCGCAAAGAGTAGTGCATATGCTACTACTATGCTTGCAGTCTCGCTCCATTCAAATTGCTTCATCAGCCAACTGGCGAAAGCAGCGCTCCACCATTTGGCACCGAAGAAACCTAGGATGATAGCTACAATAGATGTAACTTCCACAATCAACCCCTTCATCAGACCTCTTACGAGGCCGATGAGTAGGGGTAGAAGAATCAGAATATCAAGCCAACTCATATACTAAAGGTATACTAAGGGTATACGAATTATTAACTAAACTTAGAACTACTTGGTGTATTCGATACGAGGCCAGAGGTTGCCCTCGTTATCGTAGAGTTGGAGGTCATCCAACGACCGTATGGTAATGGACCAATCATCGTATGCAGGGTCGTACTTTGCATTGTCGCTATAGAAACCAAGAATACCAACCACATCGCCTACATAGTTTGCACAATTAGTTACGCCATTCTTATCTGCACCAGGAATATAGAAATGTGCAAACTTAGCATACTCAGAGGATGAAACAGCAGTTCTATTGCCATTGGCATCTTCAATCACGCGACTTTGGGGATATCCGATATTTTCTGTGGTTGGAGCAAAAACATTGGCATTTGTATCATCTTCTGGGTTGCCCGTTGTGCATTTGGCTGTTCCACTGGTAGTGAAATAATAGCCTGTATAGTGTACGTTTTTGATGCGAACCAACTTAGCATCCCATTCGCGTGTTTCTTGCAGGTTGAGCACAGAAGTGAAGTCAGAAATCTTGTATTCATCATACACCAATTTGCTAGTATCAGGCTTGCCAATGCACTGTGTACGAGCATTGAAGATAGCCATAGGAATACGTCCTGGAGCCCAACCAATTTTTTGTTCAGCATTGTTGGCGTAGATATTGTTGTTGTAGGAAGGCAAACATAGTTGTGGTTGGTTGGCATAGCGGCCAATGGCCAAACCATCTACTCGAATGAGAATCTCTTGACCGATTTGGTATAAACCACCTACAGAACCTGCGTCCACCGAGAGACGAAGGGCTTGTTGCTTGCCATCTACAATTTGCTGAATACACATAGCTTTGTAGAAATTGCCCGCATAATCGTCTGTGGTTACGCGCCCGCGGATATATACAGGAATGGCTGAGGCAGGGATTGTATCAATAGAGAAAAGGTAGTCTACACCATTCTTGGTGGCACGAGTACGATACAATGTAGTATCACTCAAGAAGTTACCTTTCTCGGTCATATAGGTATCTTTAAACTCTTGCAGCGTGAGCAAAGTTCCTTGCTCGATGAGTTCGCTGGCTTGATCCTCAGTGAGGAAGAGTTTGCTCTCATCTATTGGATTAGGTGTACATGCTGCGCACAACACTGCGAAAGCTATATATATAATCTTCTTCATAAAACTTAGAATTTGTATTGAATGTTAAGATAGAAGTTCGTTCCCCATGCATAGTAGTATTTGGCAGGGAATTTCCATGCATTAGGACTAATAACAGAGTTCTCACGATCGTCCACTCCCTGACGAGTTTGACGTGGCAAACGTGCTTGTTGGTAGCCACCTGTCTTGAAGTGAGTATTGTTGAGAATATTGTTTACAGTCAAGTTGATGGAAATAGACTGACGATCTTTGAGGTAAATAAGTTTACCAATACTAGCATCTACCAAGAAACGATGGAGAGGGTTATTGGCAGTAAGCATCTCTTGGTTTGAAAGCAGACTATATGGATACTTCAACTCTGGCACACCATATTGATCATATAGTACATTGCCTTCTGCATCTTTCTCAATAGCATTTGTATAAGAGTCTCCATACCAACCATTTACGGTACTTCCATCAGCGCGTGTGCCTGTGAATAAGCCTTGCATACGGCGTGCTGGTGCATAATCAAGATAGCTCCAGTCGAAATAGCTAACGGTGATATCAGCAAACCACATATCTGGGTGGAAGAAACTGAGTTTAAGACTGGAATTGAGTTGAGGACCAGTAGCTACACGCAATCCCTTGATAAGTACGCTATCTCGTAATTCGTAGATAGGACCATTGGCATTTTCAGCCAGTGCCATTCCATTTTCAGCAGAAGTGATAGCATATGCATTAGAAGTATAGCGATAATCGCCCACACTGAGTACTCCAGTAAGTGTGAAGTATAGACCCAATTTGATTGCTGCAGCTGCCTCGACACCCATATGACGACGGCTAATACCTGTGAGTGACTGATTCACGAAAGTACGTGCTTCATCATCGTAGTATCCATTGAGTTCTGTACCATTCCAGAATTGTGTGAAGAATCCTGTCACGCGACCACGAACAATTGGATAATTGAAGTTGTAGGTGAGATCACCACCTGCTATCTTCTGGCTTGCTCCATAATACTCTTGCAGCCAAGATGTGCCATCTCGTTTTGCAAATGCTGATGCTAAGTCGTGACGATAAATGTTTTCTACAGCACGGTCGTGTACGCGAGGAGAAATATATGCATCACGTCCAAGTGGTGCTTTGGTTTCTGCTATAGCATTGATTTTGATTTGGTTGCGACCATCAATCTTGTAATTTGCGCCAATCTTGAACGCAGGGTCAATGAAGTGGTGGGTATAACCTGCTAGACGTTGTGGAATCACAACCATGCGCTCTGTATTATTTGAAATATCCTCTCCGAGGGCAAGTACTGCATCTGCATTACTTGCTAGATAATAAGTGGCATTATCTGGATTTAATTTAGCCAAGTACCAAGCACGACCATTGATCATGTCGGTTGTACGTTGAATAGATGAGTAGGTAAATTGTAATGCGTAGTACAAATCTACATTATTCCAGTTCCATTCGTTTTGTGCCCAAAGTTTTGCGTTCATCATATTGATGCGGTAGTCATAGCCAAAACGTCCGTCTGTGGCAATAGCAGCATTGGGGTTGCGCAAATCATTTTGTTTCACGTTGGCAATGTCGGCTTGAGTAAGTCCGATATTTGTTGCCAACTCCTTGATATCACGCTCCGCAAAAGGATCCACATCAATCCATTGATTACCACCAAGTAAGTCATCAACTGTTTTAAAATGGATACCTTGCGAACCTTTGAGTTCGAGTCCTACAGTAGTGGTGAGATTCTCTACGGATGTGTTGCGGTAGTTAAGGTTAATCATACCTTCTTGGATATCGTTGTGACGACGTTCTACGATATATCGTGCAGATCCAGCAGGATTATTGGTATTATTGGCGTAGTTGGCAGCATAAAGTGCATCCCAATTAATTTGGGTGGCATTATCATCACGGCTAGTCCACAAATCTACAAGTGTAGAATAGGTATCCATATTCACTGATGGACCTACATATTCACCATTGTAATATCCTCCTTCTCCCATATCTTTGCCATTGAGATCTTCCTTGATGTAATAACCATCTTTATCTATTTGTCCGTCGAAAAGAAATGATGGCATATTACGATAGTAGTCGGGACGTGGGTCGGGAGCATTATAGAATGTCAAAGCAGAGTTGGAATACATAGAATAGTGATAACCCACACCTGCTTTCAAGAAGTTGTCCTCATTGATTTGCCAATCGAAGCTGGCAATTACTGTAGGATCGTATGTCTCTACAATACGTGAATTGCGCACTTTGCCATCTTGGTAGCCCCAGTAAGGATTGTAGTTGTTGTGTCCCCACGATGTCTTGTTGTATTGATTGGTGAGGTCATATGCCTCTTGAGTCACAGCTGCTGATTGACCACGGCGGGTAGGAGCTCCAAAGGTAATGAGTGATAGGCGTTTGTCTTTTCCCCATTGCTTTTCAGCGGTTAAAAAATAACCAAATGAGTTGTAAGCAATACCTTCACCAATCTGGCCTTTTATATCAATGTATGGAGTATATCGCCACGCCAATTGTGCTGTGAAAGCCCAACCATTTTCCATGAGTCCACTAGAGTAGGTAGCGCGTGCTGCGCCCTTGTAGTTGCGGTTTGTACCAGCTACTCCTACTTTCCAACCTTGTGCATAATTGGTGGCAGATTGCAAGTAATTGGTGGATAAACCAATGGAACCGAATGTGAAATTATTGGCTTCAATACCTTCTACTACTTCGCGATAACGTGTAGCATCGTTCAAACCACCCATAGCCGAAAAATTAAACTGCCCGCGTTCGGCTGCATTGAAGGAAATACCCTCGATGTAGTTTTGCTCGTAGATTTGTTCGTAACCGCGTCCACGATAGCGAGCATTAGACCAAGCGTAGGAGATTGTGGAGTTGAAGACATCTTGACTTGCACTTGTTGCAGACGACATTGACTGACTCTTACCCTCATCATCGTTGAGATCAATTTCGGTAAGATTGAGAATAACCTCTTCTTTTATTTCAGCAACAATATCAGGCGCCATGGTAATGTCGCCTAAATCGGTAAGTTCGTTGGCTATCAGTTGGATAACAATAATATCGGACATATATCCATATGCCTCTACAATCACTTCCTCTTCAATAGCTTCAAGGTAAGTAAGCGAAAATACACCATCTGTATTGGTAGTTGTAGATAACCCTTGGTTGACCAATGTAATGGTAGCACCTTCGATAACTTGCTGCTCGATTGAAACGACTCTTCCCACTAATCGTGTTTGCGCTGTAGCGCCGAAAATAGTACAAATAGTGAGAATGACAGCGATAAGTGTTTTACGCATAATTTTGATATTAATTGATTAGAATTCAGCTGTTTTTGGTGTACGTGGGAACGGAATCACGTCGCGGATGTTTTGCATACCAGTTACGAAAAGTAACAATCGCTCAAAGCCCAGTCCAAAACCTGCGTGAGGGGCTGCACCAAAGCGGCGGGTGTCCAAATACCACCACATATCTTTCATTGGAATCTCGCGGCGTGCAATCTCAGCATTCAGCTTGTCAAGGCTTTCTTCGCGTACGCTACCACCGATGATTTCGCCTATTTGAGGGAACAAGACGTCAGTACCTTGTACAGTCTTGTCATCCTCGTTGATCTTCATGTAGAAGGCCTTGATATCCTTTGGATAGTCGGACATAATGACTGGTTTACCAAAATGCTCTTCTACTAAATAACGCTCGTGCTCTGAAGCTAGATCTTCACCCCACTCACATGGGAACTCAAATTTTTTGCCGTTCTTCACGGCTGCTTGCAATATCTCTATACCTTCGGTATAGGTCAAGCGAACAAACTCGGTGTTTATCACAGACTCTAATCGTGCGATTAGACCCTTGTCCACAAATTGGTTGAGGAACTGCAAATCATCTTGACATTTCTCCAAAGCCCAACGCACGCAGTACTTGATAAAGTCCTCTTCGAGATCCATGAGTTCATCTTTTTGGATGAATGCTACCTCTGGTTCAATCATCCAGAACTCTGCCAAGTGACGTGGGGTATTGCTATTTTCTGCACGGAAAGTAGGACCAAAGGTATAAATTTTACCTAATGCCATTGCAGCCAATTCGCCTTCCAATTGACCCGATACGGTCAAACTGGTTTGTTTGCCGAAGAAATCATCAGAGTAGTCAATCTTACCTTCCTCATCTTTTTTGAGATTATATAGGTTCTTGGTGGTCACTTGGAACATTTGTCCTGCACCTTCGCAGTCGCTGGCTGTGATGATAGGGGTATGGAAATAGAAGAATCCGTGTTCGTGGAAGTATTGGTGAATAGCTATTGCCATGTTGTGGCGAATACGGAATACTGCACCAAATGTATTGGTACGTGGGCGCAGATGCGCGATGGTGCGCAAATACTCCATACTCAGTCCTTTCTTTTGCAATGGATATTGCTCTGGATCGGCTGTACCATATACCTCTAATTTTGTCAACTGAATCTCTACGGCTTGCCCACTACCTTGACTAGCCACCAAATGACCAGTGGCAGAAATACACGAACCTGTAGTAACAGGCTTAAGTTGCTCTTCTGGAAATACTGCCAAATCCACTACAATTTGGATGTTCTTAATTGTGGAACCATCGTTAAGGGCAATAAAACTGACATTTTTATTGCCGCGACGGCTACGCACCCATCCTCTTACATTGATGAGTTGCCCTTCTCCTGCAAGTTGCAGGGCATTGATAATTTCTGTTCTTTTCATTATGTGTTGATATATTATTTTTCTTCTTAATGGTTTCTTAGCTGGGTTTTAAGATTTTAGAATGGTGCTATGTCATCATCCAACTTAGCTCCGTTGGCATCTGGAAGACTATTCATTCGACTTTGGAAAGTGGTGTTGGCTGATGGGGCATTGACTATATTTTCGTATATACTTTCATCAAATGCCTCATTCTCGTTTTGGAATTTTGCATATTTACCCACAAAGCGCAACCATACTTCATCTGTGGCACCATTACGGTGTTTTGCTACAATTATTTGTCCCAATCCACGTAAATCTTTACCCGATTTGTCATCATTGTAGATACGATAATATTCAGGTCGGTGAATGAAGCATACCATATCTGCATCTTGCTCAATTGCACCTGATTCACGCAAATCAGATAGTTGAGGTTTTTTACCTTCTACATTGCTATTGCTTGAGTCGCGTTTTTCTACGTTACGGTTAAGCTGACTCAGTGCAATAACTGGGATATCCAACTCTTTGGCAATACCTTTCAATGTGCGAGAGATGATACTAACTTCTTGCTCGCGACTACCAAAATTAGTGCCATTAGCATTCATTAGTTGTAAGTAATCGATTATGATAAGTTCAACTCTCTTTTCTCTAACCAGTTTTCTTGCTTTACTGCGCAACTCAAATACACTCAATCCTGGTGTGTCATCCACGTAGATTGGTGCACCCATTAAGTCATTTACTTTGTTTTCTAGTTTATCCCATTCGCCTTTGGTAAGTCGACCATTTTTGATTTTGTCGCCCTCGATTTCACAAACGTTCATAATCAAACGATTAACCAACTGTACGTTTGACATTTCCAACGAGAACATTGCCACAGGCCGGTTGAAATTCACGGCTATATTTTTTGCCATAGACAATACAAAAGCAGTCTTACCCATAGCTGGTCGTGCAGCAATAATAATAAGATCTGATTTCTGCCATCCCGAAGTGATTTTATCTAATTCGGTAAAACCACTAGGCACACCAGAGATATTTCCCTCGTTTTTAGCAGCTTTTCGCATGCGCTCAAAAGCTTCTTCAATAACGGGGTCAATTTGTGTGACATCGCGTTTTTGTGCACGTTGTGATATCTCGAAAATGCCTGCTTCGGCTTCTTGCATAAGCACATCAATATCTTGTGTTTCATCGTATCCTTTTTCCTCTATTTGGCAAGCCATGGAAATGAGGTCACGTGCAGTGGATTTTTGCGCTACAATCTGTGCGTGATAGCGGAGGTGTGCGGCTGACGCTACGCGACGTGTCAGTTCACTGAGATATACTACGCCTCCTGCTTTCTCCAAGTTACCTGTAAATTTCAGTTGCTCTACTACAGATAGTATATCTATAGGTGCATCTTTGGCAGCCAGCGCACGGATGGCCTCAAAAATAATGCTATGTTGGGCCGAATAAAATGATTCGGGGCGTAGTAAATCAGCGATGGTAGCAAATGCATCTTTTTCAATCAACAATGCACCCAATACTGACTCTTCTAACTCAAGAGCCTGTGGTGGTAATTTACCCAACTCGTTTGCTGCTACTCTAGGCAATGAGGAGGTTGTAGAGCGTTTTTTAGTGTTTGTTGAGGTCGCCATATTGCTTTAGTAGTTCGTATGCAGCGGTGAAACTGCTGATTTCATTGTTAAGTACTCGTTGTTCGGTGCGAGCAATCATTTGTTCCATCGTGTCGGATTTGTAAAAACTATCCAATAAATTTTGGTTGATAGTTTCATACATCCAATATTTGGCTTGTTGTGTACGTAGATGGTCAAGGTATCCGTTTTCTCGCGCGAATTTCACATAGTCCTCCACCATATTCCAGACCTCTTGTATGCCATTCCCCTCCACGGCAGAGCAGGTGAGAGCATAGGGCTTCCAACCAGATTCTGTAGGAGGAAATAGTGCCAATGCGTTCTTGAAACTTACGCGTGCTGCCTCTGCTCGTTCTACATTTGCACCATCACATTTGTTGATGGCGATGCCATCTGCCATTTCCATGATGCCTCGTTTAATGCCTTGCAACTCATCACCTGTACCTGTCACTTGCAGCAGTAGAAAGAAATCCACCATCGAATGTGCAGCTGTTTCTGATTGACCAACGCCTACAGTTTCCACTATAATTGTATCAAACCCTGCTGCTTCACAAAGCACAATAGTCTCGCGTGTCTTACGTGCTACACCGCCTAAACTGCCAGCGGATGGACTAGGGCGGATAAAGGCATTGGCCTCGGTAGAAAGGTGATTCATTCGAGTTTTATCTCCCAAAATACTGCCTTTACTGCGTTCCGAAGATGGATCAATGGCCAATACTGCCAGGTGTTTGCCTTGTTGGCAGAGTAGGGTACCCAATGCTTCGATAAAGGTTGATTTTCCTGCTCCAGGCACTCCTGTGATACCCAGTCGTATTGCGTTGCCAGCGTATGGAAGACAGCGTTCTATAACCTGCTGAGCAATCACTTGGTCGCTTGGGAGGTTACTCTCTATAAGCGTTACTGCCTGACTGAGCAGACGCATGTCGCCGCGCAAAATACCATCCACATATTCATTGGCAGTCAGCGTTGGCTTGCGACGGCGAAAGGTTGCATAGGGATTCACGCTAGGTAGATTTTCTACGCCAGCATTCACGGTTAGTCCTTTGTACTTTGCACTATTTTCTGGATGTTCCATTATTCTACTACCCAATTAATTTTCAAGTTGATAACAGGGCTATTAGGGTCATTGGTAATGAGTGTTGCGATTCTTGAGTAGTTAGCAGTTTCTGCATTACCATCTTCCAACACTGTGTTTAATTCTACTTTGATATCACCTTTTTTACCACTCTTGATAGCGGATTTAGGAGCGATAAGTTTCAGCATAGGATCATTCATCACGATGCGGCGTACATGCAATGGATTACCACCACCTACGTTGGATAAACTAATTTTATAAGTTCCTTTCTTACCTGCTTTGATGCTACCCAAGTTGATTTCACGCTCCACTTTCACGATCGGAGCTTGTTGGCGCTCTTCCACTGTGAGTTTTGAAAAATCTTCACGAATATTAGCATTCACTTTGATGGCATAAGTGTTGGTAAAATTGCGATTCCCATTCACAATCACATATACCATACCGTTGATTGGACCATATAAGGGGCACTCTTCGCTCTTGAGGGTGACTTGTATTTTTCCTGTTTGTTTTGCTCCTACCTCTTTCAAGGTTACATTGGGTTTGAAGTACGTATCTTGATCGCCTACCACTACATCCACTGTCACAGGTTGGTCAGTTTGATTGGAGTATTCTATCTCCAGCATTTTGTTGCTACCTTTCTGCACATTACCAAAATACAATGAATTGCGTTTCAAACTCAAATTACCCATTTTTACAGGATATGCATCAACTGGTTTAGCAGGCTTAGGAATTACTTCTCCCTTGATATACAACTTCATTGTTGCGGTGCTTGCGTTGCTAGTCACAGTCACTGTCTTCTGGAAACGACCAGGGCGACCTGCAGGGTTGTATGTTACAGTAATTTCTCCTGTTTGACCTGGCTCGATAGGCTCATGTGTCCACTTTGGAGTCGTACAGCCACAACTTGCGCGCACATTACTCAGCACGAGGGGAGTCATGCCTTCGTTCTTGAATTCAAATACGGTTGTTACACGACCATCTACTTCGTTAATCTTACCAAAGTCGTGGGTGGTTTTGTCAAACGTAATTACGGGTGTTTGACCATAAACTGCTACTGCAAAAATCAATGAAGTAGCGATACTTAATAATTTTTTCATCGTTATTTTGTTTTTGTTTGTTATTATTCTATAGTTTGTGCTCCACATTCGCATTGCATGTTTACACCATCAATTTTGGTCACATTCACTGTGTTGATACCACCAATCTGGCGCAATTTCATGCACATTTTTCCTAGGTTCTTCATGTCGAACAAACTGGCTTCTACTTCACATGTGAAATGATTCTTGTCGGAGGTTACATGTAGGTCGCTAAAATTAATACGATATTCATCGCTCATCACTTGCAAAATGCGCATCAATACACCAACCGTGTCACTGCCTTTTATGTATAGGTTTACCACTTTTGCGGTTGTTGCATCTGCACTTTGTCCCTGTCCCGCATTGCCTTCTTGTTTGCGGAAATATTTCTTTAAGTTATCTTTGGCTTTGGCGGTAACTACTATATTCAACCATTCAGGTTCTGGCTTTTGCTTTTCCGAAGTTAATATCTCCACTTGATCACCACTCTGCAGAATATAACCAATGGTACGAGTTGTTCTATTCACGTTGGCACCGATGCAATGCTCGCCCAATTGGGTGTGCAACTGATAAGCAAAATCCAATACGGTTGCACCTTGAGCCAATGTGCGTATCTCACCTCGAGGCGTGAAAACAAATACCTCGTGATGATATAAGTTCAGCTTGAAGGTATCCAAAAATGCTAAGGCATCAGGGTCTGGATTAGCTAATACGTCTTTTATTTCTCGCAGCCATCTATCCAATTCATGTTCGCTATCTCCACCTGCTTTGTATCGCCAATGAGCTGCCAAACCATGTTCGGCTATTTCGTGCATACGTTGGGTGCGAATCTGTACCTCAATCCACTGACCATGGTTGCCCATTACGGTCACATGCAATGCTTCATAGCCGTTGGCTTTTGGTGTGGATATCCAATCGCGAATACGTTCTGGATGCGGACGGTAAATCTCGGTAATGGCAGAGTAAATCATCCAGCATTGATCTTTCTCCGAAAATTGCGAGTTGGGTTCAAAAACGATTCGAGCTGCCAATAAATCGTACACCTGCTCAAAGGGAATGCCCTTTGTGACCATCTTTTTGTAAATCGAATATACCGACTTGGTGCGCGCATACAATTTAAAATCATAACCCATCATGGTCAAATGCTTGCGAATAGGTGCCGCAAATTCTTCAAAATTCTCCATCTGAGCATCTTTGTTGGCAAGCAATTTTCCTTCAATCTCTGCATATAGCTCAGGCATCTCATACTTGAAACTCAAATTCTCCAATTCCGTTTTAATAGGGAAAAGTCCCAAGCGATGGGCCATTGGTGCGTAGATGTATTGCGTTTCGATAGCAATCTTACGTTGTTTTTCTGGACGTTGAGCAGCCAATGTGCGCATGTTGTGCAAACGGTCTGCCAATTTGATGAGCATCACGCGAATATCATCCGACATGGTAAGTAGCAATTTACGCACGTTCTCCGCTTGCTTCACCGCTTGATCCACAAATACACCACCAGAAATCTTGGTCAGTCCTACTACGATGCTCGCTATCTTCGGACCGAATTGATGCTCAATATCTTCGGCTGTGTAGTCGGTGTCTTCCACTACATCGTGCAAAAGAGCTGCGCAAATGCTTGTGCTACCCAAACCAATTTCTCTTACTACAATACGTGCCACCGACAATGGGTGCATCATATAAGGCTCACCTGACAAACGGCGAACACCATTGTGTGCTTGTTTTGCTAAATTATAAGCACGAGTTATTATTTCTACCTTTTGACGATGGCGAGTATGGGCATAATCGGTTAAAAGGGCTTGAAATTCGCTCTCAATTAGCTGTTCTTCTTCTTTAGTGAAATCGCTGGCTACCATAATCGTTTTGGGTTTTGACGCAAATTACCAAATTTAGCCCGCAAAGGTACAACTTTTTTTGCATATATGCAAGAAAAAGAGGAAAAGTTTTTTTTTGATTCACTTTTTTTTGCACAAGGATATTTTTTTTGCTAAATAAAAAATGTGTCAATTATTAAGATTTGTGATTTATTCATTAAATGAATGTTACTATCCATTGCCAGCGGAAGATAAGCGGAGGATAAGCCGATGATAGGCTGATGATAGAAAAGGTGAAAAAGTGTCGTTTTTTAAGATTTATTCGTTTGCGAAATTCTTGGAATGATGAACAAAATTTGCATATTTGTAAAAAAAAATGTACCTTTGCAAGTTAAAGTATAAAATTGCATGATTTTTGTAGATAGTTTAAATAAAAATATGATGATTTTCCGACAAATATTCAAAGGTTTCATGTTGATGACAGTCTTTACAATGATGTCTTTTACTGTGGTGATTGATGCTGGGCATGGGGGACATGATACAGGGGCTATAGGATTAAAAATGAAAGTACAAGAAAAGAACCTGAATCTCACGGTTGCCAAGCAGTTAGCAGCCAAGATTAAAGAGGTGTATCCAGAAGTAAATGTGGTGCTTACGCGTGATACCGACGTCTTTTTACCCTTGCAACAACGAGCAGATATTGCCAATAAGAATCACGCTGATTTATTTATCAGTATCCACACCAACGCTGCTGAAAACCGCAATGCACAAGGTGCTGAGACCTTTATTTTGGGTACTGATCGTATGGAGGACAACCTGGATGTAGCAATGCGTGAGAATGCGGTCATGAAATTAGAGGAAGATCAAACGGTGTACCAGGGTTTTGATCCGAATTCTATTGAGAGTTACATCCTTTTCGAACTTATGCAAAACCAATATATGGAGAATAGTCTTGTATTTGCAGAATTGGTTCAGAATCAGTTTGTTGGTACATTGCAGCGCGCTAATCGTGGTGTGCGTCAAGCTGCTTTTTGGGTGTTGCTAAAATCGGCATGTCCAAGTGTGCTCGTAGAAATGGGGTTCTTGAGCAATGCAGAGGAAGAAAAATGGTTGGCAAGTACAGAAGGAAAATCTGGAATTGTTAATGGCATCTTTAATGCCTTCCAAAAATATTATAAGAAATGAAATACTCAAGAGAATTAAAAGTAGGTGTCTTGGCTATTATTTGCATGGGCATCTTGTATTTTGGATTTAATTTCCTAAAGGGAGTTAATATTTTTTCGCCTACCAAAGTTTATGTGGGGCAATTTGATCGCGCTAATGGTCTTACTGAACAGGCTCCCGTGTATATAAAAGGGTATAAGGTGGGATTAGTAGAAACGATACAGTACGATTTTACCCAACAGCCTTCTTTTCATGTCGCAGTTTCTATTGACAAGAATATCGCGTTGCCACGTGGCACGCAAATGGCGTTAGTGGCTGATGGATTACTAGGCGGAGGAGCCATTGAACTGCAATTACCTCTAATGCCCAATCGTGCCATGCCATATCAAGCGGGCGATACTCTTCCTACTCTGATAGTTCCTGGATTGGTGGATAATCTGCAAACAGGGTTGCTAACTCAATTGGATAGTTTACTCGTAGAAGCCAATGCTATGCTCACATCGCTCAATAATGAAGTGAAGGAAGGTAGCTTGCGTTCAACCTTACAAAATGTAGAACAGATTACCAACGAACTGGCAATCAGTAGTCAAGATATCCGTAATCTTACCCACAACCAATTACCAAAAGTTGTGAAGAATGCAAATCAAACCATTGATGGAATCAATGATATTCTATCGGATGTCAAGGCTGCTGATCTCAAAACTACGATTGGCAAGGTTGATAATTCACTGAATATATTGAATGATGCGCTACAATCGCAAGGCACTTTAGGACTTCTGTTGCATGATAAAGCTCTTTATGATAACCTTAATGGTACGCTCGAGGACTTGAATAGGGCTGTGCTAAATATTGATTCTATTATGATGTCTATTAAGGCAAGACCTTTTATTCAAAAGAAATTACCTAAAACAAATTAATTTTTCGAAAATCTAATTTACGAAAAATGTTAAAAAAGTCCTAACTGCTATATAATTCAGGCAGTTAGGTTTTTTTATGTGAAACATCTATTTGTGGAACAAAAAAGCATTGAGTTATGAGTTTCAATTACTTACATGTTGATAAACTTTGTAAATTGGTGATTATCAGGTGCTTTTTTGTAAGTCGTTGAAATGTTGGTAAATAAGGAGTTGCTAATTTTTATGAAAAAATCCACATTTGGTCATGTCAAAAAAAAGCAGTACCTTTGCACTGGATTTCGAAAAGAAGTCGCTTTTTTTTACGCCTTTTTGAATTCACCATTTATTAGAAAAATCCACTGATTTGAAACAAGATTTAAACATATTGTGGGCGCAATGCCAGCAAATTTTGCGCGACAATCTCTCGCAAAGTGCGTACCTAACATGGTTCGCTCCTATTGTTGCGTTGCAATATGAAAACGATGTGTTGGTCTTGCAAGTGAAAAGTCAGTTCATCGTGGAGTATATAGAGGAGAACTATCTTGATATCCTCTCGCGCGTATTAAGAAAGGTGTTCGGACCGCAAGTACAATTGGAGTATCGTATCACGTATGCAGGTACAAGTATTGATCTTCCAAGCGAACCATTGAAGGAAACGGCTATTCATAGCAGACGCGAATTAACAATGAGCAATCCAGATGTCGCTAATGTCTGGGATAGTCAATTGAACACGCAATATACGTTTGATAATTTTGTCAAGGGTGAGCCAAATAAGTTGGCACGTGCTGCGGCTATTGAGATTGCAAAAAATCCAGGTAAAACGATTTTCAATCCGCTCTTCTTGTATGGTGGAAGCGGTGTGGGAAAAACGCACTTGGCATATGCTATTGGTAACGAGGTGTGCCGTCTTAATCCTGACACACGCGTGCTGTACGTGGCAGCAAATACATTCAAATTGCAGTTCCAAGATGCAGTCAATCGCAATCAGGTACCTGATTTCTTGATGTTTTATCAGTCGGTGGATGTGCTGATTGTGGATGATATACAATATTTTTCGGACTTAAGGGGTACACAAGATACATTCTTCCAAATTTTCAACTATTTGCAGCAATCGCATAAGCAACTTATTTTGACGTCAGATCGCAGTCCTTCGGAATTGCGTGGTATCCAAGATCGTTTGCTCTCGCGCTTCAAATGGGGATTAGCGGCTGAAATCTCTCGTCCAGATTATCCGTTGCGTAAGGATATTTTGCAATATCATATCAAGAAAGATGGTATTAAGTTAGATGCGCAGATTATTGATTATATTGCTTCTAATGTGACAGAGAATGTGCGTGATTTGGAAGGTGTATTAGCTAGTTTGTTGGCATATTCAACACTCATGGATGATGCTATTGATATGTCGTTGGCAGAAAAAGTGGTAAGCCGTTTGGTGGAATTACATCCACGTTCTTATCTACCAGCAGATATCGTGGAAGCTGTGTGCCAAGTGATGCATGTCCCACCACAAATTATCACGGCTAAAACAAGACAACGTGATGCTGTCAAAGCACGTAACTTAGTTATTTATTTGATAAAGAAATTTACCGACTCTTCTTTGGCTGAAATTGGAAAACATGTACATCGTGATCATGCTACGGTGGCTCACTCGCTCAATATGATGGAAAATCAAATGAGTTACGACGCAGTGCTGCGACAAGAAGTGGCTACAGTAGAGCGCCAATTAGGAAGATAAACAGTTGAATGTGAAACGAAATGATATCATATAATTTATCTTCTGTTACATCCGATACAATACACCTTCGCAAGTTTGCGAGGGTGTATTTTTATGTAAATTGCAGAAATATTTGTTTATTTGCGAAAAATGTAGTAATTTTGTAGGCTAATTGATAATTGGAATATGAAAAAAGTAATTGTATCTATGTTTTTGCTGACTCTGACGGTTTTTGCGATTGCCAAGACTGTTACTCCAGCTTCTTCATTGCCTGATTACTATGCAGATTTGCAAGGTAAATCAGGAAAGTCATTGTTTGATGCCGTGCAGAAAGTAACCAAAACTGGCTATTCTTCTTTGGGATATAGTGGTTTGTGGACTGCTTTCAAAACTACGGATAAAAAGAGCAATGGTAAAGTATGGGATATGTATAGCGATTGTAGTTGGACTTTTGGGTCTGACCAATGTGGTACTTACAGCGATGAATGTGATTGCTATAATCGTGAGCACTCTATTCCAAAATCATGGTTTGGTGGTTCTACTAGTGGTCCTGGATGTGATATTTTCCACCTCGTACCCACAGACGGTAAGGTAAATGGTATGCGTAGCAACTATGCTTTTGGGGAGGTGTCAAGTGCCAGTTATTCGTATGATGGCGCTAAGAAAGGTTCTGCCAAAAGTATCACTATTATGGGAGGAAATACCATTGCGGGTAATGATGGAACTTCAATTTCAGGTTCGGGAACGGTTTTTGAACCACGTGATGAATACAAAGGTGATTTTGCGCGTGGATATATGGGGGCATTGTTAAAATGGGCAGGAGATCAGGCTTTTACTTCTGGGGATGGTAGCAAGATATTTACTACCAATTTCTCGACTGGTTCTTTCGGCTTGACTAAATATGGTGTGGCACTTCTTATGAAATGGCATCGCCAAGACCCTGTTTCGCAAAAAGAAGTGGATCGCAACAATGGTATTCAGCAGACACAAGGCAACCGTAATCCGTTTATTGACTATCCTTACTTGGCAGAGTATATTTGGGGCGAGAAAGCAGGCGAAAATGTGGATTTGAATAAGATGATTACTTCTTCTGATTCGCGTTTTGAATTGGGGGTCAGTGATGGCTCTTCAGAGGGTAGTGGCAGTGTAGATCCTGCCGAACAATGTACCATTACTTGGTTGGTGAATGGCGAAGTATATACCGCAGGCAATCCAACGGCGGTGGTTGATAAGGGTGGAGTAGTAACGTCACTTCCATATGCGCCTGCTTCGTGCGATGAGATTAGTGATCAATTTGTTGGTTGGAGTGAATATGAGATTGATGGGACGACGGATGAAGTGCCTTCCGATCTTTTTTCTGTAGCGGACGATGCGCCTGATATTCTGCAAAATACTACTTTTTATGCGGTATTTGCTGAGTTAGAGGAAGTATCTACATATGCTGAGACTGATGAGATGACGCATCAGCTGACACTCAATAATACGCAAGGTTGGACACTTTATGGTTTGGATAAGCAATCCAAATATTGGAAAATGATAAAAGATTCCTATGTAGAATCTCCTTCGCTGGATGCTAGCCAAATCACTAGCATAACGATTAATATGCGTACATGGGGTGGTACTCAGTATAATACCATAGAGTTCGCTGTGGCTGGTAAGAAAATAGGCGAATTGAAGGCGGATAATAATAATCTTAAGGATTATACATGGAAGCCTGCCAACACTCCATCTGGAGTAGGTACATTGCGCTTCTCCAGTCCGACATGTACTACAAATGAAGGTCCTGCCTTTAGCAGTATCACTATCAATACTTCAGGCGGAGGCAATGGTACCACTACTACCTACACGTACTCTCGTTATATCACTTCTTGCAACAATGGAACTTCTGACATTGAGGAAACTGTTGTTGAAAAGCCAAATAACAAAATTATCCGAAATGGTCAACTCTTAATTGAGTATAACGGGGTGTATTACAATACTTTAGGACAACAAGTGCAATAATGAACATTGTAGAAGAAATCCGACAATTGTGTCGCGAAAAGAACGCCATCATCATGGCGCATTACTACCAACGACCTGAGATTCAGGATGTAGCAGATTTTGTAGGCGACTCCCTCGCTTTGGCACAACAAGCAGCCAAGACCAATGCCGACATCATTGTGATGTGTGGTGTACACTTTATGGCAGAGACTGCCAAAATTCTTTGCCCCGATAAGAAAGTGCTTATTCCAGAGCCAGCAGCAGGTTGTTCACTGGCAGATAGCTGCAAAGCAGAAGATTTGGCAGCATGGAAAGCAGATCACCCTGACCATCTGGTAGTTTCCTATGTAAACACCAGCGCAGCCGTTAAAGCACTTACCGATGTGGTAGTAACCAGTAGCAATGCCCTGAAGATTGTCAAGCAATTACCCGCAGATAAACCTATTCTCTTTGGTCCAGACCAAAACCTCGGCGGTTACATTAATTCAATGACGGGGCGCAATATGGATTTGTGGAACGGTGGATGCCATGTGCATGCACGTTTTTCGGTGGAAGCGATTTTGTCGCTCAAGCAACAATATCCCGAAACCAAGGTGTTGGCGCATCCAGAGTGCAAGGCGATTGTGTTGCAAAACGCTGATGTGATTGGTTCGACTCAAGCATTACTTAATTATGCGAAAGAGCACCCCGAACAGAAGCGATTTATCGTAGCAACTGAGAGTGGTATTCTTCATGAGATGCAAAAAGCTTGTCCAGAAGTAGAGTTTATCCCTGTACCCGCAGAAGGAGGAGGTTGTAATGAGTGTGAATATATGCGCATGTGCACACTCCAGAATCTCCGCGACTGTTTGTTCAACGAAAACAACGAAGTGATTGTAGATCAGAATATTGCTAAAGAAGCTATTCGTCCTATCCAACGCATGTTGGAGATGAGTTAATCTCCTATTTTGAACGACGAGACAGCGAGAATTGATACTCCAATCCGCCTTCGGGGCGATTGATTGCGGTGATTTTTCCTCCATGGAAGATCACCGCATGTTTTACGATGGAGAGTCCTAAACCAGTGCCGCCTGCTTTGCGGCTGCGACCTTTGTCCACACGATAGAAGCGCTCAAAGATATGTGCCAATGCTTCATTTGGAACTCCCTGACCATTGTCGGTGATACTGAAATATAGATTCGATGGGTCTTGGCTCGTGAGTTGAATACTAATCTCTGCTTTCTCTACATAGTTGATAGCATTATCCACGATATTGTGGAAAATGGAGTAGAGTAGCGTGTAGTTGCCCGTGATAATCAAGTGCTTAGGGATATTGTGCGTGATGGTAGCACCTGCTTGCGAAGCGCGCAAAGATAAGTCTTGTACCACATTCTCCACTACGGTATGGAGGTCTAATTGTAGGCGAGTGTAGAAGTCGGTTTGGGTGTCAAGTTTGTTGATAGTGGATATATCTTCCACAAGGTTGGCAAGGCGACCCGATTGCTGATAGGCACGCTCAATGAATTGTCGGCGTTGTTCTTCGGTCATGTCGGGATGCATGAGAATAGTTTCCAATGCTCCGCGAATACTCGCTACAGGTGTTTTGAGTTCGTGACTGATGTTTTGCGTGAGCGTCAATCGTTGTTGCTCCCGCGCATGATTGATTTTGCGCTTGTAGATGGCATAACACACTCCTACAATCACCATAACCCCTATTCCTATAATAATCCAAATATCCATGCCTCTAACCTTTCGCCTTTAACCTTTAACCTCTAACCTTTAAACACTAAACATATACCCATACCCCGATTTGGTGACAATGCGCTTTCCGTATTGCCCCAGTTTGCGACGTAGGTGGGTGATATGCACATCTACTGTTCGTTCGAGTACAAAACCATTGCTATCCCACACATGCTGTAGCAGATGCTCGCGTGAGAGTATCTGCCCGCGATGGGTAAGCAGATAGCAGAGCAGTTCTATCTCCTTGCGGGTCATCACAACTGTCTCGTCGTCCACCTTGAGCGACATATCTGCTTTGTTGACTACAATCCCTTCGAAAACGATGCAGTCATTGCTAATAGGTCTTGGCTCTTGGTTCTTGGCTCCTTTTTCCGCAGTTCTGCGCAACACCGCCGCCACTCGTGCTAACACTTCTGCTATGCGGAAAGGTTTGCTGATATAGTCATCTGCGCCTAACTTAAATCCCTGTAGCACAGTATCTTCATCGCTCAAGGCAGTTAAGAATATAATCGGCGGAATATGGTTTTCACTTTTCACCTTTCCGTTTTCATTTTTCAATCTCTCCGCCATCTCCAAACCAGACATACCATCCATCATAATATCCAGTAGGATAAGGTCTATGGTTGTTGGGTTATGGGCAATAGGCGATTGGAGCAGTTCGAGTGCTTCCTCTGCGGAGTGCGCAACAATTGTTTCGTAGCCTGCTTTTTGCAACGAATAGGAGAGAATCATGCAGATATCCTCTTCATCATCTACTATGAGTATGCGTTGTTTTGCCATATTGATGATATAGTTTCGGCTGCAAAGTTAGTAAAAATATTTCAATCAACCAACCCGATTGTGTAATTTAATGATTTATTAATATTTTTTGCCGATATTGAAAACAAAAGGTGTGTCAGTATCGTGACACACCCTTGTGGTTTGGGAATTGTTATTTTTGTTCCTCTTCTTGCTTTTGTTTAGCTTCTTTGCGGTCTTTGATTGCACTAATCACAAAGAAAGGACCCATGAAGACTGCTACCATACCCAAAGCAAGGAGGATCATTGTCAAATCATCCATAGTTGTTATTGTTTTTTGATAGTTAAACTTATAGTTATCGGACGGCGTTCCGCCTATTGGATATTGGACGGCTGCGCCTATTGGATATAGGTTAGATAACTACCAAAAACTATGGAAAGGGAAAGAGATATGTTCTGTAGGTAAACTAAGTGGCGTCATTCGTGATAGTGCCACTATACGCTTGATATTGTGAGAGATACTATTGGCTTGGTAGCGTAATGCAGCACACAATTGCTGCGTGTTGGTACGCAGTTGCCACGATGTAGAAACACGCTCCTGACGGCGAGTGCGCAAGCGATTATCTTCGCTACGCGTACCGATTTGATACGAAGTGAGGGCATCGGTCCAATCGTATTGTTGTTGAAGACGTTTGGCGTAGTCCTCTGATATATCATTTAATACAGAAGATGTTGCGCTTGCACTCGCTGATGGGCAAGATGCTGTATCTTGAGCAGAAAGGTCGGACATATGCACAGAAGCACATAGTCCGATTATCAATACGAGCAATATATAGCGCAAGTCTCTCACTACAAATCCGTTTTATGCTGCAAAGGTACATAAAATTATGCACATTCGCAAATGATTTGAGTAAAAGTTCACTTTTGAGCGAAAAATCTATTTTTATTGTCGATGAATCCATGAAATCTATACAATAAAAAAGGTGTGTCAGTATCGTGACACACCCTCTAATTATTTATTCACTATTTCTAAATCCAATTAGAACAAGTAGCGAACACCAAGAGAGATACCGCTGTAAAGACCATAAGGGTTGAATCCTACGTGACTTCCCCAACCTTCAATGCCGATATTTGGACGCCAATCCAAAGAAAGTTGCAATGGGAAATTAAAGCAATATTCAATACCTATGTGACCAACTGCACCTACATACCAAGATGTGTAAATCCACCGATTAAATAAGTGATATGCACCAGCACCAGCACCAACACCAAGATACCAATTCCATTGACCAGCAAGATTCCAAGGAATTGCAGTACCAAATGGGTTAATCCAATCATAAGTAGCGGTAACACCGATACCAGAAAAGAGAGGAAGGTTCAATGATACATCAATCATATTCGCTTCACCAAGAGCGTGTTGGTATGATATGTCAAATCCATAACCGATATTAACACCGACAGCGCGTGGTTGTGCAACTACAGTAGCTGCGCCTACGAATGCTAAAATGGCTATCAAAAGAAGACTCTTTTTCATATTCTTTTGTTTTTAATTGATTTATGGGTAAAAATACAAACTAAAATATCCTACGGAATCTTAATAGTCATATTCGTATTCATCACCATCAAGAGCATAGCAAGACTCTTCGTCTGCTGCATTGGCGGGCTTGTAGGAGTATTTGCCCACGTTTCCGATAATTTCTTGTGCTTCCTTGAGTACCACACCGATCATATACTCGGTGCCCCATTCGTGGTAGGATTCAGAATACCCACCAACGGTACAAGTGATTTCCCAGCACTTTTCTACGGTGTTGTCTAATTTGCTCACATCCAAGTTCTCGACACCGTTTCTTGGAGTACAGGCAGCGAATGCTAACCCGATGATGCACAACAGTGCAAATAAGATTTTTTTCATGGTTTTTGGGGTGAGGAAAGTGAGTACGTCTTGCATTTCTGTTTCCCTCTTTACCAGAAATGTAAGGTGAGACATTACCTCATCTCGGGCGCAAAGTTATTTTTTTTTTTTTATATATGCAAATTTTTTGGCAAAAAAATTCATTTTTTTTTGAAAAATAGTAAAAAAAGTAGAAAAATGTTGTGTTTTTGTGTGAAAATATGATGTATTTAATAAAAAAATAACAAAATCTTCATACTTGTGTAATAATATTGCGCTACTTTTGCACGGATTTTGAATGTACCAAGTGCAAACAATACTAAACAACTCTAAACAATTCTACACAATATTAAACCATTCTAAACAATACATCTATGGAATATATTATTTTGATTGTTACTTTGGTAGGCATCGTGTTTGGTGCTGATTTGCTGCTAAATGGTAGCGTAGCTATCGCTAAACGCTTTCATGTATCGGATTTTGTGATTGGTGCTGTTATCGTGGGCATTGGTACAAGTGTGCCTGAGTTGGTGGTCAGTTTCTTTGGCGCGCTGAAAGGCAATGCCGATGTGGCGATTGGCAATGTGGTGGGCTCCAATATATTCAATATATTGGGCATTCTGGGAATAACAGCAATATGCTTTCCAATCGCAATTGACAAGAAGAATATGACCTTTGAGATACCATTGTGTATTGGTGTTTCGGTCTTGCTGACCTTATTGGCGCTTAATTTCTTCAATGGCACACCTGCCACGATAAGCCGTATAGATGGTATCGTATTATTGTTAATTTTTGCGGGGTATATGTGGTATTCTATAGCTCGCGACAAAAGAGAGTCTACCCCCATTCCCCCTCTAACGGAAGGGGCAAATGACAAGGAGATGCAATGTTTGATGCCTGTTTGGAAAGCGGTTATGAAAGTTGTTGTGGGGTTGGGCATATTAATTGTGAGCTGCGATATGTTTGTAGATGATGCAGTGGCTATTGCTAAATCTTGGGGCGTTGATGATGCTATAATCTCGCTCACATTGGTTGCTTGCGGTACTTCGTTGCCAGAGTTGGCTGCTTCGGTGGTGGCTGCGTTCAAGAAGAATACGCAATTGGCATTGGGCAATATTGTGGGCTCTAATATTTTCAATATCTTGCTGATCTTGGGTCTTAGCTCACAAGTCATGCCTTTGGTATCTGCGGATATCACGATTGTGGACTATGCCGTCATGATTGCTGCGGCAGCTTTCCCATTGCTCTTTGGCTTCAAGGGCAAGATAGGCAGAGTAGGTGGCGCCGTGATGCTTCTCTGCTTTGTGCTTTATACTTGGTATTTGATTGCAGGATAAGTGTGCTTTGCCTACTAATTGCCTATCCCTACTATGATATTACTATGTGGTAACTATGTGATTACTATGTGATTCAGAGCACATCCATATACCTTCTGTTGGCTAGTGATCACTTGTACTAATTGACCTTTATCGCCATTAACCGATATTAACTGGCATTCACTTCTCTTCCTTTGAAAACATAGCGTGGGCATTTAGGGTATTTAGGGTATTTGGGGTATTTTTCATTTACCCTAAATCCCCTAAATACGATCTCTTTGTTTTTATATACCCATTAAATATTAAATCCGCATAACCGATACTTTTTCACTCGATTATGCGGATTTGCCTTATTGCCTAATAACCTTATCACCTTACTCCCACGGACATCTTGAGAAAATTTTCTCCCCTCATCCTCCGCGTCCGTAGGATTTATGCAATTGCTATTTTTCTTTCGTGTATGATTCAAACCAGTTTGCACGAATGAGTTTATCTGACAAGATAAATGCCTCTTGCTCGCTTATCGGTCTGTTTTTTCTTGCCACAGAATCCAATAGATTAACTCCAAATCCTTTCCAATAATAATCTTCACAACCGATGAGATGTAAGATAGTTGGATAAGCGTCCATTTGGTAGGAAGTCTCACTCACGATATATTTCTTGTCTATATTGGGCGAATAGGTGATAATGGCTGTATGCGCACTATTGACATCATAGTCCAATTGATTATCTGTGCAATATGCAGCAAATGTACTTCGCATATTAGGGTCAAAGATAATATGATCACCCATAAAACAAATAGTGGCATTTTGAAGGATAGAATCGGTATCTACTTTTCGCAAAAAAGAGCCCCAGCATGAGTCTGAATAGTGCATACATCTTAGATAATTTGCCATGTTTTCTGGCATATCATATGGTAAATCAAGTTTTGTCATTTTAGAACATGCCAAAAATGGTGAATGAGTAGCCATTGTAATAGCCATGCAATATGGATAGAGATTGTATATTGAGTCAAGTATTGTAAATGTAACATGATCTAAACTTTGAGGGCTCAGGTAATTAGTGTCAATCTGGTATGAATCGCTCATGTACTTTTGATTCCAAACACTTAGATCTCCAGGTTGTACCAATGCAGCATTATCATATACATCACTTAAAGATGGATATACATTGTGTGGATATCTCTTGCAAACTGCTCCATGTTGAATAGGTAATAAACCTGTATTAAATATAAGTTGTCCGTCCGAAGATGTTCCTCCTTTTGTCTGACTTTCAACATGTTGTGCCCACAAAACATTATGTTCTTCCATGAACTTCCATAGATTTGGCATTATTTCTGGACGAATCGCCCATGTCTCTAAACTTTCGACAATAATTAAAATCAGATTTCGATCGGGTTGTATATTTGGGACATAAGTGTTAATAAATGGCTCTAATTGTTGTGCTTCTTCATCTGTCATTGTGTATGCAGTTGATTCAAAAGGCAATTGAATCAACTTCTTGGTGTCATAGATGAAGGCATGAATAACTGAAGTGTTTTTTGCATATTCTAAACTGGTAAATCCAAATAAGTCGCCCACTGCTTCGTCTGAAAATGGATTAAAATAATTTTGATCATGTGGAAGCTTATACAAAAAATCATAAACATATCTTGTTGTTAAGCATCCTCCGATATTAGCTACTAATGCAAGTCCCATAATAGCAAAAGCAGAGAGAATACTTCTTTGTTTTGTGACTAATAATATAATGCCTAATATCAGTAGTAGATTAGGTAGCAATAAGATGAGGTCAGAGGCATACATGTACATAGGGACGCTACTCCAGAATCCATCCATATTGGTGATCAGTGTAAAAGATTGTGCATCAAGCAATATTCGATTTGCTCTAAAATATATCAATTCTGCAATAATCCAAACATTAAGTAAAATAGACACTACTATTGTCCATACTTGACGTTTGAAAAGAAAGACGAAACTTGCTATAAATAATGATATACTAATCTTTGGTAGATAAAACGCCCAAAAAGCCATAGGGTTCTTCCAAAAGGAAGAAATCAAAATAGAGTGGAATGCTAACCAATGAAACAAACAGCATTGAAGAAAAATAGTGATTGCAAATAGCACAAAGACACACCATTGTGCACGGTTACCTTTAGATAAATAGGATTTGATTCTTTGAAACATAATTGATAGTAATAATGCTTACTATCAATCCGTTAAGTGAAATAAAAAAGGTATGAGTCTACCTTCGCGTTCAAGGGAAGCCTGAGAAGAAACCCTTTCAATCGTAAGTAAACTCATACCAGAAGTATAAGTATTATCACGATTGAAATAAGTTGTCAGGATTTCCAACAACGCTTTTATTCCGACTTATAAGAAATCAGTTTCTCAGGCTTTTTTCTTGAACGCGAAATAATAGTAATGCTATGTTAATATGTCTGCAAACCTTCGTTTGCGCTGCAAAGGTACAACAAAAAATGCAAATGTGCAAGTATAGTGAGCAATATTTTCAAAAATGTTAGGCTTACGTTTCTTTTGCACGGATTTTGAGTACTATTTTGTATAACGGATATAAAATAGGATATACTATGGATGCAAATCTAACCAACAAACTAAGCAATACAATCCAATACATCGGTTGCGATGATGCGACCTTAGACCTCTTTGAGAGTCAGTACCCGCTGCCTAACGGCATGCGTACAAAATAAATCGCTTCGAGTTTACACTTGACACTTTACGTTTGTCGAGTGCGTGGGCATATTAAGTGTTAAGTGTTAAGTCGATGCGATTGGAAATGTGCACAAAAAAACGATTTAACAATTTCTTAATATTTTCTTCACACCTATATAACAATATAGCAGTACTTTTGCACAGGATTTGAAATGATACATTCGAATCACCTTTAAAACTCTTAAAACTTTTAAAACTTTTCAACATACAAAGTTATGGGAATTTTACAAATCTTTACGCTCCTTGGAGCACTCGGAATGTTCCTCTACGGAATGAACCTAATGTCATCGGGTTTGCAAAAAGCCGCAGGTGATAAACTACGCGGATTCTTGTCTGCCATGACATCTAATCCGTTCAAAGGTGTACTTACAGGACTGGGCATCACCTCCATCATCCAATCTTCTTCTGCCACAACGGTGATGGTGGTGAGCTTTGTCAATGCAGGACTGCTGACCCTCACGCAAGCAATAGGCGTGATCATGGGTGCGAACATCGGTACGACCGTTACCGCATGGATGGTGGCCTTCTTGGGCTTCAAAGCCGACATCTCAATTCTGGCTATTCCATTGATGCTGTTCGGCTTCTTGTTCTCTAACTCGAAGAAGAACAAACATCAAAACATTGGCGAACTCATCGTGGGCTTCTCGCTGTTGTTCCTCGGTTTGTCGTTCATGAAAGAGTCGGTGCCAGATTTGCGTGAGACACCACAAGTGCTTGAGTTCGTGCGCACATGGTCGAGCTACGGATTTGGTTCTGTGCTGATTTTCTTGGTGTTCGGTACGGTGTTGACACTGGTGCTGCAATCTTCTTCTGCCACTATGGCAATCACACTCATCATGCTGAGCATGGGTTGGATACCTTTCCACATGGCGTGTGCGATGGTGTTGGGTGAGAATATTGGTACAACAATCACCGCGAATATCGCAGCAGCAGTGGGCAATACGCAAGCTAAGCGTGCCGCGATGTCGCACACGATTTTCAATGTGTTTGGTGTGATTTGGGCATTGATTCTGTTTAAGCCATTTACCGCGTTGGTGGGTAAGGTCATCGAACTCTTTGGTTTGCCTAACCCAGCAGCAGAGGGTTTTGCAGTAGTGGAAGGCGATATGGGTAGTAGTACGGCAGCGTTGTACGGACTGAGTATGTTGCACACGATGTTCAATACCATTAACACCTTGATTCTCGTATGGTTTATCAAGTACATAGAGAAAGCGGTGGTATGGATTATCAAACCAAAGAACCAAGAGGCAGAGCCATTCCGCCTCAAATATATCTCTGCGGGACCATTGGCTACGCCAGAACTCGCTGCTGCGCAAGCGTTTGATGAGATTGTACACTTTGCAGAAATCTCTCGCAATGGTTTGGGTTATGCCAAGCAAGCGATTGCAGCCGATGCAAAGCATTTTGATGAGCTGCGCGAGAAACTGGTGAAGTACGAGGAGATTTCTGACCGTATCGAATATGAGATTGCTGCCTTCCTTAACGGTGTATCCGCAGGCGATATCAGTGAGGCAACGAGTATAAAAATCAAGGCGATGTATAAGATTATCGGCGAGTTGGAGTCGCTGGGTGATTCGGGCGAGGCGATTAGTCGTATGCTTAGCCGCAGGAATGAGCACAAGAAGAGTTTTGATACAGCGACGATCGAGAAGATTAACTTGATGATAACGAAGGTGGATAGCGCGTATGAGGTGATGATTGCCAACCTGACTGCTGCGCACGAGGGTACGCTGACCAGCATTGCGAATGCGTATGATGCTGAGGAACAGATCAATGCGCTGCGCAACGAGCTGCGCGAGGCAGAGATTGAGGCGTTGGATAACAACGACAAGAACTACCAAACGAGCGTGTATTACATCGACATTATCAACGAGCTTGAGCATATGGGTGACTTCATGATTAACATCTCGCAGAGCTTGGAGAGAGCGTTTGTACATTAATGTTTAGTGGACGCTCGCGTTCGGCAATTGATGCGCACAGAACTCGCTTGGCGAGTTGAAAGCGCTCAATGCCTCCGCTCTCCCCACTCGCTCACGAAGCTCGTGGGGCCCCCGATTGATGGCTATTGTTTAGTGTTTAGAGAAACAATGCACAAGCCCCTGCTTGTGCATTGTTATTGTATGAGATATTTCACTCTCTATGGATTACAATTCGATGGTGTAAGGCGTTGAGAAGTCCGCGTTGAAATAATACGTTGCTTTGCGCTGAGAAGGGTGAAAGAGTACTGACCAACGTGTCCAACCGTCAAATGCGACATCTTGTATGCTGTTTACTAACGGATTATTGTTTGGTGTTGCAAGCAATTGCTCAAGGCGCTGATGTGAGTTAGAGATAGCAGGTTGCAGAGTAGTGTCGGTGGGGTGGGCATTGCACGTCAAACGGTGGTTGGTACATGCAATAGATTCTGTTACTACCAATTGATTATCAACGTATTCTACTACCGCGTATTTGCCTGTAGTATCGCACAAAGCAAAGTGGTGTGCTACGTTCATAGAGGAATGCATATCGTATTGTTGCAGCAATGCAATGGCTTCATCAACGTTAGCGGCATAGTCCAACATCAGTCGAATGGCAGCCACAGTAGTGATAGGTGTCTTACCTGTGTTTTGATGTGCTGCTTCGCCATCTATCTCAATTAGATCGGCTACGCATAGTCCACACTCGTTCATGCCGTCAAGTGGCACATAGATTGCTGCTATAGCAGGCATGCGCATGACGATATTGTCCGCAGGTTGCCATGTGTCGCCATATCCCAAGAACAGGATGCTATTGGTGGCAATGGAAGCATAACCATCTTTAGGGTAGGTGCGTGTGATCATCGTTTGCCCATGATGCTCGTAATCGAAATTGCGTCCCATGCAAATGCCTGATTCTGTGCGTTGTACCAACGAGGAGCAGCCAAAAGGTTCTTGCTTAGGTGCTTCAGTTTGGGCAGTAGGAATGATACCATGTGTGAGAAATTGACCGATATACACAGCCATAGCCGAGTCGGTGGTCGCACCGCCTGACGCAAGGAAATCGGCAAAGCCATAATCTCCCTCGTAAGTCATGGTATATACATTGGGAGCAACTTGTTCAATAGACTTGACCGCTTTGACTTGAGGAGCAAAAATATACATGAAGTAGGTGCCAAAAGCAGCAGCACCAATCATCAGTAGGATAAAGAATATTCGTAGTATCTTTTTCATCGTTTAATGTGTTAGTAGCAGGCTTTGAGGATAGCCAGAATATCTTCGGCGTTGAGTTGTTTGTAGCCGCCACCGAGGGCAGTAGAGTTTGCAATGAGCGGTAGCATTTCTTCGGTTGCACCCACTTCGCGGAGTGTGGCAGGAATGCCTAATTCAGCAATAAATGCTTCGAGGCGATTGATTCCCTCTAATGCAATCGCTTCGTCGCCCTGTCCGTGGTCTTCTACGCCCCAGATATGCTTGGCATAGCGCACAAAACGGTGCAAACCGTCGCGGTAGATGTAGCGGTAGTAGGCAGGCGAGATGATAGCCAGACCGATACCATGTGCGCAGTCGGTATAGGCACCCAATTGGTGCTCAATCATATGCACTTCCCAGTCTTGGGTTTTGCTGAGACCAAGAATCTTGTTGAGGCCCATTGTCGCGCACCACATGATATTGCTGCGTGCTTCATAATCTTCTTGATCAACGATGGCTTTGCGCGAAGCGGAGATGAGTGAGAGCATCAGTCCCTCAATGAGGTAATCGCTGGTGCAGTCGTCATCGCCAGAGAAGTACTGTTCCATTAGGTGGGAGAAGATGTCGAAGATACCGCTAATCATCTGATATTTAGGTACCGAGTAGGTGTATTCGGGGTTGAGGATAGAGAAGCGTGGAGTGACCAATGCCAATGGATAGACACGACCAATCTTCAGATTCTCTGCTTCGTTGGTGATGACTGAGCCAGAGTTCATTTCGCTACCAGTACCTGCCATCGTGAGGATACTACCTACAGGTATGACGCGGTTGGTCACGGGTTCTTGATTGACGTAGTAGCGTTGCCATACATCGCCTTCGGCGTAGGCAGCACAAGCGATACCTTTGGCGCAGTCGATGACCGAACCGCCACCCACAGCGAGGATGAGGTCGATATGGTGCTCACGCACGAGGCGTGCGCCCTCGAGTAGTTGGGTATAACGAGGATTGGCATTGATGCCTGCTAGTTCCACGACATGCTTGCCTTCGGCTTGCAGGATATTCATTACTTGGTCATAGAGACCGATCTTCTTGATAGATGCTTTGCCGTAAACGAGCAGGATATTCTTTCCGTACTCACGAAGTTCGCCAGCAAGCTTGTTGATGGCTTTCTTGCCAAAGTGAATCCGCGTAGGATTCTGATAACTGAAGTCGTATAACATATCTTTTGTTGGTTTATAGTTTATAGTTTAAAGTTTAAAGGCTAGGGGAGTGCGGCATAGCTGCTATTCATGCCTTTAACCTTTCACCTCTAACCTCTCACCTGTTACCCTTTGATACGCTATTCGGGGTGAGCCGTTACGTGTGTAGATGATGCCACAGCGTGTGAAGTGGTTTTGCTCAATGAGGTGAATCATGCGGGCGTTGGCTTGGTGGGTGTCAATGCGAATGTTGCTACATTGTGCTGAGCACCAGTCGAGTACGGTGCGGAAAATTCCTCGTAGCTGCCCATTAGAGGCGATGCGATGAATGGTGCCGTAGGGTAGCGTGTCGTCTAACCATTGCCCGTCTTCAATATGTTGATAAGTAGGGTCTGCACCTATGATAAAAACGAAAGTAGCACAGGGCACTCCTTCGTGCACAATGACATAACTCACGCCGCGTTGGATGTCGCTCATGAGTTGCTCGCGAGAGGGATAACCATCGCCCCATTGGGTTGGATTGCCGTCAGCAGCCATCTGCGCACGAGCGTAGGCGAAGATATCTAATAGGGCTTCGATGTCAGCGTATGTGGTAGGACGGATGGTCATGGGGATTGTGTAGAGTGGTGTAGTGTAGGATTGTTTAGAGTGGTGTAGAGTGGTCGTATTATTGTTGATTTAGTAAAGTAATAACGGTTATTTCTGCGGGGACGCCGATACGAACGGGTAGGGTGCAACCAATGCCAGTGTTGATGTAGAGGGATTGGGTAGCGTGGTGTGGCGTGGTGTAGTGTTGTGTAGCATTGTTTAGTGTGGTGTGATACCAGCCCTCTGATTCGGTGAACATAAGTGAGGAGAGAGGGTAGCCGAAGAGGCGCACTTGTCCTGCATGCGTGTGTCCGCTGAGAGTCAGCGGGATATCGGTAGTAGGTACTACCTTTCCTCGCCAATGCGATGGGTCGTGAGAGAGGAGGATTTTGAGAGGCGATGGGGCGATAAGGCTATTAGGCAAGGTCATCGCCTTTGGCAAATCTCCTCGGGAGATAGTCTGAAATCCTTGCCCTTGGCAGGAGGTATTGTCCACGCCAATGATTTGCAGGTGGGCGGTGTCGCGTGAGATGATATACGACTGGTTGCGAAGCAGATGCCAACCCAACGTGTCGCGTTGGTAGGCGGTTAGTTGGTTGACTTTTTCTTCTTTCTGTTCATCGGTTAGCCTGTGGTGGTAAAGTGCAAAATCGTGGTTGCCGAGTACGCTCGTGATACCATCTTTGGCATGCAGTTGGCGGAGCATATCCGTGAACGGAATAGCTTCTTCTACACCAAAGCCCACGAAGTCGCCCGTAAAGCAGATAAGGTCGGGTTGTTGAGCATTAATCGTATCTATCACGCGTTGCAGGAATGCAGGGTTATCGGCAAAAGAGGATAGGTGCAAGTCGCTGATATGTACAATCTTATATCCGTTAAAGGCAGCGGGTACATGGGGTGACGTGTATGTGGTAGGTTGTACACGCAGTTGGAAGCGTCCGAACCAATAGCCATAGAGCATGGTGCCCATAAATAGTACTACAAGTGCAAGCCCCGTATATGCGAACGGTGCAAAGGGCATGCTGTGGTGGCACAGCCGTGCCACTATCCAACAGAGTAGCCACACAAGAGTAGGGCAGAGGAATAGCACTACGATGCAGAATATGAGGAAGGATATAAACATGCTGCAAAGGTAAGGAAAAATTTGCAAGTGTGCAAATATTTAGTGGAAAAAGTTTTAGAGGTTTTAGTAGTTTTAAAGGTTAGAGGTAATGAGGTATGCCAAAGAGAAAAAAACGCTACCCTAGCGCGAAGGTAGCGCAAGGGTAGCGAAATGGTAATAGGATAATACTCGGAGATTGGTATTAGAAATGGTTGAGTGATTGTCCCATAGCATTGAATACCTTGCCGTCGCAGATAATCAGCAATTGACCATTATGGACAACTTTTTGGCTATTAGGCGATGAGGCGATAGGGCTATTAGGTAAGGCGGTATCGTCTTTTGGGAAGCGGATTGCTACATCATCGTAGGCGAAATAGGCAGGTGCATTGAGTCCCCATTGACCATATAAGTCGTTAGTACCAACGATATTGAAGGCTACAGCATTCACCTCGCCTAAGACTGACAAATCCCATTTCTTCCACTCTGTCAGAAGGCTATCTTTTCCGTTGTATAGAGCAAAAGTAGTGCGGCTGATCTCGTTGCCATTAGCATCTTGTCCTACAGCTACGGCGTATAACTTGGTTGTATCGTTGGCAGGGGGATTGTAGCCGTCGCCGTACACCAAAGAGTTCAGCACATAGCAGATGTTGGTGATGTACATGTGGTCAATCACACGAGCCTTGCCGTCGGCAAAGGCGATAGTCTGCATAGTGGTATAAGAAGCGTTATAATCATCTACATGACCATTGTGTACGCAGAAATTCATGGAGCCGTTGTTGCCGCCTTGAAGGATAGCGAATTGGAGTTCGTACCATGCGGTATTAGCAGGTAGGTCGTTGTTGGTAAAGCCAGGGTTGGTGAAGTTGGAGATGGCATGTCCACCATTCCAATAAGGTGCTGTAAAACTGTGGGTTAGCAGAGTGTTTTGTGCGTCGCACCATGTGTAAACACCGCCTGTTGTGTAGGTGAGGGTGCCATTGTATTGCGCATCATCTACAAGATCAGACCAAGTGGAGATGGTCTTGTTGGCATAGTCGAGGGTGTAGGGCGTGAAGTGCGCATCTGCGTCCTCGAAAGTAAGGGTTCGTAACTCGTAGTCCTGTGCAAGGGCTACATTAGCAAGGCATAATGCCGCAAGAAAAATAGATTTCTTCATGTTGGTTTGTTGTTTAAAAGGGTTAATATTATTTGCTCGTTTCTCTCGCTGAGGCTATCAGGCGAGAGGCGAAAGGCAAAGTATTAACCACACCTCCCCGACCATCTACTTCGGATTTTCCCAAACGCGAAGTAACATGGCAGGTTGATGGTCAGGGGTGTGTGGATAAGCATTTATGCTCCCAAGAAACACACAGACCATCGGATACAACAAACGGGTACTTGATACATCTATCAAATACCTATACGCGCACATGCGTACCATAGATACTATTGAAAACCTTTGCGTCATTGTCGTTGGCTCGATTCCCCGAGAGCGTTCAACTTCACATATCAGACCACTTCGTTGTCGGAAGTCGGATCACTACTCCGCAGTTGTCGGAACGTTTGCTTTGCAAACTGTCGGATTCTGGAATCTTTCAGCGACATAGTCGCGGTCTGACAGTGCAACGATCTGACTTCCTTCAGCCGTAAGGCGGTCTTTATATGTGGCACGCAGCAGGTCTTCTGACTTATCGCTCCTTCTGTTCAGCCTTCCCAGTTCGTTAAGAACCAGTGACTTATAAGAATTTGAACATCGGATTGCGAATCACAGCAGCGGGACTGTGCAGGACTCTCACCTGCTTCCCTTACACTGAATGCGGTGCAAAGGTACAACAAAAAATGCACATACGCAAGCAAAGCGAGCACTTTTTGTAAGAAAAATAATAGATTTATCTATTTCAAATGGTATTCATCACTCATTTAAGCTCGCTTAAGAATGAGGTGATGGATAGCAGATGATAAGGCGAAGCCGTATTTTTCTACAAAAGTGGGAGCGTAGCGAGAGTATGTGCTGCATAATGCGAACGTAGCTACGAGGGAATTGGCTTTATGCGTATGGTTTTGTGTGGGTTATAAAGCCAAGGCAGATGTTCGAAGGTAGTGATTTATTTTAGGGAACTATATACATGTTGACACCATAACTAAAAACAACAAGAATTATTTTAATCAACAACATCAACAACTTGTTTCAACAACTTGCGCGGCAATCAACTTTCTGCCGCGCTCAAGGAGTCTCATGTAAGTGTCAACTGGTATATAAATCCCTTATTTAAGTTATGCAAATGTTTTTGTATTTTTTCAATATATACTTGCCTTTTGTATATCCTTAGTGTACCTTTAGTATAGGAAAAGCGACTTGCAGGTTTCGGGACCACCATAGGAGATCTCTAGGACTTCGGTGGGCTTTCTGTGGGTCTTCTTGTGCATAACGTTCTAGCGAACGCAATATTCTAAATTACTGGACTAAACGCACGGATACTCCGCCACATTTAGGGTCTTGATAGATATAAACGCCAATAGAATCAAAGCAGAGGTTCCACGCATTATCTGAATCGTAAGGAGTAGATGACCAGTAGTAACCATTTATACCAATATTGCTTACTATGTGGCTTATTTCTATACCGCAACCACAATAGCCTGCTGCTGGTAATATCATACTATTGCCATTAGGACCAACAACCTGATAACTGCCATTATCTATCCATGTCCACTCACAGAATTTTTCCAATTCAGTGAAATGATGTTTCTCTGGTAATTGATTACCAAATGTAGTTATTGCTTCTTCATAAGTATAAAATTTTGCTTCATTGTGTAGTTTCCACAAAGTACCACTTGGCAATCCCAAATTTACATAACCGACAGGGACAGTAGCGCACTGCGCCATTGCTGATATTGCCCAGAAGCAAATCATACATAAAGAGAATACTTGTTTCATTATTGTGGTATTTTGTAATTTTTATAACATGCTCGCAAAGGTAGTGAATTTTTCTGATATGTGCAAAAGAAAGTGCGTTTTTGGTGCTATTTAAGTTGAATAGGTCTTGTTTACTCCTAATTAATATTGTCAAATCCCTTTACACTCAATTGTAAAGTTTCTTTACATGGATATGAACATACTATAATCTGCACCATCATCAAGAATGCTTTGGCCAGTGGTTTCTACTGCAACTACAGGCACTATAAAATCGTTTTTTGTCTCACTTTGGTGATTGATAAACAAACCAATGAGTAACCCTATTGCGGCGGCAACGGGAGTGGTTATCCATCCCCAATGCTGACTGCGAAGATGTGTTGGCGAATGCGTTATTTCTGGTGATGCTGCTACATGTAGTTTTGCATCTTGCGCCTCACGCAAACGGCGTGCAGAAGCTGTTAGTTGATCTTCAAATGTATTATTCATAATCTTTTAATTTTAGTCGTAGATGATTAGTTAGTGTGTGTAGGCGTGACTTGACTGTTCCTTCTGGTACACCAATAATTACTGCTATTTCGGGAACCGTTAACTCTTGCGTAAATCGTAATTCAAATAATAGTTGTTGTGATTCGTGTAAACGAGATAGTGCTTGTTGCAATGCTTGGTCAAAGGTGACGGCATCAAGTTGAATCGTTGTCGTCTCTTCTTCGATAGGTTCTTCAGTGGATAATGACTCTAAATATGCTTGTTTACGTTGGTTGCTGCGGTAGGTATTCTTGCATAGATTATAGGCTACAGAAAAAAGCCAAGTACGGAATGGTTGACTTGCTGAATATGATGTACGTGATGTCCACACTCGTACAAAAGTTTCTTGTAGTAAGTCTGCTGCTTGTTGTTCATCCCCTCCTAATCGGCGAAAGAAAAATCCTTGCAATAATCGCGCATATCGGCGATGTAACTCGTTAAAGGCTTTTTCATCGTTCATCAGACGAACACGCTTCATGAGTTGTTCGTCTGATGTTGATTTATAATTTGTAAATAATGAGAATATCATTTCTGCTTATCGTTTAGGAGATTAATGTATTTCACTTTCTCCTCATCTGGCAAGGATGTTTGTACCACGGCAGATATTAATGATCGCATCAATCGATCAGCGTGAAGCGTATCACCGCTTTCCTTGTAGCTCTTGACAACTGGTGCAAGCATAACTACATAATTGAGTTGAATGCGCTCGCTTCCCTTCCATTGTTCTTCGTAAACAAAGTTCGGCTCTGTGATATATTGCAGGTTATACTTCGTTTCGACATTATGTTTTGCAATAGCCATATTATCGTAACGCTTCGTACTATAACGAAATGCAAGTCCCTCATTATATAGATTCTTCTTAAAGGAATCTATTTCGGGATAGCTATCTGTTGGGAAGAAATAAATAGGGCGTTTGCTATTATCAATAATATGCTCTAATAAGTCTTGGAAATAATCATCCATTGCAGTGTACTCTTTCTTGACCTCAAAATCTTTGATACCTAGGAAGTCGCACAAGGCTTTGCGGTAAGTATCTACAAAAAGGAAAGATACAGGAACAATGATTTTGTCTGTATGTTGGTTGAGCGCTTCTTGAATGACCAAAGATGTATATCCGGGTACATCGCCATTAACAAAATAGATGGCGTTTTCCTCCATGCCTTGCAGCGAGTTATAGGTATAACGCAATAAATAGGACGGATAGGCGTTTGTTGTGTAGAGGTATTGAGCAAACTTAGTTAGGTGTTTCTGTTCCGCATTAAGAGTTTTTCCTTTTGTTAAGGTTTTACCAGTCATCCAAAGATATGAAATTAACACTTCCGCATCTTTGCGGGCAATGTTCTCAGGCATTAGTTGCAGGGCTTGCTTTGCATACTGGTCTGGATTACCACCACGAACGGCTATTTCAGTCATGTACATGCAGAGATTATAAGTGAACGAATTAGGAATATTCTCTTTCATCTTATCAAGAATAGCCTGTTTGCGTTGAGTGCGTCCCCAGTCCTCAGCCAACATGTCTGCATAACGCGCTGCCTCAAAAGCTTGTTGCCATGCATGTTCATCTGTAGGGTTGTCCTCTGCTTTCTGTAACCATAAGCGTTGCTGCGTTTCATACCAAATACTATCGTGTCTATCCACGACAATACCGCGTATCTCTTGCGGTTCTTCTTGCTCCAATGCAGTGAAGGCTTGAAGAGTTCCAATACCACCAAGTAAAAGAATTATGGTAGCTGTAATAATAGTTTTACGTTTCATTTTGTAATTTTATTTGCGATTATTATTCGGATTCGAGTGCACTCTCACTACCGCATACACCGATCATTGGTAATCGTTCATTATTATGACAAAAAATATACCAATTATAACTAAAGGTCTATTGAATCTTAACAATAGTCACTTTTTGCGTGCGAGGAGTTGATGCGCTCTTCTCTCGGTGTTCTCTCGGTCGTCGGTCGGTAAAATTAGGCAAGGTATAAGGGAAGTAAAAGAGACGGCAATCTTAATAAAAAGCACATTTTGGTGGTAGGGCGTTCATAGGTTCATCCTTGGTTCGTCTTTGGTTCATCCTTGGTCTTTTACCCGAGAGGAATAGGGAAGGGACAAGGGGAAGGAATCTTAAGATTTGGTACAAAGTGTAAGGTGTAGAGTGTAAAGGCGAGAAGAGAACAGAGCGACACGTTGGTGCCGCTCTGTTGGTTTGGTGAGGATGAAAATGTCCTACTGCTTTGTTCCAAAGCGCTCTGATAGAAAACTACGGGCAGAGTGGATTGTGTTTGAGAAACTATTCTTTATCAGTTTTTGGAAACCAATCTCCATTGCTATGAAAGTAGCAATATAATATAGTGTTGCCCATAACCATTGTATGCCTGTA
>JAZNJW010000012.1:0-122383 GCA_045578255.1 Paludibacteraceae bacterium
GAATGTAGTATCTTTGCATCCTCTTTCAAAGAGTCAACCTTTTTAGGACTCCAGTCAACCTTTTCAGGAAACGAGTCAAAAAAGTACGTTTTTTAAGATTATATATCAGTAATCGAGTCAACCTTTTTCAGGTTTAGTCACGTTAAATCGCTCACTCGTTAAGTCGTTCATCTCTCGGTCATCTCTCGGTGATGAGTCGGTAAAGCTTTATCAATTATTTTACTAGTTGTTTTACTAGTTATTTTACTAGTTATTTACCAGTTTATATACTAGTTAAGTCTTTGCTTTACTAGTTATTTTACTAGTTATTTTACTAGTCATTTTCAATAACATTTACTTTCCACACCCTACGAGAGGTTTTTCCTTCTCCTACTAATATATTCATCTCTTGTAATTTCTTAAACTCTGTATAAATAGTTTGACGAGTAACCCCTAATTTCTTTGCTAAAATATTATATGAAATTATTGAATTAGACAATACTGACGATGGGCGAGAAGGCGATGAGGCGAGAAGGCGAGGGTATTACGAGCAGAAAATCACCACCAACAACTGGCCTGCCATCACACGGAGAAACATCGTTAAGGGATAGACCGTAGCATATGTAACAGACGCCTGATCGTTGTGCGGAGAGAGACTTTGTGCATAGCCCAATGCAGGCGCACCCGTCATGGCACCCGTGAGCAGACCAATCACCTTAAAATAGTTGATTTTCATGCCCTTATAGGCAATACATCCTATCACCACCAGCGGAATCATCGTAATCAAAAAACCATACACAATCCACATATATCCACCATTCATAATCGTAGGCACAAAACTATCTCCGACACTCAAACCTACTGCTGCCAAGAACAACGTTAGACCCACCTGACGGAGCATCATATTTGCCGACGTGGTGGCAAAAGTGACCATATTATAATACGGACCAAAACGACCAATTAACAATGCCACAATCAGCGAACCACCCGCCAAACCCAACTTAAAAGGCTGATTCATGCCAGGAATCATCACTGGCAACGATCCTAGCAATACACCCAAGAAAATGCCAAAGAAAATAGGCATCAGATTAGGCAAATCCAATCGGCGAAGCTCATTACCAAAAATATCCGCCACATGCTGCACATCATCTCGATCACCAACCACCATGATGCGGTCGCCCAACTGCAGCACCAGATCGGGCGTAGCCAACAACTCTACACCCGCGCGATTGATACGGGTGATGGTAGCATGATAGCGATGGCGTATGTCAAAGCTACTCAATCGTTTACCATTGCATTCGGTGCGAGTAACCACCACACGACGCGAGATAAGGTGCGCAGAACGTTCACGACCACGAAAACCATAGTGCGTAATCTCCCCCAGTACCTCCAACTGATTTTGATGGCGGCGATCACTGACAATGCGCACCACATCATTGGGATGAAAGAGCGTATCGGGCGTCACCAACTCATCCGTGCCATCGGTGCGGGTGACACGACTCACCAACATATGGTCCACAGGACATAGGTTATGCAACTCCCGCAAGGAGATTGTTCGCTGGATAGACAAACGAACATCTACACATATCGGTTCAGCATCGGAGATATTCTCCTCGCGCAAACGATCATCCTCCTTAGTGAGATTCACACGGAAAAGAAAACGGATGACCTCAAAAGAGATAATCAATCCCACAATACTTAGCGGGTACGCCATGGCATAACCCATAGCAATATCCGATGGCACATACCCCAAAATATCCGATGCCGCTTGCTGCACAGCACCCAGCGATGGTGTATTCATCACCGCACCCGACATGATACCCGCCATGGTGCTCATATCAATGCCTGTGAGGTAATGCAAACCTATCGTACAAGCACAACCCAATAGCACGATAGTCATTGATAGCAGATTGAGACGCAAACCACTCTTACCAAAAGGCGAGAACGATGGACCAACTTGCAAACCAATACTATACACAAACAGAATCAACCCAAAATCCTTGGCAAAACGAGCCACTTGTGGGTCGATGGTTACACCCAGAGAAGCCAAAAAGATGCCAACAAAAAGAATCCATGTAATACCCAACGAAAATTTCTTGATACGCAGATGTTCCCCTGCCCATAGGCCTAGCGATACTACCATCGTGAGTAGCACAATAGACTGGGTGACGGAAGGAGTGATGAATAAATCTCGAATGTATTCCATTATTTTTATGTTTAGTGAACGCAGCAGAGCCGCTACTGTTTAGTGTTTAGTGAACGCGGCAAAGCCGCTACTATTTAGTGATTTGATGAGTTCTACGATGGCGGCAGTGACTGCACGCTGAGTGATCTGCTCGCGTTCGCGGGCGACGCCAAAAGCAAATCGCTTCGCCTCGGTACCCCATGGAGTAGCCCACGCAATCCAAATAGTGCCTACGGGTTTGTCTGGCGTACCACCTGTAGGACCTGCTATACCCGATGTGGCAATCGCATAGTCGGTATGCATCAACCGACGTACTCCCTCTGCCATCTGGCGAACAGTATCCTCGCTGACAGCACCATGAGTTTGCAATGTGGTTTGCGATACGCCTAACAGATTGGTTTTTACCGAATTATCATATGCAATTACCGAACCCATATAGTATGCCGAAGAGCCCGACTGCGCATTTAGCGCAGCGGCTAAGCGTCCACCCGTGCAACTCTCGGCTGTAGCAATCGTCTGATGAAGTTCTTTAAGTAAATTGCCCAATATGGCTTCCATTGGTAGATCTTCGGTGGCAATCAGATAGTCTGCTACTAACCGCTTTAGATGGGCTAATTGCAGCTCTATTTCTGCTTTTGTTGCTTCGCCATAGCTGCTCAGTCGCAAGCGAATAATGCCATCCTTGGGCAGATATGCCAAATGCATTGATTGTGGCAAAGCATTTTCCCACTCCTCAATCTTCAGTGCCAATGTGGATTCTGCGATGCCATAAAGTATTAATGTATGATGAATTATCTCGCCTTCTAACCTATCACCTCTAACCTTCAACCTAATATAGGGCATCACCTGCTCTGTCATGGCAATCTTCATCTCATAGGGCACACCTGGCATGGCAACAAGGAACTTGTCTTCTTGCGTTGAAAGGGTTCTAGAAGTTTTAGGAGTTTCGATGGTCTTTTTCTGGAATACCATAATAGGAGCACTACCTACCCTATTGGTTAATATCGTTGCGTTCTCTGGCACCAACCATTGGGTGGCAGTAAGGCGATTGAGTACATCGGGACGTTCCTTGTAGAGCGCGAGAATGTGTTCGCGCACGCGAACATCTTCCACCATGTTTGTTTTGAAATATTCGCACAGCACATGCTTGGTAATATCATCTTTGGTAGGACCTAAGCCGCCTGTAGTAAGCACAACATCGACACGTGAGAAGGCTTCGTCTAATGCTTTTAGTATATGTTCGCGGTTGTCATGAACGGATGTGATTTGGTAGAGTTCAATCCCCGCTTCATTTAGTCGTTGCGCCATCCATGCGGAGTTGGTATCTACAACTTGCCCTATCAACAATTCATCGCCAATTGTTATAATCTCAGCCTTCATATCCATGCCTCTAACCTTTAGCCTTTAACCTCTCACCTGCTTCTTCCATTCAGTTGCCACGAGGCAGAGCTCATCATACCACTCTTGTCCAAAACGACGGATAAGTGGTTCTTTAAGAAATTGATAAATAGGGAGATGGAGTTTTTTACCCAGTTGTCGTGCGCAGTGGCAAATATCCCAGCGGTGGTACTCCACCCCAATCATATCGCCCACTTGATTCAATCGTATGGGATATAGATGACAAGAAATAGGTTTCTTAAAATCAATCTTACCCGCATTATACGCTTTCTCTATCAAGCAATAGCACCAACCATTGTGGTCGGTGCGGGCAAATACACAGTCTTTGTCATTCACAATCGAAGTCACTTTCTCGCCTGAAGGGTCGAGATACGACAGCCCTTGTGCTTCCACTACAGCACGAGCCTCTTTGGTCATATCGGGCAGAATGATAGGCAGAATCTCGCGAATTTTCGCCTCTTCTTCATCGGTGAGAGGCGCGCCAGCATCGCCTTCGATACAGCAGCAACCACGACACCTATCCAAATCGCAACAGAAGTCCTTCTCCAAGACATCCAAACTAACCAATGTATTCTGAATCAAAAACATATTTTTGTGTTTAGAGAACGCGCTAAAGCGCTACTGTTTAGTGATTATAGAATTCCTTCGAGGAAGATTTTTATACCGATAAGAATAAGTATCACTCCGCCGAGAATCGTTACATTCATTCTTAGTCGTGCACCCACCAAATGACCAATCACAAAACCCGTCATAGAGAACAAAAAACAGGTCATCGCAATCACGCCCACTGCCAACCATAACACCTCTGGATGTGGAATAAAAATAACACCCGTAGCAAGCGTATCCATAGATGTAGCGAATGCCAACGACAACAACCCCCAAAAAGAGAAATCGGCTAAGTGCGTCTCTTCATTATTCTCCTTGAGCGAGTCGTAAATCATTTTTCCTCCAATAAAACCAAGCAACAATAGGGCTATCCATGGCGCAAAGCGCTCGAAAAAAGAGGCAAAGAAACTGCCTGCGAAATAGCCAATCAATGGCATGCCTGCGTGAAACACACCAAAAAGCAATGCCATAAGCATAGGTTTGATATAGCGCGGCACATAGCCATGCGGCGATGTCAATCCCTTGCACACCGACACGGCAAAGCAGTCCATGGCAAGACCTATAGCTAGCAGTATGATTGTGAGAATACTCATCGTTTGGTGCGGTAGCGAGCAGATACTTTGCCTTTAGCAATATTGGTGAGTTTGGTCTTTACAAATTGACGGCGGATAGGCGATATACGATCGGTGAAAACATGCGCCTCCAGATGGTCATACTCATGCTGAATAATACGCGCTGCAAAACCATCATAGGTTTCGGTATGCTCGGTGAAGTTCTCATCCATATAACGAATCGTGATACTGGCAGGACGAATGACATTCTCCGAAATACCTGGCAATGAAAGACATCCCTCTGAAAATGTAGTAGTATCCTCGCTTTCCTCAATAATCTCAGGATTGATAAATACTTTCTTAAAGTCCTGGCACTCAGGATAATCCTCTGCCAGTTCGGTACCATCCACAATAAACAAGCAGATCGATTTGCCAATCTGAGGTGCAGCCAAACCACAACCCTCAGCCACCTCAAGCGTTTCCCACATGTCAGCAAGAAGTTGCTTGAGGTCAAGCGATTCAGGAGTGATGTCTTCTGTGGGCTTGCGCAACACAGGTTGACCATATAAATATATTGGTAATATCATGTGTTTAGTGTTTAGTGTTTAGAGTTTAGCGTTTAGAGTTTAGCGTTTAGCGAATGCTATCCAGATAGCCTTCCAAGATAATACAAGCCGCTAGTTTATCCACCACGGATTTATCTTGTCGTTGGCTTTTCTTCATGCCGCCTGCTATCATGGCTTGGTGCGCTATGACGGAGGTGAAACGCTCATCGTATTCCTTCAAAGGCATATTCGGAAAGACTTTGCGGAAGCGTTTGATAAAAGGCTGAATATACTGCATTGACTCTGAGTCTTGGCCATTCATCTGATAGGGATGCCCTATCACCACTTCATCTACTTGTTCTTTGGCAAAATAGTTCTTTAACCAATCTTCCAGCGTATGCGTGGGTATAGTAACAAGCGGATTAGCCGTTATACGGAGAACGTCCGTAACGGCTAATCCTGTTCGTTTGCGTCCGTAGTCAATAGCTAGGATACGCCCCATAATTAGTCAGCGAGTGCCTCGTACTTATCGTTCATACCGAGACGATAGTAGAGAGAACGAAGCGAACGCTTGTAGTCGTAGTTATCTGGCTCCAACTCGTATGCCTTCTCAAAGTATGGAAGTGCGTTTTGGAAAGCTTCGTCGATTTTCACTTTAGCCTTTGCATATTCCTTAGCGTCGAGGTATGCAGCATCATCGTTGAGTTTGTTACCCAACTCTACGTATGCGAAGCCCAATGTCTCGAGGAAAAGAGCATTATTTGGCTCAATAGCAATGGCTTGCTCAAATGCCTTGAGCGATTCTTCGAAACGACCAATACGCGCCAGGATAGAACCCTTAGAGTTGTAGTATTGACCAACGTTAGGTTCGCGATTGATAGCTATATCCAAATACTCAATAGCTTTCTCCTCTTGTCCTGAATTAATATAGAGGTTGATGAGGTTTTGCATAAACCATGACTCCTCTGGGAAGATATTGATGCACTCTTTGATAAACTCAACTGCGTTGGCAGTATCTTTTTGCTCGATATAGATTTGATATACATACTCATTAGCAAAGATAATCTCCTTGCGAAGAGCGTTTGCATTAGCGTGCTCGGTATTCATTCGCTTGAGAGTAGCGATTGCTTCTTCATAACGACCAGCCTCGTATGCAAAACGACCAGCATAATAGAGACATGTATAGAAACTAGAATCGCGAAGCAATTGCGCAGCCTCTTCTGGGTTATCTTGCATCATTTTCATCTCAGGAATATTGCAGTGTGCAATAAACATATCATATGCCTTTGATGGATCATTAGCCTCGTATGCATTGAAACCAGCAGCAATCAGCGGTTGGAATTGGAAATACTCTACTACCTTAGGCACGATGCTCTTTGGAGTACGTGTGTCATACTTTGCTCTACCTTTCTTGTCGTAAGTAGGTACTAGAGCCAATTCATACGCCTTGGTCCAATAATCCAAAGACTCTTGAACAGCAGCTCCCCATGCATTGATGTCCACATTCTGACCAATTTGGCGTTTGATATTGCCATTTTCAAACTCTTTGTAACCAATAAAACCAGCGATATACCATGTGTTGGCTTGGTCCTTGGTCTCATCGTTTTGCAGAGCCTCTGCAATAGCGGCACGTGCGCCTGCATAATCAGGATTCTCAGCATCTGCCAAACTACGAGCTTTGCTCACATTTGCTTTTTGAGCGAAGCAGCCTGCGCTTATCAGCACGAGGGCTGCAAGAAAAATTGATTTTTTCATATTTATAAAGTTCTAAAAGTTTTAAGGGTTTTAAAAGTTCTATAGGTTACTCTTTTGCGGTGGTCGTTTCCTCTGCAGTCGCCTCTGGTGCTTCAGTTGCTTCTTCAACTTCCTCTTTTGGCACTACGCAACCGAACATCAGTGTATCGTTGCGTTTTTGCAGTTCAATAAGTTTCACACCTTGTGTAGCACGTCCCATCACACGGATGGTGTCCATTGCCATACGGATTGCGGTACCCGATTTGGTGATAAGCATCAGGTCTTGTTCGTCGGTCACAGCCTCCAAACCGATTAGGTTACCCGTCTTATCGGTGAGGTTCATGGTCTTCACGCCCTTACCGCCACGGTTGGTGATGCGATAGATTGGTTCGCCATTCTCATCATCGAGGTCGGTGCGCTTACCAAATCCCTTCTCCGAAATCACGAGTACAGACTCTTTGCTACCCTCTTCCACACAAATCATGCCAATCACGCGATCATGACCATCTTCATCCAACTTGATTGCACGCACACCCGTTGCGGTACGACCCATTGGACGAACGGTGTCTTCTGGGAAACGAACTACCTTACCGTTGTACGAAGCCACCAACATTTGGCTATTGCCGTCGGTGAGTGTCACGCGAATCAGGCGGTCATCCTCACGCAGACCAAGCGCAATAATACCATTGGCACGTGGACGGCTGTATGCTTCCAAGGTGGTCTTCTTCATCAAACCATTCTTTGTCGCGAAAATGAGGTAATGATTTTGTACATACTCCATATCGCTCAGGTTCTTCACATGGATGAATGCGCAAACCTTATCGCCCTTTTGGATATTAATCATGTTCTGCAATGCACGGCCTTTCGATTGGCGGTTGCCCTCTGGCAACTCATACACCTTGGTCCAATAGAGGCGACCTTGCTCGGTGAAGAACATCATCGTAGAGTGCATATTGGCTTGGTGCACGTATTCGATAAAGTCTTCATCGCGGGCTGCGCTGGCTTTTGCTCCTACACCGCCACGACCTTGCTGACGGAAGTCAGCCAATGGAGTACGTTTGATATAGCCTAAGTGAGAAATGGTAATCACCATATCATCATCGGCATACATATCCTCTGGGTTGAACTCAGTAGCCATCTTAATGATACGTGTACGACGTTCATCAGCATATTTCTCTTTGATTTCAACCAACTCGTTCTCAATCACTTCGTAGCGCATCACCTCGCTTGCGAGCAACGCGTTCAAGTGTTGAATCAACTCTTGCAACTTAGCATATTCCTCTCTCAACTCATCAATACGCAAGCCCGTCAGTTGCGACAGACGCATATCCACGATGGCTTTCGATTGCAAGTTATCCAAGTTAAAGCGAGCCTCCAAGTTCGCTTGCGCGTCAGCAGGAGTACGGCTTGCGCGGATAATCTTCACCACCTCGTCGATATGATCTACGGCGATGATTAATCCTTCTAATATATGCGCACGTTCTTCGGCTTTCTTCAATTCGAACTTCGTGCGGCGTACCACTACTTCCATGCGGTGCTCGATGAAGTTCGCCACCATGTCGTGGAGGTTCAAGAGTTGTGGACGACCTTTCACCAATGCAATGCTGTTCACTGAGAAGCTGGATTGCAATGCCGTGTATTTGTAGAGCTTATTCAGCACTACCTGTGCATTTGCATCGCGTTTGATTTCGATAATGATACGCACATCGCGTTTGGATTGGTCGCTGATACCCGAAATACCTTCAATCTTCTTGTCGTTCACCAGGTCAGCGATATTCTTCACGAGGTCAGACTTCACCACGCCGTATGGCAACTCGCCAATCACGATACGCTCGCGACCGTTATCTTCGGTCTCAATCTCTGCTTTCGAACGGATGATGATACGTCCGCGACCTGTCTCGTATGCATCGCGCACGCCTTGATAACCATATATAGTACCGCCCGTTGGGAAGTCAGGTGCCTTGATATGTTCCATAAGTTCAGCCACGGTGATGGGCTCCATTTCTGGATTCTCCACGCGTGCCACGGCATTCTTCACGTATGCCACGCAACCGTCGATTACCTCGCCCAAGTTGTGGGTAGGCATGTTCGTTGCCATACCTACTGCGATACCGCTTGCTCCGTTCACCAATAGGTTAGGGAAACGACATGGCAATACCACTGGCTCACGCAACGAGTCGTCGAAGTTCAGCTGCATATCCACGGTATCTTTGTCTATATCGCGAAGCATTTCTTCGGCGAGCTTCGATAGGCGTGCCTCGGTATAACGCATAGCTGCTGCACCGTCGCCGTCAATCGAACCAAAGTTACCTTGTCCGTCCACCAACACGTTGCGCATGTTCCACGGCTGTGCCATACGCACCAGTGTGCCATAGATACTGCTATCGCCGTGAGGGTGGTACTTACCCATCACCTCACCCACGATACGTGCAGATTTCTTGGTTGGCTTATCACTTGTGTTGCCCAACTCATTCATACCAAACAGCACGCGGCGATGTACCGGTTTGAAACCATCGCGCACGTCGGGCAATGCACGGGCTACAATCACACTCATCGAGTAATCAATGTACGAGGTTCGCATTTCCTCGTCAATCTTCACAGGAATAATTCTGTCGTTGTCAATCATCTATATAAATTTTTTAATAATTTCTAAATTGTAGCGGTCTGCCGCGTTATCTAAATTCTAAAACCCACTCTTCCACGCTGCAAAATTACTACTTTTTTTTGACATATGCAAATTTTTGCGTTATTTTTAATAAATTTCTTTTTTCGGGGAGGGGTCGGAAATAAATATGAAACGTCTTAAATCGCAAATATATGCGCTTTTGGTCAATCTCACACACCTATATACACGAACGCGCTCGCGCGCGAAAACAGATCAGCAGAAGATGAGCCGAAGATAAGCCGAAGATAGAGAAAAAAAACAGGTAATTTGTCCGTTTTTTTGCATATATGAAAAAAAAGTAGTAACTTTGCACCGCATTTGCGGCATTAGCACATCGGTAGTGCATCGGCTTCCCAAGCCGAGGAGGCGGGTTCGATTCCCGTATGCCGCTCTTCGTCGCAATTCGCTTATCGCAAAGAAATCGCATGCGATTTAAAGCGACCGCGATTGCTCCTCTCCCCCAAAAATTGAAAATTTTTGGGGACCTCATTAAAGAGGGGAGACTACCTCGCAAAGCGACACAACATCACGAAGTGATATAACCTGCGCAGAGCGAACACAACGTAAGCAAAGCGAACAATAAAATAGCGTGTCGGTCTATCGCGGAATAAGGGAAGAAAAGCCAGTGCTTTAATCCCCTATGACGAGGAAAGTCCGGGCAGCATAGAGCACCACAGCGGTTAATGGCCGTCAGGCAGTAATGTTTGGTCCCTGCAAAAGCGACGAACAATCGAGCAATCGAGGAAGTGATACGAGCATACTGTGGGCTGCAATTCCAAGTAAACCAGTGCCTGAGCGTTGCTCGCGCAAGCTGGAGGGTAGGAAGCAAGAGAAGCATGTAGCAATACACTGCTCAAGATTAATGATAGACGCCCATTCGTGGGTACAGAACCCGGCTTATAGATGCGCTATTATTTTTATTGCGGCATGCCGCTGTTCAACATCGTTCAGTACTCGCTGAGCGAGTTGTTCAGCGCGGCCTGCGCCACTATTCAATTCTAAACAATTCTGAACAATTCTAAACAATACTGAACAATGAAAAAATTATTTCTTTTCGTGGCACTATTGAGTGCTTTTTCTTTGCAAGCTAAACCTCGTATTGACCGCGCAGAACCTCTCTGCTGGTGGACAGAAATGAACTGCCCACTCACGCTCATGCTCCATGGCGAAGACCTCGCTGATGCACAAGTGACTATCCAAAACCTCAACAACGGTCGTGTGGTCAAAGGCGAGTGCACGGGTCTGCAAGTCAAAAGCCAACACAACGCCGAGAGCCCCAATTATCTCTTTGTGGATTTGGCAGTGAATGAGCCAGGCACATATCGTATCACCCTCAAGAAAGGCAAATACACCTCTAAAGTAGATTACACGATTCACACCCGCCGCGAAGGTAGCCGCGAGCGCCAAGGATTCAACTCCAGCGATATGATCTATCTTATCATGTCCGACCGCTTTGTGGATGGCGACCCCACCAACAACACCGTGGAAAGCATGGCAGAAGCTTGCGATAAAGACAATGTACACGGTCGCTTTGGTGGTGATATTCAGGGAATTATCAACTCGCTCGACCATATTGCATCATTGGGTGCAACGGCTATCTGGCCTACCCCACTGCTTGAGGATAACGAGGCTGCATGGTCATACCACGGCTACGCATGCTCCGACTACTATCATATTGACCCTCGCTATGGCAGCAACGAACTCTATCGCCAAATGGTGGAAAAAGCCCATGAGAAAGGCATTAAGTTCATCATGGATATGGTACCTAACCACTGCGGTGGTACCCACTGGTGGATGAAAGACCTACCATATCAAGATTGGATAAACCAATTCGACACTTTCACCAATACCCACAACGTGTTCACTGCTAACTACGACATCAACGCATCGGAGTACGACCGTCTGCTCTCCAACCGCGGATGGTTTGACCGTCCAATGCCCGATATGAACCTCGAGAACCCAGACCTGCTGCAATACTTCAAGCAATGGGCTATCTGGTGGATTGAGTATGCCAACCTCGATGGCTTGCGTGTGGACACCTATCCATATATTGAGATGGTTCCAGGTAGCGAATGGGTGAAAGCGATTATGGATGAGTATCCTAACTTCAATATCGTAGGCGAGTGCTGGACACGTCCTGCATCGGCAGTAGCTTATTGGCAAACTGGCGTGAAGAACTACAACGGTTTTGACAGCCATTTGCCATCAGTGATGGACTTCCCTGTAGAAGAATCGATTCGCCAAGCATTGGAAACCGATGGCAAGCAATGGGGCGAAGGATTGACCCGCGTGTATGATGCCGTAGCGATGGACTACCTCTATGGCAATGTGAATAATATCCTGCTCATGCTCGGCAACCACGATATGGATCGTATTGCCGATGTGGTGAAAGACCAAGACCCACGCCGTGTGAAGCTAGCATATACGCTCCTCGCCACCATGCGCGGTATTCCACAAGTGTTCTATGGCGATGAGTATGCTATGAAGTCAGCTGACCGCAAATTGGGTCACTCTACCCTACGTATGCCATTGCCACTTGGCGATGCTGTAACGGCTGAGATGCAAGATATGTTCGACTACCAAAGCCGTCTCTTCCAATGGCGCAAGGGCGAAGAAGTGATTCATACTGGCAAGACCATGCACTTTATGAGTCGTGACAACACATACGGTTTCTTCCGCTACAACGATAGCGAGGCCGTGTTCGTATTTGTCAATGCGAGCGAAGACAACCGCACCATCCCAACAGCCAACTACGCAGAGATACTCAGCAAATATAACCCTGTAGGCGTGGATGTAATCACAGGCAAGACCTACGACCTCAGCCAAAAAGACATCGTGGTAGAGCCACTATCCAGCATTGTTGTGAAACTGAACAAATAAAATCATTATAAAATAGGAGGCGTTTGCCTCCTATTTACCTTATTTTTAGTATTATGGAATATCGTTTTTCTGGTAAAAGCGGACTACAATTGCCACTTGTATCGTTAGGACTATGGCACAACTTCGGCAGCGAAGACCCCTTTGATGTGGCTCGTGCTATGTTGCTCCACGCATGGGATAAAGGTGTGACGCATTTTGATATTGCCAACAACTATGGACCTGCTCCGGGTACTGCGGAGATGACTTTCGGTCGTGTGCTGCGCGAAGATTTGTTGGCGCACCGCGATGAGATGATTGTTTCCACTAAAGCAGGCTATTGGGGATGGGATGGTCCTTATGGCAATGGCGGTTCGCGCAAGTATATGATTGCATCGTGTGACCAGAGTCTAAAGCGAACAGGATTGGAGTATTTTGACATTTTCTATTCGCATCGCTATGATCCACAAACACCCATCGAAGAGACAATGCAAGCACTTGTGGACATTGTGCGAGCAGGCAAAGCGTTGTACGTAGGCATTAGTAACTACCCAGCTGATAAGCAGAAAGAGGCGTATGACTACCTTTCGGCTGCACACGTACCTTGTGTGATTAGCCAATACAAAGCCAGTATAGCATTTCCTCAGACACTTGAAGCCAATCTGCCAGTAGCCAATGCCAATGGTTCTGGATTTATTTGCTTTTCGCCATTGGCACAGGGGTTGCTCACCAACCGCTATTTGAATGGTATTCCTGCGGGTAGTCGCGCGAGCAAGAACGTCTATTTACACCCTGAGCAAGTAACTCCAGAAGCAGTAGCCCGTGCGCAACAGTTGGGGGCTATAGCAGCAGAACGCGGTCAGACATTGGCGCAGATGGCAGTAGCATGGTTGCTAAGTAAAGATGTAACCAGTGTGCTTGTTGGTGCCAGCAGTGTCGCACAATTGGATGACAACCTGCATGCTATTGACAATATCACCTTCACCGCAGATGAACTCCAACGTATAGAACAAATCATGCAAAACCAATAAAATAATGGCTGCCCAATAAAGAGCAGCCATTTATTTTTTTCTTGTGAATCACAAGGGAGACTGAGCGAAGTATTTCCACAGCGGTGCGGCATGCAGGGCTTGGATAATCTCGCCTGAAGTGAGCAATTCGTACACCTCATCGCGGGTAAGGATGTGCACATGGATATCCTCCGAGGGTTCTTGATGCGGTTCGCGCACTTTCTCTACACCCGTGGCAAGGAAAGTATAACTCCTATTCGTATGATTAGTAGGATTAGGCGAGAGCTCCATAAACGCCTCCCACTCGCCACCTTCGTAGCCCGTTTCCTCACTCAGTTCGCGCATGGCTGCTTGCAGCGGCGTCTCGCCTTCGTCCACCACACCTGCCACCAATTCATAATGCGTCTCACCCAACGCATGACGGTACTGGTCTATCATCACAAAATCACCATCCTTCGTGATAGCAATCACATTCACCCAATTGGGAAAATCCATCACAAACCACGCAGGGATCTGCGTACCATTGGGTAGTTCCACCACCTCTTGGCGCACGTTCAACCACGGGCCAAGATTCAACAAAGGTGTACTCTTCAGCACACGCCATTTTCTATTTTCGAGTTTCTTTATCATACTTTTACAGGTTAAAGGTGAGAGGTTAAAGGAATGGATTTCCATGCAGCAGTGAGGTAGATAACGCGGGCGGCGAGATGGAGGAAATAGCCCACAAATAGCGCATGCACTCCCCACCAATGAGCCGTTGCCACATACCCCAACACAAATCCCACTGCAGCCAAAATCATACCATTACGGATCTGCTTACCCGCCGTAGCACCCGTATAAACGCCATCCCACATAAACGCCAACGTGCTCACAATAGGCATAGCAATCAGCCAAGCCGTGAAATCCGTCAAACGCCCTAACACCACCACATCGCTGGTCATCATGCGGTACATGGGCATCGACCACAAGGCAAAAATCACCGTAAAAACCACTCCTACGCCCAACGACCACAGGAAAAGAAGGCGGACGAGGGAGGAGATATTGTGGCTATTGGACGGCGTTCCGCCTATTGGATATTGGACGCCCTGCGGGCTATTGGATATGGGTTGGGATTTGGCTGCGCCGATATATTTGCCAACAAGGGCTTCGCCTGCATACGCAAAGCCATCCACGAAATAAGAAAACAACATAAAGAGTTTCATCAGTATGCTACATACCGCCAAATCTGTATCGCCATACAAGGAAGACAACGACGTGAAGCCCACATACACGATCATAAAGCACAACGAACGCACAAACAAGTTGGCATTCAACGATATGAGTTGGCGCATACCACGCATATCCCTAAGCAATCGCAGGAAAGACACTCCCTGCCATACACGACGATACTTCCACAACAGAATAATCACCGACAACAGCAGTCCCGTCAGCTGTGCCGCCACCGTACCATAGGCTACACCCAAAGCACCCAATGGTGTATAAACTGCTAAGGCATAACTGACCGCCATATTCACCACATTCACCACTATGTCCGTAATCATCGGACTGACCGTGTCCTGCATACCAATAAACCACCCCTTGATAGCCATCAGCGACAACGTGGCAGGCGCAGCCCACACACGCACAAAGAAATAGTCGCGTGCAAAAGATGCTACCTCTGCTGAGCAAGGCACAATAGCCAACGCAGCCGTAACAAACAACCATTGCAGCAACCAAATAAGTGCTGCACCTATCAACGCAATCCCTACGCTCTGCGCCAACAATCGGGCACACTGTTCGCGGTCGCCACGACCAAAAGCCTGAGCAGTCATGCCACTGGTACCCACACGCAGGAAACCAAAATTCCAATACAACAAATCAAAGAGCATCGTGCCAATGGCAATGCCACCAATAGCATGCGCATCTGATATATGTCCTACAATAGCCGTATCCACCAATCCCACCAACGGAATGGTAATATTGGCTAGGATACTCGGAATGGCCAAACGAAGAATCTGTCGGTTCATATCTAATCTAATGAGTATATAAACTCACTGCAAAGGTAGTACATTTTTGTGGAATATACAAGTTTTTTAACTTTAAGTTAAAGAATTAGAAGAAAAATTTGCATAAATACGAAAATTTTTGTACCTTTGCGGGCAATATTAATCATGGATAAATATGAAAAAGATTTTATTATTGAGTTTCATGGCTATTTGTGCGCTGGTATCGTATGCGCAACTGCCAAATGTTCGTTTGCAAGACATTGATGGTAATACCATTCAAACGGCTGAAGTAAGTAACGATGGAAATCCCATTATTATCTCGTTTTGGGCTACATGGTGCAAGCCATGCCTGCGCGAGTTGAAAGCTATCCACGAGGTCTATCCTGATTGGCAAGATGAGACAGGCGTGAAGATGATTATCGTAAGTATCGACCAAGCACAAGATGCCAATCGCGTGAAACCTATGGTGGATGGTTTTGGTTGGGAGTACGAAGTATGGCTCGACCCTAACGGCGATTTCAAACGCGCCATGAACGTGCAAAACGTACCTCACGTATTCGTATTGGACGGCAAAGGCAAAATCGTTTATAACCACACGGGATACACCGATGGCGGCGAGCAAGATATCTACGATGCGCTGCAATAATGCCGTCTCCACTATGATATTACTATGATATTACCATGTGATTACTATGTGATTCAGATGGGTTGATAGGCACAACATTATAAAATGAATATTAGAAAATACATACTCTTTTTATCCCTCATTCCATCCCTGATTTGGGCGAATGATACGGTGTATGTCGTAGGTGGCATTCAGCACGAAGCACTGGTACCAGTGCCAACTATTACAGAGGGATACTATTTAAGTAACTCATATCTGGATTTAGGTGTGCGTTGGGATCATCAAACGGAAAATGAGAATCGGGCATCGGGTATCGGATTTCAGGGATTAGAGCTTATTACTCGTTCTGAGCTTACCGAGTGGCCCATGTTGGGATATGATGCCGATTTTGGTGGCTATGGTTTGAGCCACCTGCACGTAGCTGCAACTTTTGATTGGGGCAAAATCACTGTAGGTGACGTCTATGGTCAGTTTGGTAGTGGTATGGTGCTCCGCTTATACGAAGATAGAGCACTCGGCGTAGACAATGCACTTCGCGGCGGAAAAATAGAAATCACACCTTATCGCGGTATCTATTTCACCGCATTAGGGGGTAAGCAACGCCGCTATTGGAATTGCTATGATGATGGCGCATGGGGCTGGAACTACAAGCAAGATGCGGTAGTGGGAGCAAACCTCGAACTGGGTATCCATGAATGGTCGAAAGCGATACAAGATGCAGGTGCCAGTTGGACCATTGGCGGGAGCTATGTAAGCAAGTATCAACAAGCGGATACAATCATCCATCACACCATTGTACAACCAGAAGGCAAATACGACTATATTTATAACTTCCCAGCATGGGTAGGAGTTGGTAGTGTGCGCACGCAATTGCAAATGAAAGGATGGAATGCATTGGTGGAGTATGCCTATAAAGCCAACGATCCTACAGTATTGAATGACTATAGTTACAAGCACGGCGAAGCCCTACTCCTTTCGCTCAGTTATTCCAAAAAAGGTATGGCCATCATGGCTCAAGCCAAACGCTCGGAAAACATGTCTTTCCGTTCGGATAGACAGGCAAGCCTGATGAAAGGTACCATCAATCACATGCCACCGTTTGCTACACAGCACACCTATATGCTGGCATCTCTATACCCATATGGCACTGAAAAAACAGCCAACGAATGGGCTTTCCAAGGAGAGATTCGATATACTTGGAAACGCGGCACAGCAATGGGTGGACGATATGGTACTACACTCAAGCTAAACGCTTCGCATATACGTGGCACAACTGATAAATGGTTAAAGATGACGAAAGAGCCATACTACACCGATGTCAATCTCGAACTCAACAAGAAAATCAACAAGCAATGGTATATCGGTGCAATGGCTATGTACCAAACCTACAACAAGCAGGTTGTAGAAGGTCACGGAGACCTTATCCGATCGGGTATTGGCGTACTTGAAGCAAAATATGCAACCACTAAGAACATACAGATGCGTGCAGAGTTGCAATACCTATTCACCAAACAAGATCAAGGACAATGGGTAGCTGCCCTGTACGAACTGAGTTTGTGGCGCAAGCTGGTGTTGTCGGGTCAATGGATGTATAATATCGGTTATGCACACGAGCAAACCAACGAACATTTCTACACCGCAGCAATTACCTACACACACGGCGCACACCGTCTCATGGCAGGCTACACCAAAACACGCGAAGGTTTCAACTGCTCGGGAGGCATATGTCGATATGTACCAAAGCAAGAAGGTGTTTCACTAACGTATAACTTCACATGGTAATGAAAAAAATTATATATTCTATAATATGTTTGGCCCTATCGTTTTCGGCATGCGAAATTATCCCCGAAAACGACCAGTTAATAGAGGTATTCACACCAGCCGATACATCGCAAATCAAGCGTGCGTCGTTGTTGATCGAATATTCTGGTTGGCGTTGCATGAACTGTCCTAATGCAGCAGAAGTGGCTCACGGACTAAAAGAGCAGTATGGCGAAGAATTGGTCGTTGTGGTGATGCATCCTGCTAGCAATCCCAATACGCGTTTTGGCAGCAACCAAGCAGTTAACTATACTTGTCCAGAGGCAGATAGCATGTATATCCACATGGGCGGAACCAATACCACTCCTTTCCCTACGGGCAATGTTAACTTTATGCAACAAGACAATGCCTATTTTGCCAGCTCAGATACATGGGCTACACAAATTAGTCAGTGTTATGGTAGCAGTTCTATCATCATGAACCAAACTGTAGAATGTGAAAACAAGGATTTGGCATTAGATGTATATGTTTGCAATATAGGTAGTAATAGCCAAGAAGCTACATTGCAAATATGGTTGACCGAAGATGGTGTGGTCGGCAAACAATTTATGCCAGACGGAAAGACCAACGATACGTATGTACACAACCATTTGCTGCGTTCTTCCGTGTTACCTTCCGTATGGGGTAAGACGATTCAAATGCCTTCTGTAACACCACAGACATTCGAATTTAGCTACACCCTACCCGACAAAGTAGTAGCCGAAAACTGCCATGTGGTGAGTGTATTAAGTATTGATGGCGTGGTAGTGCAAGTGAAAGAAACAAAAATAATTACTAAATAATTCAACTTACATTTATGAAGAAATTTTATACAACATTCCTTATGCTCAGTATGGCAGTAGCTATGAATGCATCTTTTCATTTGAGCATTGAAAAATGGGTAGACGATGATTTGGTTATCACCGATATCACCAATGACACTACTCTCATTGTTACTGAATACGAGTACGACGAAGACCTTGAGGAAGCCACTATGGGTGTGGAAGGCGTGATGTATTCGGATGAATCGCAAAACATTGATGTAGTAATCACCCGCTCTTCAACTGGTATCATCGACCAATTTTGCGCTGCAGGCAATTGTGTACCCGGAAATGGCGAAGTGAAACAAGAATTGTCATTCACTGTAGGTAGTATGGAATCTATGCGCCGCTGGTTTACACATTACACTCCACTCGCCAATGGTGCTGAGACCATCACTTATGCTTTCAATGATGGTACAAACCCTATTATTACTCTCACCATCAAGTATAGCTATAATGAAGACAATACGGCCGTAGAAAACGTGATGAACAATACCCCTATTACGGGTATTTACAACTTGCTCGGCCAGCGTATGCCAAGCAATAGTTTGAGCGAATTGCCTACAGGTATTTATATCATCAATGGTAAAAAATATATTAAAAAATAAATTGTTTAAGGTATGAAAAAGATTTTTACTTCTATTCTGCTACTCGCAGCAGTAATGATGTCGGCACAAGATGTGCCCACCTCTTTTCCCCGAAAATTCTTGATTGAGCATTTCACGGGTGACGGTTGTGGTTTTTGCCCTGGTGGCATGTATGCTATCACAAGCTACATTCAGGAGCAAAATCCATCAGCCATATGGGTAAGCCATCACCATGGTTACAACAACGACGAATATACCATACCAGAAAGCGCTAAAATCGGAAATGCTTTGGGGGTAAATGGTGCACCAGGCATGGCACTTAACCGTACCAAGCAAAGGGGTTCCACAATAGCGTTCCACCCTGGCTATTTAACAGAAATCACAATCAAAGATGATACTGTAGCAGAAGCATCGGTGGTGATTAACCACACATATAACGCAGAAACACGTCAGCTGGACATCACTGTTAGCGGTCAAGTGGCAAACACCGAAGCCACAGAATACCTCCTCTCTGTACTCATCAAAGAGAATCGATTGGTAGGCAAGCAAGCAGACAATGAGTATTCATATAAAAACAGTGGCTGGAGTGAGTACATGCACGCACGAGTAATACGTGACTTCGTGACAGCCCATTTTGGTGATACCGTACAAGTGGAAAATCAAGCATACAGCCACACGCTTACTTATACTATTAATGAGGAATGGGTACCAGAGAACTGCTGCGTTGTAGCTTACCTTACTCCACTTGCTAAGAAACCGATTATCAATGCCGAACAAGCTCCATTGGTAGAAGGAACTACTGGTGGCGAAGAGTTCTATCCCTATGGCATTGAGGAGAAAAATGGCCCTAACAAAACCATTGACTTCATTGATATGCAAGTTTCTAAAGTAGAAAGTGATGTATTAGAAATAATACTCATTGCTGGGAAATCAATCAAAACAAATTATGGTTCAACCAAAGCTGTTAGCTTACTTTATCTCAACACAGAATCTGACTCTCTGCAAGCTGGCACCTATCCTATTCAAGAAGGCGACACATTAGGAACTATCACGGCAGGCTATCGCATAGATGAAAAAAGAGCATTAGGAGGCTCCATTTTAACATATGCACTTTCTTCTTATTTAGCAAGCGGAACCATCGCTCCTGCTCATATGTGGCGTATCAAGAGCGGAGATATGATAGTTGATGAGGTAGGAAATATCACTTTGACATTCAAAACATTCGGCGGTACTACAGTCAACGCTACGTACAAAGCTCCTAACGTTGCTGTTGATAATATCACTGCACCTGAGCAAAAAGCACAAAAGGTCATTCGCGATGGTCGCATGATTATCATCAAAGATGGTCAAGTATTCGACGTCTTAGGAAATAGATTATAAGATAAAGAATTAAGACACCATATAAAAAAGACGAGGAAATCCTCGTCTTTTTTATATATGTATGTTCGCTATATTATTTCAAGCGAGCACCTGAAACATTATAAACTGCACCATTGCGGATAATGAGCAACTGACCGTCCTTAAGATGCTTTTCAATGCTTGTAGCAGATGGATTGTCAGTGATATTCTCCACTGCTGTTTGTGTTGCATCATAGTGCAATTTCACTGGTAATTCATACGAATTAATTGCATCTATAGTCATTCGCATTTTGCCATTTACTTTCTCCACAGTCACTTCACCATCCACCAAGAAGTAGCCGCGACCATCAATACCATAGCCATTCTCATCCATTTCCACATAGTATGAAGGCAAGGCCACACCATCTTCTGCCCCCAAGCCACGGCTCGCAAGTGCTGTACCTACATTCCATGAATTATCAATTGGATACACGCCTTCAGGAATGATAATATCAGCATCTTTCTCAGCAATAAAGAATACCAACGAAGTCTTATTGGAGAAATCTGGTGCATAAATATCATAGAATATGAGATTATCAGATGCTACATAGTCTTCCGTTACAATGATTGCATCTGCACCATATGCGTATTCCACACCCTCCTCTTCTGCATCATAAGGCAAACGAGGACGCTCAAATTGTACCGTAAATGTCAAATTATACAACTTCGCATCATCACATATAAACGAAGCTTCTGCATGCAACATTCCCTCGTCATCTATAGTCACAGTCATCTCACCCTTCTGCATGAAATGAGGTTCAAACTCATTGATAGTAGGATTCCATACACTCACAAAGGTATTGAATGGTTCAAAGTCGTTTTCTGTGAAATTACCATCGTTCACAAACGTACCTTCAGCGCTACCTGTACGAATGCGATTAACTTGTACATTACTCATCACTTGACCATCGTCCGTCATACCCTCTAAAATAAATATACCCTGAGGCAATGCATTAGTAAAGAATGTATTATTCTCGTTGAATGTATATGACAAGGTTTCAGTAGGTGTAGGTACAGTATAAAACATGGATATATGGTACAACACCGAATCAATACCAGACACTATGGCAGTTAAGAAAGTCGTATCTCTCTCTTGCTTGATGGTTCCATCCACTTTCAACATCTCCACATATACATCTCCTTCCGCGGTGTGCTTCACAAGATAACTCTGGTCTATGAATAGATTATCTTTAGTAAATTCTCCACCCATAATTTGGTTGATATAGAGAATATCAAATGCTACAGAGTATTGCTCATTATAGTTGGCCAATTGCAATTCATCCATATTTTCCACAATCTCATCAATATAGTACATTGATTTGGAGCATGTTGGGAAATCTATCACCACTGTATCCTTTACTTCACGGATAATATTTGTAAGATATAGATTATATAGGACATGATCATCACCCAACACTTTTGCCACTATATCATATCCTACTGAGGCACTGCCGACAACAGTCATTTTAGTGGTCATTGCGCTGATTACTTTTTCTGTTTCCAAATCAGTAATATAAGCCATCGCTTGACCTGTTGTAGATGTTCCTTCGTATGTAGCCGAATCTCTAACTACCTTATCATTGTATCCTGCATAGATAGAATACTTGTTATTGTTAGCCGTGACAATAATCGTACCTTGCGAGAATCCCATGGATGCATCAATATAGAGATTGTTGCACGAAATATCAACAGTGTCAATTGGCATCACTGGTGCTTCCATTGCTAAATTAAAGAATACGGTATCTGTAGCACTATTGGCAATTATTTCCATCATAGCAACATAGGTCACACCATCATAGATATTAGGATATGTGTTGATGATACCTTCCAACTCCATAACTTCATAAGCATTACCATTATGAACGAATTTAGAATTATCAATATCCAACAATTGATGAGTATAGTAACCTACAATACCCTCTGTAGTATAAAACTTCAGGTCCACATCCAATGTATCATCTGTACCCGCAATACCAAAGCCATCTTCTGTAGGGGTTAATACACAATTATATAGCGCGAGGTCATAGCGTTCATCTGCTATCACCACTTTATGCTCCGCGTGAATCTTGAAGGCACCATTTTCTGGTCCTCCAATACCCAAGGTAGTCACCACGGTTGCATCCAAAATATATTTGGTTAATGCACCGGTCTTCTCTGTAGCTATCGTTAAATTACACGTTTTCATGTAACTGGTCTTTCCATCCGTACCTGGGAAGAATGCAGTCGAGAACGACTCATCTAAGTTCTTTTCTGTATATGTACCTGATGGATCATTGGGTAAACCGCCATAAAAATCAAATGTAAATTGATAGCGGTCATTTTGCAATACAAAAATCCAATCACCACCTACGAGCACAGTGTCGCCATTACGACTTACCACCACCTCTTCGGGAATATAGAGTGGGTCTTGATAAAAACTATTGAATACCAACTCAATAGTATCCAATTCTTCTGCACTACTCATACTTGGCGTCACAATATTACCCTCTGGTATATCTGACACGTTTTTTTGCTCCATCTTCTTAGAAAGCAACGCATGTAGTGCACTCTCAGAACTTTGTTTATTCAGCATCTTCATCTTGGGCAGATACTGCTTTGAGCACTCTGGCAATGATTCCACCACGGCATTTTCTGCCATAGCAGGAGACAAGACAGCTGAAAATAAAAACAACATCACAGCTGTCAAAAAATTAGTAACTACTTTTTTCATACTTGATTATTTAATTATTATGATTAGACAAAGATATTTCTTTTAAGCCAAATTTCGGTGCAAAGATACAAAAAAATTACTTCTCTACAAAGAAAAAATACGTTTTTTTATTTTCTATCCATATTTTCTTGCATATTTGTGAATTTTTCCGTACCTTTGCAGACAATTCAGCACCATGATTTATATGCACATTGCTTTTACCACCGAATTGCCTGCCGAAGGATTTGTTCGATTAAATGAACATCAATTATACGCCCCGCTTGCCACAGCAGAGGTGTTGGTAAGTACGTTCGATAAACCGGTAACACGCGAAATGATTATGTCCGCACCCCATTTGCAGTTGGTGGCAAATTTCGGTGTGGGGTTCAATAATATTGACCTCGAAGCATGCCGCGAACGTGGCATACGTGTAACCAACACCCCCAATCCGGTGATTGAGCCCACAGCCGAACTGGCATTTGCGCTTATGCACGATGTGGCAAGACGCACTGCCGAATTCGACCGCAAACTGCGGGCAGGTAAGGCAGAGCCCTTTGGTGTGATGAACAACCTCAGCCACTCGCTGTATGGCAAGACACTGGGTATCATTGGCATGGGACGCATCGGACAAGCATTGGCACGCCGCGCAGTAGCGAGCGGCATGCGCGTTGTGTACCACAATCGCAAGCCACTTGATAATCGGACATTGGACGCCCTAAAGGGCTATGGGGTATTGGATATTGGATATGTAAGCAAAGAAGAGTTGCTCCAGACAGCAGATTTTGTGAGTTTGAATTTGCCCTATACGCCTGAAGTGAAGCATATCATTGACGGCAAAGCATTGCGCATGATGAAATCCACTGCCTACCTTATCAATACCGCGCGCGGCGCGCACGTGGATGAGCAGGCACTGGTGAAGGCACTGAAAGAGGGAGAGATAGCAGGCGCAGCAATGGACGTATACGAACACGAACCTGCAATCACGCCTGACCTGCTCACACTCGACAATGTAGTGCTCTCACCCCACACGGGCACAGGCACATGGGAAGGACGTATCGCCATGTGCGAGAACGTCTGCGATAATATCCTCGCATGGAATAACCGAGAAATAAATAAAATGAATATAGTACTATGACACTGACGAAAAGATTTTTGAAGTATGTGAGTTTCTGCACCACATCGGATGAAGAAACCAATATGACGCCCTCTACTCCAGGGCAAATGGAGTTTGCGAAGTATCTCGCTGCTGAGCTACAAGAGATTGGTATGCAAGAGGTGACACTCGACGACAACGGCTATGTGATGGCTACCCTACCCGCTAATGTGGAAGGTAAACCCGTTATCGGCTTTATTGCTCACATGGACACTGCCCCTGATGCGAGTGGCAAGAATGTGAAAGCACGCATCGTGGAGAACTACGACGGCAATGATATTCTGCTCAATGCAGAGAAAAACATTGTCTTCGAAGTAGCCAAGTACCCTGAGATACTGGATTACAAAGGGCAAGACATCATCGTCACCGACGGTACTACCCTGCTCGGTGCAGACGACAAAGCGGGCTTGGCAGAGATTGTTACCGCTTGCGAGTACTTGATTCAACACCCTGAAATAAAGCACGGTAAGATTCGTGTGGGCTTTACGCCAGACGAGGAGATTGGTCAAGGTGCCGACCACTTTGATGTAGAGAAGTTCGGTTGCGACTTCGCCTACACCATGGACGGCGGCGCAGTAGGCGAACTGGAATACGAGAACTTCAATGCTGCAGGCTGCAAGGTGAAAGTGCATGGTGTGAATGTGCACCCTGGTTATGGCTACCATAAGATGATTAACTCCATGCGTATTGCTAATCAGTTTGCCACTATGTTGCCACGTTGGGAGACACCAGAGCATACACAAGGTTATGAGGGCTTCTATCACCTCATCGCAATGAACGGTAGCGTAGAGGAGACCACCTTGCAATATATCATCCGCGACCACGACCGCGCACGCTTTGAGAGCCGCAAACGTGAGATCGAGCACTTGGCACGCAAGATTAATCAAGAGTATGGCGAAGGCACCGTAGAGGTTGAACTCCGCGACCAATACTACAACATGCGCGAGAAAGTGGAACCTGTGATGCATATCGTGACACTCGTGGAAGAAGCGATGAAAGAGGTAGGCGTAACACCAAAGGTGCAACCTATCCGTGGTGGAACAGACGGCGCACGCCTGTCGTTTGAGGGACTCCCCTGCCCTAACATCTTCGCAGGTGGTGTGAACTTCCACAGCCGATTTGAGTATTTGCCTATCCCATCGATGGAGAAGGCGATGCAAGTAATCCTGAAAATTGTTGAGAAAGCATAACAATTTTCGTAAATGGCGGCAGAGCCGCGAAAGTGGCTAAAGCGAAAATGGTCTTCGACGAAAGTGGTACCTTTGGTACGTAAATAACGTGAAATCATTTACGTGTAGCCATATTTCGTGAACGAAGTGAGCCACCTTCGTGAGCGAAGCGAACCACCTTCGTGAGCGAAGCGAGCCACCTTCGTGAGCGCAGCGAACCACCTTCGTGAGCGCAGCGAACCACCTTCGTGAGCGAAGCGAACCAATAACGTGAACAAAGTGAACAAAAAGAATTATATGAAAACAACTCCATTTACAGACATCCATATCGCTCTGGGAGCGAAGATGGCAGATTTTGCGGGCTTTAATATGCCTATTCAATACCCTACGGGTATCAATCAAGAACACATCATCGTGCGCGAAGGCGTGGGCGTGTTCGATGTGAGCCACATGGGCGAGTTTTGGGTGAAAGGCGAGAAAGCATTGGACTTCCTGCAATATATCACCACCAATGATGTGAGCAAACTCGAAGCTGGTAAAGCACAATACACCTGCTTCCCTAACGGCAAAGGCGGTATTGTGGACGACCTGATTATCTACAAGTACTCCACCACCAAGTACCTCCTCGTTGTCAATGCAGGCAATATCGACAAGGACTGGGCATGGGTGAACGAGCACAACACGTTCGGTGTGCAACTCGAGAACGCCAGCGACCGTTATGGTCAATTGGCAGTGCAAGGACCTAAAGCCACAGAGATGCTCCAACTGCTTACCGACGCCGATTTGAGTGCGATTCCATATTACGCTTTCCGCGAGTGGTCATTCGCAGGCGTGCAAGGCGTAATCCTCAGTAATACGGGCTATACGGGTGCAGGCGGATTTGAATTGTATTTCCCAAAAGAGCATAGCAAACAAATCTGGGATGCGCTTTTCGAGGTAGGCAAAGACTTCGGTTTGGCACCTATCGGATTGGGCGCACGCGATAGTTTGCGTTTGGAGAAATGGTACTGCCTCTATGGTCATGATATTGATGACACCACCTCTCCATTGGAGGCAGGATTGGGTTGGATTACGAAGTTCGATGCAAAAGACTTTATCGACAAAGAGTATTTGCTCAAGCAGAAAGCCGAAGGCGTGAAGCGCAAATTGGTGCACTTCGAGTGCCAAGAGCGTGCTATTCCACGTTGTGGCTATGAGCTTTGCGATGCAGAGGGCAATGTGATTGGTAATGTCACCAGTGGCATCATGCTGCCTACTACTAAAGTGGGCATTGGAATGGGCTATGTGCAAACAGCATTTGCTAAGAAAGAGACCATTATCTACGTGAAAATTCGCGAAAAGCTTATCCCTGCAAAGATTGTGTAAACCTTTTTTCAGCTGTCATCAATCCACAATTAGAAGCTTTTAATCGAGTTCTATACCACATCGGTACAACATTATATCACATCGGTAGTTTATCCATAGCTACCGATGTTTGTTTATTTTAAGAATAATTTTGGCATTTTGGGTCTAATTATTTATAATTTTTGTTATTCTGCTGTTTTCACCTTTCAGTTTTCACCCTTCAAATGCCAGGAGGCTACGGGTTCATAACGGGTTCTTGACGGGTTGATAGTAGCCTATCGTAGGCACATCGAGAGCCTATCGGTAACTTATTTGTGACATATCTATAACATTTTCTCCATTTTCCAAATTTATGGCAATATTTTTAGATTTCGCTTTCTATCACACCTGTTTTTACACCTTACACTTTACACCTTACTCTACTGGCACACTGGGCGAACAGACAACCCGTCGCACCGAGTGCAGTCGCCGCTCCTGCCCACGAAGTCGGAAAATAAGCCAAGGTTACACGCGTCGTCCGGGGTGCCCGTTTCGAGCGAACTCGACCAGTAGTAGCCCCTGCTGCCTGCGTTGCGGAGCGAACTGCCGTAGAGGTAGCCTGCTGCGGGCAGGAAGATACTATTGCCGTTGCTCTTACTGGTCACCTTGTAGCCAGTCACACCATTCTGAGTTGTCCTTGTCCAAGTACATTGCTCGCGAAGTTCGATTAGTTCTGCATCGGTCGGCATACGCCAAGAACCGCCCCAATTAACATAAGCAGCATCATCGCTTAGGTCTAACTGCGTTTTTTTATCTACAATGCCATAACTGCTGTCTGTGTTGTACTTGATTAATGACCTTGATGAACCATTACACCACTTATACATACTCCAATTATAGGTACTCTTGGTACTTGTTTCGCCCCAAGCGAAATAATCTCCGTAATCCTCAGGACTACTTGCACCTACATTCATCGTAGCCCACTTAACAGACAAACCCAAATCAACAGCAATCCCTTGAATCAACACCTCATCATCTTCTTCACAGGACACAAAAGCGAATGTACTTATAATCAAAAGCAATTTTAAATATCTTTTCATATTGATCTTTATTAAAAAGTATAACCTATACCTATTTCTATTTCTGCATATTTTAGGGTAATTGTATTCACACCAGCCATAAGTGTTATTCCATGAATACTTCCCATTACACCAATGTTAGCACTAACTCCAGAATATGAATTGGGAGAATACTTACCCCATTTATTCACATCTGCATTATACCAATACCGCTCACGGCTCCCATAACCTGCGCCAAAATACAAGCCCAAGAAATTATCCTTATCTTTCTTCTTCTTTTTCAACAGAAAATCAACTACCAGACCAGCATCCACAATCCATTCCAACGAAGTAGTCTTTTTGGTTGTCGTAAACTCTATTTCTCCATATCGATTCTTCTTCGGGATATTCCAATTCGAACGACCTTTCACATACCAGCCTACACCATTATACATTTGTCCGAACATTAGACCCACTCCCCATTCGGGATTCAATGCAACGCCTGCTTCCGCAATAATGAACGTGTTCATAATATGTGGACGCATTTTGGGAAAAAGGATAATCTTATCTCCCTCATTAATTGAGATTGTGCGGTTATAATCAAAGTATTTCTTTTTCTCAATATACAATTGATAATCACCTATATCACATAGTAAATCTTGCAAAGGAAGAGAATAAGTAGAAGTATTTTGTTTAACTTCCTTTCTATTCATTTTCTTGCCATTTGCTGGCTCTACCATACGTAACAATTCAACCGATAAATCTGTCAAATCTGTGCTATCTCCAACGATACTCAACCAACCTACCTTAGGATTAAGTGAAAATGTAGTGTCAATGGAAATCGTGGGAATAGAAATAACACCCTCTTGTGGATAGTAGTGCTCAGAAGAAATAGTATAACGATACTCTCCTTCTTCTAATTTCAGTGCTGCCAGTCCATCTACAATGCTACATTCTTGTTTTATTCCATTGAGCATAACTATCTCCACTTTTGCATCAGCTGGCTCTACACGTAGATTGAGAGGATATATTTGAGGACCACTTGAAACATGTATTGAATCTGGTGCCATTGGCACAAAATGCACCCGTCCGTAATACACTGTATTCGAACGCAACGGAACGGAGCCATCCATCAGAGTGACACGGTCGCAACCATCACCACAATCCATCTGGATATTGCGCGAACGAACTGGAATCAAGAACAACAATTCGTTGCTATTGTCCTTATATACCGATTCCACTGCGGTCATCTGACCCAAATACAAATTCAATTGCTTCTTGGCGGCTTGTACTTCGCGTCCATCACCATCCAATCCTACACGAATAACCGCATATGGAAACGTGTCATCCAAATCGGGTTTCTCCCACTTACCAAACTGATTCTTGTACTGAGCCAATACCGAACTATTCGGAATAGCCTGAAAAGCACGCGTGATAGTCAGCGACTGAGCAAAAATTGGACTGGCTATAAGCCAAATCACAAAAGCAGTAATAAATACTCGGATATTCTTCATATTGTGTTATTTTTCTATGCAAAAATTAAAGGATTTATATACATGTTGACACCTATCGTTGTAAGTTTCTTCTTTTTGTTTTGGCTTGCTAATGCGCTTATATGTCTCTGTGCTTATCTACCATTTTTGGTTTTAGGCACCAATGCAGGACACTGCATTCATTTGACTAAAAGCAAAAAAAGTTGTTTCTTGATTTTTATTTATTTTTGTAGGCACGCAGTGCCGTATTTTTGTTTCCAATATAATCCGCAATAATTTGCAAAGGTACTACATTTTTCTGAATTAAACAAGAGAATAGTGTTTTTTGGGTAATTTTTCTGGTGTAGAGTGTATTGTATAAGGTGTAAAGGCGAGGATTATTTTTCAAGCAAGCAAGAAAATCGCACTCGAAAGTGAACTTTCGCGCGATTTGCTTGCAAATGTGCATTTTTTGTTGTACCTTTGCAGGTTGATACGTTCTAATCGAAAAACGTGAAAACAGACAACAGAAATATGAAAGGTCTATGGACTACCCTACATCGAATAGGGATAATCATGCTATGTACCTTTTTCACAACCAACCTATACGCCAAAGACATACGCGTGTTTGGATATGTCCTTGATTCCGATAACCGAGGAGTGGATCTGGCAAACGTCTATGTACAAGAAAACACTACTATCGGTACCACTACCAACCAAAATGGCTACTACGAACTCTTCCTTGACCTTACCGACACCATCACACTCGTCTATTCCATGATCGGATACGAAACAATCCGACAACAACTATATACCACACGAGACGTCATCGGCATCAACGTCATCTTGCCTACCAACGAAGAAATGCTCAACGAAGTCACTGTGCGTGCCCTCCAACGACAAACCAATGCCATGGATCATGTGGACATTGGTGCCGCACGACTGATGCCCGATGCCACTGGCGGCGGTATAGAAAGCCTGCTCATCACCTTTGCTGGCGTGAGCCAAAACAATGAAGTCAGCAGCCAATACAACGTGCGCGGAGGTAGTTTTGATGAAAACTCTGTGTACGTAAACGGCATCGAAGTGCATCGCCCACTGCTCATACGCAGCGGGCAACAAGAAGGACTCAGTTTTGTCAATCCCGACATGGTGGAGAGCGTGGACTTCTCGGCTGGCGGGTTCGATGCAAAATATGGCGATAAAATGTCCTCCGTGCTGGATATTCGCTACAAACGACCTACCCGACTGGAATCGCGATTGAGCATGAGCCTATTAGCTGCCAATGGCTATGTGGGTTGGGGAGATAGCACCCATAGCCAAATGCATGGCATACGCTACAAAACCTCACGCTACCTACTCGGTACCATGAGCACCAAAGGCGAATACAATCCTAATTTCATTGATTACCAGATGCAAATGACGTGGAATGTAGGCGATAAGACAAGGAGGCACGAAGGCACGAAGGCGAAAGGACGATGGGATATTACATTGCTGGGCAACTTCTCGCAAAATAGCTATGAGTTCGCACCCGACTCGCTCAAAGAAGCCTCTGGAACGCTGCAACAAGCCATCGAAAAAAACATCTGGTTCGAAGGGCAAGAAAAAGATATGTTTCGCACCGCTTTTGCAGCGTTAAACATAGCATATCAACCTCGCAATGACCTGAAACTCAACTTAGACCTCAGCGGATTCTATACCCACGAGACAGAAGCCTTTGACATACGTAGCGAGTTTATCCTGAGCGAAAAGCCGATGGATGGCAGTGGCACCAGTCCGTCGAAACCCAATGGAGAAGGCATCACCAATATCACAGCCCCCAACGAAGGCATATTGGGTACAGGTACCTTCCACGAGCATGCGCGCAACGCCCTGCAAGCAGGTATGATGACAATCGCACATGCGGGCGAATGGAAAAAAGGCGAAAACAAACTGCAATGGGGCATTAGCGGACAATTGGAAATGGTCAACGACCATATTAGCGAATGGGAATGGCGCGACTCAATGGGATACAGCATCCCCAATATCGAACAGGAAATGGCACTATACTATTCCCTCAAAGGTAGCACACGTATGCTCAACACGCGCCTGCAAGCCTATATGCAAGACACCTATCGCTGGACCACCCACCAGGGCGACGTATTGCTCACAGGTGGCATGCGACTCAATTGGTGGAGCTATACCAACGAAATTCTGCCATCACCACGATTGAGCGTAGTATGGATGCCCGGATGGAAACGCGACTTCACCTTCCGCGCCGCTACAGGTATCTATTATCAAGCACCATTCTACAAAGAACTGCGGCAAGTCGTGACTACCGAAGGTGGCATCAACCGCATCGTGCTCAACAACCAACTACGGGCACAACGCTCGTGGCAACTCGTATTGGGAACAGACTACTACTTCCGTGCATGGGGACGACCATTCAAGTTCACTGCCGAAGCCTATGGCAAACTCATCGACCGTATGGAAAGCTACACTGTGGACAACGTACGTATCCGCTACTCGGGTATCAACGACAGCCAAGGCTACACCATCGGACTCGACCTGAAGCTCATGGGCGAACTCGTACCTGGTGCCGATTCATGGATTAGCTTCTCCACCATGCGTAGCCGGATGCGCTTTATCGATAATGCTGCACAACACTACACAGCACTATACAACACAGACTGGATACCTACCCCACAAGAACAACGATACAACTTCACCATGTACTTCCAAGACTATCTTCCACAACTACCACAATACAAACTACACCTCAAATTCATATGGAGCGAAGGCATACCATTCGGCTATCCTCGAAGCGAAAAATTGCGCTACCTCGGACACCTATCCAACTACAAACGTATTGATATCGGTGCCAGCCGTACCTTCTCTGCAAACACTGATGCATGGATGAAAAAAGCAAAAATAGTGGAGAGCTGGAGCGTACAATTCGAAGTATTCAACCTTGCCGATTGGAAAAATGAAAATAGCAAATATTGGGTAACCGATGCCAAAGGACAGCAATGGTCCACCCCTAATTCACTGACAGGCAGAATGTTCAACCTGAAAATTGATGTAATGATAAAATAGTCTAAAGCATAAAGACTGGGATTATGACAAAAATTGATACAGTAGATACACCTATGATGAAGCAGTTTCGCGACATCAAAGCGCAATATCCCGATGCGATATTGCTGTTTCGCTGTGGCGACTTCTATGAAACCTACGCGGAAGATGCAGTACGCGCCAGCAAGATACTCAATATCACACTCACCCATCGCAGCAACGGCGCCAACAAAGAATCCAAAGCAATGGAGATGGCTGGCTTCCCATTCCATGCACTCGATACCTATCTGCCTAAACTAGTGCGAGCTGGACTGCGCGTGGCTATCTGCGACCAATTGGAAGACCCTAAACTGACCAAGAAACTCGTTAAACGCGGCGTAACCGAGCTAGTGACACCTGGCGTGAGCTACTCAGAAACTACCCTACAACAACGTGAAAACACTTGGCTCGCCTGCATACAATGGGGAAAACAAACAGTAGGCGTTGCCTTCTTAGATATATCCACTGGCGAATACCTCGTAGCAGAAGGCACACAAGACTACGTGGACAAACTGCTGGTGAACTTCGCACCCAAAGAAGTACTCTTCCTACGCGGAAAGAAACGCGAATTCGAAGAAGCCTTTGGCAACAAATACTTCACCTTCGAACTGGACGACTGGATGATGAGCCGCGAAGCTACCAACGAACGATTGACCAAACAATTCAGCGTGCAAAACCTCAAGGGGTTTGGTGTGGACAACTTGCCTCAAGGCGTGATAGCAGCAGGTGCTATTCTGCACTATTTGGATGCTACCCAACACTTGCAAACAGGACATATCCAACACCTTAGTCGTATCGAAGAAGACAAATATGTATGGATGGACCGCTTCACCATTCGCAATCTGGAACTGCTAAGCGGACAACGAGAGAATAGCATCACACTCTACGATATTATTGATCGCACCATTACCCCCATGGGCGGTCGCCTACTCCATCGATGGTTGGCATTCCCGCTGAAAGAAGTACGACCCATACGCAACCGACAAATGGTGGTGGAATACCTATTCCGTCACCCTGAACATCGAGAAATCATTCGCGAGAACCTGCAACATATCCAGGACATGGAGCGCATCGTAAGTAAAGTGTCCACAGGACGTATCACACCGCGAGAAATTAAACAACTAAGTTGCGCCTTATTAGCTATCGCTCCTATCAAAAATATATGCGAACAGGCTTCTGAAAACGCATACTTGCATCTTCTCGGCGAGCAACTATCACTCTGCACGGAAATACGCGAGCGAATAGAACGAGAAATAGTACCAGATCCACCTGCTGTACAAGGCAAGCCAAACATCTTCGCACGCGGAATTGATGCACAACTCGATGAACTACGTGACATACAAAACAATGGCAAAAACTACTTGCTACAATTGCAGCAACGCGAAATTGAAGCCACTGGTATCAGCAGCCTAAAAATTGGCTACAACAACGTCTTTGGCTATTACCTGGAAGTGCGCAACACCTATCGCGACCAAGTGCCAGAAACATGGATTCGCAAGCAAACCCTGGTGAATGCAGAGCGATATATCACCCAAGAGCTGAAAGAATACGAGGAGAAGATTCTCACTGCCGAAACACAAATCCAAATCATCGAAAATCGCCTTTACACCGAACTGATGTTGGCAATGACCGACTATGTATCGCAAATGCAACAGAATGCAACTGTAATCGCACAATTGGATTGCTTGATGAGCTTCGCCACCGTGGCTGTAGAAAATCGATATATCTGTCCGGATATCAATGATAGTCTAGTGATAGACATCCGTCAAGGACGGCACCCCGTAATTGAAAAACAATTACCTATGGATGAAGAATACGTGCCTAACGATGTGCTTTTGGACAACAACGGTCAACAAATCATCATCCTTACAGGACCCAATATGGCGGGTAAGTCCGCTCTACTCCGCCAAACAGCCCTGATAGTACTGATGGCGCAAATGGGTAGTTTCGTACCCGCAGAGAGTGCCAGTATAGGCGTAGTGGATAAGATATTCACGCGAGTGGGCGCAAGCGATAATATTTCGGTTGGAGAAAGTACCTTCATGGTGGAGATGAACGAGGCAGCCAGCATATTGAACAACCTGAGCGAACGTAGTTTGGTGCTTTTCGATGAACTCGGACGCGGTACCAGTACCTACGACGGCATATCCATTGCATGGGCTATCGTGGAATATATCCACGAACAACGAGGACATGCCAAAACACTCTTTGCTACCCACTACCACGAACTCAACGAAATGGAGAAGAACTTCTCACGTATACGCAACTACAATGTATCCGTGCGCGAAGTGGACAACAAAGTAATCTTTATGCGCAAACTCGTACGAGGCGGTTCGGAACACAGTTTTGGTATCCATGTCGCCAAATTAGCAGGTATGCCATCATCTATCGTACAACGAGCTAACCAAATTTTGGCTGATATGGAAAGAGGTAGCCATGCACTACTGGAGTCTAACACACTAACCAATAATCAACCAACCCAAATGGGTAGCGGAAAAGCCACCGTGAGCGCTCCGAATGGTATGCAATTGAGTTTCTTCCAACTGGATGACCCCGTTTTAGAACAAATACGCGACGAGGTCAAAACATTAGATATAAACAACTTAACACCATTAGAAGCTCTCAATAAATTAAGCGAAATCAAAAAACTGGTAGGTGGAAAATAATCCTTTTTTCATAAAATATACTCAATCATTAAGAAACATTTGGCAAATCATTAAAATTGTAGTACCTTTGTCCAATCAAAGAAATATTAACCTTTTAAACACACAAATTAAAATGAAAAAAATCGTTATTGCACTCGCGTGCGTATTTGCACTTGGTTTGACAAGTTGTCAAAAGAATGTACTAGATGTAGATGCTAGTAAATTGGATGACACCACAATGGCATGTTGGATGTACACCCTCTCTAGTACAAAAGGTGAAGAAGTAGTTTATGTATGGGGAACCGAAAAGCACTTGGTAGAAACCGTACAAACAGCAGTGAAATTGGCTCAAATTTTTGATAACGAAGCAAATGCAACTTACAAAAAGACTTCACACTCCACAGCTGAAACTTGTTTGGATATGAATGTAGAAGAGTAATGCGCTACATAACACAAATCAACAAAAAAATGAGAGAAGCAATGCTTCTCTCATTTTTTGTTATTATACATGAGATTATCCTCCGCACTTGCTATATCCACATTCGCGGCAATGCATACAACCCTCTTCAAAAATAAGTGCGTTGCCACAATTTGGACAAACTTGACCTTGTACAATCGTACCATCCTGGATATATTTCTTCAGTGCACGCTCCACACCTACTTTCCATGAATTAATAGTTTCAGAATCCATCTGCAAACTACTAATCATCTTGATTACTTGGTCAATAGGCATACCATAGCGCAAGACACCTGAAATCAGTTTAGCATAGTTCCAGAACTCTTTATCAAACTTGTAACTCAATCCCTCCATTGTGGTCTTGAATCCACGTGAATTGACAAACTGGAAGTCATAGCGTTTAGTGCCATCTTCTTGAACAACACGGATAATCTTTCCTTTAGTCACTGATTTTGGAAGCAAAATACCTTCTTCATCATCAGCAAGACCCGTAAAGATTTCATATGGAACACCATCCTTCAAACCAACGAAAGCAATCCATTTATCCTTATTGTTCTGGAAACGAACTACATCACACTCCAATTCAGTTGGACGGATACGTACTTTATTGTCGAAGCATACGCAATTCTTTTCTTCTTTCTTGCCTTGCTTGTCATCTTTCTTTTTATCCTTAATACCCTCCAAAACGCCCGTGCGCGAACCATCACGATATACTGTACAGCCCTTGCAACCACAACGCCATGCTTCTTCATACAACTGACCTACCAACTCTTCACTAACATCATTTGGCAGATTGATGGTCACAGAAATCGAATGGTCCACCCATTTCTGAATAGCACCTTGCATGCGCACCTTAGCCAACCAATCCACATCATTTGCGGTAGCCTTATAATATGGAGATTCCTTAACCAAAGCATCGATTTCTGCAGTTGTATAGCGATGTGCTGGATCATACGCATGACCATTAGCGTTCATCCATGTGATGAACTTATGATGGAATACTACATATTCCTCAAAACTATCACCTACTTCATCTACAAGATCCACATGCACATTCTTGTCATTTGGATTCACTTTACGACGACGACGATATACCGGTTGGAAGACGGGTTCAATACCACTAGTTGTTTGTGTCATTATACTGGTTGTACCCGTAGGAGCAATAGTCAAACATGCAATATTGCGACGACCATATTGCAACATCAATTCGTACAACTCTGCATCAGCTTCTCTCAGTCGTTGGATATATGGATTCTTCTCTTCACGTTTTGCATCATACACCTTAAATGCACCACGCTCTTTAGCCATCATCACACTACTACGATATGCTGCCAAGGCCAATGTCTTGTGCACCTCCACAGAGAATGCAGTAGCCTCTGGTGTTCCATAGCGCAAGCCAAGAGCAGCCAACATATCTCCTTCAGCAGTAGTACCTACACCTGTACGACGTCCCTGAGTAGTCTTCTCCATAATCTTCTCCCATAGTTCGCGCTCAGTACGTTTAATGCTCTCTGCTTCTGGATCCGAATTCACCTTGGTCAAGATTTTTTCAATCTTCTCAACCTCTAAATCAATAATATCATCCATCATGCGTTGCGCTACAGCCACATGCTTCTTAAACAACTCAAAATCAAACTCTGCTTGCGCTGTAAAAGGATTCTTCACATAACTATATAGGTTTACTGCCAACAGACGACAACTATCATATGGACACAACGGAATCTCACCACATGGATTCGTACTAACTGTCTTATAGCCTAAATCTGCATAGCAATCAGGCACAGACTCACGCGTAATCGTATCCCAGAAAAGTACACCAGGCTCTGCTGATTTCCATGCATTATGAATCACTTTCTTCCATAACTTAGCAGCGTCCACTTCTTTTGTATATGTAGGATTCTCTGCATCAATAGGATATTGTTGCACGTATGTTTTATTGGCAATAGCAGCCTCCATAAAATCATCATGCATCTTTACCGACACATTCGCTCCAGTCACCTTACCCGACTCCATCTTAGCATCAATAAATGCTTCGCTATCAGGGTGTTTTACGCTCACACTAAGCATCAATGCACCACGACGACCATCTTGTGCCACTTCACGAGTAGAATTGCTGTAACGCTCCATAAATGGCACCAAACCCGTGGATGTGAGAGCAGAGTTCTTTACAGGACTACCATATGGACGGATATGACTCAAATCATGACCTACTCCACCACGGCGTTTCATGAGCTGCACCTGCTCTTCATCAATTTGAATAATCGCACCATAACTATCTGCACTACCATCTTGACCTATCACAAAACAGTTACTCAAACTAGCGACCTGGAAATCATTACCAATACCTGTCATTGGACTACCAGCAGGTACAATGTATTTGAAATCGCGCAACAATTCAAATAACTCTGATTCAGACATCGGATTTGCATACTTCTGTTCAATACGCGCAATCTCAGCGGCCAAACGATGGTGCATATCATCTGGCGTCAACTCATATAGATTGCCATAAGAGTCTTTTAGCGCATACTTGGTACTCCATACACGCGCAGCTAACTCGTCACCTTTAAAATAACCCACAGAAGCTTGCTCTGCTTCCTTCTGGGTAAAAGTCTTTTTCTCCATGATATATAATGAGTTATAAATTTTTCACATTTTACGCCCATTAAAATAAGACGCGAAATCGCCTGCAAAGGTACTACATATTTATGAACTATGCAAGTATTTTGACAAAAAAAGTTTTCAACAACTACATAAAGTTATCCAAAACAAAAACGTAACATGCTATTTATATGCACGTTACGTTTTAAAAAAAATCTTAAAGTTATCCGTTTTAGAAAAGTTATCAACAACTTAAATTATCAATTACCGTCAACCTTGCACTACAACATGTTGTGCCATTTTCATCGACTTGCTGATATTGAGTAGATTCGTGGGTTCTCACATATCGAGTCCACATTTTATCATTTTGATACAATTCTTTCACGTAATTGATGTCCAAACGAAATGGACGTTGATTATCTACCAATTGACACGCGTTGACCATCCACTCTAAATACTTACATGAATTGCAATGTCTATTGTAATCCACATCTGAATATTGAATTTCGTGCAAAATTTCTCCTGATTGCAGAATATGGCTATCATTCTCGAGATTATCCAAACAAATGGGTTGTAATCGTGGAGCTCTTGACATGGTTAGCACTTCGCCATCCACTGAACCCTCAAACATAGGAAGATCAAAAATATTTGCAATCTCTCTTGATGTGAGATCTAATACCGCCCATATTGTTTTTGCGCAACCAATCAAACGCTCACTACCAGCATCCTGTTTTTGATAGATACGAAAATCACGAATCGACAACATATGCGCATTTCGCTCAATCCATGTTTCTATAATCATTTCTTCACCATGACGTGGCAACGCTATCATCTCCAGATTGAGATGGGTGATGATCCACGTATAATTCATGGGCAGCAGACTTGGTATGCCAATTCCCATTTCATCTGCCACTTTGCCTGCAATATTCAGCAGATAATTCTCCATGGTATACAAGCGCAAACGACGCGTTGCATCCACATCTTGATAAGGAACTATATGTGAGTATCTATATTTCATAAATTAAATTATTCTTCTATTGGAAAGACACCCGTGGGTTGTTTAATTGTATATTTATTCAATTCTTGATTCGATTGAAAACCAATTCCTTTGATTATTGACGCTTGACGCGTAATCACAATAGAGGAATCTGAATATACTGATTCTGTCTTTTGATCCCAATACAATAATGGCGTTTCAAAATATTCTCCTTCAAGATTCATTGCATGCACATTACCTTTGAGTGTCCAACGTTGTGCTGGCTCATTATAATATGCATAATCAGCCTCAATGGATGCATCTTCCTTCAACTCCATATTGAATTTTTCCAAATAGATTCCTTCAGGAAACTCCCAATATGGCGTATCAGCTTTATCAAATACAAGCCATTTTTTGGTCGTTATACGGTAACGTGTTATACCTGAATCCGAAATAAGGGTTGTCACATCATATCCCTCTAAAACGGGCATGGCGGCACGATCAGAGATGGCAGCTGCACGATGACGAGTTTCTTTTTGCCGACAACCATATGCCATCATACATAACAATAGCAAGAGAACCACTCGCATGATTCTCTTGCTATTAGATATGTAAAATTGTTCCACTATTTATTTAATGATGAATCTATTATTCTGCTTTCGAACGACAAGTAGTAGTCTTGCCAATCCATCCACCTACACGGAAAGGAGCACCTTCATTCAAATCACGGTGGAAGAATACATCCTCTTTTGATGGGAAATATTGCGAATAAGTAGCAATCAACTTATTAGCATCACTTGCGCATGAAGAATCCACACTCTTTGCTTTGCGGAACATGTCACATGCTACCCAGAATACCGAACGAGCCAAAATTGGATCATCATAAATCTTTGCACTTGCATAGCAAATACCCAATAGCAAATAGCAACGGCCATCCTCTGCATTAATATCCAATGCTTGTTGAGCAATAGTAGCACCTTGTTGATAATTCTTCATTGCTACATATACATTGGCCATACGATACAAATAATCTGCCTTATCTTCTTCATTATCCACCATTGTAAGCGCTTGCTTATAGTATTCCACAGCACCAGCATAATCTTCTTTCTTAATGCACATTTGTGCACAACCAGCAGCAGATTCACTGGTAGGTTGCAACTTGTGCGCATGCTCAGCAGCTGAAAAATACACATCACTTTCTGTACAACCCAAACGACGATATAGTTTCATAATCGAACCCAATTTCTCAATATCAGATGCACTTTCTGCCACTACACTTGCATACATTTGATCCATTTGACTGCAATCAGCAGCACCAGACGCTGCATACAAACGATCTACATATGCCTTTTGGCTTTGAGCTGCAGCTGTATTCTTGCCACCCTTAGCTACGATAGCATCAAGCAAAGCGGAAGCTTTTTGATAATCAGCCAAAAACTGATCGCTGTATTGATCTTGATTTGATTTGTAGATATTGTAGCTAACTTCTACCAACTTACGTAATACCGTGATTTGAGAATTTTCTCCCATACCCTCTACAGATTGTTTCAAATTCTCATAAGCAGGCATAGCCAACTCATCTTCTGGATAATAAGTTAGGTAATCAATACCTTTCAAACCAAGTACATACGCATCTGGATACTTAGGATCGTCAAAGAATTTGATACGCTCATCATGCAGTTTCATAATCATCTCACGCCATTGGTTTTTTTCCTCTGGAGTTTGAGCATTATTCCATTTGTATTCCAAAATCTTGTTTCCATCGGTAAATATTGTCTTATTGAAATCTGGACGACTTTGATACAATTTATTCCAGTTCTCATAAGCGTCATCATACTGTTCAGCTTTTACTGATTCGTGGCTCAAAGAGAGCAGCTCCAAGCATTCTTCGTCGCTTAATGTTTCTACCACAGGTACTACCACTTCTTCTTGAACATCTTTTTTACCTTTTTTCTTGGATTTCTTTTGAGAAAATCCTGCCATTGGAATTGCAAAACAAAGTGCAATAATCAAAAATTTTTTCATAATACTTTTTATTGTTTTTGTTAATAATTATTCAGTTTATAGTTTCCGCTTGAAGAACCAATTCTCTGCAATTGCAGCATTTACCACAAAACGCAAATAATTTTCACTCAACGTACCGCCACTCATTGCACCTCGATGACCATACTCAAATGTGGTATTAATAACTGTGCCAATTGTGCGCAATGGAAAACCAATTCCTGCACTCAAGCCAATCTCAGGAGTATTGGTTATCATTGAGTAAGATGTGGTATAGTTGGCACCTAATCGCCAGAAAATCTGACTTGCATACGCACGACTCATTGGATCATGACGGTATTCTGCACCCACTACCCAGCGATGACGCATTTTCAACTGTCCCTCTTTATTATAATAGGTTGTCTCCTTCCAGTTTTGACATTGATAATCCACTGCTATAGTTAAACGCTCAGCATACGAATAACTCACACCTGCACCGTACATCATAGGTAGTTCAAACGCATTATTCATCATCTCAACAGTGTCATTGGTGGTCGTTTCCACTTGCACGTATTCGCTGTGAGAAAAGCGTTGCTTATTCTCAAACACCCCACCTATCACTACTGTATGTTTTTTACCAAATGTATGAAACAATTGTGCACCATATCGCAAACGCAAACTGCCTATTGACAACTTTTCTGATTGACTGGTACTTTTCAAACTTTCATCCGTAAAATTCAACATACGTGATTTTGTTATTTCACCAAACATGTAATAAGCATTCACACCCAAAGCAAACCAATTACATATGTTAAAACTCAAACCTCCATACACTTGAGTAACCCCACCTTCTCCAGAATACGTCTTCGTATGGTGATAACTCGAGCCTACCGAATCATTCAAAGCAAAAGAATACCCCACTGCTGTATATGGAGTAATACCCGCAGAAAAAGCAATATATTGACGCCATATAGGAAACTGCAATGTCATGTACTCTAAATTGCCATTCAATCGATTACGTTGACCATTATCATCTCCATAATTCGTGTACAAAAACGAACCTGCAAGATCAAACATAAAGGTCATCGAATCGCACGCTGTATAGGATGCAGGTTGAGCAGGATTGATTGCTTTTCTTGAACGCATACCCATACCTACTCCACCCATCGCACGATATGCTCCTGGCAAATTATCATTCAATTCACCATATCCAAAACGTGAAGACGGTGAGGATGTCGCATTTTGCGCCCATCCACCCATTGCCATCACTGTAGCAAATATTACTGATATATATTTTTTCATACTCATATCCCTTACTTATAAAAAACTATAACCTAATAAACTACTCTAAACTCTCTAAAATACAATTTAATCCTATCAATACCAAATGCGGCTCACCCACTACATCTTTTTTTAGCGCATTTAATATATAAGGTGCATGTCCACCTGTGACATACGTTATAAACGATGTATTTTGCTCCTTTAGTGCTCGCATATATCCCTTCACTTCAAACACAATTCCGCGAACCACCCCAGTAGCTATCGCCTCACGCGTATTTTTGCCAAACAACGGACACAATGCATTCTCTTCCACTTCAACACGTGGCAACTTTTTTGTCATTTGATTCAACGCAGTCAATCGCATTTTGATGCCTGGTGCTATATTCCCACCTAAAAAACCTTGTTCTGCCGATACAAAATCATACGTTATAGCCGAACCTGCATCTACAATCAAAAGATTTCTATTGGGCGACAAATATGCAGCACCTACAGCCGCCGCAATACGATCATGACCCAATGTTTCAGGTGTTTGATAACGATTGGATATCGGTAGTGGAGTCAAGTGATCAAATAGTACAAATCGCTTTGACAACCTATTCAGCGCATTCACCACTGCAGGTTCTATGTTAGCCACCGATGATACAATACTTTTCGTGATAGGGTACAAAGAAAATAATCGCTCTACGTCCACACTCGTGAACGAACGGTATAGCAAGTTCTTCACGATAGTCCCATCTTTGAATAGCGCTACCTTCGTTCTCGAATTTCCCTGATCAATACACAAATTCATATCTCTCACCTTTAACCTCTAAACTGTAGCGAAGCATCCTCTAAACTCAAGCGCTCTGCGCTTACGCTTCATAAAGGAATCGCTTTATACTCTTCTTTGGCGTTTTTTCAAACTCATGGTTGAAAATTCTCAGCTCGTTAATTTGCTCATATGCAGCCAACTGTTGATTCACCAATTTGCGATTCTCCTCCATCACCACCTCCAACTGCTCTTGGCTCAGTTTATCGGCATCCACTGCCTCAAAGTCAGGACAAACCAATGCCACCAATCGCGTATCTTTTTGTAACACTAACGATTCCAACACGTAAGGCATATTATTAATCTTTGCCTCTATCTCCTCAGGATAGATATTTTGTCCAGATGATCCCAAAAGCATTGTCTTACAACGACCTTTGATATAGATAAATCCATCTTTATCTATTACCCCCAAATCACCTGTGCGCAACCAACCATCTTCAGTAAAAGTATCATTTGTGGCTTGTTCGTTTTTATAGTATCCCATCATCACATTCTCACCACGCACTTGAATCTCGCCCACTCCATCCGCATCAGGATGGTCAATACGAGCTTCCATGAATCCTTCCAACACTTGTCCGCAGGATTGGATACGAAAACTATCCCATGGCGTAAAACTAATCAAAGGCGCCGTCTCCGTCATACCATAACCTATTGTTATTGGAAATTTAATGCGACGCAAAAACGCCTCTACTTCTGCGTTCAAAGGAGCACCGCCAATAATAATCTGCGAGAACTCACCACCAAAAGCATCCATCAATTTCTCACGAATCTTCCCTAGTACCACCTTATCCAGTAATGGCATCTTCAACACCCAACTAACAGCTGTACGAGATAGGAGTGGCTGAATCATTTTCTTATATATCTTTTCCAAAATGAGCGGAACAGAAAGGATAAGTGTAGGCTTCACCTCCGCAAATGCTTTCATCAAGATTTTAGGAGAAGGAGTTCTACCAATCAGGTACGTATGTCCACCAGCTGCCAAACATGCCAAGAAGTCAAAGGCACAACCATATGCATGCGCCAACGGTAGAAATGCGACATGACGGCAACCTGGGTACACCAATTTCGTGGTCAAACCAAACACGATATTTCCTGCCAACGCATTAGCAGGGGTCATCACGCCTTTGCTAAAGCCCGTTGTACCAGAGGTATAGTTGATGGATGCTAATTCGGCATTGCTGCGTTCTGTATAATGAACATCACTCTGTGTAAAACCGTTAGGAAACTTCTCTGCAAACAAATCCTCTATGGTCAACCTATCCACTGATTGTTGCTTAGGCAAACCTGTAGTAATCAAATCCATCGTATTAAGCGAAATCACAGTTTGCAAGTCCGGCACTTGATCCACATCAATATTCTCCCAAATCAAATCGGTGATGAACAACATTTTACTCTCCGAGTGGTTGATAATATGTATGGCATCATTCGCCTTGAAGTCTTGTAGAATAGGTACAATCACTGCACCATAGGTAATCGTCGCTAAATAGGTTGTCACCCAATTGGCATTGTTCTTTCCCATCACGGCAATTTTGTCACCCTCTTTAATACCCACACGCTCGAACAATATATGCAACTTAGCAATATTCTCAGCCAACTGAGCATAGGTCAACGTATTGCTCGTACCAAAATCAGATACCGCATCCAATTCCCAATTCTTACGAAATGAATTCTCGTATATTTGAATTAAATTTTCTTCTGGTTTATTCAGCATATGTCTTCAGAAATTATTAATTATTGAATACTGGAGCAGGAATTTCTAATAGTTCATCACTCTCATCATTCTCTGAAACACGATTTTGCACAGAGATAATCGAATCTACAACAAACTGACTATTTCCGCGCCATGGCAACGTGCCAAGATAGCGCTTCCAATGCAATTTGATTTGACGACTTGAATTACTATCAATTTGCTCAGCAATACGCTCATCCACTACAGAAAACTTAAATTCATTCGACTGAATAGTTGCGCTTGTATTATGCGAATTGTAGCCAGTTTGAATCATTTTACCTTCATAAGTCTTAAAGATAAAACCTTCACGTTGAAAGTAATTAATATCTCCTTCATTACTACCTTCACTATATACGAAGAAAAATTTGAAATATAAAAAACCAACCAAAGCGAGCAATAGCACGCTAATTACACTAGTTATTACTTTACCGCCCGTATTCATATCTTTGCCTTTTAAATATTAACTTTAAACTATAATCCACAAAAAGCATGCAAAGGTACAAAAAAAAATCGGATTATGCAAATTATACCACATTTTACCCGATTTTTTAATAAATATTTAATTTATTACAATTCTTTACTCCCCACTAATCGATCATATCGCTCGCCAAACGGTCTATAGTAGACCCAAATTGAATACTCATTTTCCGTTTGCCAATGCGACCCTTCCAATGGCAATGTAGACCCTCCATTCCTTCCTACCACATAATACATATAGTCATATCCTCCCTGCTTCAAATAAGCATACATATAATAGCATTTCTGCTCTGCATCATACTCCATCCTATTCTGCACACTATACTGATTGCCAAACAGTTCTCCTCCCACAAACACAAGCCCATCCATCACGTACTGCTCCACGGGCAGCACAAAGTGCACCCACATATATTCTGCCTCTGTATCTACATAATCCGTCTTCTCGCAGTTCACCAACCATTGTCCATTCGCATCCCTCTCCGTCAAGTATGGCAAGCCCTCACGACCTGCATTCTTGTTCTTCGTGCCGCGAACCTCGTCTATATCCAGCAATGCATGATATTCGCCTTGCACATAATCCACTCTATCCACATGATTTCCAGCATAATATACCGAATATGTATCAAAATGTCTAAATTCATTTCCGCCCTCAAAGATTAATGCCCTCTGATTCATATAGCGTAAGCGATTGGGTTCCACAAAAGTCGGTCTGCTTAACACCACTTGGTTATCCCATCTGCCATTCTGTTGTACCTTCACTTTTACATCTCCTGCATCACGCAAGTTTAAAGCATTAGTCATCACATCCACATCCACCTGCTGATATCTTCCGTTAAGCTCAATATCTGTATTTGATCGCACACTGGCTTCAATAGCCACCAACGGCTCTACTACACGAAAACACACCTCCGCTACCACTAGCTCCTGGTCGCCATCTTCATATATTTGCAGCACATAATTACCACTTTTGGTCAGTTGCATATTCTCGTTTGGAAACTCCAACCAATAGTGCGTATAGGTCTGTTGGGTATTCATGGAATGTTCATAGTCCACTACATCCATAGTAGTAAATCCTTCTACATACTCATAACTACTGATATCACTCTCCGTCCAATCCATATTACAATGCACTACGTGATAGCTGTATTGATGTACATCGTGGCTCATTTCGTCAAAGGAGATTTCTAAAGTATTATCCGCTTCACTTCCGTCTATCACGCCACTCTCTGGTAGTATCAGATAGGGTCTTTGCACCATACCCTTGGGCTCTAATGCATCTATCATATAGCGCATGCGCAACGTGCGCAAATCAGGATGTAGCACTTGCGTACGATGCTGAGCACAAAGTAGTATTGCATTCAGTAAAGCAAAATATATGAATAGGATTTTTCTCATTTCGACTGCAAAATTACAAAAATTTACCCAATTCTCCAAAAATATTTGCATATTTGCGAAAAAAGCAGTACTTTTGCAGTCGCGTTCGGTAAGTTGGTGTATACATAGATACGATGCTATACGATTCTATACCATCCTACACCACCCTACACGATGCTTCTGCCATTGTGGCTCAGTTGGTAGAGCAACGCATTCGTAATGCGTGGGTCGCCGGTTCGAGTCCGGCCAGTGGCTCAAAAAGAAGAAGAGGGTTTCTGCCCTCTTCTTCTTTTTTTTGTGCCATCTGTCCCTTGGACTTCGAACCATTATGGGATCCCCAAAACGCTCGTGGCGTTTTGGGGAGGAGCGAAGGTTAGTTGCAGCGAACCCACTTGCATAGCAAGTCAATAAGCCAAACTAACCAGAGCAGAATTCGAGTCCCCCCAGTGGCTCAAAACAAAAAGACATCCCTCATGGATGTCTTTTTGTTTTTAATCATCTTCATCAGTATCATCTATATATTGATGTGGTTCATTCTCATTTTTCTTAGAGAATCGATGTCTATAATATGCAGAATACTTGCCATATTTTCCATAGCTACCATATCTACCATACTTACTCTTCGATCTTCCATAACCATATCCGTAGCCGTAACCGTAACCATAACCATATCCGTAGCCATAGCCATAGCCGTAACCCGAACCATAACCATAGCTTGAACCATAACTACCCGATTTATTTACCACTATATCGGAGAGAACCAGATTGATCTTATCCTTGTGGTTAAGTGCCAAAGCCTGTAATGTTTGTTGAGCAAAGTGTCGGTTTGTCTCCATACAACGAACAACAAACAATGTAATATCAGTTTGCTCAATCAAAGCCAATGCATCAGGAACCATACCTACTGGAGATGAGTCGATTACAATATAATCATACCGTTCACGCAATGTAGCCAACAAGTCGGTTAATTTGTCACTTCGGATCAATTCCCCTGGATTAGGAGGAATAGTACCCGCAGGGATAATATCGAATGCAAAAGACTCGTGTTTAACAATCACGTCCTCCAATTCGCAGTCACCAATCAAGTAATTGGTTACACCTTGTTTAACTTCAAAACCTAATTTATCGTGCACATTTGGTTTACGAATATCCATATCAAGCAACAAGGTAGGACGACCGCTCATGGCATACAATGCAGCCAAGTTGGTACTAATAAATGTCTTACCATCACCCGATTGTGTAGAAGTAATAGCTACAGAAATATTGTGCTTTCGCTGTACAATAAACTCTATGCGCAAACGAATACTACGAAGCATTTCGGCATATCCGGACCGTGGATGTTTGGCAGCATGAGTAGGGTTCTGAGATTTCACACGACGCAAGGTACCAATCAATCTAAACTCGCTCAATCTATCGGCCTCTTTAGGATTTCGCACCTTATTATTGAGCAATTCAGAGAGGATCAATATTAACAAAGGAATCACCATACCCACTGCCATATAGGAAATAAGGTTCTTTCGCTTTTCCTTGCTATTCATCGTACGAGTAGTACGCGCTCGATCCATAATCTCGCTATCAGGTGTATTACGCGCTTTTTGAATTTCGGCTTCAGCACGTTTTTGAAGAAAGAATGTATAATAATTATCATCTATACGATAATTACGCTCAATAGCTACCATTTGCAACTCTTTTTCGGGCAAATGTTGAATCTCCTTTTCTACCTCGCTCAATCGACTAGCTAAATCCTGCTTTTCAATATCCAATGATGCACGCAACGACTGTACTAATTCACCGATAGCCACTTTCACATTATTAATATCATTGGTATATTTAGCATAATATACATTGCGTTCACTAAGTTCTCCACGTTGGATATGCAAGTCATTTAATTGTTGCACAAGCGACATAAGCATAGGTTCGTTCACACCCACTGATACAGGTGCGACTACAGTCCCCTGCTCTATCTTCTTATCCAAATAATTGGTCAAGTAATTTAGGTAAGTTTCTTTGAGTCGCAATGCCATCTTTTGTTGGTCATACTGATTAATTTTTCCCATCAATCCACCTGCATATGACGACACATCCACAAACTTGTTCTCTTGACGAAAATCGGTCATCGCACTTTCGCTACGGCTCAAACTGACTTGCAAAATATCCAATTGTTCGTTGATAAACTTAATTGTCTTATCTGCTACCATATTCTTGCGTTCCACGCTATGAAGCAAATAAATATCTGAAAGTTTGTCAATAAAATCCTGATCACGTTCAGGCGTAACACCCACTAATTGTATTCCTAAGATAGTACTTCGCTCTGTAACAAAATTTAATTGCAAACGACTAGAAAACTCATTGGTTAAACTCTCACGACTTCGGAAGCGGAAATAAATATGTTGACCAGGCTTCATCATCATAGCCGTAGGTAAAATGGTTGCATCGAATAAAGGAGTTTGCAAAGGCTTTCCATATTGCGTTATGAAATTAAAATCCAAGTCTTGGTCATCTATTGTCACAAGCAGGGCTCCATCTTGTTGCACCTCGCATTTGAACAAATAGTTATAAGCCATCGGATCAAGACGCGTATATTCTACAGTTATAGGAGTATTGCGATAAATATTTCGTGTCTTGAAACGTCCACGAGTAATATATTCTACATTCATAAATGGCAAAGAATCCACCGTACGTGAAATAAGATCATAACTACCCAAAATAATCAACTGGTTATTTACATTGCGATAACCTGCTTCCATACCAAATCCCTGCATCAATGCAGAAGAACCATATCCGCCACCCGATGACTCTTGTATAATCAGTGTTCCTGTGGTCAAATAACTTTCGATCACACGTCTATTTTTCAAATATGCTAATGAGAATGCTATCACTCCCGCAATCAAAAAAAGATACCAATGGTTGATGATCTTAAAGACCCATTCCATTATATCGAAACTCGAAGCTTCCTCCTCTACAATAGAGGGTGCAGCCTGCTGTGATTGCTGAGTTGGCTGCTGCGATTGCTGTTGATGCAATGTTTGTTCTTCTTGTACCATAGATTACTATATTTTACTTTAATTTATCTATTACCTTCACCTATTTTATTGATTATTACCAAATTCCTGGAATATAATTAAGCACAGTAATGAGCAAAGAAACGGAACTAGTAATCAGTCCTAAAAACGAACTATAACTAGCTTGTTTATAAAAACTTCCTCCATCACGACTTACATATATCAAATCATTTGGATAGATATAATAATATTTCGAATCAATTATTGAATTGGTTCGAATATCAAATTCCAACACTTCAGGTTCTGCATTTCCATGCGGACGAATAATGCGCACATGACGTCTATCACCTGAATTCATCAAATCACCAGTCATCGCTAACGCTTGAAAAATGGTCATTCTTTCCTTGTAGATAGAATATGTACCAGAATTAGCGTCTCCTAAAACAGTAAACTTTTTGTTGTACATTGCCAGTTTGACATCGGCATCAGGAATAATTTGGCGCATGGCTTTACGCAAAGTATCTTGTGCTTCTAATTCTGTCAATCCTTCTAATTTCAATGGTGGAAGAAAAGGTATATCTACCGTACCATCCGAATAGATACGATAAGAATTGGCATATTGCCCACCTACGGAGTTATTAGCAGACAAGGTTTTCGCTATGGTTTCATCCATCGTAATTACACGATATATAATCTCATCATTTACTTGTAAACGATACGGTTCATAGGCTACAGAATCGTATTGTGGCAAATCTTGTCGTTCTTGCAAAAGTCCCACCTGACGATAACCATAACAGCCTGTAAAAGACAGAACTACACATAGAAGTATCACGATGCCAATATGTTTGTATAACACTTTCATTTTTTTATACTCTTCATTTTGTTTTTAATCAGTACAATCACTTCACTTCCGCAAATATATTATTGATGTGCATCTACCGAGTTCATGATTCGCACCACTAATCCATACACAAAACCGCCAAACGCCAATGTTGTGGCTACAACACTAATAGATGTTGTTACAGAGTTAATACCAAAACTTTGTCCTTTAATACGCTGAATATATATGACATCGTTTGGTTCAATATAGTAGTACTCGGAGTTGATAATGTCTTTAGACCGAACATCAAACTCTTTTACCTCCGTCGTACCTTCTTTTTCACGCACTATGCGCACCTTGCTTCTATCTCCAAAATCACCTATATCACCAGCCAATGCTAAAGCTTCAAAAATAGTTACTTTCTCCTTCTGAATCGTAAACGTACCGCTACCGCGATCGCTAATCACACTAAATGAACGACGAACAATATTTACTTCCACAGATATCATTTGGTAGTCACCATATCCCTTCACAAATCCACTAAGTTCGTTTTCCAAATATAGTTTCACCTCGCGTGTTGTTTTACCTCTAACAGGAATACGTCCTACCATCGGAAAATCTATCGTACCGTCATCCAATACCAAATAGGTATATAAATCGTATCCACCACCCGATGAATTTTGTCGGAGCATTGAGCTAGAAACACCCGTACCAGAAGCATTAAACATCTTGTTGATTCGCTCATCTACCGAATAAACGTAAATATACATTCGATCGCCTATTCGCAATTGATAGTCCTCATACGACAACGTATCGGTGTATTGAGGGATATGATTCTTACCAGGTTCTTGCATCAAGTTGACACGCCTACTTGTCACACAAGAAGCCATCAAAAAAGGCAAAAGTAATATCAATAATTTCTTATAACTCATAACTATAAAATATATACTGAACATTGAAATCTCATCTATTCTCATCCCATCCAAATGGATGCTGAGCCAAAGGCAACTTAGCCATAGGATGATAGTCACCTTGCAAACCTATAGGAGTAGCAGTGCGTATATTAGATACGATTTCAATACTTGGTCTAGCTTCAGCGATACGGAAGCCATTACCCGAAAGTATTTGTTTGTAACTCTCCGTATGCAATTCAGTAAATCCCTGACTAAACTCAAATTCTTCACCATCAATAGATAATGTTCGATATGTCTTTTTCTCACCCTGAACTGCATTCGGTGGTAAACAAGCAGCATTGATGCTCAAGAAATAGCGAACACGTGCATTCTTTAATTGCAAAAAACCAGCCACGCGATCAAACGACATGACATGCACAATATTTTTTTCTACAGAACCAAAAATCCATTGCAACATATCATAAAAATGCACACCAATATTCGTAGCAATACCTCCAGCCTTGTGAATATCGCCTTTCCAAGAACTATAATACCACTTACCACGGCTTGTAATATAGGTCAAATCCACATCATATATCTTGTCTTTAGGACCTTCTTCTATCTTCTTTTTCAATGCCATAATACGATCATGCAAACGCAATTGCAAAATAGTATATGCCTGATTTCCTGTCTCCTCTTCCAATTCCACAAGATTATCAATATTATAAGGATTCAATACCAAAGGTTTTTCACAAATCACATTACACCCCAAACGTAATCCATAACGTATGAAAGCATCATGAGTATAGTTAGGAGTACAAATACTCATCCAATGTAATGGATTATCCTTACGCATTTGCTTCGAGCAAAATCGGTCAAACTGTTCATGCTCCGTAAAGAATGAACAGTCTGGAAAACTGCTATCCAAACGTCCCACTGAATCAAACTTATCATAAGCCACCATCAAATTATTACCTGTATCAGCAATCGCTTTGATATGGCGTGGCGCTATATAGCCTGCTGCTCCTATAAGTGCGAAATTTTGTATTGTGCGATTATTCTGCATATTGCTTTTTTATAAAAACACCATTTAATTATGCTACATACCTCTTGCAGCCTGCAAAGGTACTATTTTTTTTTCATATATGCAAATAAAATCGCCATTTGTGCAAAAAAACACAAATGGCGACTTTACATTTATTTAAATACTGTACCTAAAAAACGTCAGTAAAAATTACACTATCATTTTGTTGTATTGATTCCATCACGTTCAAGAAGTGCATTAATTGAAGGTTCACCACCACGGAAAGCACGATAGAGCTCCATTGGTTTGGCAGTACCACCCTTCTCCAAGATATTCTTGCGGAAGAGGTCAGCCGATTTCTTGTCGAATATAGTGCCCGTTTGTGCTTTGGCCGCCTTGAATACAGAGTAAGCATCTGCATCCAAGAGTTCTGACCACTTATAGCTATAGTAGCCAGCCGCATAGCCACCTGAGAAGATATGGGTGAAAGCAAACTCCATCTGTGTACCTGCCACGAGTGGCAATACTTGTACGGATGCCATAGCATTATCACCGAACTTGATTACTGCTTCCGAAGCGGTCAATGCCTCAGGCACAGCGAATGGCTCGGTCAGTGTGTGCCATGCCATATCGAGATAGCCAAAGCTGAGTTGGCGTACACATGCATAGGCAGCATGGTAGGTGGCAGCACGTTGGATTTTGTCCACAAGGTCTTGTGGGATGACTTCGCCTGTCTCATAGTGCTTTGCAAAGGTATCAAGGAACTCTTTCTCACTGAGGAAGTTCTCGTTGAATTGGCTTGGCAACTCTACGAAGTCGCGTGGTACAGCAGTACCAGATTGTGCAGCATATTGGCATTTGGTGAGCATACCATGCAAGCCATGACCAAACTCATGTAGGAAGGTCTCTACCTCATCGTAAGAGAAAAGTGCTGGCTTACTATCTGTTGCGCGGGTGAAGTTCATGACATTCACGATATGAGGACGATGATCGTTCTTGCCCAATCCATATTGATCTTTGAATGAGTTCATCCATGCGCCGCCACGTTTGCCCTCGCGTGGGTGGAAGTCTGCGTAATACACAGCAAGGAAGTTGCCTTTTTGGTCAAAGACCTCGTATGCAGTTACCTCTGGGTGATATACTTGGATGTTCTTGTTCTCCTTGAAGGTTACGCCATACAAGCGTTTTGCCAAACCAAAGACACCCTCAATCACTTTTTCCTTTTGGAAATATGGGCGGATAAGGTCATCGGAGATAGCGTATTTCTCCTCTTTGAGTTGCTTGGAGTAGAAGCTCCAGTCCCAAGGTTGGATGGTAGCATAGAAGCCCTTGGATGTCGCAAACTCTTGCAATTCAGCCACTTCTTGTTTAGCCACAGGCATATAGCTGTCACGGAGTTGGTCGAGGAAGTTCATCACGTTCTCTTTGCTCTCGGCGCAAGTCTTGGTGAGGGACTTGTCGGCATGGCAAGCCTTCTCGAAGAGTTGTGCCAACGCAAGGCGAGTATTCACAATGTCGATAATCACTTGTGTATTATCAAACTCGCCACCAATGCAACGGCTGTTGTATGCGGTGTAGATCTCACGGCGAAGGTCGCGGTTTTGGCAGTCCTCCATGATAGGGAGATAGGTAGTTGGCTTGAGGTCGAGCAACCAGCCCTGCATGCCTTTCTTTTCGGCATTGGCGCGGAGCATGGCTTTGGTATCATCATTGAGACCAGCAAGGTCAGCCTCGTTGGTCACAAGCATAGTCCATGCGTTGGTCGCTTTCAGTACGTTTTGACCATATACCAATGTCAACTGTGAGAGCTTTGCGCTGAGGTCTTTATACACTTGCTTTTGCTCATCATTGAGGTTTGCTCCATTGTTGGCAAACGACTCATAAATATCCTCCAAAAGTTTTTGTTGTGCAGGATTGAGTTTCAATTTGTCTTTTTGGTCATACACTGCTTTGATACGTTTGAAGAGACCCTCGTTGAGACGGATAGAAGCTGAGTACTCTGACATTTTTGGCGAGAGTTCCATAGCGATAGCTTGGAGTTCGTCGTTGGTCTCAGCAGAAGTGAGGTTGTAGAAGCAACCTGCTACTACGTTCAGCAATTCGCCCGATTTCTCGTAAGCTTCGATGGTATTCTTGAAAGTAGGAGTTGCTGGATTATTAACAATAGCATCAATCTCTGCTAATCCTTGCTTCATACCTTCTTCAAAAGCAGGCATGTAGTGCTCTGGCTTAATGTCGTTGAATGGATAGGTCTTGTGTGGGGTTTTCCACTCTTTGTAGTGGAAGAAAGGGTTGGCACTTGCCAACATGGTTACTGCCAATGCAGCCATAGTAAGAATTGATTTTTTCATTTATAAGTTATTTATTGTTTAATATTTCTTTTTTAAAATTGCTATATTAGTAGATATTTTAGTTTGGTTAGATTATTTAGGAGAATTGTAACTCTCCGAAAAATTCTGGCAAATGAAAATTAGGTTTCTCTGCTTGTATTGCATTCCATGAAGCATAATGTGGCATTGGGGTATTATCACCACATTTGTAAAGGTTCGCGCGACGTGCACGCTCGCGCGAAAGGTCTAACTCTATAAGTTGAATAGGGATTGCCACTAGAAGTGTCCAATGATCTGCGCTCAATTGCGCGGGATAACGTTTAATCTCTTGCATTACATCTGCATCAAAACGAACAATACCCTCGGAACGCGATATTCGGCTAGAAGCATAGCATACACCATCCGAATTAAATTCAAAATTCCAATAACGTGTATTTTCTGCATTACCAATAAAGAATTCCACGCATGCATCTTCATTAACGTGCTCTTGATCTTGTGTATGCACATTCACAGGCATCTCACCACGAACATCAAATCGCACATACATCATTGTTTCGGTATGCGCAACCACAAAAGTAGTATTGGGTGCTTTAGGATATTCTTGCCAATTGATTTGGTCAATTTCTCCAGCAATAGGCATTTGTGCCATCAACTCATCAATCTGCTGCATCGTTTTTCCTTGCCAATCAGATTGGAATATAGAACGTGTTGCTTTCATATTATTGTTTCATCGTATTAAATTAATATCTCCAGAATATTGAAAAACTCCTAAAATCGACTCGTCATTCTTTTCTTTCTTTTTCTGATACGAGGATTTAGAAAAATAGTTGGCGTCTGTAGCGGCATCCGTACCCAATGCACGAATCACATAATAGTATGCTCCTATAGGTGCTGGTCTTCCACCAATAGTACCATCCCACCCTTTCGCGGGGTCTGTCCATTCATATACCAGATGTCCCCAGCGATTATAAATCCAGCAATGGAACTCCTTGATGGAGCGATACACTACGCGAAACTCGTCATTCACTCCATCACCATTAGGGGTAAATGTATTAGGTACATTCAGCATTGATTGTTGGATAGTAATAGTAAATTCCACTGAATCCAATTGACACATATCATTACTTACCCACAGCACTGCTCTATACGCGCCATAATCCATAAATGTATATCGATGTTCAGCATCGTGGCGGGTTAAGATTTGCTTATTAGCATGGTATATATTCCACTTGTAGTACGTAGCATTGATGCCATTGGCTTGAAAATACACTTCCAATGGTGCAGACATATTTTCAATATCCGTTTTTTCTGTTGGACGTGCGACCTCATTGCTTGATCCATCATCGCCACGTGTAGTGGTAATAGTGGTTGGATGTGCTTTTAGAGCAACGGGAGTCACCTCTGGCGAACAAAGAGAATCTTCGGACAATTGCAATTTTTTAGCCAATTCATCTGTGATTATATATTGTGTATTCACAGGCGATGCTGCAACTGTCAGTTCGTTGGTGAATGTCAGGGTATCAGTAATGATAGTATCAACCCACATTTCTGTAGCAGTTTCCCAAGCGGCATTAATATGCTGCACTTCACATGTACGTGGATATGTTCGAGACTGACGATTGATTCGTTTATACGACATAGGAGAAACCTCTCCCTGGAGGATCAACTTTGTGTTCTCACAAGAGGGGTATGCTTCTATTTGTGAGACTGTAGGACGGAGTTTTTGGTAGTCGAATACCCAGAAATACTCCCACCTACCCTGCACCTTGATAGCATACCCTTCACCATGTTCAGGGTAGAAATAATCAGTACCCGATTGCACAGGATTGATAGTGTCAGATAAACGATACCAATCTACCTCACCTACACTTGACAGGGTTTTGAGTTCTGGATTCGACTCAAACAACAACAATGTGTCACCTTCATTTACCAGTTGCACAGCATTTCCCACACACTCCACATGTAGCGCGTAGGAAAAACCTGTAACAAACAATGTTAATACAAACAATATTTTCTTCATCTACGTCTAACGTCTTATTTCGTCATGCCTCGAACGATTCTTCTAATAGTAAAACGGTTCAATTTCCAATAGCGTAGCGGTATAATTATTTATTCACTTGGAATTTGGTCACGCCATTTTCAAAGAAATCAACGATTTGTTTAGCAGCTGCAATACCTGCATTGATATTGGCTTCAGCAGTTTGTGCGCCCATTTTCTTGGGTGTAGCGAAATAGCGTCCTTCGAAAAATTCATGCATTTTTTGATCCGCTGCAGGCATGACATCTGTCACATAACGGAAGTCAGCATGCTCTTGCATAAACTGAATCAATTCATCTTCATTGATTACCTCCTTGCGTGCGGTGTTCACTAACAAACCGCCTTTTGGCATTTTGGAAAGTAATTCATAATTGATACTACCTTTCGTTTCTGCCGTAGCAGGAATATGCAATGAAATCACATCACAAGTAGCATAAAGTTGTTCAGCAGAGTGCAATGGAGTCACACCATCGTTAAGCATCGCCTCATCAGGACAGTAAGCATCGTAAGCATAAATCTCCATGCCAAAACCTTTGGCAATACGTGCTACATTGCGCCCCACATTACCATAAGCATGGATACCCAACTTCTTGCCTTTGAGTTCTGTACCACTGGTGCCATTGTACATATTGCGAACGGCCATCACCATGAGTCCAAGAGCTAATTCCGCAACTGCGTTAGAGTTCTGACCTGGGGTGTTCATTGCCACTACATTGTGTGCAGTAGCCGCAGCAAGATCAATATTATCATAGCCCGCACCTGCACGTACCACAATCTTCAGCTGTTTCGCAGCATCCAGCACCTCAGCATCCACGTTGTCTGAACGGATGATCAATGCATTGACATCTGCCACGGCTTCTAATAATTGTTCTTTGGTGGTATATTTCTCTAATAATGCGAGTTCATATCCCGCTTGTTCAATCACTTCACGTATTCCATCCACTGCCACCTTGGCAAATGGTTTCTCTGTTACAACAAGTACTTTCATTTTACTAAAAGATATTAAAATTCTAATTTCTATTTATTCTGCATTCCTTCTGCAAAGGTAGCGTAAGGGTATACAAAATATGAGAAAAAACAAGTATCAATAAATGTTAAATATTAACAGATTGCTCGTACTCTTTCATGCAGTCCACGAGGGCTTGAACGCCTTCGAGGGTCATAGCATTGTAGGTACTTGCACGGAAACCACCCACGAGGCGGTGTCCCTTGATTCCGACCATACCCTTTGCAGTAGCAAACTTGAAGAAATCGTCTTGCAAGTGGGCATACTCTGGTTTCAAGACAAAGCAGATATTCATGAGTGAGCGGTCCTCTTTCTTAGCAGTACCCTCGAAAATCTTGCTTTCATCAATAGCATTGTAAAGGAGTTCGGCTTTGGCCACGTTACGCTCTAATGCAGCCTCTAATCCGCCATTGGCCTTCAGCCAACGCAGAGTAAGCATTGCAGTATAGATAGGCAATACAGGAGGGGTATTGAACATACTGCCATTCTCTACGTGGGTGCGGTAATCTAACATCGTTGGAATGTGGCGAGTGACTTTGCCAAGGAAGGATTCTTTTACGATCACGAAGGTGACACCTGCAGGTGCGAGGTTCTTTTGTGCACCACCGTAGATAATATCGTACTTGCTCACATCAATTGGGCGAGAGAGAATATCAGAAGACATATCTGCAATCAAAGGTACGTTGCCTTTTTTATCGTAGATAGCTTGGAGTTTCTCGTCGGAGATCTCGGTACCATAGATGGTATTATTGGTAGTGATATGCAGATAATCAGCATCTTGTGGCACTTCGAAATCCATAGGTATATGGGTAAAGTTATCCGCAGCAGATGTAGCCACCTCTACCACTTCGCCAAAGGCCTTTGCCTCTTTGATAGCCTTCTTCGACCATACGCCCGTATTGAGGTATGCCGCTTTATGCTCCAGACAGTTGAAAGGCACCATGCAAAATTGCAGACTGGCACCACCGCCTACGAAAATCACGCGGTAGCCCTCTGGGATATTCAAAAGTTCCTTCATGAGCGCTTCTGCCTCATCCACAACAGGTTGAAAATACTTAGCACGGTGAGAAATCTCAAGGATACTCAAACCTTCGCCTTGAAAATCGATTACAGCCTCTGCTGTCTGCTTAATTACTTCTTGTGGCAGGATACTTGGTCCTGCATTAAAATTGTATTTTTTCATGTTATGTCAATATGTTTATTTAGATGTTTGGTAATTTACCCAATTCTAATCTCACGAACCAATATGGCTCATACATATAATATGGATTAGGAGTACCTTCCAAAAATAATGGGTATAAGTCTATAATTGTATCTCCTTCGCTATTACAGATTACATAGTCATTCAGAACTATGTAGTCATTATCTAAAGAGTCTTTAAAGTATGCGAACGAGAGGGCCGTCGGCCATTGTTCTTTCTTGTTCGCACTATCAGCTAAGAACGCATCTATTTCTTGCTTAACCCATTCTTTCTTTATAGCAAAACTATCTACTCCGCAACATGCATATGCAGAATCGATTTCAATAACACGAACGGGACTATATGTACCTATAGGGGGAGTGTAAGGAGAATCACACCCCACTATGCATAATACAATAATTACCAATAATGCTAATTTCTTCATATCATTTATGGTTTTTCGTCATTTTCCAATTGCTTTTTGTGCCTTCGATGATTTCAGTATCGGCTTTTTTTACTGCATCTTTGATAGCATCTTTTACCTTTTTTGCAGCCCCTTTGACATCTGTGATAATCTCCTCTACAAGGTCGGCTTTCTCTACCCAGCAGAGGGCATCACCCTTAACGGCAGTAGCGCCTTGCTCCTTCTCGATAGATACTACACGACAATGCTCAAACGCACGGATAGGCTCTATGCCATGAGGCGTTTGTAGGTAACATACTACATCGCCTTGCTTGTAGAAAGTACCCAATGCAGGGGCTTTGCTATCCTCGTTGAAATCGAGTTCCCACATCACTTTACCAGAGAGCGTTGCCTCCAATGGTTCTGCGTTAGGATGTAAGATTGCGCGTTTGTCGGCAGCAGAGATGAAGGTAACTTGTTTGCCTCCTTGTGCGGCTTTTTCCATGCGCTCGAGCAAATCTTTATTAAATTGCTCTTTGGCTTGACCCGATTTGTATTCGCGGTATTGCTTCTCGTGCATTGCGAACTCAAAGAGTTCCTCGTCGTCTTGACCACGATCCCAACCTTTCTCTTCCATCTCTGCGATGAATTGTGGGAGAACATCAGGATAGAGAGTTTGTGGGTCATCGGTGTAGAACTCCATGCCTTTCTCCTTGGCGAGTTCGATAATCTCTGGTGCGAGTTCTCCAGGCAGTTTACCCGACTTGCCGAGAATCATGCCCCACATAGCAGGGTCCATGCGGGTGAATGGTTTCTCACCCATAGACTTGCTATAGAGGTTCATGAGCGCAGCGTTCTTCACATATTGTGAGAATGGTGTTACGAGGCAAGGTGTACCGAGCATAGGCCAGATACGTTGTACTTCGTCGAAGAGTTCAACCAGCAGTTCGTCCTCGCTGAGGGCATTTTGGCCACGTTTCACGAGGTTGGCGTTGATAGCCGCATGCATGCCCTTGAGGTCAGCCATGAGCGAGCCCATCATACCACCTGGCAGACCACAACCTACGAGGAGCGAAGTCATCTTCGAGTTGCGTGGGTCAATCCAATAGCCAAGGAAGTCGTCGATGAAAGATTGGGTGAGCGAACGTGCCTCCATATACGCTTTCATATTGATATCCTTCACGAGGAAACCAGCGTCTTTGAGCATAGATTGGATGGTAATCACGTCTGGGTGTACCATACCCCAACTGAGTGGCTCCATAGCTACGTCGAGCACATCGCCACCAGCCTTAGCCACCTCCAGCATACTGGCTACAGAGAAGCCAGGACCCGAGTGCCCGTGGTATTGGATAATGATATCAGGATGTTTCTCTTTAATCGCAGATACGATAGTACCAAGCATTGCAGGGCGCCCAATACCTGCCATATCCTTCAGGCAGATCTCTTGTGCACCATTGGCGATAAGTTCTTCTGCGAGGTTGATATAGTATTCCGCATTGTGCACCTTAGAATAGGTGATACACATGGTCGCTTGTGCGGTCATACCTGCCTCTTTTGCCCATTTGATGGATGGGATGATATTGCGAGGGTCGTTGAGTCCACAGAAGATACGCGTGATGTCCACACCTTGCGCATGTTTCACCTTATACATGAGCTGGCGCACATCTGCAGGTACAGGGTTCATACGCAAAGCGTTGAGACCACGGTCGAGCATGTGGGTCTTGATACCTGCCTCGTTGAAGGGCTTGGTAAAGGTGCGTACTGCTATATTTGGATTCTCACCATAGAGAAGATTGACTTGTTCGCTGGCACCGCCATTGGTTTCTACACGGTCAAAACAGCCCATGTCGATAATGACTGGAGCAATTTTTGCCAATTGATCTTTACGTGGCACATATTTGCCACTACTCTGCCACATGTCGCGATAGACAAGGGAGAATTGAATTTCTTTTTTAGCCATAATGGTTTTGTTGTGTGATGGTATAGTTTTGTTAATATACATTCAAATGTTGCCAGTATGTAGTATTTTTAATACACTTCGTGCAATTATCGTGCAAAGGTACGATTTTTTTCGCACATAGGCAAGGAAAATACAAAAAAGATAAGAAAATTTTGATTTATTTTCGTATATGAAATCTTTTTTGTATCTTTGCACCAAATTTGGCTTACTAAACAGGGTCATATAAATTTTTTCCTCAAAATGGCTATTCAAAATTCAAATAATGATGTTTCCATTATAAGCCGAGCAACAGTCATACGTAGTATCATCACTATTGTTGTGCTGTTAGCGTTGTATCTGCTGATACGCCGCTTGAGCGGTGTGCTGTTGCCCTTCTTGATTAGTTTTGTAGTGGCATATATGTTGGCACCTATCGTTAATTTCTTTCAGCATAAGTGCCGATTGAAGAGCCGTGTGCTATCGGTAGTCATTACGATTTTGTTAGTTGTAGGCATACTCACGGGTGCAGTGGCAGCGATAGTACCTGCTATCAGTCGCCAAGCCACTTCGCTGTCGCAGAGTGTCAAAACCTATGTCAGCCAATGGGATGGCAGCGAGTATGTCTCACCTCGCGTCAATGAACACATTGAGCAAATCATTCAGAGTTTGGATATCAAGACACTTCTGCAATCGGAGGAGGTGCAACAGGGTATCAAGAAAGTCATTCCTATTTTAGGCGATTGGATTAGTAGTGGTGTGAATGCCATTTTGAGTTTAGCGGTGGTATTTGTATGTTTGATGTACATCATTTTCCTGCTGATTGATTATGAAAAGATTTCTACCAATTGGCATAAATACCTTCCAGAACGCTTCCGCGATAGTATTGTAATGCTCATGGGTGACCTTGACCGCAACATGAACGCCTATTTCCGTGGACAAGCACTTGTGGCAGCCATCAACGGAATCCTTTTCGCTATTGGTTTTCAGCTTATCGGACTGCCTATGGGAATTGGTTTGGGTATTATGATTGGGGTACTGAATTTGGTACCATATATGCAAATATTAGGTGCTTTTCCTGCTGTATTACTCGGACTGATTCAGGCTGCAGAAACCGCTCGTCCTTTGTGGGTCGTACTACTCTGTATTGCAGCAGTATTTGTTTTCGTACAAATAGTAGAGAATATGGTGCTTGTCCCTACCATCATGGGTAATGTCACGGGCATGGGGCCTGCATGGATTCTGCTCAGTCTATCCGTATGGGGTTCGTTGCTTGGATTTGTAGGTATGATTATCGCTCTGCCTGTCACTACCCTACTCGTGTCCTACTACAAACGCTTTGTACTGCATATTCCCGAGCAACAACCTACACAGCCAACTGCCGTGCGGAAATGTACTATATGGAAACTATTTAAGAAGTAACAAATGAAAACCAACTTACTTATACTGATAACTATCATCCTGAGTACTACCACATGGGCAGAGGATTCGTTGCTCACAGGCACACCAATCGGTTCGCCTGCTGTGGATTATAGCACAGGGGCAATTAGTACCACAATCAATCAACCTGACAATGCTTTTGATGGCGATCTCAACACCTACTATGCTTCTTTTGACCGCTCTTATACATGGGTAGGATTGGATTTGGGCACACCACATGTGATTACCCGCGTGGGGTGGTCACCGCGCAATAGTGAACAAGGTCCCAAACGTGTTAGATTAGGTATGATTGAAGGAGCTAATCGTGCTGATTTTTTAGATGCAGTACCGCTATATTTGATTGACCAAATGGGCGTGATTGGACAAATGCACTATGCCGACGTAGAAGTGAGTAAAGGATTTAGATATGTGCGATTTGTAGGACCTAATGATCAAAGATGTAATATTGCGGAGTTGGAGTTCTATGGAAAAAAAGGTCCAGGAGATGAAAGTATATTCTATCTCCCCAGCGGTCTTCCTTTAGTTATTATCAACACAGTGAATGCAGAGGAACCATATGATAAAGAAAACAATATCCCATCTTATGTACGCGTCATAGACACAGACAGTAAATATTTAATGGATACCGCCACCACTCGTTTGCGCGGTAACGCATCTTTACATTTTCCCAAAAAGGCATATCGTGTCAAGTTTGAACATAAGCAGCAACCATTGGACGCTCCTGCCAAAGCAAAGAAATGGACACTCATCAGTAACCACGGCGACAAGACACTGATGCGTAACTTACTCGCTTTTCATATCAGCAAAATCATGGGAATGGAATATACACCATATGGTAGATTTGTTGATGTAATATTAAATGGAGAATACAAAGGTTGTTATCAACTATGCGACCAGATTGAGGTCAATAAGAATCGCGTGAATATCGACGAGATGGAAACCTCTGATATATCGGGTGAAGCGCTCACAGGGGGCTACTTGTGGGAGATAGATGCATATGCTAATCAAGAAAAGAGTTGGTTTAACTCAAGAAACAACATCCCAGTGACCATCAAGTCGCCCGATGAAGACGATATAACTATCGAACAGAGAAGATATGTAGAGAATTATTTCAACTCAATGGAGAATGATGTTTTTGGAGCGCACTTTAAAGATACGAAATTAGGTTGGCGTCGTCTATTAGATGCCAAAAGTTTCCTCAAGCACTTTATTATTAATGAATTGGCAGGTAATATTGACACCTATTGGAGTACTTATCAATACAAAAAAAGAGGCGATGATATGATTTATACGGGTCCCGTATGGGATTTTGATATTGCATTTGACAATGTAGGTGGTCATTACCCAGTTTGCAACAAGACTGACTTCGTATGCTTTGATGGAGGATCACATGCAGGCAATATGAGAGCCTTTGCACATCGTATTCTCAAAGAAGACCCCACTACTATAACCGAAATACGAGAACTCTGGAGCATAGCCCGAAATAATGGAATAACAGGAGACTCACTTTGCCAATGGATAGATGACCAAGCATGGTTGATATATCAATCACAATACTTGAATTTTATGAGATGGGATATTCTTAACTCTATAGAACATGGGAACCCAGTTGCTCGAGGCAGTTTCTTAAATGAAGTGAATTATTTAAAGAAGTATATCCGTGATCGTATAGAATGGATGGATAAGAAATTAGGATATGTGCACACCAACATCCAATCGCCCATCACCAATAGCCCATCGCCAATATCCGTTTGGGACATTATGGGTAGAATGGTGTACCAAGGAAATGAGATGCCCAATCTCAACAATGGTATGTATATCGTTCGCCACAATGAAAAGACAGAAATAATAATGATTAATAATTGATATGAATAGAAAAGTTCGTGTTCGTTTTGCGCCCAGTCCAACTGGCGCGTTGCATATCGGCGGTGTGCGTACTGCCTTGTTTAATTACCTTTTTGCTCGCCAACATGGTGGCGACATGCTGCTCCGTATTGAGGATACCGACTCCACACGCTTCGTTCCTGGGGCCGAAGAATATATCACCGAAGCCCTTGATTGGCTCGGCATTGAGATTGACGAGGGTATCTGCCAAGACGCTCCTAATGGTAAAGGCGACCATGGTCCATACCGCCAAAGCGAGCGCCGCGAGATATACCATAAGTATGTGGATCAATTGTTGGCTTCGGGCAATGCATATATCGCGTTTGATACTCCAGAGCAATTGGAGGCAAAGCGCGCTGAGATTGCCAATTTCCAATACGATGCCCGTACCCGTAAGCTGATGGTTAACTCATTGACACTCAGCAAAGAGGAAGTAGATGAACGCATCGCCAATGGAGAGAAGTATGTCGTTCGCTTCAAGGTAGAGCCAAACATCGATGTACATGTGCACGACCTTATCCGTGGCGAAGTGGTTATCAACTCCAATATCCTCGATGATAAGGTGCTCTATAAATCCGCAGACGACCTGCCTACTTACCACCTCGCTAATATCGTGGACGACCATTTGATGGAGATTAGCCATGTTATTCGTGGCGAAGAGTGGTTGCCAAGTGCTCCTCTCCATGTGCTATTGTATAAGGCTTTCGGTTGGGAAGAGACTATGCCTGAGTTTGCGCACTTGCCACTCTTGCTCAAGCCAGACGGCAATGGTAAACTCTCCAAACGTGACGGCGATCGCCTCGGTTTCCCGGTGTTCCCATTGGAGTTCCACAACCAGAAAGATGGCTCTGTATCATCGGGTTACCGCGAGGAGGGCTATTATCCAGAGGCAGTAATCAATTTCCTTGCTTTGCTCGGTTGGCACGCTACGGGCGACCAAGAGATGTACACCATGCAAGAGCTCATTGAGCAGTTCTCACTAGAGCGCGTGAGCAAGTCGGGTGCGAAGTTTGACTATGAGAAAGGCAAATGGTTCAACCACCAATACCTCCAACTCCGTAGCAACGAGGAGTTGGCTGAGCAGTTCATGCCATATTTAGAGGAGAAAGGGTTATTAGGCGATAAGGCTACTGTGGCGAAAGTTATCGGTTTAACAAAGGACCGTGTGAACTTCGTGAGCGAATTATGGGAGCAAGTAAACTTCTTCTTTGTAGCTCCAACGGAGTACGATGAGAAGTCGCTCAAGAAACGCTGGAAAGAGGATTCTCCAAAGCATATGACCGAGATGTTGGCTTTGCTGGAGGCACACGATGACTGGTCAGCTGAGGGTTTGGATAATCTCATTATGCCTTGGATTGCCGAGAAGGAGTACGGTGTAGGTATTGTGATGAATGCTTTCCGTATCTGTTTGGTAGGTGCCGCTCGTGGTCCACATATCTGGAACATCACCGATGTGCTGGGCAAAGAGGAAACCCTCGCTCGTGTAAGAACTGCTTTAGAGAAGTTGGGATAACACTACCCTACACTATTCTACACAACACTACACAATCCTACACTACTATACGCTACACAAAATCCCCTCAACGCACATTTCAGTTGAGGGGATTTTGTATATCAACACTATTGGTATTGTTAGTATTATCCACGCAGATTATACAACCTAATACTTTCCTTTATCTCATCGATAATCTCGCAGGCTCTCTCTCGGGTAATTTTGATGCTTTCTGCGGCAGCCACCATATCCTTTTCTATAGGAGCGCCATTGCCCATTACAGACGTAGCGTGCTCGCCATTGTAGCCTTGTATACTGCGAGTTAAGTCATATGCAGGTGCTAATTGCCAATGATTATTCATATAGATAAAAGAGAAGTTTTTGGCATGGTCGTCTTTATTCTCAATCAGCACATTATACACCATTCTTCTAAACATTTGCTCTACAGCAGCAGGACTTTGCGTTATGTATCCCGTCAAGGCAAGCAGGACTTTGTAATCCATTTTAGGAGGATTAATATTCTCTCTTAATAGTGCTGCTGCAGTGGCAACATGCAAAGGTTGCCCTTGTGGAGATAGGTCAAAGCGTTTGCTTGCAAAGTATTTTCCATTAATCAACTTACATTCTGGCACATCTATTCCACACGCACGAGCTAATAGATTGTAATGATACTCTTTTATTCCCATGTCCAATGGGTCATATGTATGGCGAAACTTGAGCAACCATTGTCCTTCATCATCCTTATACAGACACTTTGGACGGCAACCACCACTATTTCCACTGTTATGATACAACGTATCTACGCCTTCAAGCGTTCTATCGGATAGCACATCTAATGCCATTTCTTGTAGGGTATTGAGCTCAGGTAAAATATATTCCTCCGTTGGCAATATCTGTGGCACATATCGTAATGCTCCCATGCCTGATGAGCCAACTATCGCTAAGCGCTGAAGAGGCGATAATGAAATGTCATCTATACCATATTTATGTAATAAACGATTGAGCAAGTATCGTCCATAGCCATCGGGCAGACTATCTTCGAAGATACCAAAATTTCCATAGAACGGTGTAGCTTCTGCAATGAACAAATCATTTCTTAGAGGCAGCTCCAAAGGCGAGATAGAGAATCCATTGCGCAACCATTCAGGAGAATATTCAAAAGTACAGCGCGTATTGTCAGGTGTACGACCTAATGTCCCTACTGACTGGTCCCGAAAAAAGACCTGTAGTTTATTTACCGAATGTATTGCGTCCATGTTTACGTGTTTGGTTCTTTTTGATAGTTTCTAATTCTGCCATTGTGCGATATACAGGTTCTGCCATAATGGCTTTTAGGTTTTCTTTATAGCCTATTGCCTTACAGATGGCTACATATTGCTTTAGCGAGATTGTGGCTTTTTGCTCAAATTTCGCAATCGTCGCTACGGGCACTCCGCTCATCATAGATAATGCCTCGCGAGATAGCCCTCTCTCCAGTCTTCTTGCTCGGAGTTGGTTTGCCAAAATGCGCATAATCTCATCTATAGATTCCAAATCGAAATCGTATAATAAATTACTACTATTGTAGTTAATTTCTTGCATAATTCTATATTTTAGATACTATTGTATTTGTTTTACAACTGCAAAAGTAGTGCTTTTTTTTGACATATACAAGTTTTTGAGGGTATTTTTTTGAAAAAGTATATATTTGCAGATATTTTCATAGAAATATCACAAGCAAGCATTGAGCGAACAAGGAGATCTGTGGGAATATCTAGATTTAACAATAGAACAACAATCGTATGTGTATGCTAACGAAGCAGATGTTCTTAATGTAGCATTATTTGGCATGACTGCGGCTCAATGGAGACAGCACTTTTTGTAGGCAAAGAGTTGAGTCGAAGTTCTGTCGGTCTTCTCTCGGTCGTCAGTCGGTAAAATAGAGGAAGGTATAAGAGGGGAAAAGAGATGGTAATCTTAACAAAAAGCATTTTTGGGAAATTATATAAATCTATTTTTTGTATATGTCAGAAAAAAAGTGTACTTTTGCACAAAAATTCCAAACATTATAACTTATCACTCATAGTTCGTACTTTTTAGCCCATGACCGCGCACGAAGCACTCAAGACATATTTTGGCTACGACGATTTTCGACCATTGCAGGAGGAAATCGTCCAATCCGTCTTAGACGGTCGCGACACACTGGCACTCATGCCTACAGGTGGCGGCAAGAGTCTGTGTTTCCAAGTGCCTACTATGGTGATGGGCGGACTGTGCCTCGTTATTACCCCCCTCATCGCCCTGATGAAAGACCAAGTGGAGAACCTACGCCGTCGTGATATACGTGCCGCTGCTATCTACACAGGCATGACCTACGAACAGCAGAAAGTGGCACTCGATAACTGCCAATGGGGGCCCTACCACTTCCTCTATGTCTCCCCCGAGCGACTAGAGTCGGAGGAGTTTCGCGAGCGCCTTACCCGCCTACCCATCTGCCTTATCGCCGTGGATGAAGCACACTGCATCTCACAATGGGGATACGACTTCCGGCCTAGTTACCTCAAAATCGCAGAGATACGCGATATTATTGCCAATAGCGTAGCGTCCAATAGCTCGCAAAGCGAGCGTCCAATAGTCCAACGGGCGTCCAATAACCAAGTGCCAATACTGGCACTCACCGCTACGGCGACGCCTGATGTGGTGGATGATATACAAGAGCACTTGGCGTTCCGCGAGAAGAATGTTCTGCGCAAGAGTTTCTTACGCGCAAACCTCAGTTATGTAGTCCGTCAGACCAACAAGAAAGCCGATGAGATAGTGCATATCCTCAACAAAGTGCCTAGTTCTGCCATCGTATATGTCCGCAACCGCCAACGCGCACAAGAACTCGCTGCTTATCTCCAAGAAAAAGGTCTATCCGCCGACTTCTACCATGCAGGACTCACCTCCAAAGAGCGCGCTGCAAAGCAAGAAGCGTGGAAACAATGGACGCCTGCGCAGAGCACAGAGCGTCGTGTAGAATTGGGTAGAATGGTTCAGAATGGTGTAGAATTGTCATCCTCTAAAACAAACAATGCTACACAAATCTACACAACGCTAAACAACTCTAAACAACCGCTACACAACACTACACCAACAAGAATAATAGTAGCCACCAACGCCTTCGGCATGGGCATTGACAAACCTGATGTGCGAATGGTCATTCATCACGATCTGCCAGACACGATAGAGGCATATTTCCAAGAAGCGGGGCGCGCAGGACGTGATGAACAACGCGCTTTTGCCGTACTGCTATACGACCCGTCGCAAGACAAAGCCAAAGCACGCAAACGCATAGCAGACAACTACCCACCCAAAGAGTTTGTCACCAATGTCTATCACAAGACATGCGACTTCTTGGGCGTAGGGGCTGGCAGCGGACAAGGGCATACATTTATGTTGCCTATCAACGACCTCTGCCGCATCATGCACTTACCTATCCTACAAACCTACTCTGCCCTACACCTATTGACACAAGCAGGGTATATCTGTTTCCAAGAAGAACAAGAGATACAACCGCGTGTCAGGATTCTCGTATCTCGCCGAGAAATCAGCGATTATGGACTCAGCGAACAGCAAAAACACTTGTTGGAAGCCCTTATGCGCAACTATGCAGGTATCTTTACCGACTTGCAGTATATTCATTTCGACACACTCTTGCCTACATCCAATAGCCCATCTCCAATAGCCCCAACCTCATCTCTCCATGACCTACTCGTATCATTGGCGCAACGACATATCATTACCTATATCCCACACGATACTGCCAATACACTGACTTTCACACGCGAACGACAAACCGATATTTATCTGCCTACCACCATATACGACAACCATCGCCAACAGTATATCGACAAACTGAAAGCGATGGTAGAATATGCTGATAACCCCATCTACTGCCGATCACAATTGCTATTATCCTACTTCGGAGAAAACGATGCTGCCACATGCGGTACGTGCGATATATGCCGTCAGAAGGGGAAAACTGAAAACTGAGAGGTGAGAATAAAAAAAACTGCATGTGCGTGCAGTTTTTTTTATTTATTTAGAGTGGCTACCAGCCTATAACCTATTGTCCATTGCCAATAGCCACCAACCTCTATCGTCTTGTACTTCCGCCACCACCGCGAGAGGATGAACCTCCGCCCGAAGAGCGCATTGATCCTCCACCCGAAGAGTAGCCACCTGACGAACGCATCGATGAACCACTCGATGAGCGCACTGTCGAACTGCTAGAGCGCATGCTCGAACTGCTGGAGCGATTAACTGAGGGTGATGACGAACGCGTAGTAGAAGGCGCGGTAGATGTTCTATTCACTGTAGATGACGAGCGAGTAGGTGTGGCTACAGTACTGTTTGAACGACGTGGACTAGTAGCTACCGAACTACTGCGTGTAGGTGTACTACTTGTGCGAGTTGTCACGGATTGCGAGCGCTTAGCATTTTGCGCAGCCGAAGCATTTCGTGTAGTGGTGCGCGTTGCTACATTATCTACACGCGTAGCGTTGGTGCGAACATTTGCACTACCAAAAGTACGTGAAGATACGTTGCGTGAAGACACGCGAGTGTTGCCTGTAGCCGTATTGCGTGTAGATGTAGTACTGCGCATGGCAGTTGCACGACCTCTATCTATATCACGCGCATTTTGATAATTGCGCGATGCATTGCGAGTTGAAAACGAACGCTCTGGATGACGTGTAGCATAATCCGTACGACTCACGGCACGACGCATAGGTTTATAATGTGCATGATAGTGGTGTCCTGTACGATATGTGCAGATGGGATGGTAGTGATGATGCCAATAGCAATGATCCCAATACAAATGATAAGCCATACAAGGATATGGATGCCACCAACCTGGCCAATAGCCCCAATAGTATGGAGAATGCCAGCACACCCATGATGGGCCCCAGAACCAATCATAAATCATTGGGCGATAGATATATACGGGTTCAATGATATAGTTGTCGCCATATATATACTCATCACCTATCACTTGCACAGTCACAGACTCCGACTCAGGGTCTTTCTCCACAAAAATTGATGCCACATCTTGATACACATCCTTTGCCAATACAGCTTGTATAACAATCAAGTGACGATTTTGATCAGCAGTCTCTACCACACGCAGATAATCCACATCGCCATCTCCATTCAAATCGAGATTTGAGAATGCAGAATCAGGGGTATTCAGCATCTGCTCAAAGGCTGCCAAGTCTTTGGCTTGGCCAAACAATGTGGCTACCATCTTCAGGTCAAGATTTTCAGAAATGTCTGAATTGGTAGCGGTAACGGTCACAGTCTCATCTGCCATCATTGAGTTAGGAACCAACAACAGAGTACCTAAGCAGATTGGCAACAACAAAAATAATCTTTTCATACTCATACCAATTTTAAGTTGTGATACATTTTCTCTTTCTTTGTCTGCATATAACGCAGATTATAAGGATTCGGAGCTATCTCTATTGGGATATTCTCCACAATTTCTATGCCATAGCTTTCCAACCCTACTCTTTTCACGGGGTTATTGGTCATCAATCGCAATTTCTTAGCACCCATCATTTGCAATATTTGTGCGCCAACCCCATAGTTTCGCTCATCGGGTTGAAAACCTAAATGAATATTAGCTTCTACGGTATCTTCGCCCTGTTCTTGCAGTTTGTAGGCACGAATTTTATTCATCAAACCGATGCCACGACCTTCTTGATTCATATATACAATGATGCCTTTCCCCTCTTTCTCCACCATTTTCATGGCTTTATGGAGTTGCTCGCCACATTCGCAACGTTTCGAGCCAAATATATCTCCTGTCATGCATGATGAATGTACACGGCACAATACTGGTTCATCCTCTTTCCATTCGCCTTTCACTAATACAATATGCTCCAATCCATTGGTGAGTTGACGGAAAGGGGTAAGCATAAAATCACCATATTCGGTAGGCAAAGCAACCGTCTCACCGCGCTCGACGAGGGTGTTGGAAATAGGCAATGGACCATTAGCTATTGGAGAATCGTGCTTCATGCGATAGGCAATGAGATCTTTTATCGAAATCAGGCTCAGTCCATACTCCGCAGCCACTTTTTCCAATTGAGGCATACGCGCCATGGTACCATCTTCGTTCATAATCTCAATCAATGCAGCCACTGGTTGCAATCCAGCCAATCGCGCCAAATCCACCGCAGCTTCGGTATGTCCTGCTCGTTGCAATACACCACGTTCTTGTGCATACAATGGATTGATATGTCCTGGGCGACCAAATGTCTCAGGCTTGGATGCAGGATCTGCCAACGCGCGGATAGTAGCGGCACGATCTTCCGCACTCACACCCGTAGTACAACCCTCCAGTTTGTCCACCGTAACAGTGAACGGAGTGCCCAACATTGAGGTGTTGTTTGATACTTGATGCACCAAATCCAGTTCCGCACAACGTGTTTCTGGCAGGGGCACACATAGCACACCGCGGCCATGTTGCAACATAAAGTTCACTTTTTCGGGTGTAATTTTCTCAGCAGCAATAATGAAATCGCCTTCATTCTCGCGATCCTCATCATCCACAACAATCACGAATTTACCTTCTTGAATATCGCGAATAGCTTGTTCTATTGTATTCATAAAATAATCTAATAATTTACAAATTATGATTTTACAACAATGCGTTGTATCACTTTCAGTACTTTCAGCAGTTTTATTCTCAACTTGTTCCACGTTTTCAACCATGCATCAGGATTAAAGAGTGCGGAGTCAGTAGCCGCTTTGTAGGTAAGGAATATACCTATTGGCAATAGGACAAACGAACTCAACCACATACCCGCCCAACATGGCCAAATTGCTTCGCGTGCCATCTTATATCCCGTATTATCAATGATATAATACACGATAAACATCACCACCGATATCACCACTGGCATCCCCAATCCGCCTTTTCGAGTGATTGCTCCCAACGGAGCACCGATAAAGAAGAAGACCAGGCACGCGAACGCCAATGTGAACTTGCGATGCAGTTCTATCTCATGGCGACGGATATAGCGTTGATAGTCATCCAACATCAGCGCGTTATAATCAATCTGATCGCGCTGCGCCTTCGCTTTTTCCAAAGCTGCTGAAGCAGCACGATAACGTTCTTCAGGAGTCAATTGTGCCAGCAAGGTATCCACATCATATACTCTATCTTCAGGTGCCCCCACCATTTCATCTTGCAAATTACGTCCCGCTATTCGCTCACGACCGAAATAATGCTTCTCCACTATCATCGTACTCTGCTCTGCACTACGTTCGTGTGCCAACACCTGCACCGAATCAATACTATGTACCAATTCGCCTACGTTTTTCGATACGTGTTGATCGCTTAACACATTCTCATCATAACGATTCAGCTCGGTATCGAAATCTATCAGCAACTGCTTCTGTGCAAAAGACTCACGCCGATATGGAATATTTTTTTCGGACTTTGTAGCTCGTTTTTGGTCACGATGAAGGTTCTCAAACGATTCACCGCTATACAAACGCAGTAGCAAATATTTCTTGTCATCGGTAAAGTATATTTTACCTGAGTCTGCTACCATGACCGTAGCATTTTTAAATCCTTCGGTATAGTCGTAGATCATCATGTCGTAGAGCATACCTTTTTGAGGATCTTTGTTTCTCACGTAAATATTGTAGCCATCTATTCCGTCGTAAAACTCACCCTGTGGAATCTCCAATTCAGGTGACTTCTGCCGCAACGAGAATATCAATGCCCATAATTTCACTTGCGAAACAGGCAATACATAGTTAGAGAATAGAAATGCGCCACCGCATATAAAAAAGAGCGAGATAGTCAGTGGACGCATGATACGAAACAAACTCACACCCGCTGCCTTCATGGCTGTCAGTTCTGATTTCTCACCTAGGTTACCAAAGGTCATTAACGATGCCAATAGAATAGCCAACGGCAGTGCCAATGGTACCACCGACGCCACTGCATAGATGAAGAATTCAGCCAACACACTCACTTCTACACCCTTACCCACGAGGTCCTTGACATGCATCCACACAAATTGCATAAGCAATATGAAGACGCATATCATAAACGTCATCGCTAAGAGCCCAAGGAAATGCTTGAGCAGATATACATCTATTCGTTTCGCTATTCTCATCACAAATCACTAAACTCCAAACACCAATCACCCCTCCAAACTATCCGCATCAAAATTCAGCGGTAGCAGGTCGGCTGCTTTGTCAAAGATATAGCACATATCTTCTCCATAGAGTATCACTTGCATTGGTTGTTTGTATCGATGCTCTGTTTCCACCATCACTTGTCGGCATGCTCCGCATGGGCTAGCTGCATCTTTGGTAAACTTACCATTGGTGTAGCACGCCACAGCCAACGCCAACACGGGCGTATGAGGATTATTGGCATTAGCAGCAAACAAAGTAGTACGCTCTGCGCATAAGCCACTGGGGTATGCTGCATTTTCTTGATTGTTGCCAGTGATGATCTGACCATCTGCCAACAAAGCCGCTGCACCCACATGATAGTGAGAGTATGGGCAATAGGCATGTTCTGTCATCGCTTTCGCTTTCTCTACCAACTCACGCATCGAAGGATTCATCTCCTCCATTTTACATGCGGTAACCTTTGTTTTCAATATCAACTCTTTCATAACAGAATCAATTTTGGCATTCTTATCCAATTTGGGTGCAAAGATAGTGATATTTTTGGAAATATGCAAGAGTTTACGCATTTTATTGCTCACGCAATAGAAAAAAGCATAAGATACGACGCAGTTCTTAAACTTTTTTGCAAATTTACAATAATTTTTGTACCTTTGCGTCAAATTTGGGTAAAGTTGTCCATAACAAAAATAAAATACACATATGAAAAGCAAAATTTCCCTTTTAATCATGGCTTTTTGCATTACCATGCAAGCGTTGGCTATTGACAAACAACAACTCACCGACACACTAAATGCCTTCGTCAGGGCACATGCATACACCGAGTCTGTACGCGTAAGCAACATCCGTGTGAAAAATCAGTTCGTTACTGTGTACACCAACAAGGCGTTGAGTACCATCTCTCTCAGCGACAGTGAAGTGCGCGACTTGCGTTTGTTGATTAGTAAGATGGTGCTGGGTAACCACCAAGGTAAAGTAACCATCTACACCGATGGATATGAGTTGGGCGAGTTGGTAACATCGCTCTATCGTCATCGCGCTAAGAATGCACGATATACGTTACCCGCCACTACGCAATGGGTCACCAACACCTCGCGTCCCTATTCTGCCAAACAAGGTTTGGATGGCAAGCATATTGCACTATGGGGTAGCCACGGACAATATTTCCACCAACCTACCGAATCATGGCGTTGGCAACGTGCCAAAGTATGGAGTACAGTGGAAGACCTCTATACCACCAGCTACACCATGCCTTTCCTCGTACCAATGCTTGAAAACGCAGGTGCTGTGGTAGTACAACCTCGCGAACGCGATACCCAAGCGCATGAGGAGATTGTGGATAATACACAAGCGATGAGCAATGGTCAGTGGACCTTGGGACAAGGTGCTGGTTGGGCTACTCCAGAAAGACCACTGTTGGAAGGCGAGAATCCTTTCACTTTTGGCAGCTATGCCACAGAAGCAACTGGCAACAAAGCCAAAGGCGAAATGAAATACACCCCATCGTTGCCAGAGGGCGAATATGCTGTGTATGTCAGCTATCACACCCTGCCTAATAGCACCAGCAAAGCACAATACACCGTGATGCACAAAGGGCAAAAGACCACTTTCGCTGTTAATCAGAAGATGGGTGGTAGCACATGGGTATATCTTGGCACTTTCGCCTTTGATGACGACCAAGCCAACAACTACGTGAGTGTAGCAGCCGTGGCTAATGGCAAAGAGGTGGTGACTACCGATGCTGTGAAATTCGGTGGCGGTATGGGCAGTGTAGCACGCTACAAACAACCCGATAGCTTTGAGAATGTACCTTCATCCAAAGACCTGCCAGAAGGTGATGCAGTCATGATTGATAGTGCTGAACTACTTGCTAATCAAGCCAATGCTATCACCAGTGGTTTGCCACGCTATATCGAAGCTGCACGCTACTGGATGCAATATTCGGGTATTCCTGATAGCATTTACAACTACACCGACAGCAAAAACGACTATGTGGACGACTACGCAGCACGTGGTATATGGGTGAATTACCTCGCAGGTGGTAGTGCAGCCAACCCTAACGAACCAGGATTGGGTATTCCACTCCATGCCAGCCTCGCTTTCCATACCGATGCAGGTATTCGCGATGAGGTAGTAGGTACACTCATTATCTACAAAGACTATGATGATGAGAAAAATAAAAAATACCCTACAGGAAAGAGCCGTATCAATGCACGTGACTTGGCAGACTATATGCAAACGCAGATTGTAGAGGACATGCGCGCTATCTACGCACCTGAGTGGACACGTCGCCAACTCAACAACTCCTCCTACGCCGAAGCACGCCATCCTAAAGTGCCTGCTGTATTGCTGGAGTTGCTCTCTCACCAGAACCCAACAGATATGAAGTACGGTCTTGACCCACGCGTACGTTTCACCATCTCACGCGCTATGTACAAATCGTTCTTGCGCTTCATGCACGAGCAATACGGCACAGAATACGTGGTACAACCATTACCTGTGAACAGCATCGCTATCAAGCGTACAGGCGATAAGGCGAAAGTGACATGGGCCCCAACCAACGACCCTCTCGAAGCTACTGCTACTCCTACTTATTATATTGTCTATACCCGCCAGAACGATGGCGATTGGGATAATGGTGTGCGCGTAGCAAGCAACGAATATACATTCACTCCAGACAAAGGCACTCGCTACGATATTCGCGTGGCAGCAGGTAATGCAGGTGGTATCAGTTTCAAGAGCGAGACGCTATCTGCGTATATCGCACCAGAGGAGAAAGGACAAGTGCTAATTATCAACGGTTTCAATCGCGTAAGTGGTCCAGATTGGTGGCAAGACAGTATCTATGGCGGTATCCGTCCGTATCACCACGCAGTGCCATATGGCAAGGGGGTAAACTATATCGGCGAGGTATATGACTTTGATAAACGCAACGAGTGGAAGACCGATGACAACTGCGGTTGGGGTATGTGCCATTGCGACCATATGGATCACCCTACAGTGGGCAACACATTCGACTATCCTGCTATGCACGGTCGCGCATTGGCTGAAATGGGCTATTCGTATGTCAGCACCAGCGTAGATGCACTCGTCTTATCGCCTGATAGCCTCATCGCCTACGATCTGATAGATCTCATTCTCGGTAAGCAAAAGACTGTCATCATGGGCAACGACACGTCGTTCCACTGCATGCCTGCAAACTTGCAACATGCACTTACCCACTACTTGCAACATGGAGGTCGCCTCTTGCTCTCTGGCGCACATATCGCCAGCGACATGCAAAGCAAAGAGGACGCAGACTTTACCAAAAACCAATTGCACTATTCATTCCGTTGCGAGCAAGCAGCCCTGACAGGCAAGGTGCGTATTGAACGCCAATTGCCACAAGGCAACTATACCTTCCGCACCGAGCCTAACGAAACTATTATCCATACCGAGAACGCAGATGGTATTCATCCAGAGGAAGGTGGTATGATTATAGCTCGTTTCCCAGAAACTAATGTGGGTGCTGCTATTGGCTATGATGCATCTGAAGCAGGTGGAGCGAAAACACTCTGCTGGAGTTTCATGCTCGAGAGTGCATACGACTTCAACACTCTCTACCAACAAAGTATCAATTGGCTAATGAAATAATAATGATATTAGACCGCCTTCGGATGTTAGACCGCTGCGCTGTTAGAGGTTAGAAGTATGAAAAAGAAGAACTTACCATTACTGCAAAACATTGAGATTACAGGCATTGCTGCTGAGGGCAAAGCCATCACCCGCGTGGACGATATGGTGCTATTTGTGCCGTATTGCGTGCCTGGAGATATTGTGGATATACAAGTAACCCGCAAGAAGCACTCTTTTATGGAGGGTCGTGTAGAGCGTATCGTTACCCCTTCCCCTACCCGCTGCGAGCCCGTCTGCAAGCATTATGGCGAGTGCGGTGGCTGCAAATGGCAGATCCTTCCCTACGAAGAACAACTGCGCCATAAGCAACAACAGATTGTGGATAACCTCACCCGTATTGGTAAGATTGAGCTGCCAGAGATCTCCCCTATCCTCGGCAGCAAGGAGATTTATGAGTACCGCAACAAGTTGGAGTTCACTTTCTCCGACCGCAAATGGCTGAGTTGGGATACTATCCGCGCTGCGGGCGGACTGGAGAACGTGGACAACACCCACGGACTGGGTTTCCATATCCCCAATTGCTTTGATAAGGTGCTGGATATCACCGAATGCCACCTCATGCCTGAGATTAACAACCGCATACGAAACGGCATACGCGAGTACGCGCGACAGTTAGGTATCACCTTTTATAATGAGCATGCGCACGAGGGACAACTGCGCACGCTTATCCTCCGCTCCAACCACAAAGGCGAAGTGATGCTCATTGTCGTTTGGGCAGACGAACCCGATATGCGCGTAATGGAGTATATCCGCGATAGTTTCCCTGAGATTATCAGTTTGTTGTATGTAGTCAATCGCAAGTTCAATGACACGATTGGCGACCAAGAGGTGCATGTCTTCCACGGTCAAGACCATATCATGGAGCAGATGGAGAACTTGCAATTTAAGGTAGGTCCTAAGTCATTCTATCAAACCAACACCTTGCAGGCATACGAACTGTATAAAGTAGCGCGCGAGTTTGCAGGACTGACGGGCAACGAATTGGTGTTTGACCTCTACACAGGCACGGGTACGATTGCCAATTTCGTAGCGCACCAAGCGCGTCAAGTGATTGGTATTGAGTATGTACCAGAGGCAATTGAAGATGCAAAAGTGAATGCGAACATCAACCATTTGGACAATACGCTTTTCTTCGCGGGAGATATGAAGGATATTTTGAATGAGGACTTTATCTCGCAGTACGGTCGTCCTGATGTGATTATCACCGACCCTCCTCGCGCAGGCATGCACGAGGATGTAATCAATACGATATTGTTTGCCGAACCAAAGCGTATTGTGTATGTGAGTTGTAATCCTGCTACGCAGGCACGCGATTTGAATATGTTGGATAGCAAGTACCGCGTCACGAAGGTGCAACCTGTGGACATGTTCCCTCATACTCACCACGTAGAGAATGTAGTCTTGCTGGAGAAACGATAACAAGGGATAGTTCCCTATCTCTACTACGAGATAACTATGTGATAACTATGATATTACTATGTGATTCAAGGCACATAGTAATATCTTTTTTATGCTGTTTACCCTTAGTCTGTGCTTTCTATTGCCTTTAGTCTATGCTATCTTTTACGGGTTCTTGACGGGTTATTGACGGGTTCATAGAATACCTTCGTCATCACATCAGTATGGTATCTGTGCTCCGTTTATAGGCTAAAAGCTGTTCGCTACCTATCGCGTTATCACTTGCCGAAGATACACTCCCCCCGATGGAGAGGTTAGGTGGGGTCTATTTATATCAAAAACGGTAGGTAGTTTTTCTCTATTTTTCCGAATTTATGGCAATATTTTTGGATTTCGCTTTCTCATACACCTGCCTTTACACCTTATACCCTACACTAATTTTTGTATTTTACGCTCCGCTCAGTTAATCTCGCCGAACGTATTCATTTTTTGCAAGTCATTTTTTGCTCGTTCATAAGCAATAAATTCTACGGGCAGACAGGGCGCACGGAGAATCCAGATCCGCGGTAGTAGCAGTCGTGGTACACGTTGCCTGGACCGAATGTCACGTCCCACGCGTCGTACGGGTCGCCCGTGTTGAGCGAACTCGACCAGTAGTTGCCGTGGATGCCTGCGTCGTCGAGCGAACTGCCGTGGCGGTAGTAGCCTGCAGCGGGAAGGAAGATACTATTACCGTTAGATTTGCTCGTTACCTTGTAACCGTTTACTCCGTTCTGACTTGTCCATGTCCAAGTGCATTGTTCACAAAGTTCGGTCAGTTCCGCATCCGTTGGCATACGCCATGCACCACCCCAATTTACTGTCGCAGCATCTGCATGAGGGGGAAGAATATTTGGGTTATCTTTGTATAAATAACCTTCATCATGAGAAAATTCATTTTTCGGAATTACCTCACCCCATGCAAAATAATCACCATAATCCTCTGGACTATTTGCACCTACATTGCAACTTGCCCATTTCACCCTCAAACCCAAATCGACTGGCACACCTGCTGGAGAAAAAACAATCTCACCATCTTTCTCACACGAAAGAAATACACACACAACAACACTAATAATTGATATTTTGCTAATAATGCTTTTTTTCATAATTCTCACTACTTTACAAATTTTAGAATGTATAACCTATGCCCGCTTCCACTTCCATATACTTAAAAGCCAATGTATTCACACCTGCCATAAATGTCATCCCATGCCAACTACCTATCATACCTATATTACTACTAACACCCTTATACGAGTTAGCAGGGTAAATTACACCGTACTTGAATTTATTCAGCCAAAACCGCTCACGGCTGCCATAACCAGCGCCCACATACAACCCCAAGAAATTATCCTTATCTTTCTTTTCTTTCTTCATTAGAAAATCAACTACCATACCCGCATCTACGATCCATTCCAATGATGTAGTCTCTTTGGTAGTATTGAAAAGTTTTCCTCCATATTGGTCCTTCTTCGGGATATTCCAATTTGAACGACCTTTCACATACCAACCAACACCGTCATACATTTGTCCGAACATCAATCCTACTCCCCATTCTGGATTCAATGCTACACCAGCTTCTGCGAGTATAAACGTATTCATAATATGTGGACGCATTTTGGGAGAAAGGACTATGTTATCTCCCTCATTAATTGAGATTGTGCGGTTATAATCAAAGTATTTCTTTTTTTCAATATGTAACTGATAGATACCCGTATCGCATAAAAGAGGTTGCAAAGGCAAAGAATGGATAGAAGTGTTTTGTTTAACTTCTTTTTTGGTCATTTTCTTGCCATTTTCCATATCCACCACACGCAATATCTCAACCGATAAATCCGTCAAATCGGTACTATCACTTGTTACGCTCAACCAAGCTACTTTAGGATTAAGTGACAGGACAACATCAGTAGAAGTAGTAGGAACTGAAAGCACACCCTCTTGTGGATAGTAGTGTTCTGCAGAGATTGTATAGCGATACTCTCCTTCTTCTAATTTCAGTTCTGCTACACCATCTACCACACTACATTCTTGTTTTATGCCATTGAGCATAACTATTTCCACTTTCGCATCCGCAGGCTCTACACGCAAATTGAGAGGATATATTTGAGGGCCACTTGAAACATATACTGGATCTGTTGCCATCGGCACAAAATGCACCCGTCCGTAGTACACTGTATTCGAACGCAACGGAACGGAGCCATCCATCAGAGTAACACGGTCGCAACCATCACCACAATCCATCTTGATATTGCGTGAACGAACAGGAATCAAGAACAACAATTCGTTGCTATTGTCTTTATACACCGATTCCACTGCAGTCATCTGACCCAAATACAAATTCAATTGCTTCTTGGCGGCTTGTACTTCGCGTCCGTCACCATCCAAACCCACTCGAATAACTACATACGGAAATGTGTCATCCAAATCGGGTTTCTCCCACTTGCCAAACTGATTCTTGTACATCGCCAACACAGATGCCATCGGCACTTGAGCAAATTCCTTAGTAATAGTCAGTGACTGACCGAAAAGCGGACTAACTACAAGCCACAAAGCAAAAGCAGCGATAAATACTCGGATATTCTTCATATTGTGTTATTTTTCTATGCAAAAATTAGTATATACGCAACAATTCGCAAAGGTACTACAATTTTTCGAATTGAGCAAAAGAACATGATACTTTTAAAGATTTTTCTTGCGTATGTGCATTTTTTTCTGTACCTTTGCAGGCGAAATGGCTACACAATTACTCATCATATTATTGGCGTTCTTTGTTCAGTTTACGGACAAAGCAGGTAGCCCACATATCGCCCTCAGCCCACAAGCACTCAACAAAAGAGCCGAACGCGGTATAACCATCGACTCCTTAGATTATGCCGTATCTCCCATATACATCGATAGTCTGCAAGCACTCGGCTGCCATATATACCACACCTCACGTTGGCTGAACGGAGCCACTATCGAAGCAGACCAACACACCGCACAGCATATCGCAGAATGGGCTTTTGTGGACACCATCTTCCTCACCCGACAACTTCGAGATAACAATCCGCACGAAGGCGAAGAAGCCCCCTTCGGCATCCCTTCTATATCTCTTCGAAAAAGACAAGTGGATAATGAGGATATAAAAGACAACTCAAACAACCATTCCGCAGACCAACACTGTCTGCGGCAAGAACTTACATGGCTTTCTGACCCACAAACAGAACAACTCAACCTGCATCTGCTACACGAAGCAGGATTTCATGGACAAGGCATCACTATGGCTATCGTAGATGGCGGTTTTCAGAACGTGGATACGCTCAGTGCTTTTGATGCCGTACGCAAACAGATACTCGGTATATACGACATGACTGATGACACCGATAGCGTGACAGGTGCTACAGGCAATCATGGCACGAAATGCTTCGGCACTATCGCAGCTATCACATTCGACTACCAAGGGACTGCCACCGCAGCGGAATACTACCTCATACGCAGCGAAGAACACCAAACAGAAAGTCCCAAAGAAATGGACAACTGGGTGGCTGCCATTGAATTGGCCGATTCGTTGGGTGTGGATATCCTGTCCTCCTCGCTCGGCTACGCTATGTTCGATGACGAGCAATTCACTCTATCCTATGCCGACATGAACGGACAAAACACCCACTGTACGCGTGCTGCCACTATCGCTGCCCAGAAAGGTATGCTGGTTGTTGTGGCAGCAGGCAACGAAGGAAACAAAGCGTGGCATTACATCAGTGCGCCTGCCGATGCAGAAAACATACTGACCGTAGGCGCGGTGAACATCAACGATAGTATAGCCACATTCTCCTCGTGGGGGCCCACCGCTGACGGCAGAGTGAAACCCGAAGTGTGCGCTACAGGCAACCAGGCCGCACTAATCAGTCCCGTGGACAACCGAGTGACTTACGGCAACGGCACCAGCTTTGCCTGCCCCATCATAGCAGGCATGGCGGCATGCCTATGGTCTGCCCTACCCCATGCCAGCAACATGGAGATACGCCAGCGAATCATCCAATCTGCTGACCGTTACCCCCTACCCCATAACCAATATGGTTACGGCATACCCAATGCATGGGCAGCATACGGACAAACGACAGACATCCCAACAATACCCAATAGCAACGCACCAGCGGTACAGAAAGTGCTGCTCAACGGCCAACTGTGGATTTTGCGCAATGGCGAGAAATACGATGTGATGGGGAATAAGGTGATGAGGCGATGAGGCGATGAGGTTAAAGGCGAGGAATAAAAAAAGGGTAAGCTGACTACATCGCACCGCTACAACCTCGTACCCTTGCTTCGGTCAGGACCTGGGGGAGTTCGGAGGGAGCTGGTCGTGTAGGACTTACCCTAAGACGCTGCAAAGGTACTGCTTTTTTTTGAACTGACCAAATTTTTAGTGCATTTTGCTCGAAAATTTCATAAAAAATAGAATAATTAGTGCGTTACCCTTCACTCCCAACGAAGGACAAGAGGAACTATTGCACCTGCTGAGCCAATTTATCGTTTCACGAAACGAACAAAAAGCCTTTGTGCTTCGAGGGTATGCAGGTACAGGTAAAACCAGTATTATGGCCGCGCTGGTCAAAGCATTGCACGAACTGAAACAACCCGTAGTACTACTTGCTCCCACAGGCAGGGCCGCCAAAGTGCTATCGCGCTACGCACAAACACCCGCCTACACCATCCACAAATATATTTATCGACAAAACAAACTGGGTACAGAGACCTTCTCATTGTCCTACAATCCACACAGAGACACCGTATTTATCGTAGATGAAGCATCTATGATTTCTGGCGAACGCGACAACAGCAGTTTTGGTACAGGCGTACTGCTTAACGACCTAATTACCTACGTACACGCGGGCGAACGCTGCAGTTTGCTCCTACTGGGCGATGACGCCCAACTACCACCCGTAGGGTCAAGCCTGTCACCCGCATTAAACATAGACTACCTGAAAGGATACGGCTTAGATGTCACCTCATATACACTCACGCAAGTGGCACGACAAGCATTGGATAGCGGCATATTGAGCAACGCCACCGCAGTGAGACAGAGGATAAAGGGTTTAGGAATGAAGGAGTTAAGGAGTGAAGGAGTGAAGGAGTTAAGGAGTGAAAGAGTGAAGGAGTTAAGGAGTGAGGGAGTGAAGGAGTTTGAGTATCAATACACACCTGATTTTCAGTCGTTTGATGGTCAAGATTTCTTAGAACTATTAGAGCAATCCTACCGCGAAGTGGGTATGGAAGAAACTATCATTCTCACGCGCACCAACCGTCGCACCAACCTATACAATCAAGGCGTGCGTGCACGCGTACTATGGCGAGAAGATGCACTATCTTCGGGCGACCGACTGATGATAAGCAAAAACAACTATTTTTGGACCAAGGACTATGAGGGTATTCCCTTTCTTGCCAACGGCGATATGATGGAGATTATTCGCCTGCGCAATTGGCGCGAGATGTATGGCTTTCAGTTTGTGGATGCCTCGCTTAAAGCCGTAGATTATGATTGGGAAATAGACGTGATACTATGGTTGGATACACTGACCACCGATTCGCCCGAAGCCAATCACCAGTTGCATCGAACACTATTTGACCGCATCAGCGAAGATTATCCCGAGTATCAGCACAACCGCAAGAAGTTGATTGAAGCCATATACGAATCCCCCTACTACAACGCCTTGCAGATTCGCTTTGCCTACGCCGTCACCTGTCATAAAGCGCAAGGTGGACAATGGAAACGAGTGTTCATCGATCCCAGTAATATACCCATCGAAGAACACGATAATAGCTACTATCGGTGGCTATACACTGCACTAACACGTGCCACAGAGAAAATATATTTATTAAATTATTAATAAAACTTGCATAATTGAAAAATTTATTGTACCTTTGCAGACAAAATAAATACTACAATTAGTAACATGCTTATGAAACGAATTGACACATTAGTGTTTGGCGTTTGCGCCATTGTTATTTCCCTTGCAGGTTGTATGACCAATATTGATTTCGAGAACATCGATGCCACCACATCGATAGAAACATCATTGGCATTGCCGTTAGGTTCGCTGAGCATTCGTTTGGGTGATGTGCTTGCGGATACTCCTATTCAAGGAGTAAGTGTGGACAAAGATGGTCAATATGTGTATTCCGACACTATGCATTTTGAGCACACTATCGAATTGATTAATATCGATGACTACAAAGACCCTATGGAGAAAACATTGGATTTGCGTGATAAAATCAATACATTCTATCCTGAGTTTACGAATGTTTCGATTCCAGCAGGTCAGGATTTAGAGCTCGATTTTCCTATCTCTATATCACTATCCGACATGATTGAAGATATAGAAAGCATGCGTTTTGATAGTATTGTGGTCAGCCACGCACAGTTCATTGCTCGTATCCAAACCAATGACATCAATATTCCTGCAAAGGATATGCAATCTATCGAAATCACTATTAACGATGGATTTAGAAGCAAGAATGGCAATGTGATTAGTGTACCATTCGCACAATATGGATTCGGTAAAGATATACCTCTTGACCTGAGCGATTTTCATATTGTACTCATGAAAGATCCCCGTCAGGAGCCGTCTTCAATAAACTTCCTTGATAGCATCTCCATGACTATCCACTTCCACATTCGCACTTCACAACCATTGACGGTTAAAAATATTTCAAGTTTCAATATTTCGTTACGCCTGAACGAATTAGATTATGATGCCATATATGGATATGTCAAGTACCCTCGTATGATGGAAGACTCTATCTTTGATCGCCCTATAGAGAGTTTTTGGCAGGGCTGGAAAGCTTTCGAAGGTACCGTGCTGCCTATCAGCAAACCTAGTCTGCTATTCACTATCGAACATGGATTCTCCGTGCCATTGGCTGCTACATTAAACACGCTGAACGTATCCTCATACAATGGTGATCGCAAATATGCGACATTTGATGGAAAGAAAACGAAAACTTTCCATTTCCCAAGCAAAATTGCAATGGACGCACCGTATGATGCTACTACTATTGACTCTATTCGAATTGATTATACCGATCGTAACGGAAATATTGATGATCTATTCACCATTCATCCTGATAAAGTGTCATACGATTACCAAATTGGTATTGATTCCACTTCTACTCAACGCCAATACCGTATTACTGATAATACACACTTGAAAATGGCGTTAAACATCCATGTGCCATTTGAGTTTGGAGAAAACGTGCATTTCTCGTATGGCGATACGATTCGTGGTATTAACTTGACAACCATTCAATTGGACTCACTTTTAGCCGAAGCTAATTTCATACAGAATGTAGAAAAAGCAGAATTGAAATTGTATTTAGATATAGAAAACTGGATTCCATTTAATGTAGCAGGCAGCGTCGCCTTTTTCAACGCAGCAGGTGAAATAATTCAATTGAGTAGCATGGAAAGTAATACCATTGATTTAGATTTGAAACAACCCGAAGTGATTGAAAATGGCTTTGTGAAAACACCAAGCAAAAACCCAATCATACTCAGCGTTACTCAAGATGACTTCAACAAGATTGCATCTACTGACCACATCGTAGTTAATGCAACTTTGAAAAATAGTGATACAATGGTAAAACTAACTCCTGATGCTGCAATTACAATAAAAGCAGGTATCACTGCTGATGTAAAAGCAATCATTGATATAAACGAATTGTTATAATCAAAACATTATATATGTATGGCTATGAAAAAATCGTATAAATATATCGCACTCATTATAGTATTTTTCCTTTCTACCTATGGTGTACGTGCCCAAGAGATGAATACCCTCTATTTTATGGAGAATGCTCCTATGCGTCATACCATCAACCCTGCCCTGCAACCTGTAGGAAATTTCTACCTGCTTTTGCCCGTGATAGGTTATACAGATTTTATGGTAGGAAATAATGCCGTTTGCATGAAAGATCTAATTTTCATAGATAAAATTTCAGGTAAAACGATTACAGCACTTCACCCTAATGCTGGCAATGAGTTATGGAAAAAATTGCCCAACAATGTGAATATTTCTACTGATTTGTATATTAATCTGCTCAGTTTTGGTTTCCGAACACAACATAATGGTTTCTTCCATTTCAATTTTTCTGAGCGCATGAATATAGGCATTGGATTGCCAAAATCTGCTTTTGGTCCGCTATTGGGACAAGGAATGGATAATATCAACTTACGTTCTACCCACGCATCAGCATCATTGTACTCGGAATTTTCCTTTGGATATACACGCCCTATCAACAATCAATGGGTAGTAGGTGGAAAATTGAAAGTATTGATGGGACATGCATTTATGCGCGCTAAATTCAGCGAATTGGAATTTACATCCACCCAAGAGATGGCACGATTGTATGGACATGGTAGTATGCAATTGGCTGGAGTACTGAATGCTAAAAATATAGAAGGACTTATATCTAATGGGGAAATACCCTCAACCAATATATCGGAACTAATCACCCCCTCTGGCTTTGGTGGTGCATTAGATATGGGTGTGACATACAAGCCATTCAATATGCTGCAAGTAAGTGCATCTATCACCGATTTAGGTTTAATTCATTGGGCAAAAGGCGATCGTGCCACCATTTCCATGGATACTACATTCAATGGATTTACCAATTCCAATTACCAAGATTATATTGATGAGAATGGCAATGTGCAAACCGATGTTTTAACAGAAAACTTATCCGGTTATTTGGATGCTATTCATTTCCAAGAGCCCGTTACCATGTCCTTCAATCAAATGATTACAGCCAACCTCAATATAGGTGTAGATGCTAATTTCTGGAAGAATCGTGTAGGCGTAGGTATCTATTCTCGTACAAGATTTTACAACGATCGCGTATCCGAGGAAATAACTATAGGCGCTGCTTTCCGCCCAATGAATTGGTTTAACTTAGCAGCATCGTATTCCATCATCAATGGATATGGTGGCAATGTGGGAGCCGCACTATCAATAGCGCCATATGATGGATTGATGTTGACCGTAGCAGCTGATTATATCCCCACCTCTTATGCTCCTTACCAAACGGAAACACAGGTGATTCCATTGCCTTACCAAACAGGTTGTGTAAATCTCTCGTTTGGTATAGCTATTGTAGCTGGCACATGCAGTAAGCGCCATGCAATGGATGATGACAAAGATGGAGTAGCAGATGATTTTGATATGTGTTTGCAAACCCCTGTGGAAGCAAGAGTGGATATGATTGGATGTCCAGTAGATGCTGATGGCGATGGTGTACCAGATTATATCGACCAATGTCCAAACACTCCATCAGAAGCATATGGTTTGATTGATTCCGTTGGTTGCCCCATTGACTCCGACGGAGATGCCGTACCAGACTACATTGACCAATGTCCTAATACAATAGAAGAGGCTAGAAACTATGTAAACGAAACAGGATGCGTATTAGATACCGATGGTGATGGAGTGGTAGATTATTTAGACCAATGTCCAGGTACTCCAGCAGCAGCGTATGAGCATATCAATGAACATGGTTGTCCATTGGATTCCGATGGTGATGGAGTGGTTGATTACATGGATCAATGTCCAGAAACACCAGCAGAAGCTGCAGGCAAAGTGGATCAGTACGGTTGCCCACAGGATTCCGATAGAGATGGTGTACTCGACTATATGGATAGATGTCTGAATACACCAGCCGTAGCTCGCAATCATGTAGATGAATATGGATGTCCATTAGACTCTGATCATGATGGCGTATATGATTTTGAGGATGTTTGTCCTACCGTATTGGGCTCAAAAAGCAATTCGGGATGTCCAGAGATTAGTAGAGAGGTACAAATTTTGCTCAATAAAGCCAAAGTAGAAATTCTATTTGAAAACGGCAAGCCTACCTTAAAAGAATCTTCACGCAATATTCTGAAACGCTTGGCAAGAGCCTTTGTAGATAATCCGTCTTATCAAATAGAAATCCAAGGACATACCGACAATGTTGGTAATTATCAATACAATAAAGAGTTGTCAGAGCGTCGTGCTTATGCCGTAAGAGAATATCTGATTGATCAAGGCGTTCCTGCACAAATGCTGACAGCACATGGCTATGCATCTGATAGACCTATTGCTACCAATGATACCAAAGAAGGTAGAACACAGAATAATCGCATAGAATTTAACGTGACCTTTGAATAAGTAATACGTACAAGATTTAAGCAATAATATAATAACTCATAAAAATAAATAACAAGTAACACTATGGGAAGAGCTTTTGAATATCGCAAAGCGACCAAATTGAAACGTTGGGGCCACATGGCTCGAGTATTTACTAAATTAGGCAAAGAAATCACCATGGCAGCACGCGATGGTGGTCCAGATCCTGATAGCAACCCTCGTCTGCGTACATTGATGCAACAATGTAAGAAAGAGAACATGCCAAAGGAAAATATTGAGCGTGCTATCAAGAAAGCTACTGATAAATCATCTGAAGGCTATAAAGAGATTTGCTATGAGGGATATGGTCCTCACGGTGTGGCAATCTTTGTAGAAACAGCTACTGACAACAACATGCGTACTGTAGCCAATATCCGTAGCTACTTCACCAAACATGGCGGCAGTCTCGGTACACAAGGTTGTCTGCAATTCCTCTTTGATCGTAAAGCATGTTTCACTGTTACAGCTAAAGAGGGCATTGATCTTGATGAATTAGAGCTGGAATTGATTGATTTCGGTGTAGAGGAATTAGGTCATGATGAAGAAGAAGGTACCATCGTTATCTATGGTGACTTCAACCAGTACTCACAAATGCAAAAGTATCTTGAGGATAATGGCTTTGAGATTCAATCTTGCGAGTTTGTACGTATCCCTAATGACACCAAGACTCTCAGCGACGAGGAGATGGAGAGCGTACAAAAACTCATTGATAAAATCGAAGAGGACGAAGACGTTCAAAACGTATTCACTAATATAGGTTAATGAAAGCCCTACGGGTCATAGGATATAGGACAACGCATAGCTCCTAAAGGTTATAGGAAAGGTATATGACTGAAACGATTAACCAACTAGACATTGCAGGTATAGAGAGTATCAGAGAGTATTTCTCTCTGACACCTCTGCAAGTGCAGCAGTTCATGACATTAGGGACATTGTACCGCGATTGGAATGCCAAAATCAATGTGATTTCGCGCAAAGATATTGATAATCTGTATCCGCATCATATCATTCACTCATTGGCAATTGCCAAAGTGCTGCATTTTCAGCCAGGTACTACCCTACTCGATGTGGGTACTGGAGGTGGATTTCCTGGTATCCCATTGGCAATCCTATTTCCAGAATGTCAGTTCACATTGATTGATAGTATTGGCAAAAAGATTAAAGTGGCGAGAGAGATTGCTAAAGCTATCGGACTGAGCAATGTTACCTGCATTCAAGAGCGTGCCGAAATGGAACGTGGTAAGTTTGATTTCATTGTCAGTCGTGCCGTGATGCCCCTACCTGATTTAGTAAAATTAATACGTAAAAATGTGAGTAACAAACACCAGAATGCTATGCCTAACGGACTGATGGTGCTCAAAGGGGGAAATTTAGATAGCGAAACACAGCCGTATCGCAAGTATGTGGAAATCACCGATATATCCAAACTATTTGCAGGAGATTGGTACAAAGAGAAATCGGTAGTTTATTTGCCATTATAGGCTATTGGTTATTGGCTATAGGATTTGGCAAGGAGTTAAAAAATGACACTAAAGACGTTTTATTTCAATCCCTATCGCGAGTGTACGTATGTACTCTCCAATGAGGAGGGACAAGCCGTCATTATTGATGCGGGCATGTATGAGGAGCGCGAACAGCAGCGTTTCGCAGAGTATATTACGAAGCAGAACTTACAACCCATCGCATTACTCATTACACATGCGCACCCTGATCATATATGCGGCATTGAGTTTCTGCAACAGACCTACAACCTTACTCCTATCATTCAACCTCAAGAGGGCATTTTGGCACTTCCCAACACGGATTGGCATATAGAAGTGATTGCCACTCCTGGACACAAGGAAGATTGCGTATGTTATTACCTACCTTCTGAAAAATTGCTCTTTACGGGCGATACACTTTTTCAAGAGTCCATCGGGCGTACCGATCTCCCTGGTGGCGATATGGCTACACTGATTCGTTCACTGAAAAAGTTAGTCCTATTACCCGAAGATACACAAGTGTATCCCGGACATGGCTACCCTACTACGATTGCCCACGAGAAAATGTACAATCCGTATCTATAAAACACTATCCATCTATAAAACACTATCCGTTGCTTTTGTTAATGAAGCAACGGATAGTGTTTTATATGTACATAATTTATACGAAGCGATAATCGGTTCTTGCATAATAAATCTCACCCGGATACAACACTGGAGATGGGAAATTATTATGATTCGGACTATCGGGGAAATTCTGCGTTTCCAGACATATGGCATGTTGCACATCATATGATTTACCACTCTTGCCCACAAATTGCTCCACCCAATTGCCTGTATAGACTTGTAACCCAGGTTGAGTAGTCCATACTTGCATTTCTCTACCGCCTGCAACCAATGTAGCTGCATGTTGCATCTTTTGTCCATCAGGCAAAGGTCGAAGTACAAAATTATTATCTATACCACGTCCTGGTGCAAAGAAAGCATCATCTATACGATCGCCTACACGCATCATCTCACGGAAATCCATTGGAGTACCTTCCACCGAAAGAATCTCGCCCGTTGGGCATGCGGTATCATCAAACGGTGTATATTCATCCGCAAACACCTGCAATTGATGATTGTGCACTGTACCACTACCCTCTCCTTCAAGATTGAAATAAGCGTGATTGGTAAAGCCTAAAATAGTTGGCTTATCGGTTTTTGCCTCATAAACAATAGAAAGTGCATTGTCTTTGGTTAGCGAATAGGTAACATACACATCTAAATTGCCAGGATAACCCTCCTCACCGTCCTTTGCACGATAATGCAATAAAACTGAGTATGTAGATTGCCCTACAATATCCCATACCCTTTCGTTAAAACCATGTACACCTCCGTGCAAGGAATTGGTACCATTGTTGATAGGTAATTGATACTCTACTTCATCAATGGCAAACTTACCATCCTTGATACGATTGGCATAGCGACCAATGATGGCATTGAAATAGGTTTCTTGATTGCGCCACTCCTCAAAAGTGGAGAATCCTAATACCACATCAGCTTTCTCGCCTTGCTTATTGGGAATAATCAATGATACCAGTTTCGCACCATAATTGGTGATTTGAGCTTGCAAACCATTGTGATTAGTAAGCGTGCATAATGTCACACGCTTGCCATCTATGCGAGTATTAAATGATTCAATGTTAATCATATCATCAAAGATTAACCATTTACGCGGTGTGCTCCGTCGCCAATCTCAGCGATATAGAAATCGGCTTTGAGTCCTGTCTTCTCGGTATATTCAGCACCTACTTGCTCAATAAAAGTAGGGATCGCTTCATCGCGTACCAATGATACGGTGCAGCCACCAAAGCCACCGCCCGTCATACGGCTACCTAGCACACCCTCTACTTTCCATGCAGCTTCTGCCAGCGCATCTAATTGAGGACCAGTTACTTCATAATCATCTCGCAAAGAGACATGGCTTTGGTTCATCAAAACGCCAAATTTCACAATATCGCCTTGTAGCAAAGCCTCAACAGCATCTTTGGTACGTTGTACTTCGCCTACAACGTGGCGCGCACGACGGTATGCTGTTTCATCCGTAATCGCATGTTTTACTTGCTCAAACTCTGTTTGCGAGAGCTCAGCAAGATATTGAGTAGGGCGCACACTATTGAGTTGCTCAACAGCCAGTTGACATTGACGTACGCGGTCATTGAATGAACCTGAATCCAATTTATGAGGTGAGTGGGTGTTGGTGACAACTACCTTTACGCCATCTAATTTCACAGGCACCAAGTCATACTCCAATGTGTCGCAATTCAAATAGATAGCATGATCAGCTTTTCCGTGTGCAGAAGCAAACTGGTCCATTATTCCACACATAACGCCTGCGAACTCATGCTCGGCAGCACGACCAATCTTAGCTAATTCAGTAAGTTCGTATCCAGTACCTAATAATTCGTTTAGAGCATATGCAGTCACCACTTCCATCGCAGCACTACTACTCAATCCTGCACCAGCAGGCACATTGCCCCAGAAAAGAATATCATATCCCTGAGTTATAGCTACGCCACGCTTAATGAATTGAGCAAAAACACCTAATGGATAATTAGCCCATGCCTTGTCAGGCAATGGAGAAGTGAGTTGTGTGAGTTCAAGCGAATATATTGCCTCCATATTCAGTGAACGGAAATTAATCTTCTGTTCGCTGTTAGGAGCAATCAACAGATAAGTACCGAAGCTCAATGCACATGGGAATACGAAACCACCATTGTAATCGGTATGTTCACCGATTAGATTTACACGACCTGGAGAAAAGAAAATATCGGTTGCTGATTTTTGATACGCTGCCTCGTAAGCAGATTTTAATTCTTCAATTTTCATGGGAGTATGTATTATAGTTGTTTGATAATTACAGATTTATTGAATGGTTATTGTGGTTTTCTTTAAACCTTTTGCTGTAGCGGTCAATGTGCAACTTCCTTCTACAATAGCCGTCAATTCGCCTGCAAAAGCATGGTGCTGAGGCATATGGAAAAGGTCAAGATTAGTTGCATCACCATTAGCTGCGGCGCGGAAACGTCCTTCGCCTTTGGTGGAGAAACGAATGAGATGATTGGCTTGTGGACAAAGGTTGCCGTTCTTATCGCAAACACGTACACGCACGAAGTGCATTGGTTTACTGTCTGTTGCAGGAATATCTTCTACATACATTTCAATATGGTGTGGTGCGCTGGCTGTCTTGCGTACTGCTTCGCCATATGGTGTAACCACTTTGATTTCTCCTGCCTCGAATGGCACATTATCCCATATGAGACGATAGCGGCGTTGCAAGCCCAATGGGTCGCCTGCCTGAATAGCAGCTTCAGACTCTTCGCGGGTGAGTTTGCGTACCTTACCCATACTCTTGCCATTGACAAAGAGCTCGCCTTCAGCGGCATCGGTATATGCCATAACAGGGAGGGTGTCACCCGTGTTCCAATTCCAATGAGGAAGGAGATGTACCGTGTGTACATCCTTGCGCCACATAGAGCGATAGAGGTAGTAGCGATCTTTAGGAATACCTGCAAGGTCAATGATACCGAAGTAGGAAGAGTGACTTGGCCATGCATCGGTATCCCATGGAGAGGGTTCGCCTAAGTAGTCGAAACCTGTCCAAACGAACTGCCCAATCGTCCATGGATAGTCATCCATATTGCGGAAGTCCTCGTCAGGCACATTGCTCCATGGACAATATTGCAGGTCATAACCCGAACATTGATTGGTTTGGCTATTGCCTCCTGGATGATTGCGATTGGTGATATGATCCGTATTATCTGGTACTGCGGGCAAGAGATAGACGCCGCGCGAAGAAACAGTGGAAGCTGTCTCTGAACCCAAAATCAGGTGTTGAGGGGTACGTTGGTAAGACTCCTCGTAGCGGTATGCCTTGTAGTTGAGACCAACGATTTGGAGTACACTGGCAAAACCATTTTCCAAAACGCAGGTTACTCGATCCATACCTGCGGTACAAGGACGTGTGCCATCTTCGCGCAAGCAGATATCTTGGAGCATTTTGGCAATCTTATATCCCTCAGGGGCGCACTGTGTAGGCACTTCGTTGCCGATAGACCACATGACGATACTTGGGTTGTTGCGGAAGTGATGTAGCATATTCACCATATCGCGCTCTGCCCACTCGTTGAAGAAACGGTGGTAGCCATTTTTGCACTTAGCCCAATCCCACTCATCGAAGGGCTCGCACATGACCATGAGTCCCAGTTCATCGCATAGTTCGATTTGCTCTGGTGCAGGCATATTGTGTGAAGTGCGAATAGCATTGCAGCCCATCTCCTTGAGCATGAGCAGTTGGCGGCGCAGTGCATCGCGACTGACAGCTGAGCCCAAAGGACCAAGATCGTGGTGAAGACATACGCCCTGAATCTTACGCACTTTGCCATTGAGTAGGAACCCAACATTTGGTACGATTTGTACGCTACGCACACCAAAAGTAGTTTCTACTGTTTCTTGATATACGCTATCTGCCACCACACAGGTGCGAGCGACATACAAGTTAGGCGTTTCGGGCGACCAGAGAGCAGGATTGTGGATAGTGATGTTTTGCTCAAGAGGTAAGTTGTGTTTTACATCGTAGTGACTAACAAGCGAATCCACCACTTCTCCAGTTGCTTTATGAATAAGCGAAGTGCGCAACTCAATATGTTTGTTGAGTGCATTTTCTACACGTGTTTTGATATTCACAGCAGCCAATTCCTCAGTCACATAGGGTGTAGTGATATGTGTGCCCCAAATAGGAACATATACATGGGGTTTATGAATGAAATGCACATTGCGGAAGAGTCCTGCACCTGGGTACCAGCGGCTACTCTGCTCGCGGTTTTGGAGGCGAACAGCAATTTCGTTGTCGCCAACGGTCAAAGCAGATGTAATATCACAATGGAAGGCATTGTAGCCATATGGCCAGAAGCACACTTTCTGTCCATTGACAAAGACCTCTGCCTCGCTCATTGCACCATCGAAGAGGAGAAAATAAGCCCCCTCTAACTCCCCCTGAAGGGGAAGAATGGTTTTGTACCATGCACTACCCATGTATGGCAGACCGCCAGTGCGACCTGTTTTCTCTGTTGGGAAGGTCTCGCCATTTTGCCAAACGGTCACGTTTTGCAAGTCATTGGACGATCGAATGGACCATAGATGGCCCAATCATGCGGTACAGTTACTTCTTGCCATGTGGAGGCTTCTGCCACTGGCATTTGGTGGTCATTCTGCTCCATAGTAAATTGCCATGATGTGAGCAGAGAAGTGATTGCTAAAATTAGAATTTTCATGCTATTAATTATCATAGGTTGTCTGTAAGTTACAGGTTGTACCCATTCGGGGGTTACGCCTTCTGCTTTTAAGGCAGAAAGTACATCGGTAGTATGTTCAGCCACGGCTTGCTTCATTTGTGCAAGGTCATAATCTGCCCAATCTACGGGAATATTTTGGCGACTAGGGTCTGCGAAGAAGTCTGAATAGTGAAAATCTATCATTACTCGCAGTTTGAGCGCAGCAGCACGTTTTGCTTTGGCAATTACATCCTCTTTGTTGCACCAGCCTGTAGAATGGTTAACCCATACGTGAAGACGTACTGAGTTCATACCTGCTTCACGCATCACGCGCATACCATCGGCAGCTTATCCTAAAGAATCATAGAAGAGTACACCATCATTTTCTTGCTCTGTTATCCATTAGCAATCAGCACCGTAGGCATAACTGCCAACTATAGGATCTGGATAATCATCTAAAGGTTGGTTACAAGAAAAGAATACTAATACCAATAAGAATAAAAATATGCACTTTTTCATGTTAATACTTGATTTAAAATTGATGCTGCAAAGATACGATTTTTTTCGCAAATACGCAAATTATTTATAATTTTGCTGCAACCCTTTGTTTGTAATAAAAAAAGCCCTGTGGCATATGTCACAGGGCTAAGATGAGAAATTATATATTCTCTATTATTGTTTATTTAACAATCAAAAATTATTGAATTGTACCTGTACCAGCGTTGAAGTTCAAAGTAACAACAGCACCAGCAGCAACAGCTACAGCAGCTTGGTCACCACCTTCACCACGGTATTCAATCTTACCATCAAATACGTTGTACTCAGCTTGCCACCAGTCAGCACCTGGGATAGCAGTATACATACGTACATTACCAGCTGCTGTAGTAGTGATAGTTACAGTACCATCCTCGTTTACAGTGAATGGATATTTAGCAGTATCCCAGCCACCAAAGGTATCACCGATACCATACACCTCAGCTTTAGCGATGACAAGTTTGGAATCTTTGAGGTCAACAACAACAGTGTACAAACCTGTTTCAGCAACAGAGCAGTTACCATCAGCAACGGTGAAACCAGTATCACCTTCACCGAGGTTGGTAAAGTCACCATTCCACTCTTTCTTAGCGCAGAACTTAAATGGTTTGCCAGCAGTGAATTGACGTGTGCACCAGAACATACCTGGATGAGAGTGAACAGGAGTCATCTCTACGATACCATCAGAAGCCCAATCCCAGTTACCAAACTCCTCACCAATCATGTTCATTGTAGTAGGCAAAGTGCTCTCTTGGGTCAATACCACTTCATACTTGTAGCTATTTGCAATGACACCTTTGGCAAGAGTATAGGTCAATGTGATATCATATAAACCAGCCTTCTCTACAGCGATATCAGCACCACCGTTTTGGCAATCTTGACCAAGGTTGGTGTGTGCTTTTACAGCACCTGCATCATCAAGAACGATCTTCCAACCATTTTGGTCTTTGAATTTGAATTTGCCACCTGCAGCCATATCGCAGTCTTTCCATGTCCAAACCATCTCAGTAGCAGATTTTACCTCTGGCTCAACAACAGTCATCCCCCAACCATTCATAGCACCAGAAACACCCCATGTAACAGGAGCCACGATGATTTGCTCTTTACCAGTAAGATCAAGTGCACCATCCATGTTAAGGTCAAGAACGATGTGATACAAACCAGACTCAGCAACTTGCATCTTTTGACCGATTACCAAACTACCTTTGTAACCTTGAATAGGAGTACCATCTGTTGTCAACTCTTGTTTAGTCAAGTTTGCACCATAGATAGTAGCCTCAGCACCCTCTTTGAGGATCAACTCAAACTCTTTATTTGCCTCAAGGTAGATGTATTTCTCCCACATACCCTCACGTTTAGACTCGTCCCAAGTCTTACCGTGTTGATCCATATCAACTTCGTTAATACCTTGTGACATTTGAGCCAATACTGCATTCTCAGCATCTACTGATTTTACAGGGCATGCCTCACCTACGGCATAGAAACCATCCTCAACGAGGTTGTCAAAGTTTGGCCCTTTTTCTTGGCCATCACAAGCGGTAAATGCCATACCCATGAGGGCAAGACCGCACATAAAAACACCAAATTTCTTCATAATAATTTAAAATTTTGTTTAGTTAATAAATTAAGTTAGTTATAATTTTGTTTATTTATTGATACATTTCTGCTACCAAACATGTATTTTATTGGTCACAGAGGATATTAGTAGCCTTCGTTTTGTGTCCAAATTGGATTACCTTTCTCATCGCGTTTAGCCTTCTCAATGACAGAGAAAGGAATAGGGAACCAGCGTCTGAATGGTTCAGTGCCAGTCACATATTCTACTTTATCAAATTGGTTAAAGCGAATCAAGTCACGACGACGGATGCACTCCCATGAGAATTCACGTCCACGCTCATCTAATATCTTATCCAAAGTCAGTACATTAGGATAAGCAGCAGCATAAGCAGCTGCAGGATCTTTCTCGTATGCAAATGCACGTTTCTTCATCGTTTGGAAATCTGGAGTATCAAATCCAGAATTACCTTGACCACCACGCAAGATAGCCTCCTCCTTCATCCAAAGTACATCTGCATAGCGCATCAAGACATAGTCATTCTCAGCCCAATCATATTTTTTGGTTTTATCCACCTCATATTTCCAGAAGCGAGCACCATCATTCCATGTTGCCTCACTCAGGGAAACAATGTCGGTTGTAATGATAGCAGGATCCCCATTCTCATCTGCCAAAACATTACCATCCTTATCGGTCACTGGCCCCACAAACCATGCAAATTGGTTAGGATTGTTGGTCCCCAGTGTCTCTTCTCCATAGCCTGCACCTGTACCACGTACATCCTTTCCATCAAATAGTTCAATATATGAAGGACGAGCAGCAAAGCCATTCCATGGTTTCTCAATCATGTTCCATGCAGTTTGGTGGCAGTAGTGAAGTGATAAGTGAACCATACGCATTTTGTTGGACATAGAACCATTGTATCTCAAGTCAAATTTAGCATTACCATCCTCTACGATTACAAAGATGTTCTCACGACTATTCTCATTCAAGATCTTGAAGTTGTCGAAATAATTAGCCTCAATGCTATATGATCCAGAGTTGATTACCATATCGCAGCAACGCACAACATTGGTGTAGAAATCATTGACATTAGCAATTTTGACCTCGCATTCCTCTGGCAACTTGATATTAGCAGGTGTACATCCATATGATTCAGCATTCAAGTACAAGCGAGCTAACAAGGAGTATGCCATACCTTGCGTTACACGTCCATAGTTGGTCGCACGAGTAGCATCTGTAACTGCAGGCAAGTTTGGTGCATTCTTCTCTAGACATGCCACAAGATTAGACCATACTATTTCAGGCTCCATCAAAGGCTCCGTAACATCCTCAAATACCTCTAAGTAAGGAATACGGCCAAAGCAGTCAAAAAGCAGGTAGTAATAGTAAGAACGCATTACTTCCAACTCACCACGATATTGCAAATATACCTCCTTCGTCATATTCTCTTGATAGGTATCCAATGTATTGATTAACTTGTTACACAAAACAGCACCCGAGATGGTAGAGTTCCAAATATTCTTGAAGGCATCACCAAATGCATTCCAGTTATGAGTATTCAAGTTTTTCCAATAACCACCATCAGCCCAGTGCTCACCAGGAATACGTGTAGGGCACACGCACTCATCGGATGTAAGTGAAGACACACCCCAATATCCCCAGTGGTCATGAACCCACTTTACTTCTGCATATGCTTGACCTACGAGAAGCACAATATTCTCCTCATTGGACATCATATCTTCAATTGTTGGGTTACCAAAATTCTCCTCCTCAAGGAATCCTTCACAAGAAGTAGAGAGAAGCGCAACCGCTACAAGTGCAAGTATAAAAAACTTTTTCATATCAGTATATTCTTTATTTCGTTATTAGAACAATGTCAAGTTAACACCAATCATACAGCTAGCTGTAGTAGGATAGAAGCTTACATCATCAATACCAGCTCCCCATACATTGGTAGTATTTACCTCAGGATCTTGTCCTGAATACTTAGAAATAGTGAAGAGGTTTTGTGCTGTAGCATAGAGACGCAACGATTGTGCGTACTTATTCTCTTTAAATCGGAAAGTATAACCTACTGTAATATTATCCAATTTCAAATACGAACCATCCTCTAGGTAGTAGTCAGAGAAGTCAGTTTTGTTGGTATATATAATACCCATATCTTGACCACCTTGTACATAGTGATTTTCCACATCATGCATAAATACGTTAGTGGACATACTAGCTTGTGGTCCATACGCCAGACGTGTAACATTAAGAATCTTATTGCCAATCACCCCACGGAAGAAGATTGTCATATCCAAATCACGCCACTTCACGGTGTTGTTCCAACCATACGTTACAGCAGGTTGCGCATTACCCAAAGTTTGACGGTGTCCCTCCACTGGAGAAGAAGTATAACCACCAGCAGGAGTAGAATAAACCCAACTACCATCAGATTTCATACCCTCAAACTTATAGCCATAGAACTCACCAATTGATTGTCCCTCTATGAGGATTTGTGTATTAGTGTTCATCAAGCCATTCTCACCACCGATACCACCAGAGGTTGTTTGTGTATAGTTAAATCCCTTCTCTGGGTCAGATAGTTTTGAGATATAACAACGGTTCCATGCCACAGTTGGTGTAGAAACCCATGTCCAATCTTTCGTTTTTACAGGCACACCAGAAATAGCCAATTCTATACCATAGCTATTCATCGCACCTGCGTTGGCTAACAACGTAGGATATTGATATGGAGGAGTTGGCACTTCATAATCCCATAGCAAATCCTGTGTATTACGATAGTATGCATCTAAGCTACCATATAGGCGATTGTCAAAGAAAGCATAGTCCACACCAATATTGTACTCAAATTTCTTCTCCCAACGAAGATCAGGATTTACGTTTCGACTAACAGCATATGTATAAACATACGCGCCATTGTACCAGAAAGTACCACCATTGGTAAGCATAGCAATAGATTGTAGGTCTGACCCTAAGTTATTACCAGTAACACCAAAACCAAGACGTAGTTTGAGGTCATTACACCACTCAGCATCACTCATGAAGTCTTCTCCCTTAATGCGCCAACCCGCGCTAACAGCAGGAAAATAACCCCACTTGTTGTTCTCACCAAATCGGCTAGAACCTTCTGCACGGAGAGAAGCTGATAAGAGGTATTTATCATCGTAGTTATAATTCAAACGTATGAAAGCAGCAGCCAATGCATTTGAATTACGATAAGAAGATACATTCAAATATTGTTTAGTAGCATCACCATTACCCATTTGGTAGTATTTCATGCTCTCAGTAGGGAATCCCTTGTTTGACATATCTGAGCCATCATACATAAATTTCTGGTACGAGAAACCAGCTACCCCCACCAATGAGTGATCTCCCCATTGTGTTGCATAGTCAATAGTACCTTCATACAATTGGTTGAAGTTCATACTATTGCTGCGACCTGCCATACCAGACCCACCTTCATCAGTAGAAATTTGCTTATTAGCCCAATAACTGCGATTATCACCTTCTTCAATAGCAGCAAAACCGCTAATCTTCAATCCTTCCACAGCCTTGATATTAACAGTAGCCTTTACAGATCCACGGAAGTAGTTACCATCTTGATAACTTTCCTTTTGATTCATATTTTCAACAGGGTTGCTTAATCCAGTACCAGTAGGTGTGAAATAAGTTCCATCCTCATTATAGATAGGATAAGTAGGATTGAGTGTTGCAGCCATTTTGAAATCACCGCAGAAATAGTCGTTGCGATAATTCATATATGACATATCATATTGTAAGTCAAGCCAACCATTGAGTGCTTTTTGTTGTGCGGCAATTTTAGCCATCACTTCGCGACGGTTGTTATTCTTAGCAATACCTTCCGCATTCTTGAATGCCACAGACGCACGGTAGTTGAAATTTTTGTGCGAGCCAGAGATAGCTACATTGTGGTTGTGAGTAATCGCTGCAGTACGTGTGAGAGCCTTCATCCAGTTTGTTTTATTAAGGATGCTATCACCATTTGCAAGTTTTTGATAATATAGAGTAGGAGTAATCTTTCCGCCAGAAATTTCCTCCATATTAATAAACTCCTCAGGATTAGCCATACCTGTACCAGCATTCACCCATGAAGTGCTGAGATATCCAGAATACTCTACTTGTGTATGAGGAGTATCAGAGAATCCTTCTCCACGTTTAGTTGTAATAAGGATTACACCATTGGTACCACGAGTACCATAGATAGCAGCAGCAGAACCGTCTTTGAGGACATCCATAGAAGCGATTTCCTCTGGAGCGATATTATCGATATTGTTTACAGGAATACCGTCTACAATATAAAGAGGAGAAGAACCTGCACCTTTATCCAATGTAGAGAAACCACGGATTTGGATACTATAACCACCAGATGTTGGGTCTGAAGAATTGTTGATAATGTTCAAACCAGCTACCTTACCTTGGAGAAGTCCAACAGGATTGGATTTCACACCTGCGTTAAAGTCTTCAGCCTTAACAGAAGCAACAGAACCAGTAACTTCTTTCTTCTTTTGTGAACCATAACCGATTGCTACGACTTCTTGGAGAGCATAAGTATCCTCCACAAGTTTAACAATCATGCCATTCTTAGCAGTCAATGTTTGAGCTTGGAATCCCACATAACTGATTTGAATTTCAGCACCTTCTGCTACGTTCAGCACGAAATTACCATCGAAATCCGTAATCACACCATTGGTAGTGCCAACTTCTACGACACTAGCACCAATAACGGGGAAATCGGTCGATGCTTCCAAAACGGTACCTGTAATTTGAGCAGACATTGACAGAGAGAATGCTGCAAACAATACAAGTAAAAATGTCTTGTTTTTCATCATGTTTTGTTTTAAGAATTTGTTAATTATTGTTTTTGTTTATTGTTTTTACGACAATTTAGGTCACTCCAAACGATAATTATCGTCAGTTTCATTTAAGATTTTTTTCCTTCTCTAATAAGGACTACGCTAATCGCACCAAGGATGAGCAGGACACCTGCTGCGACCAACATACCTACCTGCGAGCCCGCGCATATATATTTAAGGATAGCCCCACCAATCAATGCAGCTACGATTTGAGGCAAGCAAATCGTGCAGTTGAACAATCCCAAATAATAACCCATATTATCACCCTTGAGCGAGTTGGTCAAAATAGTGAATGGCACTGCCAACATAGCTGCCCATGCGGCACCAATGAATGCATAAGACACAAGCAATACGTATTGGTTAGTCACAAACAATGTAGAAATAAATCCTAATGCACCCACAATCAATGAGATAGCGTATGCACCTTTATTGTGGAATTTCTTTTCCAAAGCAGGCATAACCAATGCCCAAAGCATCGAGCCAACCGCTTGAATAGCAAAGCAAACACCTACCCAATCACCAGCGACTTGGAATTCTTTTGCTGCCGCAGATACTCCGTCCCAACCAAAGCATTGGATAGCTATAGCACCGTTGGAATACGTCCACATAAAGAGGAAAGCAGCCCAGCAGAAGAACTGTACCAAACCTACTGTCCAGAAAGTAGAAGGTGCGTTAATAAGCAGTTTTATGAAACTTGGGTCTTCTTTCTTTTCTTCTTTCTTAGTATCTAAACCATGGAATTTCGCATATTCTTCTGGGTTCAACTCCTTGACAGTGAAGAAAGTATAAAGCACACAAAGCATAAGAATAGCTGCACCGATATAGAAACTCCACTTAACAGAATCAGGAATAATTCCTTCAGGAGCAATATTATTAATACCAATCCATGCAAATAAATAAGGGAACAAATACCCAGCTAAGCTACCAGCGTTGCAAAGGAAGGATTGGATGGAATAAGCAAGACCTTTTTGCTCCTCATTTACCATATCGCCTACCATCATCTTAAATGGCTGCATAGCAATATTGATAGAAGTATCAAGGAACATGAGAGAGAACAATCCAAACCACATAGCGGCATTTAGGCCAAGGAAGAGGGATTGCGTAAAAGTGAAGTTACCTGCGTTTGGCAAGAGCAACATTACCGCCACGGCGATAAGCGCACCCACAATAAGGTAAGGTTTGCGACGACCAAGGCGATTCCAAGTCTTGTCGGAATACTTACCCACCAATGGTTGCACAATCATACCCATCAATGGAGGCAGCACCCAAAAGAAGGAAAGTTGGTGAGGATCTGCGCCAAGCGTAGCGAAAATACGAGAGATATTAGCACTCTGAAGCGCATAAGCAATTTGGACTCCAAAGAATCCAAAACTGAGGTTAAAAAGTTGTCCAAAGGACAAGTTGCGTTTTTCTGTCATGACATGTTTTTTATCGATATTATTTGTATTTTTGCAAAAACGACTGCAAAGGTACAATTAATTTTTCACACGCGCAAGCGAAAGACAGAAAAAAGTGCACTTTTTGAGATGCAAACGTTTTCGGAAAATAAGAAGAATTAGTCTGATTAGGCACTAAACTTGAGGCACAGATTAGGCTTTGTGGTACCTTATAGAATTGCGTAATCACTAACGAATAACTAACGAATCACTAACGATAGACTGCTGAAATACTAGTGCAAATTGTAGAAAATCAATGAGGAAACAAGTAAGCGAAAAACGAGGACAGAGTAAACAGAAAAAAGAAACGGAGTAAGCGAGAAAAACAAGGTAGGAACAGACGAAAAAGCGAGGACAGGAGGACGAGAAAAGAAAATTATTCAACGAATAACGAATTGTAGGACAGATATAAAAAAAGAAAAAAAGTTTTTTTTAAGAAAAGATTTGCATATATAAAAAAAAGGTTGTATCTTTGCACTCCTTTTATCGGGAAGAGCAATGGAATCGCGGCGGATAAGTAACAAAATCGCGGCGGAGAGTTAAAAACAATCGAAAACAATAAAACTATTCAAAAATATGAAAATCAAAGTATTATTAGCACAAGTATTGCTGTGCAGTACCTTAATCAGTTGCGGAGGCCCTATTACGGGCAATAACCCTGACGTAGATCAAAACGAGACAGACACTGTACCAACAGTCAATGACACTCCGAATGACAGCGTGCCTACAGACACCATAGATCCTAATATGCCAGAGACATTAGCACTCGATTCGACTTGGGCACGCAAAAGAGCTGGTAGCGCCAAGGGAAGCGATTTGGCAGAGATCTCGGGTATGGTTTGCAGCCGCGTTACACCCGGATACCTGTGGGTACAAGGCGATGATTCATATAAGGTACGCGCAATGACAGCAGAAGGCAAGTTCAGCACCACAATCAAACTGCACGACTCCTATCGCGATTGGGAAGGTCTGAGCGGCGGTGTATATAATGATACCAATTATCTGTTCGTAGGCGTGTTCGGCGACAATGGGTTGAGCTACAAAGACAAATACTATATATATTACTTTGAGGAGCCCGAAGTGGTGGATGGCGAAGTGAAAGTAGAGAAGAAGATTATTCACTTTGGTTATCCAGACGGCAAAGCACACAACGCGGAAGTCATTATGTACGATAATATAGAAAACAAAATCTATATCGTAGATAAATGGAATACATTCAATAGCACAGGTATGGTATATAGTATGCCATTCAGTACCGATATGAATTTGGACACCATGATCGTGCTGAAAGAGGAATGTCAGTTGGGGGGAAGCGATATGTACATCTTAGGCGCCAACGGCAAAGCAGGTCTATTCCAGAACCCAACAGGCGGTGATATTTCTCCAGACGGAAAATACATATTGATAAAGAACGAGGCCTTTCTCCTGACTTGGACACGTGAGGAAGTAGATGGTCGTTTGGAGAGCATAGGAGAGACATTGGCTCGCCGTCCAAAGAAAATAACCGCCTATAAAAGAGAACCCCAAGGCGAAGCCGTCGCATGGCTGGATAACAACACCTTCTACACCACCAGCGATGTTTATAGCAGCGATGTGGCGCCTATATGGGTATATACCAAAATAGAGAATACAGAAGAATAATCAATAAACAACACAACAAAAAAAATATAAAACAACGAAAAGTACTGTTCGTATGACACGACATGAACAACTGATTGAAGCACTACAGCACAATTTTGGTTTTGACTCGTTCAAAGGCAATCAAGAAGCAATTATCAATAACCTGATGGACGGCAAAGATACATTTGTATTGATGCCAACTGGTGGTGGAAAAAGTCTGTGCTACCAATTGCCATCACTATTGATGGATGGTGTGGCCATTGTGATTTCCCCACTGATAGCACTGATGAAAAATCAAGTGGATGCTATGCGTAACTTCTCTGAAGAAGATGGTGTGGCACACTTTATCAATTCATCATTGTCCCGTCCAGAGATTCACGCTGTGAAAGCTGATATCATGTCAGGTAAAACGAAATTGTTATATGTGGCTCCCGAATCCTTGACCAAAGATGAGAATGTGGATTTTCTGAAAGGAGTGAAGATCTCGTTTTACGCAGTGGATGAGGCACACTGTATTTCGGAATGGGGACACGATTTCCGTCCCGAATATAGACGTATTCATCCTATCGTAGAGCGTATAGGCAAAGCGCCTATCATTGCTTTGACCGCTACAGCAACTCCGAAAGTGCAACATGATATTCAGAAAAATCTGGACATGCTACATGCTAAAGTGTTCAAGTCATCGTTCAATCGTCCAAACCTCTACTATGAGGTTCGCACAAAGACTGATGAGGTGGACAAAGATATTGTTAAATATATCCGTTCTATGAATGGTAAGTCGGGTATCATCTATTGTTTGAGCAGAAAGACTGTGGAAGATTTGGCTGCCACATTAAACGTAAATAATATTCCAGCGTTACCTTATCATGCCGGTATGGATGCAGTTACCCGCAGCGAAAATCAAGATGCATTTTTGATGGAAAAAGTGCAGGTGATTGTAGCGACTATAGCATTTGGTATGGGTATAGACAAACCAGATGTACGCTTTGTAATCCATTATGATATTCCTAAATCGCTAGAAGGTTACTATCAAGAAACAGGGCGTTCGGGTCGCGACGGCGGTGAAGGACAATGCATTTGCTTTTATTCACCCAAAGATATAGATCGATTGCGTAAGTTCCAACAAGGTAAACCTATTGCAGAACAGGAGATTAGCAATCAACTGCTATTTGAGACACAGACCTATGCCGAGTCATCAATTTGTCGTCGCAAATTGCTATTGCACTACTTTGGCGAAGAATACAATCAAGAAAAATGTGGTAACTGCGACAATTGTAGGAAAACATATCGCATGATGGATGCAACAGAGCTATTAGGATTGATTTTGGAAACCATTCATCAATTAAATGAGAAATTCCGTTCGCGTCATATCGTAGATATTATCAAAGGTAACGAAACTTCAACCGTTATCTCGTACCGCCATAACGAATTAGAGAACTTTGCATCAGGAGAAGATGAAGATGAATTAGTATTGCATGCTATTATCCGTCAGGCACTTATCGCAGGATATATCAAGAAAGATATCGAATCATATGGCGATCTGAAACTGACTCCTGATGGAAAGAAATTCATGAAACGTCCATCGAGATTTGAGGTACCTATTGAAGTTCATAACGATGATGAGGATGCAGACATGGAAGCTGGTATTGGCGCTTGTGCCGCAGCTGATGATGTGCTATTCTCCATCTTGAAAGACCTGCGAAAGAAACTGAGCAAACGCATGAACGTACCTCCGTTTGTAATATTCCAAGATGCTAGTTTGGAGGCAATGGCAACTTCCTATCCTATTACCTTCGAAGAATTGCAAAACATACCTGGTGTAGGTGCCGGGAAAGCAAAACGTTACGGCGATGAATTTATCAAATTAATCAAAGGATACGTAGAAGAAAATGATATTATTCGTCCTGAAGATTTGCGCGTACGAACAGTAGCCAAAAATTCAGTACGCAAAATCGCCATCATTCAGGCAATTGACCGCCGTGTAGCATTAGATGATTTAGCAGAACGCTTGGGAATGTCCATGGAAGAAATCCTTGAAGAAATAGAAGCTATCGTCTATTCAGGAACACGATTGAATATCAAGTATTTTATTGATGAAGTAGTAGATCCTGACGAAGAAGCTGATATTTATAATTATTTCCGTTCAGCAGATAGCGATAATATCCGTCGTGCTATGGAAGAGCTGGGTGAAGATGATTATGATGAAATTAATGTGCGATTAGTGCGAATAAAGTTCCATAGCGAGTTGGGAAATTAGTTTGTAAGACCGCTACGCTGTTGGATGTCAGACCGCCTTGGGCTGTTAGATCGCTGACGCTGTTAGATATGAGAAAGAATGAGATAGATATAATCACATTGGGTTGCTCGAAGAACTTGGTGGACGCAGAGCGATTGATGCGCCAATTGGAATTGGCAGGGTATAGGTGTGTACATGATGCAGCAGAACCCAAAGGTGAGATAGCTATCATCAACACCTGCGGATTCATCGGTGACGCTAAAGAAGAAAGCATCGAAATTATACTGCAATTTGCAGAACGAAAAAGCAGAGGCAAACTGCGCAAGTTGTACGTGATGGGGTGTCTATCACAGCGATACAAAGAAGAATTACCTGCTGAAATACCCGAAGTGGATAAGTGGTTTGGGAAATTTGATTACATGGGGATAGTTGATGAGGTGAAAGGTGAAAGGTTAAAGGTGATAGGCAAGGATTATGAGCGGACGCTGACGACACCGAAGCACTATGCGTATTTGAAGGTAGCGGAGGGATGCAATCGATTTTGTTCGTACTGCGCTATACCACTGATTACAGGACGATTCACCTCGCGAAAGATAGAGGATGTGTTGGATGAAGTACGATGGTTAGTAGGGCAAGGAGTGAAAGAGTTTAACGTAATCGCGCAAGACTTATCTAGCTACGGATTAGACCTTTATGGGGAACACCGATTGGCACAATTAGTGGATGAGATGGCGCAGATAGATGGTGTAGAATGGATTCGACTACATTATACCTACCCTACGGATTTTCCATACGATTTGCTGCCCGTGATGGTAAGACACAAGAACGTGTGCAAATACATGGACATCGCGCTGCAACACTACTCGGATAACATGCTCAAGAAAATGCATCGACATATCACTCACGAGGAACAAAATGCAGTGATAGCTCGTATTCGAAAGGAAGTGCCTGGGATATGTATTCGTACCACACTATTAGTAGGACACCCTGGCGAAACGGAAGAAGACTTTAACGAACTCTGCGAGTGGGTAAAAGAAATGAAGTTTGAGCGTATGGGAGCATTTGCATACAGCGAGGAGGAAGGAACTTTTTCGGCTCAACATTACAAGGATGATATACCACAAGTAGAAAAAGAGCGACGTGTGGACACACTGATGTCCATACAACAATCTATCTCATCGGAACTTTTGAGCCAAATGGTGGGAACACAGCAACGTGTAGTAATTGATAGAGAAGAAGATGAATATTATGTGGGGCGTACACAATATGATTCACCTGAAGTGGATTGCGAGGTGCTGATAAAGAAATCTGGAATCGGAAATATGAAAATGGGAAACGAGTATCGGGAATCGGGAGTCCAAATTTTAGAAATAGGAGAATTTTATACTGTAACTATCATAAAATCAGAGGATTTTGACCTCTATGCAACATTATGAAAACAAAAGACCTTATTCAACACATTGCCACAGCCACCTCTATGACTAAAACACATACTGAAGAATTGTTGGATGCAACAGTGACTGTATTGCAAAAAGAATTACTTGCAGGAAAGAGTGTACAGTTACAAAACTTTGGTACGCTAGAGATGAAACGCAAAAATGCTCGCGTAGTGGTGCATCCACAAACAAAAGAACGCACCACTATCCCTGAGAAAATGCAGTTGGTATTTAAACCCAATCAAACCACCAAAGAACAACTCAAAAATATCTAATATATGGCTAATGACAAACTGACATGGGTGGAACTGCGCAAAGCCGTAGCACAAACAGCCAACATTTCGGAGCAAGAAGCTGGACAGTTTCTTAATGCTTTTTTAGATGCATTGGTAGTGGGACTAAAAGATGATAAACAGGTAAAAATAAAAGGTATTGGAACTTTTGCACTAAAAGCTGTTGCACCTCGAAAGAGTGTGAATATTGCCACTGGAGAAACTTTCACAATAGAAGGATATAATAAACTGAATTTCAGCGCAGAATCAATGCTCAAAGAAAGTGTAGAAAAGCGTCTAGAACAAACAAAAACAGGAGAAATTATGGCAGATATAAATCCAGATCCAATGAAAAAACTTGGTGAACAAGCAGATGAAATAGTGGATATTTTGGCAGAGTTAGGACAAGCGGTATCCACGCCATCCGCAGCAGGTTTGGGTGTTGAAGAAATTCCAGTGGTTCCAGAAACTCCAGAGGTATCAAAGGATGATATGGAGAAAATATTAGTGGAACCTGCACCAAAGGCCCCCAGAAACAAACCTACTTGCAAATGCCATAAATGGGTTTGCTGGGTAATTGCTGCAATATTGCTTTTGGGAGTTATAGGCACAGGAATTTATTTCCGTGCTACATTGGTGCAGTGGTGGCAATGTATACAAGATTGTCAGCCTATATCAGAAGAGATTCAAGAGTTTGAAAGTTCAGAACTTCAGGAAGCAAAAGAACTAACAGTATCATTAGCAGAACGTCCACGAGAATACGTTAATTTCATTGGTATAGAGCGAGTTGGAAAAGATAGTCGCTTAGCGTGGATTGCATATAAATATTATGCACAGAAAGATTTGTGGGTATTTATTTACGAAGCTAATCGTGATTTGATTAAGAATCCTGCTCATGTTGTAGAAGGACAATATATCCGCATACCCGAATTGAGCGAAGAATACCGTAATCTATATAACCCGGAACTAAAACAACTCGTAGATAGTTTAGCAACGGAGTATCTGGGGAAGTAGGTTTAGGAGTTTAAGAGTTTAGGTATTTGAACGAAGATATAATCCATATTCACGGAGCGCGTACGCACAATTTGAAAAACATCACGGTGGATATACCTCGCAACAAGTTGGTTGTAATATCGGGTGTTAGCGGTAGCGGCAAGTCTTCTTTGGCCTTCGACACATTGTTTGCCGAAGGTCAAAGGCGTTATGTAGAGAGTTTGAGTTCGTACGCTAGACAATTTTTGGGACGTATGCAAAAGCCAGACGTGGATTTTATAGATGGCATACCGCCCGCTATAGCCATTGAGCAGAAAGTAACCAATCGCAACCCACGAAGCACAGTGGGGACTGTGACGGAGATTCACGAATATTTGAAACTGCTATTTGCCCGTGCAGGCAAGACCATCTCGCCTGTAAGCGGTATGGAAGTGAAGCGCCATAGCGTGCATGATGTAGTGGAGTGTTTGCGTAGACAACCCGTTGGTGCTAAAGTACTTCTATTATCCCCTATCGTGGCAGAAAATGCGCATGAACAATTGGCTATTTGGCAACAACAAGGTTTCTCTCGCCTCTACCGAAAGGATACCGAAGGAATACCGAACATATTGCGCATAAGTCCCAACATAGAGGTGGATGCTAATACCTATCTGCTGGTGGATCGATTGATAGCTGATGGCGAAGATAGTACGCTCAACCGTTTTGCCGACTCCGTACAAACGGCATTTTTCGAAGGTAAAGGTGAATGTTGTTTGGCAATAGAATTACCAGATATAGATCGCTTCGCTGAAGATCGCCCTGCGGGCTGTAGATCGGCTGCGCCTGAAGAAGGAAGAGAGTCTAAGATAATCACATTCTCGCAACGCTTTGAGGCAGATGGTATCACGTTCCTAGAGCCAACAGAGCACCTGTTTGATTTCAACAATCCTTTAGGCGCATGTCCTACATGTGGAGGATACGGCAACGTGATAGGCATTGATCCTGATTTGGTTATACCCGATAAATCAAAAACCATATATGAAGGTGCTATCGCCTGCTGGCGTGGTGAGAAGATGAGTTTGTGGAACGATGCACTCGTGTACGCGGCTGAGAAGTTTAATTTTCCTATTCATACACCATATTACGCACTCACTACCGAGCAGAAACAACTATTATGGACTGGAAATGAGCACTTTCATGGACTCAATGACTTCTTCCATGAGTTGGAAAGCAAACAATATGCCAAGATTCAATACCGCGTGATGCTCAGCCGTTATCGTGGTAAAGCGATATGTCCAGACTGCCTCGGCAAGCGCTTGCGTAAGGAGGCAGAATATGTGCTGATCGAAGGTAAATCTATCACTCAACTCAGCCAAATTCCGATTAGTAATTTACAGGTAATAGTTGATGGTTGGCAATTGCCAGAAGCATTTGCAGCACTGATTGCGGAGATTCGCTCGCGCCTGCAGTTTATGCAGGATGTAGGATTGGGCTACCTTACGCTCAACCGTATGTCAAGCACTTTATCAGGTGGTGAGGGGCAACGAATTAACTTGGCTAAGTCGTTGGGCAGCAGTTTAGTAGGATCATTATACGTATTGGATGAGCCCAGTATCGGTCTGCACCCGCGTGATACACAACGCCTTATTCACGTACTGAAGCAATTGCGCGATTTGGGCAATACGATCGTGGTAGTGGAACACGATGATGAGATACAAAAAGCAGCCGATTACACCATAGAGATTGGTCCGAAAGCAGGACGCCACGGCGGCGAAGTGGTGTATGCAGGTGCACCTAAAATAGAGAAATTTACCTACTCTATCCCACCTTATAGACGTCAATGGAACAATTATATTGAGGTGATTGGAGCAACGGAAAATAACCTCAAGAACATCAATGTTCGCTTCCCTCTGAATGTAATGACCGTAGTGACTGGTGTCAGCGGTAGTGGAAAGTCATCGTTGATTAGCAAAGTGCTCTATCCTGCATTGAAAAAGTACTATGGCGGTATTGCAGAACGAACAGGCGACTTTGGCAGTTTGCGTGGTAGTCTGCATCTAATTCACGATGTGGAGTTTGTGGACCAAAATCCATTAACAAAATCCTCACGTTCTAACCCCGTCACCTACCTTAAAGCATACGATGAGATTCGCAAGTTATATGCTGACCAACAACTGAGTAAACAAATGGGTTTCACACCCGCACATTTTTCCTTCAACACCCCAGGTGGACGCTGCGAAGCATGTCAAGGCGAAGGAAAAGTGACCATCGAAATGCAGTTTATGGCAGATATCACGCTAGAGTGCGAACACTGTCATGGCAAACGTTTCAAGCAAGAGATTTTGGATGTTCTCTATCGCGATAAGAGCATTCATGATATCCTTGAAATGACTGTGAATCAAGCTATTGAATTTTTCTCTGAGGATCCTATATGCAAGAAGATTGTCACTCGCCTACGCCCACTCCAAGACGTGGGTATCGGCTATATAAAATTAGGTCAAGCAGGTAGTACATTGTCAGGTGGCGAAAGCCAGCGTGTGAAACTGGCATCATTCCTTGCACAAGAGAATGCGCAACCTACGTTGTTTATTTTCGATGAGCCAACTACAGGTTTGCACCATCATGATATAGCAGTACTACTAAAAGCACTTAACGCCTTGATTGGCAGGGGACATACAGTATTGATTATCGAACATAATCCGTCCATCATTCTGGCAGCGGACCATATCATTGATCTCGGAAAAGAGGGAGGCGATGAAGGTGGAACTATCGTGGCAGAAGGCACACCCGAGCAGATTATGGAATGTACGGATAGTTATACTGGTAAGGCGTTGAACGAATTAAAAGATAGTTTTATATGATCTCCGTTGAACATCTCAGCATAGAATTCTCTTCACGTCCGATATTGGACGATATCACCTTCCTAATCAACCCGCGCGACCGCGTAGCGTTGGTGGGTAAGAATGGTGCGGGAAAGACCACCCTACTCCGTCTATTAGCAGGCGAGGAAACACCCACATCGGGCCGTATCAGCAAGATGGGCGATATCACTATAGGTTACTTGCCACAGGTGATGATGCACGTGGACGGAAAGACGCTGCGAGAGGATGTGATGTCAGTTTACAGTTCACAGTTGACAACTGACATCGGCGGAGAGGCACGATTTATTGCTGAAATGGACCGCACCATCATCGGTTTGGGATTCGAGCGAAAAGACTTCGACCGTCCATGTTCCGAGTTCTCAGGCGGATGGCGCATGCGTATTGAGTTGGCAAAGATTCTGCTGCAACATCCTGATTTGTTGCTACTTGACGAGCCAACTAACCACCTCGATATTGAGTCTATTCAATGGTTGGAGGAGTTTCTCAAAACAAATGGTAGTGCATTGGTATTAGTTAGCCACGACCGCGCATTCCTTGACAATGTAACCACACGCACAATAGAGATTACGCTCGGGCGTATCTACGATTACAATGTACCTTACTCACAGTTCAAAGTGCTACGCCAAGAACGCCACGAACAACAAGTACGCGCCTATCTCAATCAGCAAAAGATGATTCAAGAAACGGAAGAGTTCATCGAACGTTTCCGCTACAAAGCCACCAAAGCGGTGCAAGTGCAATCGCGTATCAAGCAACTGGAGAAATTGGAGCGTTTGGAAGTAGATATAGAGGACAACTCACGATTGAGTTTGCGTTTTCCACCAGCCCCTCGTAGTGGTGATTTTCCGCTCATCGTAGAGGACTTGCGTAAGGATTTCGGCGAACATATGGTCTTCCAAAATGCTACTTTCACCATCCGACGTGGCGAGAAAGTGGCGTTTGTGGGTAAGAACGGCGAAGGCAAAACCACCCTCGTGCGTTGTATCATGGGGCAACTGGATTACATGGGTACGCTGAAGATTGGGCATAATGTCAAGATTGGCTATTTTGCACAAAACCAAGCTGCGCTATTGGATGGCGAACTGACTGTTTTCCAAACTATTGACAACGTAGCCGTGGGCGACATCCGCACACAGATTCGTAATATCTTAGGCGCATTCATGTTCGGCGGCGAGGCGTCGGAAAAGAAAGTGAAAGTGCTTTCTGGTGGCGAGCGTAGCCGTTTAGCAATGATTCGCCTGCTATTAGAGCCTTGTAACCTACTTATTCTTGACGAGCCCACCAACCACCTCGACATGCAGTCAAAAGACGTATTGAAAGCCGCGTTGAAAGAGTTTAACGGTACCGTGATATGCGTGAGCCACGACCGCGATTTCTTAGATGGATTGGTAGAAAAAGTGTATGAGTTCGGCGGTGGCAAAGTGAAAGAACACTTAGGCGGAATCTATGATTTCTTACGCAGCAAGCGGATTGATTCGTTACAAGAATTGGAGAGGAAGACCGATGAGGCGATGAGGCGAAAAGGCGATGAGGCGAAAGGCGAGAGTTCTTCTGCGAAGTTGGATTACGCTGCACAGAAAGCAGCTGCCGCAGCGCGCCGAAAGAAAGAGAAGCAAATTGCTGATATAGAAGCAGCCATTGCTAAATTAGAGCAAGAGCAACAAGAGATAGAGACGTTACTCGCAGATGTAGCACATCAAACAACCGAAAATTTCCAACGCTACGACCACATCAAACGCGAAATGGAACAACGCCTCTACGAATGGGAAATACTCAGCGAAGAAGAATGATTATGAATGAAATTATTGAATATATCATCACATTCTTACTATACGGCAATGCAAATGCAGCCAAACAAGTAGGCTATACTGCTGATGAAGCAGAATGGCACAAATACCACGTGGTGATTGTACCTAACGGGTATTTGGGTAAAGAGATTATTATGCCCGATTTGGGAGATATAAAAGCTGAAAGATTAGAGGTTAAAGGCACGGATTGTAAGACATGGATTATTCGGACGGATATTATATATAATACTTTCTTCTTTATCTCTCGTGCAGAGGAACTGATTAATTCACAGCGCGATGAACACGGACGTTTTTTAGCAAAACATTCTATTTTGGGCATCAATAATCGCCTAATGATTCCTACGGTGGATGAGTATGCGCGCATGCTAATGAAACTGTTGGATTTGCCTTTGCCGACTCCGTCATTTAGTCAAATATACCTCACTCACGATGTGGATTCTATTGCCCATTATCGCCACTTGCGCGGAGCTATAGGTGGTATTCTGCGCGGTCAGTGGCGCAACGTATTGGCATCGCTAAAGGATATCCACAACGACCCTGCCTTCACCTTCTCGTGGCTAATTTCGCAGGACAAACAAGTGGAGGGAGCTAAATGTATTTACTTTATCAAAGATACAGAAGGCAAAGGGTATGATTACCCCCAATACAAATTGGATGGTAAAGATTTTGAGACTGCTAAACAACTGATTGAGAATAGCGGAGCAATTATTGGATGGCATGGAAGTTATTATGGAGATAAGGAAAAAAAGTTATTAGGAGATAAGGTCGAACTGCATCGCAGCCACTATCTGCGTTGTTCAATTGACCAAATGCAACGTCTAGCAAATGCGGGTGTAACCGACGACTTTACGATGATGTTCCCAGATCAAGTGGGCTTCCGATTACAAACTACACGCCCAGTGCGTTGGATTAATCCTAAGACAATAACACTCACCAACTTAACGTTGCACCCACTGACCGTAATGGACTGCACATTGAGCAATGCCAACTATATGAATCTCAACGAAGATGAAGCATATTTTGAGTGTCAACGTCTGTTTGAGAAAATACACCAGAATGCTGGCGAAGTGGTACTACTCTGGCACAATACCAACCCTACTGGCAACATATACCATAGCAGTTTATATCCTAAATTGCTGGAAATGTTAATAGAGAATTGATTGACGCTGCAATGAAACTGAATATCCTCATATTAGCAGACCCTTTTGGCAGACCCTCATTTGCACCAAGACTGCGCTATTTGTGCAACTATCTCGCTCAACAAGGGCATCAAATTGTGGTATATACGGAGCAGTTTCAGGAGTTTGATTTTCCACATTCTTATCCAATCGTGGAGAAACCTATTGCCTACCACAATACGTGGCAGTGGGCATGGCAATCGCTATGGTCGTTGCTTTTCGATTGGCGCAACCGTCAGTTCACCCAATGGGTTAGCCAACAAGTGAAAGACCAAGATTTCGACCTTGTTTTCTGCACTACGTTCTCCACTTTCCCTCTGCGCGCAGCATACGACATTGCTCATCAAAAGCATATTCCGCTCATCATCGACATTCGCGATTTGGATGAGCAGATACCTGGTGCTCAATACCAAAGTCACCGTCAATGGTGGGCAAAACCTTTCAGTCATTGGTACAAACGCGTGAATATTCGCCGTCGCGATCGCGTGTTACGCGCAGCTAACAACATCACAACTATCTCACCTTGGCACGTAGATTTCATTCGTACATATAATAATAACGTACATCTTATTTACAACGGATACGACCCTACTCAATTCTATGCCATAGATTTGCCTACCGACACTTTCCGTATCTCATACATTGGGCGAATCTACGAGTTCCAGAGCACTGTACTCATTGAGCAAGCTGTTCGCGAACTGAATCTGCCTAATGTAGAATTGAGCATCCATACTCCTGATTGCCAACCTATTCCACTGAATCAAGTAGGCGATGAACTGCGCCATAGCAGCATCGCTTTGGTGCTTACCAACCCAAATGCCAAAGGCATGATGACTACCAAATTCTTTGAGGCATTAGGCTGTGAGAAGCCCATACTCTGCATTCCTTCCGACAATGGATTATTGGCAGAAACTATCTGCCTAACCAACGCTGGACTGGCATCATCCGATATAAATGAGATAAAAGCATTTATTCTTGAGAAATACCACGAGTGGCAGCAAAATGGCTTCACGCGCCAAGCAGTAATCAACAAAGAGCAGTTCTCACGTGAGAAACAAGCACAACAATTTGAGCAGTTATTCATTCACACATTAAAATCCCACAACTCTTGAACACAATTTCCGTCATAGTACCCATCTACAATGCCGAAGCATATCTGGCAAAGTGTATTGAATCGCTGATACATCAGACTCATCGTGCATTGCAAATCATTCTTGTGAATGATGGTTCTACGGATGATAGTTTGACTATTGCACAACAGTTTGCAGCAGATGACCAACGAATACAAGTCTATTCACAGCCCAACCAAGGACAAGCTGCTGCCAGAAATCTGGGAATACAATATGCTAGTGGTGAATGGATATCGTTTGTGGATGCTGATGACTATATAGATACCCAGCATTACGCTCAATTGCTACTTCACACCCAAGATGCCGATGTAATATTACATGGTTATCAACGTGAAACGCCTGAAGGAACCATATTGTACCAACGTATCCCTTCTCATCCCTACCGCTACACTGCGCCATGGGTGCGAATGTATAAAAGGGAATGGCTTGTGCAGAATGCTATTAATTTCCCTGTAGGGATGTTCTACGAAGATGTTGTTTTCACGGTTGATATGTGGTTAATATCTCCCCGCTATATCATAGTACCACAGACCACTTACCATTATTTACAACACGCAACTAGCACTACGGCTACATCACATCAAGTCGATCAGCAACGTCTTTTCCTCATCTTGCGAAAGAAGTTGCATGATGCACGATTTATTCATAAATTGCTAATTGTATATACTATCATCCGACTAAAATTCCATTTCAAACGATATGACTAATCAAGAACTCCTTCAATTACTCCGTTGTGAGGTCATCCCTGCAATCGGTTGTACAGAACCGATTGCCGTGGCATTGTGTACTGCTCGCGCCAAAGAACTCCTTGGTGCCGAGCCAGACAAGATCACCGTTTATCTCTCGAAGAACGTGTATAAGAACGCCCTCGCGGTGGGTATCCCCAATACGGGTATGACAGGCTTGCCCATCGCTATTGCCCTCGGTGCTACGGTCGGCAAATCCGAGTATATGTTGGAGGTCTTGCGCGATGCCACACCTGAAGCGGTGGCATATGCCAAACAGTATATGTTGCACGTGCCTGCTAGTATCAAGGTGGATTACGATGCGCCAAGTCTGCTCTATATCCATGTAGAAGTAGCCAACGGCGACCGTACTGCCCAAGCCACTATCATCGATGAGCATACCAACTTCGTCCCATCCCCTGTATCCAATAGCGAAGCGTCCAATAGCCCAAAGGGCGTCCAATATCCTATAGGCAGTACGCCGTCCAATAGCGAAGCGTCCGAGCCTTCGGCTCTCTCTCTCCGCCGCGTCTATGACTTCGCTATGGAGGTGGACACCCACGAACTCACGTTCTTGCTTGAGGGAGCACAGATGAACACAACCGCCGCCGAAACATCCTTTGCCGAGCAATACGGTCACGGCCTCGGTCGTCTCCTTCGCCCAATATCCAATAGCGAAGCGTCCAATAGCCCGCAGGGCGTCCAATATCCAATAGGCGGTACGCCGTCCGCCCAAGCCCTCTTCGGCGATACCCTCTTTACCAAGATTATCAGTTACACCTGCGGTGCGTGCGATGCCCGCATGTCGGGTGCGATGGTGCAAGTGATGAGCAATTCGGGGTCTGGTAATCAGGGTATTTCGTGCTCTATTCCTGTGTATTTGTACGCGAAGGAGAATCAATGCACCGAGGAACAAGTACTTCGCGCGCTGGCACTTAGCAACCTCACCGTTATCTATATCAAACAGTCGCTCGGACGTCTGTCTGCCTTGTGTGGTTGCGTGGTGGCAGCCACGGGTTCGGCAGCAGGTATCACCTACCTCATGGGCGGCAACTACGAAGAGATCACCTATGCTATTAAGAACATGATTGCCAACATCTCAGGTATGATTTGCGACGGTGCTAAACCGGGCTGCGCATTGAAGGTTACCAGTGGAGTAGCTACGGCTATCTTTAGCGCGTATCTGGCAATGCAACATTCCTACGCCGACTCCACCGAAGGCATCGTGGAAGACGATATCGACCGCACTATCCGCAACCTCACTCGCATCGGTCACGATGGCATGAAAGTCACCGACGACCTCATCCTCGACATCATGACCCACAAAAAATAGTGCCAAAGGCACGAAAAGCGGTCGCCATTGGCGACGTAAGTAGTCTTCGACGAAAATGGCACCTGTGGTGCGAAAGTGGCTAAAGCGTACATGAGCGAAGCGAATCAATTTCGTGAACGAAGTGAACCATTTTCGTGAGCAAAGCGATGTAATAACGTGAAACGAAGTGAAACCATCAACGTGAATAAAATGAACAAATACAACCCCATCCGCGCCTATCATACTGGTTGGCTTTTGCCATTCATTGATTTTCTTATCCTCTACCCTATCCTTTTGGTCATGCGTCGCAAGACCACCAAGGGTATCCAACTGCAATATCATGGCGACAGAAAGCAGATTGAGCAAGATATCCGTCACGGCGCGTTCTTTATGACCAACCACCGCGACATTATCATGGATGCCACATGGCTCACATTCTTGTTGCGTGTCCTCTATTTCATCCATCCCTATTTTGGTATTGGCAACAACCTGTTCGGCAAATGGTGGATTGAGTTCGTGGTGCGTTTCCTGCGTGGTTTTGTGGTCATCCGAAATGGTGGGTTCAGAGAACAAATCAACAATGCCACTACTCTCTCGCAGTATATCCGCCACTTGCGCAAACACCACAAATCCATTTGGTTGGCGCAACGCGAAGGCCGTGCTAAGGACGGCAACGATATCACTCAACCGGGCGTATTAAAAATGCTCACAATTGATGCAGAGGACTTCTTCGAGAGCATCAAGGAACTCAATATCTGCCCTGTCAGCATCTCCTATGAATATGACCCTTGCGACTACCTCAAGGCGCGTGAGATGCAGCTAAAACGCGATAATCCAAACTGGCGCAAATCCCGCAAAGACGACCTTGTTTCCATGAAAGTGGGTATCAATGGTCAGAAGGGACATATTGTCTATCGTTTGACCCCATCTATCAACCACGCTATCGATGCTGCGTTGGCGAAGAACCCTGAGTTGCGCGAACTCAGCCGCAACGAGCAGATCCAGTTCGTTTGTGGGCTCATCGACCAGCATATCCATGCGGCATACGAGATTTATCCTCGTGACAAAGAGTTCGACGAATATATAGAAAGCCGCTTGCAACTCATCCATCTCTCCAACAAGGACACGGACTTCCTCCGCGCCCGCCTCTATGAGATGTACAACTACCCCGTCATCAATCACGAGAAAGCAATAAACAAGTACAATTCTTAAGATTTCCTTCCTTTGTGCCTTACCTATTCCCCTCGGGTAAAAGACCAAGGACGAACCAAAGAAGAACCAAGGACGAACCAACCAACTCTCAAACTCAAAAAAGTACTTTTATTAAGATTGACTTTCTCTTTACCTCTCTTATACCTTCCCTAATTTTACCGACCGACGACCGAGAGAGGACCGACAGAACTCCGACTCAACTCCCCGCCTACAAAAAGTGACTAAACCTGAAATAGGTTGACTCGATTACTGATATATAATCTTAAAAAACATACTTTTTTGACTCGTTTCCTAAAAAGGTTGACTGGAGTCCTAAAAAGGTTGACTCTTTGAAAGAGGATGCAAAGATACTACATTCTTTTGACATATGCAAATTTGCCATTAAACCTATTCCTTTAACTTTTGAAAATTATCTGTTATATTGGTACACCTGCG
>JAZNJW010000013.1:0-48513 GCA_045578255.1 Paludibacteraceae bacterium
AGATGGTCAAGATGGCGATTCTATGTTCCAATCTGTAACTCAAGATGAGAAGTATGTGTATTTTACTTTGTTAGATGGTACAATCATAACGGTTGCCAAACATGCTGATAATAAAAAGGTTGATTTAGTAATGTTTATGGGACAGTCCAATATGGCTGGACGAGGCGTAGCATCTGAGAGTGTAGTAGTTACTGAAGGACATGGCTATGAATTTCGAGCAATCTCTGACCCCACAAAATTATATCCCGTTGTAGAACCTTTTGGAGTAAATGAAAACAATTCAAATAGTGGTGTAGTAGATGATAGAAGAACTGGTTCGCTGGTATCTGCATTTATTGAAGAATACTACACATATCGCAAAACACCTATTGTAGGAGTGTCTTGTTCTAAAGGTGGAACTGCAACAAGTTTTTGGTTACCTGGGAAAAAGCCTCTGAACGATGCTATTGCCAGACACGATTCAGCTAAAGTTTGGCTGGAAGAAAATGGTTATATCATAGAACACGATTATATGGTGTGGTTGCAAGGCGAGCATGATGGCTATTATGGTGTAAGTGCGGAACAATATGCAGAAAATTTAGAATCAATTATTGAGGATATGGTAGATAAAACGGGTATAGAATTCTGTGCTATTATTAGAGTTGGACATACAAAGCACAATCCTTCAGTAACGCCTGAAATCATTAAATCGCAAACGAATCTTTGCAAAACGTATGAAAAGGCAGTTATGGTTTCTACTATATTGGCTGGCTGCACAAATGAGATGAAGGACATCTGGCATTTTACGCAGCCTGTATATAATAGAGTAGGTGCAGATGCGGGTAAACACACCGCTTTCTATATTAACAATGGTGTCAAGCCTTCTATGTATGATCCAGAATATGATAACTATTTCCCATATGGAGAAACGGTGAAAATGTGTAATATTGAAAGAACTTTAGGTACAGGTGCAACATCTAATTCTGACACTAAAAGTATTGCTAGAGGTGAACCCCATTATGAAGTGATAACATTAGATGATGGTTATACATTTGGAATGTGTACTGTCACTATGAATGGGAATGTCTGCTCACCAGATATTCAAGGCGACAGTATGATTATTGATATACCAGAGGTATTAGGAGATATTCGTATTTATGTAACAACGATGGACAATAATAATCCAACGGAAGAAACGTGGTATATTGATCATCGAAATAATATGAATCGATTCACAACCAATGTAAATATTCCTGGTCGAGGTTGGTGTCATCAACCCGGAGCGAATGCACATTCGGCTATAGTAAACCGTCCAATAAATTTGATAGGATTTTTTACAAATATGGTGTCACAAGATGTAACAATAGGTGTGTGCAAATACAAGCAGCCCGAAGATAGTTTACAAATAGTAGGAACATATACTGTTACCAATCAGAACGGAACAACAAAATCATTTGTTACTTTAAAATTGGAAACACCTATTGTCTTGTCGGAAAATGAATGTCTATGTTTGTTCGCTCAAGAAGATCCAAATATTCAATTCTTCTACTCCTCATCTGGAGCCGTTACAGATGTAAATGGCATTGTGGATGCGAATTTTGCAGGAAGAGTTCCTAAAGTATATGGTTCAGGAACTGCATGGACAGAATATACAGCAGGTAATTTATGTTTAGGTATATCCTACGGTTATGCTCCTTTGTATTAATCAAATAAGCATCCATACGCGTTTAGAGTTTTGCTAAGACATCCGAGCCGCAGGTTTGAGCCAACCTGCGGCTATTTATTAACCTTCGGCACAATCTTCGGCACGAAGAAAAAAATAACAAAAAAATAACCCAAGCGGGAGGCGTTGGTAATCAACGCTTTCCGCTTGCTTTAAGCTCCTTTTTATAGCAAAATTTACAAATCTTCGGCACAAAAGTAGCATAATGCCGAAAATACGGCATTACTATAATATATAGAGGCACATTACAAAAAACGGAAAAGTGAAATGTGAAAAGTGAAAACGGAAAACCTAAAAGCCACCGAAAGCCCATAGATATCCCACAGATCTCCTATCGTGATCGCCTAATCCGCAGGTGATTTTGGTAATTATATATAACTTTACAGTGTATTAAAGTTTACTATAATAATATATTGATTTTTTAACAAAAATTAACACCATAGAATTAAACTTTCTATGGTGTTTTGTTATCTTTCTATTACTGAACTAATTTAATAGAAAGGAGGTGTAAAAATGATAAATCTTATAGATTTTATCTATAACGAGTTGGAAAAAACTTATTCATTGAAAAGGGATAAAGTTTTTGTTCGCTCTTATTATAGACGAAAACCTAAATTCTAGGTTCCTGAGACCTTTATATTTGACCTTTATACAATATAAAGGTCTCTTTTTTTATATAATATATAACTAAGATGGATTTGTAAACATTTGTTTTAATTTTTTATTAAATCATTATACTTTAATCTATTAGTCATATTCAATAATAATATATCAAATTTTTCAAAATCTTTAACCTCTCTATAATTATATCTAAAAACAAATTCATCTATATACATTTGAAGATGTTTCTTTGAAAGATTATGGTAGATTCCAAAAATACCTCTTTTAAGTAATCCCCAAAAGTTTTCTATAGTATTAGTATATACCTTTCCATTTACAAATTGATTTTCCTTATGTTTAACTGATAAGTGATTATATAACTTATCTATTCCACTATATCCTTTCCATTCATCAGTATATATAGTAGAATCTTTATCAACAACTTTAAGTATAGAAGGAGTTAATGTTGAAGATTTCGCATCCTCTATTATATGTGAAACGAGTTTTCCATTTCGTTCTACTATCCCTAATACTGGAACTTTTGACTTTATACTTCGACCTTTGGTTTCATTAGAAACACTAAAAGGATTTCTATTTCGTTCTTTACCTCCAATATATGTTTCATCAATCTCAACTTCATTATGAAGAATTGAATAGTTTTCATTTTCAAAACACTTTCTAATTCGTTGTAACATAAACCATCCGGTCTTTTGAGTTACATTAATATCCTTTGAGAGTTGAATTGAAGATATACCTTTTTTATGAGAAGTAATTAACCATATCGCGATAAACCATTTTTGAAGAGAAATTTTTGAATTTTCAAAAATAGTCTTTGTCTTTACATTGAAAATCTTATTAGTATTTTTACACCAATATCCTTTTGAACATTTATATACTTTGGAAGTAGAATCGAAAGGAGATATTACATTTCCATTCCATCTTAATTCTTCTAAATACTCAATACATTTTTCTTCATTAGAAAAGTAGTGGATTAATTCTAATAACGAGTTGAATTTGTCTAAAGTTTTCATTATCTATTTTATTAATCGTTTAACACCCTAAAGTTAATAAAAATTTTTGACATATACAACTTTTTTGACGAGAATCTTTTGAAAATCAACGAATTATTTGTTTTTTTTTATGTATTTTCGAATAAACTTTTTGAGTATATTTGATATATTAGTATAGTGTAGGATAGTAATAACAAAAAATAAGGGAAACCTACACTTCCCTTATTAATTAAATAAATCATTTTTATATGAAAGAATATAAAAATAAAAGATTACGTGAGATTCAACACAATCTCATTAACAGTCTTTACCTTAAATTATTAGGTAAATAATTTAATTAGTTTAAAACGTTCCTCAAATCTTTTTGATTTGTAATTTCAATAAAGAGGTACTACCAATACCTCTTTATTTTATATATTGATTTAAAGAAATCATTTTCGATTCTAATAAAAGAGAGGAAAGACTTTTGAATGTTCTTTGTTCGTCTATATATACCTTTTCTCCATTATCACTCTTATAAAATCTTCCTCCTTTTGGTCCAGTATATACTATTCGTTTAACTTTCTTTCCCGTTTCCTCATCGTAAACTTCCTCTTCTTTTCCTTTGTCTTCTTTCTTTTGAGATTCTATACGAGATTCTAATTCTTTTTCTTTCTTATTATACTCATCTCTCTCCTCATCCGTCAATGTTTCATCATTAACTTTGTCTTCCCTTTCTATAGTGATGTAATCTAATAATAATTGAGGATCGGAATCTTCTAAAGGTTTTATACCTTTTTTATCTAATTCTTTTTTAAGTTCTTTGGAATGAATACATTTATCCACTATAATTCGAGAATCTCCTCCTTTGGAAACTACACTATAAAATACTATATGATGACTCTTCTTATCAACATACATTTTGAAATCTTTAGAGTTGTATTCAAATTCCTTTGGAAAGATTGAATCTCGGTGAAATTTAGTTCCTTCTAATCCCTTTACTATATTTCCTTTAAAAGATTTTTGAATTTTATCTAATTCGTATTTTTGATATTTATGACCATCAGACTTCTTTTTACGTCTTATAAAATCATTGTATTTCCTAAAATCCTCTTTAGTTTTACCACTAAATGATACTTCCATTAATCACATAACATATTTTTAATCTCTTCTACATTAATACCTTCACATATAATTTCACCTTCACGAATTTCATCTAAATATTCTTCATTTTCATAAAGATAATGACTAACTCCCATCTCTTTTAGTTTTTCGGAAATTTCAAAATTTACATTATCATTATAAAGAATCTCATCTATTTCTTCACTCGAATACCCTCCACCTAAAGATTCAAATATAATATCCTGTTCATCATTTAAATATCTTACACAATTTGAAAGAATATCTCTATTCCAGTTATCTCTACCTAAAGTTTCTAATATACATTGAATAACTTCCTTATTGTGGATATGGTGAATCAACTCACTTATACCACTTAATTGTTGTTTTGTTAATTTATCCATATAATTATCTATTTGAATGTATTAATATAATAAATCCTTTACAGTTCTTTAATAAATTTGTGACAAAATTACTCAAAATTTTTTAAATAACAAAATTCACTGTAAAGTTATATATAATTACCGTGATTTTATATATCTTGCAAAACACAAAAATCGGGGATTTCTGACAAAAATACAAAAAACATTTGCACAAACCAAATAAAAGCACTACCTATGCAGTCGTAATGACGAAAATAAGGAAATTCATAAAAATTCGTCAGTAGAGTAAGAATATTATGATATTACGTTCATGTCATAGACTGGTTATTAAAGCAATAAATTGCATAGTTCTCTCCTATTAACACCCTCACCAATAGCGGATATTCTTCGCCTAACCTTCGATACACGAAAAAGTTTTTCAAAAAAACACACTCACGCGGGAAGGATAGTAAACACTACACTTCCCGCGCGTTGTATATACCACTTTATCCTCTAAAACAGCAAATATTTGGTACAAAAACACTAAAACGCTGAGTATTCAGCACTCCTACAATATATAGAGGAAAAAAATAGCGGCAGAAGTAGCGGCAAGTGCAAAAAACTTTTTAATAAGTATCTATCGTATTTCAGAAGTCATAAAACGTAAATTGGCGGCAGCTTTATCCACCATTGCCGCTACTTTTTGCAGCATTATTATAGAGACACATTGCACAAATTGAAAGATGAAAACAGGAAATAACAACGATTTAATGGAACATTTTGGTACGTTCAAAGCGAATATTGGTGAAAAATCACCAAAAAACTCTGTAAAACAATATTTTTGCTAATAAATCTCTTGCACATTTCATATAAAAGTACTACCTTTGCAGCGTAAATCGGTGAAAAATCACCAAAAAACTCTGTAATTATGGTATTTAATCGCAATTTGTATTTACAAAAGCTCATTTCTGCTGACGGAAATGGAATGATAAAAATTATCACTGGTATTCGTCGTTGTGGTAAATCGTTCCTGTTATTTGAGTTGTTTAAAAACTATTTATTGGAGCAGGGGATTCAAGCAGACCATATCATCCAAATCAATTTGGAAGACCGAAGAAACAAACGTCTGCGTAATCCAGACATGCTGCTTGAGTATATTGATAATCAACTCAAAGATCATCAAAAATATTATATTCTGCTAGATGAGATACAACTAGTATCTGAATTTGAAGATGTACTCAACTCCTACTTGCATATTTCTAATGCAGAAGTTTATGTAACAGGGTCAAACGCGAAATTCCTATCCAAAGATGTTATTACTGAGTTTCGTGGACGAGGATGGGAAATACGAGTGCGTCCATTGAGCTTTGCAGAGTATTTTGAGGGCATTGGTGGTGACAAACGCGATGCACTGCAAGATTACTATGCCTATGGTGGATTGCCTGCTGTAGCATTACTGCCATCAGCAGAGGAGAAAATTGCCTATCTAAAAGAAATGTATTATACCATATACTTTCGCGATATTGTGGATCGTAATCGCTTGCAAAATGAAGAGGGATTGGAGAAAACACTTCAAGTGCTGGCTTCATCTATGGGGGCTACTATCAACCCAACCAAGATAGCTAATACATTCAAATCGGTTTCAGACATCAAAATATCTGCCAATACCATATCTAAGTATATAGAGCACCTTAAGGATGCTTTTATGATTAGCGAAGCTATGCGTTATAATATCAAGGGACGCAAATACATTGGCGCAGATAGTAAGTATTATTTCGAAGATCCAGGTATTCGCAATGCCATTCTTGGCTTCCGACAAATTGAGAACAGCCATATGATGGAAAATGTATTATACAACGAACTCTGCTCACGCGGTTATTCTGTAGATGTAGGTTTAGTTGAGATATGGGAGAAGGGCGCAGATGGCAAAAACAAGCATAAAAAGTTAGAGGTAGATTATGTCATCAATCGTGGCTCACAACGTATTTACATTCAGTCTGCATATATGATGTCGGATGCGGATAAAGTGGCTCAAGAACAACGTCCATTAATGAAAATAGAAGATAGTTTCCGAAAGGTAATTATTTCTGGTGATTATGGTGGGAAATTTTACAACAATGACGGTGTACTAAGAATCGGAGTATTTGACTTTTTGTTTGATACAAAATGTCTGAATGAATAAACCTTTGGCATAACCTTCGGCACAAAAGCACCAAAATTCCGAAGATACCAAAAGGAAGGTGCAATCAAATATGCTTCTCTCTTTTGCCAAGTATTTTTCACAAAATTGGCATATTTCTTGCACATTTCAAAAAAAAATACTACCTTTGCAGTCGATATAATGTCCAATAATTTAAACAACTTATAAATAACTACGAATATGAAAGATCTTAAAGGCACAAAGACCGAAGCCAACCTATGGGAGGCATTCGCAGGCGAATCTAAAGCTCGCAACAAGTACACTTACTATGCTAGCAAAGCAAAGAAGGATGGTTATGAGCAAATAGCAGCTCTCTTCGAGGAGACCGCTGCACAAGAGAAAGAGCACGCTAAATTGTGGTTCAAACTCATTCACGGTATTGGTTCTACTATGGAGAACCTCAAAGACGGCGCAATGGGTGAGAACGAGGAGTGGACAGACATGTATCCACGTATGGCAAAAGAAGCTCGCGAAGAAGGCTTCGAGGAGATTGCTATCATGATGGAAGGTGTGGCTGCTGTAGAGAAAGCGCACGAAGAGCGTTATCTCAAATTGCTGAAGAACATCGAGGACAAATTGGTGTTCAGCCGCGATGGTGATGCTATTTGGCAATGCCGCAACTGCGGACACTTGTATATTGGTCAGGATGCTCCAGTGGTTTGCCCTGTATGCAAACACCCACAAGCATACTTCCAATTGCAACTCAACAACTTCTAAATACTCAAGGACTTATGCACATACGGTGCATAAGTCCTTTTTACATTGTTTGTCTTTTGTGTGAAATTCGTTCGCGTAGCGAACCACTTTCATGAGTGTAGCGAATCATTTTCGTTCGCGTGGCGAACCATTTACATGAAGTGCAGCGTAATTAAAATTTATGGACATAACTATACTCCTTCAAGCCATCTTGCAACTCGTTGCAGGTATTGGTATTTTCTTGGTGGCATGCCAAATGATGTCTTCCAACTTGGAGACAGCCAGCAGTGCCCGCCTCAAAAGTCTGTTTTCTCGCATGTCCAACTCTCGCATGTTGGGCGTGGGTATTGGTACAGTAGCCACAGCTGCCATCCAATCTTCGGGTGCCACGACCGTGATGGTCATCGGTTTCGTGAATGTCGGCATCATGTCATTGGCGCAAGCGGCTACTATTATTTATGGTGCGAACATCGGTACTACGATTACGGCACAAATCGTTGCCCTCGGTCTTAGTGGCGGTGGCGGTATCTCTACTACTGTTATCTTTGCTGCTTTCGCAGGTTTGGGCGCTTTTATCGAACTCTTCTCAAAGAAAGATACATGGAAGACATGGGGCGGTATCATCACCGGTTTTGGTATGCTCTTCGTCGGTCTCAGTTTGATGAGTGGCTCCATGAAAGAGTTGTCTGGATTGCAAGAAATCAAGGATTTCCTTGCTTCTATTGAGCATCCTTTGATGCTCGTACTCTTTGGTGCGATATTGACCGCTATTGTGCAGTCATCATCTGTTGTAACGTCTATTGCGCTCACTATGGCGGTGACAGGACTCATATCCCTCAACCAAGGTATTTACCTTACCATGGGTTCGAATATCGGTTCGTGCGTGGTGGCTATTATCGCTGGTTTGACATCGGGTCTTAACGCAAAGCGTACAGCCCTTATCCACTTGCTGTTCAACTGCTTTGGTGTCTACATTTTCCTCATCGCCGCATGGATCATGCACCTCGTTACTTCGGGCGCACTCAACTATGGTGTCATCTTTGAGACTATGTTCCCAGGCGCACCACAATTGCAATTGGCGATGTTCCATACTATCTTCAACTGTATCACGGTATGTATTATTCTTCCATTGACGAATGCATTGGTTAATCTGGTTGTTAAGATTTTGCCCGAGAAGAATCGCGTGGACGAGGCATTGCAAGAGGGACAACCTCACTTCCACTTTGTGGACGAGCAAATGCTCCGTACTCCTGCCATTGCTGTTAACCAAGTAAAATTGGAGATTGAGAATATGGCAGCTATTGCTATCCATAACTTCAACTTAGCGATGGATATCATTTCTACCGTGAACTTCGACAAGATGGACGAATTTAATGAGAACGAGAAACAACTCAACTATCTCAATCGCAACCTCATTCCATATATTGTGCAATTGAATACCTTGCCTATCAGCGAGGAAGATAACCGTTATTTGGCGACGGCTATCCGCACGATTGGTGACTTGGAGCGAGTGGGGGATTATGCTGTGAACTTGACGGAGTATGCGGAGTTGCTACAGAACTTTAAGGAGAATTTCTCTAAGGATTTGCTCTTCGAGGTAGAACAATTGCGTGAGACGATGGGTTCGCTCTATCAAGCGACGATGAAGACCTATATGGACAACGATTTCGATGCGTTGATTGAAGTAAATCGTTACGAAGATCAGGTGGATGAGATGGTGGCTCGTATTGAGAAAATTCACTTGCAACGTTTGATGGATGGTGTCTATCCAGCTAGCGTAGGTCAAGTATATCAAGAGTTTGCTTCGGATACCGAACGTATTGCTGATCACTTCTTGAATGTAGCTAAATCCATCCGCCAACTCCACGTCGGCGAGGATTGATGAACGCTTACGAATTAGCATATGAATATGTGCAGCATACCAATCGCTGCATTTTTCTAACAGGCAAAGCAGGAACGGGGAAAACCACGTTCCTGCGTCGCCTTAAGCAGGAGTGTCTAAAGCAAATGGCAGTGGTTGCTCCTACTGGAGTTGCTGCTATTAATGCGGAGGGAATGACCATTCACTCGCTCTTTCAGTTGCCTCCACAACTCTTTCTTCCTACACCTGAAGCGCGCCGACAACTATTCTCTGAAATGCAGATGCGAGCCCAGAAACAACGTGTTTTGCGAAATCTTGAGTTGTTGGTCATTGATGAAGTGAGTATGGTGCGGAGTGATTTGTTGGATACGATTGATGCTGTATTACGCCATATGAAGCACAAACCTAATCATCCGTTTGGTGGGGTGCAAGTGTTGTTTATTGGTGATTTATTCCAACTCTCGCCCGTTGCACGTGAGCAAGAATGGCGATTGATGCAGCCGTACTACGAAGGAGCATATTTCTTTCAAGCACAAGTCTTTCGCGAACTTCACCCGGTGTATATCGAATTGGATCATGTGTTTAGGCAAACAAATAGTGATTTTATTGAGATTCTGAATCAAGTACGTAATAATGCTCTTACGCCGCAAGCATTGCAGCATTTGAATAATCGTTATCTTCCAGACTTTGATCCGAGTAAGCAATTGGATCATTATATCACACTTTCTACACATAATAGTAAGGTTGATGCGATTAATCTACATGAGATGGAGGCGTTGAGAGGTAAAGTATATACCTATCAAGCGAAGGTACAAGATACTTTTCCAGAGTCTATGTTTCCGATGGATATAGTGCTCACATTGAAGGTCGGAGCTCGGGTAATGTTCATTAAAAATGATTCCTCACAAGAGAAACTCTACTACAATGGCAAATTGGGAGTGGTGACTGCATTATCGAAAGATGCTATAAATGTCACTTGTGAAGATGGGACGACGGTAGATGTACATGCTGAAACGTGGGAGAATATTCGCTATGCCGCAGATACAGGTTCAGACACCATAATGACGGAAGTGGTAGGTACATTTACTCATTATCCTTTACGATTGGCATGGGCAATCACTATCCACAAGGCACAGGGACTTACTTTTGATAGGGTGGTGATTGATGCTGCTGATGCTTTTGCCGCAGGGCAGGTGTATGTGGCGCTTTCGCGTTGTCGCACGTTGGAGGGCATTGTGCTATTGACACCTATTCCCAGCCGTGCTTTGACCAATGCGCGTGAGGTGTTGTATTTTACAAATAATCAATTAGATCTCCAATCGACGGCGCAGTCGCTTGCAACTGCTCAAACCGAGTATCTGACCATCTTGCTATGTGCAGTATATGATTTTCGTGAACTAATATCCCGCTTGGCAGCTTTCTCGCGAGTTGTCAAGTCAATGGATTCTATTCAAGGGGATGCACCTTCATTTTTTATTTCAATTATTGGAGGATTAGAGGGATTGCAAATTATTGCAGAGCGCTTTCAACAACAAATCCGCCAAATCGTTTATACTCCCGCCTCATTGCCTAGTTGTCCTATTTCTTCGTCGCCTAATTTAGTTGAGCGTCTGAAAGCGGCGGCTAACTATTTTGCACCTAAAATAGAGCAAATTATATCATCTGTGGCTAAATGTCCGCTGCGAACTAATGATCGAAATGATGCCGCTTATCTAAAGCAAAATTTATTGGATATACATGCTGATTTGGCGCGTATAACATATACACAAAAGGCACTGATTGATCGACCTACTATTGATGGTTATTTTCTAGCTCGCAAATCTTTCCATTGGGTAGATCCAAAATTGGTGGTACAAGCAGCCCACCGAAAAGTGCGTAGCGATTCTTCTGCTTTTCAATCGCTTATACTATTCTATCGTGGTATGACAATACCGCAAATTGCGAAGGAGCGAAAAATGACAGTGCGGACAATTGTCAAGCATTTACGTTCCCTTATCGACCAAGACATAGTCCATATTTCCAATTTTTCGCCTTTAGACCAGATTTTGCTGAAAAAGTAATGCTGTTGGCATATTTTTTGTATTTATTTTAGTGTAGCACAAGTTGTGTTGCACTAAATATACCTTTCCTTATGAAAAAGTCTTTGTTTCATCTACCCGAGTTGGGATATCAACTCACCGATTTGGCTCCTATGATGAGCCAACAAACGCTATCTTACCACTATGGAAAGCATTTTCGAACTTATGTTGACAATCTCAACCAACTGATAGTAGGCACCGAATATGAGGGGCTATCATTAGAAGATATTGTCCGAAAAGCACCAGAAGGGGCTATTGCCAACAATGCTGGACAAGTGTTGAACCATCAATTATTTTTCGAACAATTTTGTCCAGAGAAAAATGCCAAACTGCCTACGGGTGATCTGCTATTCCTTATTGAGCAATCATTTGGACACTTTGACTCTATGCGCGAACAGATGGATAAAGCGGCCAAATCGCTATTCGGTTCGGGATGGGTGTGGTTGGCAATGAATGATGATGGTAAGATGCAAATCTTGTCGTTGGCGAATGCCGATAATCCATTGCGACACGGATGGAAACCTATTTTGACCATTGACGTGTGGGAACATGCCTACTACCTTGATTATCAAAATCGAAGAGCTGATTATTTGGAGAATTTCTGGCTTTTGGTGAATTGGCAGGTAATCTCTAAACGAATTGTCTGAAGTAGTAAATATTACCTTAACCTATAAAAGTAAAATGTATATGTATTTTGAAAATTTAAATGAACGCATCTGGGAGCGTGCTCGTGGAGCGAATACCCAATTACCATTACGAACTGCTTTTCGCTACTGGATTTTGGATTGTGAAATGCCTTGGTAGTAAAAGCCTATATCCATAAAATCGCACGAGTAGTGCGATTTTATTTGCATAATTCCAAAAAATATTGTACCTTTGCGCAAAAATATATTATAACCGAATATGCAAATCACTCTTATTGCTGGAGCAAGACCTAATTTTATGAAGATAGCACCTCTTATCAAGGCTATCAAGAAGGCGTCTGCACAGGGCAAAGATATTCAATATCGCCTTGTACACACGGGGCAGCACTATGATAAGAATATGTCTGATACGTTCTTTGAGGATTTGGGTATCCCTATGCCTGATATCAATTTAGGTTGTGGAGGTGGCTCGCAGGCTGAACAAACGGCGAATATCATGGTGGCGTTTGAGAAGGAGTTGGTGCAGCACCCTACAGACTTGGTTCTTGTGGTGGGCGATGTGACCAGCACTATGGCATGCTCTATTGTGGCAAAAAAGCTCAATACCAAAGTATGCCATGTGGAGGCGGGTATTCGCAGTTGGGACCTATCAATGCCAGAAGAAATCAATCGTATGGTGACCGATTCATTGGCGGATTATATGTTTACTACTAGCGAGGTGGCGAATAAAAATCTTACTCAGTTTGGTGCTCAAATGGCTGATTATGAGCAAAATAAATTTTCTGAGTATTATTCTATAAAATCTACTAGTGTGGTATTACCAGAAGAACAGTATGCGGCAATAAAATCGCCACAGCAGATTTGGTGGGTAGGTAATGTGATGATTGATACATTGCTGGCTAACCGTCAGAAGTTCCGCAAGCCGATTGTGTTTGATACGCTACAGTTGCAAGAAAAGCAATATATTGTGATGACAATGCACCGTCCTGCGAATGTGGATGAGCAAACGCATCTCAAGGCTCTTATGGAGCAGATTATCAATAATGTACATGGATTGCCTATTCTTTTCCCAATTCACCCACGTACTGCCAAATTGTTCTACAATTTGTGGGGTGATGAAGCCAATTTGAAATTGCTATTCCCTAATCTGCATATTGTGGAGCCAATGGGGTATCTTGAGTTTAATTATTTGGTAGAGCATGCCAAGGCTGTTGTCACAGATTCGGGAGGAATCACCGAAGAGACAACCGTCATGGGTGTGCCATGTATTACTTTGCGTGATAATACTGAGCGTCCTGAAACATGCACAGTGGGTACGAATATGCTTATTGGCACCAATCCAGCTGCTATCAAACCCGCATTGGATTTGCTTTTTGCCAACGAATGGAAAAAAGGAGCTATACCTCCGTTATGGGATGGTCATACTGCGGAGCGCATTATCGAAATCCTAATCTCTATATGCTAAATTGTTTTAGGCGATATAAATAGATATGAAGTACATCGGAATCATACCAGCACGCTACGCCAGCACGCGCTTTCCAGGAAAGCCTTTAGCAGAGATTTGTGGCAAAACCATGATTCAACGTGTGTATGAACAAGCATCCAAGGTGCTTGATACGGTGATTGTGGCTACAGATGACCAACGCATCTATGATTGTGTGAAGGCTTTCGGTGGGATGGTGTATATGACCTCTACGGAGCATCGTTGTGGTACCGATCGCATCTGTGAGGCGTATCAATTGTATCGACAATCGGTAATGGGCAATGAGCAATGGTCAATGGGGGATAAGGAGATTGTAGTGGTTAATATCCAAGGTGATGAGCCATTTATCCAACCTGAACAAATTCAAGCGGTGATGAATTGTTTCCCTACGGACATTGCCACCTTGGCAAAGCCATATACGGAGCATGATTGTATAGAGGAGTTATTGACGCCCAATATTGTGAAGGTAGTTTTCTCTCAGCAAACGGGCGAAGCAATGTATTTCTCACGTAGTGTGATTCCGTATTTGCGTGGGGTAGAGCAGAGTGAATGGATTAGTAAGGGGCAGTATTTCAGTCATATAGGATTGTATGCATATCGTGCGGATGTGCTGCTGCGTATCACGCAAATGCCTCAAACTCCACTGGAAAAGGCCGAGAGTCTGGAGCAACTTCGTTGGCTGGAGAATGGATTGAAAATCAAAGTAGCGGTATCTGATACCAAGTCTATCGGTATTGATACTCCCGAAGACTTGCAACAAGCTATTGACTATTTTAAAAAATTAGAAAAGTAATCAAATTATAAATCAATCGTAAATCATCAAATTGTAAATAACTATGGCAAATAACACTCCTACTCCTCATATTGGAGCACAGTATGGCGAAATAGCCGAAACAGTTATCATGGCAGGCGATCCTTTGCGTGCGAAAGTGATGGCAGATAAATATCTGGAGAATCCAGTTCAGTTTAATAATGTACGTGGCATGCTTGGTTTTACAGGCACGCATAATGGCAAGCGTGTGAGTGTGATGGGGCATGGTATGGGTATTCCTTCTATTGGTATATACACATATGAGTTGTATAATTTCTATGGTGTGAAGACGATTATTCGTGTTGGTAGTGCAGGCAGTATCCATAAGGACTTGCATGTAGGCGATCTGGTGGTGGCTATGGGTGCTTGCACGAATAGCAATTATGCTGCGCAATACGAGTTGCCGGGCACATATGCTCCGATTGCAGATTTCGATTTGTGTCGTCGTGCGGCAGAGGCATGCGAACATTATGGCTATCGCTATAAGGTAGGTAATGTGTTCTCATCCGACACTTTCTATACGGAGAATGCTCATAATGATAAATGGATTAATATGGGTGTTCTGGCAGTAGAGATGGAGGCTCCGGCATTGTATATGAATGCGGCTCGTAGTGGTAATAAGGCATTGGTTATCTGTACGGTTTCGGATAATATTCTTACTGGCGAAGCTACTACTGCAGAAGAGCGTCAGAACAACTTTACCCATATGATGGATGTGGCTTTCTCGCTGATTTGATAAAGATGCGAATATCAACTAATTTTTACGGTTTCTCTTATTGAGAACCGTATTTTTTTTGAAAATATTTGGTCATATCAAAAAAAAGCAGTACCTTTGCACTTGCTTTTGGAAAGTTGTCTGAGTGGTCGAAAGAGCCGCACTCGAAATGCGGTGTACACATTGCGTTGTACCGGGGGTTCGAATCCCTCACTTTCCGCAATATAAAAAGAAATCTGTCTGTCCAAATTTATTTGAGCAAGCAGATTTCTTTTTATATTGCAAGGATGCCGTCGGCAGACTATAGGGATTACGCAGAAATCCCTCATATTGCAAGGATGCCGTCGGCAGACTATAGGGATTACGCAGAAATCCCTATCCCTGAAACTCTAAAATCCTATTGAGCAGATGCAATGCGCCTGCGATGGTTTTTACTTGTTGTACAACCATATAGAGTTTGCCTGTGGGGTTGCCTTGGCGGTCTTTATCCTCCACCAAACGGCATCGGTCGGCAAGCGAGCAGGCATAACGCAAAAAGTGATTAAATATCTCCGATTTGAAATACTTGGGGTTGCTACGTGTGAAGTAGAGCGACATACGTTCTTGTTTTAGAATCACTTTTTCTATGCCCATACGGCAGCACAACCACCTCAATCTCACTACGTTAAGCAATTGTTCGGATTCTTCGGGTAGTTTGCCAAAGCGGTCGATTAGTCGTTTTTGATATGCTATGAGTGTATCTTCGTTCTCTAGTGTGTTTAGTTCGCGATATAGGGTGATACGCTCGGATATATTTTCGATATAGGTAGATGGAAAAGCCAATGGTAGGTCGCTTTCTAATTGGCTATCATTGCACCATTGTTTGGGTAATGTAGAATTGTGTAATGTGGTGTAGAGTGGTGTAGAATTGTCTGCCATGGACGATTCTAACATCTCCTCGCGGATTTCTTCTACGGCTTCGTTGAGGATGCGTTGATAGGTCTCGTATCCCAGTTCTGCTATGAATCCGCTTTGTTCGGCCCCCAGCATATTACCTGCACCGCGAATATCGAGGTCTTGCATAGCGAGTTGGAAGCCTGAACCTAATTCGGCAAAGGTGGTCAGTGCATCCAATCGGCGGCGAGCATCGGATGTTAGGAGTTCGCGATCAGGTGTTATGAGATAGCAATATGCTTTGCGGTTGGAGCGGCCGACACGACCACGTAGTTGGTGCAAGTCCGACAAACCGTAGTGCTGTGCCGAATAGATGATGATGGTATTCACATTGGGTATATCCACGCCTGATTCGATGATGGTGGTGGAGATGAGGATATCATAATCGTAGTTGATGAAAGCCTCTAATCGTTCTTCCATCTCTGTGGCAGGCATTTGTCCGTGTGCTATCACGGTACGGGCTTGCGGGCAGAGCCGCAAAATCCTCTGCTCCAGTCGGGGCAGCATTTCAATGCGGTTGCATACCACATAAATCTGTCCGTTGCGTTCCATTTCCAGTTCGATAGCTTCTTTGATAATATCTTCATCATCGAGTGTAATCATCTCTGTTTGAACGGGATAGCGGTTGGGTGGAGGAGTATTGATCACACTCAGGTCGCGTGCTCCGAGCAGCGAGAATTGCAGGGTACGAGGTATAGGTGTGGCAGTCAATGTGAGTACATCCACATTGGTGCGGAGTGATTTTAGTTTTTCTTTTACGGCTACACCAAATTTCTGTTCTTCATCAATGATGAGTAGGCCCAGATCTTTCCAGACTACTTGTTTCCCTACTAGTTTGTGGGTGCCGATGAGTATATCTATCTTGCCTTCTTTGAGGTCTTGCAGTATTTCTTTTACCTCTTTGGGCGTTTTGCTTCGGCTCAGATATTCGATGCGAACGGGAAAATCGTGGAATCGCTCTTTGAAGGTATTGTAGTGCTGCATAGCGAGCACGGTGGTGGGTACCAGTACTGCCACCTGTTTGCCATCAGTGGCCGCTTTGAAGGCGGCACGCATGGCTACTTCCGTTTTGCCGAACCCTACATCGCCGCACACCAATCTATCCATTGGAGTGTGGCTTTCCATGTCGTGTTTGATGTCGATAGTCGCTTTGGCTTGGTCGGGTGTATCTTCGTAGAAGAAGGATGCTTCCAGTTCGTGTTGCATATATCCGTCGGGCGAGTAGGCAAAGCCATCTTGTTGTTTGCGTGTTGCATAGAGGCGAATGAGGTCGCGGGCAATATCTTTTACTTTGTCCTTGGTGCGCTCTTTCATTCGCTCCCACGCCCCAGAGCCTAATCGTGAGATGGTGGGTTCGCTTCCTTCTTTGCCTTTGTATTTGGATATCTGATGCAGATTGTGTATGCTTACGAAGATGGTGTCGTCGTTGCGATATATCAGTTTGATACTTTCTTGTGGTCGTCCGTGGAAGTTGGTGGTCACTAATCCAGCGAACTTACCTATTCCATGGTCGGTATGTACCACATAATCACCTACTTTTAGTTGGTTGATTTCTTTCAGTGTGATGATAGCTTTTCCACGTCGTGCATTTTCCGATCGCAGGCTAACGCGGTGGTAACGTTGGAATATCTCGTGGTCGGTGTAGCAACAAATTTTCGCACTATTATCCACAAAGCCCGCATGTAGTGTTTGGCTTACAGCCACGAAGGTGATGCCTGATTCTTTGTCATCGAAGATGGCTTGTAGTCGGTCGGTCTGCTTTTTTTGGTCAGCAAGTATATACACCTTATATCCTTCGCGCACGCGTGCGCGAAGGTCATCGATGAGCAGGTCAAAGTTTTTGTTGAACGAAGGTTGGGGCAGTGTATCGAAGGAGATGGTGGTGTAGGTGTCGAAACTGCTCTTATGCCCCATCTCGATGGTTGTGTAGCGTTGTGCAGTGTTGTTTAGAGTGGTGGAGGATGGTGTTGTATTGTTTAGTTTGTATTGTACCAAACTAAAATCGTTGCTCACGCATATGGTGTCTTGTGGCAGGTACGACATGAAGTCGGTTGATTGTTGGTCGGTGTTGTTGGCAACAATACTGATGGTATTGACGCGGGTTTTTGAGAGTTGTGTTTCGATGTCGAATTCGCGTATAGAATCCACTTCATCTCCAAAGTAATCAATGCGATAGGGCTCGTCGTGGGCATAGCTATATATGTCCACTATTCCTCCACGTACAGCAAATTGTCCGGGTTGATATACGAAGTCCACGCGTTGGAAGTGGAGTGCGATGAGTTGGTTGATGAGTTTTGATTGTGGTATTTCTTGTTCTACGCTGATGCTGATGGTTTGTTCTTGTAATGTTTCGGGCAGTGGTACAGGCTCAATGAGTGCTTCGGGATAGGTGACGATGATCGGTGTGGTACGACGTGGTGTAGCATTGTGTAGTGTGGTTAGCACTTCGGTTCGCTGCACGAGCATGGCTTCGTCGGTTTGTTGTCGGCGTCGGTGGGAGGAAGGAAAGAAGTACACACCTTGATTGCTATTCAGTGTGCGGAGGTCGGCATAGGTATATTGTGCGTCGTCTGCATTGTCTAATATGACGAGTAGGGTAGCCGATTTCTGATTGGTTATTAATCGGTTATGAATGGCGTGAAGGATTATATTTTTGGCAGAGGCATATAGATTTGTTAGTAAAAAATGTTTTTTACATTTTCTACTAATCTCTTTTGCTAGTACATCCACCTCGGGATGCAGAGCAAACACTTGCGCCAAATCCCTCATTTCCATTTGTGCCGCAAAGTTAGTATAATTTTCTTACATACGCAAGAAAATTGAGCATAAATGTCCATTTTGTATATCATACCTTGACTAAAACTGAAGAAGGTTATAAAACTAATCCTTGCCTTTACCCCTTACACTATACACTCTACACCAGAAAAATCACCCAAAAAACGCTATTCTCTTGCTTAATTCAGAAAAATGTAGTACCTTCGCAAATTGTTGCGTGTAGATTAATTTTGGGAACTATATACAAGTTGACACTGATTTTATTATAAAGACAATTAAGGTCTATTAGGTTGTCAATTATTGACGATTCGAGGATTATATTGGAAACAAAAATACGGCACTGCGTGCCTACAAAAATATTAAAAAATCAAGGAGAATATCTTTTGTTTTGCCCAAAAGAATGCACTAGAACTGCATTGGTGGGCAAGAACAAAAGGAATAATATAAGCGCATTAGCAAGCCAAAACAAAAAGAAGAACTTACAACGATAGGTGTCAACATGTATATAAATCCCTAAAAAATAAATGTAACTGAAAGAAATAATTTGTTTAGGGGTAATGTGTCAGTTGCAGGTGAAAACGGAGAGCTAATCAACAAAAATTATAAACGATTAGACCAAAATAATCATTTTTCTTGTATATGTCAAAGATTTTAACTACCTTTGCAGGGTAAAAGTATAAAACAATGAAAGTTCTACTTATCAACGGCTCGCCTCGCGCGAACGGAAATACCAGCATTGCGCTCAAAGAAGTGGCAAGGACTTTGGAATCAGAAGGCATTCAGACAATCACGGTTGGCATTGGCAATCAGCCCGTTCGTGGGTGCGTGGCATGTGGCGCATGCCATACCAAAAAGGGCAAATGCGCTTTCTCGGATGCACTATATGATCAATTACACGCTATCCTCAGCGAAGGCGTGGACGGATTAGTAGTAGGCTCCCCCGTCTATTACGCAGGACCTAATGGGTCGCTATGCGCGTTACTCGATAGACTCTTCTATTCCGCTGGAGCTATGCTATCATACAAACCTGCTGCCGCTGTAGCCGTATGCCGAAGAGGTGGAGCAAGTGCTTGCTTTGATAGACTCAACAAGTACTTCACTATCAACAATATGCCTGTGGCGTCATCACAATACTGGAATAGCGTACACGGTTGGGAAAAAGGCGAAGCAACGCAAGATGCCGAAGGACTACAGACCATGCGCACATTGGCACGCAACATGGCGTGGATGATGCGCAACCTTGCCAAAGAACAACGCCCAGAAAGCGAAAAAACAAAATTGCGTACGAATTTTATTTGAGGAGATGAGGCGAAAACTGAAAGGTTAGATTAAAGGTTAGAGGAACGAAATAGAAGAGAAATGAAAGCAGTATATATTCACGGATTTACAGGATCAATATTCTCACCTATTGTGGAGAAGTTTCGTGTGCATTATCCAGAATTGGAGTGGTGCTTTATCGAAGTGAATCAAAATCCCGATGAATCACTACCAAAAATAAAACAATTTCTACAAGAAAATCCTGACGTGGCATACCTTATCGGCAGTTCGATGGGCGGCTTTTATGTGCTTTGCACCGAGTTTGAAGGACGAAAAATAGTAATTAATCCGCTCTTGCAGGCGCCCAAAGTGATGAGATTTGCTGTGGGTACCCACCAATGGCGTGGCAGACGTAGCGATGGAGCTACCGAATTTACATTCACCATCGAAGATGCAGAACGATTCAATCATTATACCCCAAAAGATTCACCACAAACCATTTGCCACTATACAGAGCATGACCAAGTATTGGGCGAATGGACCAAAGAATACTATCCCACATTCTTCGCACATTGCCAAATGGTGGCTGAACTGAAAGGACATTTTCTGAGCGAAGAATATATTCAACATCGCTTGCGCGATGCTATGCAAATCGAATTATGACAAAAGAAGAAATAGAACAACGCGCAGAACGCGCCAAAGAACTTTTTCATCAAGGATTCAACTGTAGCCAGTCGGTGTTTGCTGCGTGTGCCGATATATATGGTATTCAAGACGAAGCATTGGCTTTGCGCCTCTCCGCCTCGTTTGGCGGTGGCATAGGACGTATGCGCCAGACGTGTGGCGCAGCATGCGGTATGTTCTTGTTGGCAGGGCTGGAGAATGGCTCCGCTACGCCCCACGATGCCGAAGGAAAAAAGCAAAACTATGCCCTCGTACAAGAACTGGCTGCACAATTCAAAGCCGAACATGGTAGCCTGATTTGCGCCGAACTATTAGCAGCCTCTCCTAAATCTCCCGATGAAGGTAAGGACTTTACGAAACCAACTCCCGCTCCACGAACGAAAGAATACTATAAAAAACGTCCTTGTGCGGAGATGGTAGGCGCTGCCGTGCGTATCTTTCTAACCACTCTACACAATTCTACACAACAATAAAAACTATACAAGATACATAGATGAAATACTTCTTAGCCATTATTGGCGGTGGTCCCGCAGGATATACTGCCGCAGAGATTGCCTCGAAAGCAGGCAAAGATGTAGTGATCTTTGAGCAAACAGCATTGGGCGGTACTTGCCTCAATGTGGGATGTATCCCTACAAAAACACTGCTCTATAGTGCGAAACAATACTACAACGCTACCCATGCAGATAAGTTTGGCGTGAAAGCAGAAGGCGTCAGTTTCGATTATGCGAAGATTGTGCAACGCAAAACCAAAGTGGTGCGCAAACTCGTAGCAGGCATCAAGCAGAAACTCAACAACGAGCACTGCACTGTGGTCATCGGTGCTGCATCCATCGTGAGCCGAAACGATGAACAGGTGGTGATTGCATGCGGAGATGAGCAATACGAAGCAGAGAACTTGTTGATTTGTACAGGCTCTACCAATTTCGTTCCTCCTATTCCAGGCATCAAGGATAATTCTGCGGTATGGGACTCAACCGATGCGCTGGATACCAAAGAACTACCACAATCTATGATTATTGTAGGCGGTGGCGTGATAGGTATGGAGTTCGCTACCCTCTACCATGAATTGGGCGTGCCAGTGACAGTTATAGAGGCGATGCCAACGATCCTGCCTAACCTCGACCAAGAGGTGGTGGCTATCCTATTGGAGAAGTATCGCAAAGCAGGTATTCAGATCATGACTGACACTAAAGTCACTGAATTACAAGGAAATAAAGTGTTGACTACCAATGGCGAGTACGAAGCAGAACATATACTTGTGTCCGTAGGTCGCCGCGCGAATATGCAAGGATTGGAGGCATTGAACGATTTGGAAATGTATCGTGGTGGCATCGTAGTGGATGAATTTATGAAGACCAATCTCAAGAATGTATATGCCGCAGGCGATGTGACGGGTAAGATTATGTTGGCGCATGTGGCTAGCCGTCAAGCCGAAGTGGCAGTGGGACGTATGCTCAAGCAATTGCCATTGCAGCGAATTGCCTATAATGCTATCCCTAGTGTGGTATATACCAATCCAGAAATAGCATGCATTGGTTTGACAGAGAAAGACCTAAACGATATTCGCGAAGGCGATTTTGCTCCATCAATGTCCACAGATAAACCATTCGTACCATACGAAGTACACAAACTACCAATGACTTTCTCAGGTCGCTTTGTGGCTGAGAATGAAGGAGAAACGGGATTGTGCAAAGTGATTGTGGATAGTCGCAACAAAACCATTATCGGTGTGCATATGATTGGCAACCCATGCTCTGAATTCGTGGCTGCAGCTAGTTTCGCCGTGCGCATGGGTTATACGGTAGGTGAATTCAAACAAGTAGTGTTCCCGCACCCAACAGTGGGCGAGGTGCTACGAGAAGTAATCATGGAGTCATAACAATGCTGAACTACTCTGAACAATGCTGAACCACTCTGAACCACTTGTCTCTGATCGTCAAGACAAAGTCTTAAATTATCTTACAGCCCACCAGATACCTTTTGAGTGTTACAATCACCCTGAAGGTAAAACGATAGAAGAAGCGAAACGATGGTGGCGAGAGGATGGCAGTGTGCATTGCAAAAATATCTTCATGCGCAATCATAAGGGTACGCAACATTACTTGATATGCTTTCATTGCGATCACGACCTGGCTATTCACGATTTGGAACAGCGGCTGAAAGCATCGCTATTGGCAGCTGGCAAGACCTCGCCTGGCAAACTGTCGTTTGCCAGTCCTGAACGCATGATGCGTTATTTGGGCTTGGAACCAGGGAGCGTGAGTCCTTTCGGACTTATCAATGACGAGCAGCACCATGTGATACTATTCCTTGATAAGCATCTGCAAGAGGCACATAGCCTGAGTTTTCATCCGAACGACTGCCGCGGAACGGTGGTAATCAAACGAGAAGACTTTTGCCGTTACTTGGCATTGGTAGGCAATACGGTAGAGTGGATAGAATTGTATTAGTGTATGGTGTATAAAAGATAGGAAAGAATTATGGAAAAGAAAAATAAAAAAGAGTGGGTGAGGGTGTTGAAGTTTGTGCTCTTTTCAGCTAGCGCGGGCATCATTCAAATAGGCTCATTTACCTTGTTGAATGAATTTACAGGCTGGCGCTACTGGCCATGTTATCTTATCTCATTGCTATTGAGTATCCTTTGGAACTTCACGTTCAATCGCCGATTTACTTTCAAATCGAATGCGAATGTCACGCGCGCGATGCTATTGGTAATAGCATTTTATGCGGTATTTACGCCCGTTACTACTATATTGGGCGACTGGTTGGCAGAAGATTTGCTATGGAACGAATACCTGGTGACAGGCATCAATATGCTACTCAACCTTTCGCTGGAATACCTATACCAACGCTATGTTGTATATCGAAATAATGTAGATAATAGATAATAATAACAAATTGATTAATAAAGAAATGAAACGATTACTTTCACTATCACTGTTGTTGCTATTTCTTGTTCCAACGATGCATCAAGCGTTGGCATGGGGAAACAAAGGGCATCGTATTGTAGCTCAAGTGGCATATGATAATCTCACTTGCAAAGCACGCAAACAAGTGGACGTCGTGCTTGGAAAAAGAGGCATGATATATCTCTCTACATGGGCAGATGAAATAAAAAGCGATACTATTTATCCAAAGAGCCATACATGCCACTATCAGGATTTAGATGGTGGGCTGACTGACGCGCAGGTGGTAGCTATGCTGAGTGATTACCCAAAAGTAGGTGGAGATCTCTTCATGGCAATGGATAGTATCGAAACAGTATTGAGAAAAAATGGTGCATGTCATGATGCATTGGCATTTTATGTGCATTTTTATGCCGATCGTTTCTGTCCTATGCATGTGGCACATTTAGATGATAAAGGTGGAAATGGCGTGAAAATGAAATGGTTCGGACAAAACACCAATCTACACTCAGTTTGGGATGGAAAGCTCATCGATTACAAGGGCTTCAGCTATACCGAGTATGCGCAATACTTGCACGATCAATATAGCAACATGAAAAAAGCAATCTTGAAAATGACAGACGAGGAAACGCTACTGCAAACTTATCATGTGACATCTGAAATATATGCGTATCATGCTACATGGAATGGTAATACATACCACTATGCCTATCGCTGGTTAGAGCCCATGGAGTGGCAATTATACACAGCGGGCGTGAAATTGGCGCAAGCATTGAATAGAATCTATAAATAAAGTGCGAATAGATGTTTTGGTTGTTGCTTACTATTTGCTTCGCAATACATAATCCAATGATAGACTTTACGTTACGTAAATATCGCGAGTTGCTCAATAGTTTGCTGAAAAATGGGTATAAATTCATTACTTTTGAGCAATATTGTGACCTCATCTCATCGCCTAATAGCCTTATCGCTTCATCGCCATACATCATCCTCCGCCACGATGTGGATTTGAAAGCACAGCATAGTTTGGCAGTTGCTAAGATAGAACATGAGTTGGGTATTGGTTCGAGTTATTATTTTCGTGTGGTGCCTGAAAGCAATCAAACAGAGATCATTCACGCTATTGCGGGACTAGGTCATGAGATTGGCTATCATTATGAGGATATGTCTATTGCGCAAGGTAATGTGGATAAAGCATATGAACATTTTCTGAAACAGTTGCAGTATTTCCGTTTGTTTTATCCCGTGCGCACAGTTTGCATGCATGGTGCCCCTACCAGCAAATGGGATGGCAAGGAACTATGGAAAAAATATGATTATAGTGCGTTGGGTATTATAGGTGAACCGTATTTTGATGTGGATTTTGGCGAAGTGTTTTATCTAACAGATACAGGGCGTTGTTGGGATGGCTATAAGGTTTCGGTACGCGATAAGATACCCAAATATCAAGAAGAATGGGTGAAAAAGAACTGGGTATATCATAAGACGGATGATATTATTCAGGCAGCAGAGCAGGGTGTTTTACCTCCGCGTATTATGATTACTACGCATCCTCAACGATGGACAGATAAACGTGTAGAGTGGCTGAAAGAAATCTTCACGCAAACTCTCAAGAACGTTGTCAAACGGATTTTAATTAAAATCAAATAGCAATATGAATAAAAAATAAGCAGCATACTCGTATGCTGCTTATTTTTAACCTTTAACGTCAAACCTTATTCCTCTTCTTGGTAGTATCCTTTTTCGATACCATATTGCAACTCGCCGTCCATAATAACTTGGATTTGCGTGCTAGTGAGAGCATGTCCTTGCTCTTTTGTGGCTTTGATAAGGTATTCTAACTGTTCGGTCTCATCAATTTCTCCATCCAAATAAGTCATTTCGCCTGCTTGCTCATCTTCTTCGAGCAAACCATTCTCTACGAGATAATCATCCATCAAGTCGAGAACTAAGAGCACATCGGCTTGTGTCATACTTTGGCGATCAGCCTCTGGAATAAGGTTCCAAATGTAGTTTAACATTTCCTTTTCTTCTGGATCAAGAAGACTCAATTCGATATTTGTATTCATAAATTCAATGATTTTGTTATTTTCGTTTGCAAAATTACAAAATTATTCTTACCTTTGCAAATTATTTTACAACTAATTGTTAAAAAGTAATTGTTTTATGAAGGAATTGCTAATACGTACATTGTTTGGTGCTATATATGCAGGAGTGGTGATAGGGTCAATATTGTTAGACTCTATGATTTTTGGGATGGTGTTTATGATTGTTACTGCGTTAGCGGTGAAGGAATATCACACTCTGGTGCAAAGTTCTGTAAAACAAATGGCCTACGCGATGGCAGCGAGTGTACTGCTCTTTGCCTTTGTCTTTTTCTCATATACCGCAGTGAATTGGAGTTATCACATCTTATTTGGCTATGTAGTCGTGCTGATTATCTCAATGCTTCACGAGATATTCCAACCTAATAATCAGACGATTGCCCATTGGGGACACCTATGTGGTAGTCAATTGATGATAGCATTGCCCTTTTCGCTGATGACAACCATTTTGATGCATGACCGATTCTTGCTACTCGCATTATTTATTTTGGTATGGGCAAACGACTCTGGCGCTTATCTATTGGGCTCTTTTACGGCGCATACGAAGCGTGGCAACCACAAGATGTGTCCTGCTATTAGTCCCAAGAAATCATGGGAAGGACTGATAGGTGGTATCATTCTGTCTATAGCAGCCGCGTGTGTATTCCATATAGTGGGATGGACCAGTTCGATTACGCTAACTGTTTATCCATGGTTGAATAGCATATTATTGGCATTGGTCGTATCAATCTTTAGTACGATGGGCGATTTGATGGAGAGCCAAATGAAGCGTACATTAGGGGTGAAAGACTCGGGCAAGTTTATGCCTGGACATGGGGGCGTGTTGGATCGTTTTGATAGCTTGCTGTTGGTGACACCAGTCGTATATTTTCTATTTATTTATCTAGCAGACCTGCTATCATAAACACGAATACAACCACTGCTTAATGTTATTCTTAATTCGCATATTCAGTCTATTACCATTATCCGTTTTGTACGTAATATCGGATATAATACTCTATCCATTAGTGTATTATGTGGCTCGTTACCGTCTGAAAGTGGTACGCAAGAATCTGCGCAATTCCTTCCCAGAAAAAGATCGTAACGAACTGAAAACATTGGAGAAAAAGTTCTATCATCATTTTGTGGATTTGCTGATAGAGATTGTTTATGGCTATCGTATCAGTGATGAAGAAATGCGTGAACGAGTGGTGTTTGAGAATGTGGAGCTAGTGGAGAATTTGGCAAGCAAAACACGTGGTGTAATTGCATATTTGGGGCATATGGGTAATTGGGAATGGCTGGTGGATTTGAATAAGCGTTTTGTTAATCCGACGATGGTAGAATACAATGTATATCGCCAGCTCAAGAGTCATAGTTCCGATAAAATGATGTTAGAATTACGTAGCAAGCGGGGGGGCGAATGTATAGAAAAGAATCAACTATTGCGCAAATTAGTGGCTTTGCGACGTGAAACGCATCCATTTGTGATAGGTATGTTAGCAGATCAAAAACCATCGAAACGAAGTTCGTATGTATGGACCGAATTTTTACATCAGGAAACCGCTTTTTTGGATGGTAGCGAAGTATTGGCTTCTAAATTTGGTTATTCGGCAGTGTATGCACATATATGGTCACCCAAAAGGGGATATTATCGTATTTGTTTTAAGGAAATTTCAGATCATTCAGTAGCTATGCTACCTGGAGAGATGACCAAAAAATATGCAGCACTGTTGGAAGCTAATATCGTGGCTCATCCAGAATTATGGCTCTGGACGCACAATCGCTGGAAATGGGGCAGAAAAGAACTGGAAGAGTAAATTCGTTTTAGTTTGTTGCTAGTGCAAGATAGAAGTAGGCTGTTCTACTTCTATTTTTTTTATGAATAAGTGGTTGTTTCGTTACGTACAAAAGAAAATGTGAGAATTTACAAGAATTGAATATTCTGGATAAAAGTACAGTATTGTAAAAAATATTCAATTCTCGTGAATTCCTTTTGAAAACAAAAAATTACCAGAAAAGGGGTAGGGATGTGAATTTTCTTGAAAAATAAAATACAGTGCAGAAGTGTAAATTTCTAAATACGCTCACTCTACTATGAGCTGTAATTCACAAATGTGCATTTTAAAACGAGCGAAAATTGTGCGAAATGAAAATAGACGCTCAATAAAAAGTTACATGATCAAAGTATATAATTCAAGTGCAACATATATATGTATAAATGTTATAAAATCAATTGATTATAAAAAATACATAAATTAAATATGTAACTATTTTTATTTGTATGTGCTATCGTATGTGTTAATTCGCTTATAACTTACATTAAAATTTATATAAATTACTGATAATCTGCAATAATAAGAAATTTACTTAAATCATATATTGCCACATGAACATGTCTAGTAATCAATCACATTGAGTTTCGCATATGATTCATAAAAAATCTGGATTATTCACAGTTGTGAATTAAATTAATTTTTGAAAAGTGAATTATAAAATTTGCACATGTGAAATATTTTTCATATCTTTGCACCCGATTTTCAACATAATTGTGTTACAACTAAAAAAATAGTACTTTGTAAATTATTAAGTTATAGTAATATGAATGAGCGTGATCGTGTGTTGCAGGTAATGCAATCGGAGGGTATGAATGCCAAACAGTTTTGCAAGGAGGTAGGTATTAGTCAGGGAACGTTGTCTAATATCATGGGTGGAAGAAATAAACCCAGTTTGGATGTGTTGCAGGCAATTTTGCGTCGTTTTCGTGCGGTGAGTTGCGATTGGTTGATTATGGGTGTGGGTACTATGTATATTGCAGGTGTCCGAGAAGAAGGAGTGTTGCCTCTCTTTGATGATGATAGGCATGAAGTGGCAACTCCAACTACATCTGTTGAAAGCGTTACTGTCGAAGAAAAACAACCGATTGTTGTGGCGTCTACCCCACGAACAGTATCTAAGATTTTGGTATTTTATTCCGACGGCACTTTTGAGGAGCGGTAGGAAAAAATAGTGGTACTTATATTTATATTATTACACATTTAGAAATGAATGTGTGTTGTTTTTTTTGTATATTATTCTGAATAATTGAAATATGGATGTGGCAAAAAGAGGTAAAAACAATAATTTTCAATTATTATTTGTATATGTCAAAAAAAAGCAGTACCTTTGTAGCGATTATGGGGTTTTATGGACAAAAGCCCCGAAAGATGGCAAAAATACGAGAAATAATTAATAAAAAATATACAAGATGAATCTATCAGAATTGACCAACAAGATCTACGCAGAAGGCGTGGAGAAAGGTAATGCCGAGGCAGCTGCTATCGTGAAGAAAGCACAAGATGAAGCTGCTGCTATCGTGGCTAAGGCCGAGAAAGAGGCAGCTGAGAAATTGGCTGCTGCAGAAGCAAAATTGGCAGAGATGGACAAGAACACTCGTGCCGAGTTGAAACTGTTCGCAGAGCAAAGCGTAAGTGCGCTCAAGACTGAGGTGACTAACCTGCTGACTGAGCAAGTGGCTGCTGACAGCGTGAAAGCTGCTACCGCTGACGCTAAATTCATGCAAGGCGTGATCGCTAAACTCGCTGAGCAAATGGCGAAAGACGGCAACGTGACCATCGAGGCAAAAGATGCAGAGGCATTGAAGAAATATTTTGCAGCTAACGCAAAAGGTTTGCTCGAAAAAGGCGTGAAGATTAACGAAGTGAAAGGTATCAAGACCGATTTCGCTATCGTACCAGAGAAAGGTGGCTACAAGTTGAACTTCGGTGAGAAGGAGTTTGTAGAGTACTTCAAAGAGTTCTTGCGTCCACAGTTAATTGATTTGCTGTTCTAATGGGATACGAATGTTTACTGGCTGGTTTGCCTGACTTGAAAGCAGGCGGAGAGGCGCCCATGTCCATGGACGCTCTGCTGGAGCTTTTTGGTGAGACACTCACCGAGAAGGACCTCGCGCTGCTTTCAGTATTGCGTATGCCATCTGATGCGCAGGAAGTGCTGGATAAGATTGCCGAGTATGACGAGACAATCTTGAATCAGCCAAGCTGGTGGGAAGACGCACGCGAAGTGCTGTCGGAAACCGACTTGCGCACGCAGGTGCTATACGAAATGGGTCTTGCGAGCAAAAACGCGTTCGTTCGCAAATGGTTTGCGTTCAACCAAGACATGAACAATGTGTTGGCAGCTACTATTTGTCGTCGTCACGGTTTTGATGTGCGTAAGGCAATCGTTGGGCATAACCCTGTGGCTGAGATCTTGCGAAAGGACTTGCCACAAAAGGATTTTGGCTTGGCAGGCGTGATGGATAATCTGTCGGAAGTGATGGCGCTCGTGGAGATTGATAACCTCATGGAGCGTGAGAAACAGATGGACGCCATCCGCTTTGCATGGTTGGAGGAGAAGACACTATTCGTGAACTTCTCGATAGAAAATGTATTGGCTTACTACTTGCAAGCAGAAATGCTGAATCGTTGGGCTCTCCTCACAGTAGAACAGGGTGAGAAGGTCTTTAGAGAGTTGGTGAGTGATATGAAAAAAGGAATAAAATTAGATTAAGATATGACAACAGGAAAAGTAAAAGGTATCATCGCCAACCTGGTGACTGTGGTGGTAGATGGACCTGTATCACAAAACGAAATCTGCTACATCAAGCTCGGCGAGACCCGATTGATGGCAGAGGTCATTAAGGTGATTGGCGACAATGTCTATGTACAGGTGTTTGAGAGCACCCGTGGACTGAAAGTCGGCAATACCGTAGAGTTTACAGGACACATGCTTGAGGTAACATTGGGTCCTGGTCTTTTGAGCCGCAACTACGATGGTCTGCAAAACGACCTCGATAAGTTGACTGGCGTTTTCCTCCAACGTGGTGAGTATAACTTCCCACTCGACGAGGAGAAGCTATGGAAGTTTGAGCCAATCGCAAAGGTAGGCGACAAAGTGGAAGCTGCTGCATGGTTGGGTGAGGTAGATGAGAACTACCAACCACACAAGATCATGGTGCCATTTGTATTCGAAGGCACATACACCGTGAAGAGCATCGTGGCTGCTGGCGAGTACAAGATTCACGACACCATCGCTGTCTTGACTGACGCTGAGGGCAATGACCACAATGTGACCATGGTACAAAAGTGGCCAGTGAAGAAGCCAGTATTGGCATACAAGAGCAAACCACGTCCATTCAAGTTGCTTGAGACAGGTGTGCGCACAATCGACACCGCAAACCCAATCTGCGAGGGTGGTACAGGATTTATCCCTGGTCCTTTCGGTACAGGTAAGACCGTGCTCCAACACGCGATCTCTAAGCAAGCAGAGGCAGACATCGTGATCATCGCTGCCTGCGGTGAGCGTGCAAACGAGGTAGTGGAGACCTTTACCGAGTTCCCAGAATTGGAAGACCCACATACAGGTCGCAAACTGATGGAGCGTACCATCATTATCGCCAATACATCTAACATGCCTGTGGCATCTCGTGAGGCATCTGTATATACCTCAATGGCTATTGCAGAGTACTACCGTTCGATGGGCTTGCGCGTACTCTTGATGGCCGACTCTACTTCACGTTGGGCACAAGCATTGCGTGAGATGTCTAACCGTTTGGAGGAGTTGCCTGGTCAAGATGCGTTCCCAATGGACTTGTCGGCTATCATCGGTGCGTTCTATGCGCGCGCAGGTTATGTGTACCTTAATAATGGTAAGACTGGTTCAGTAACCTTCTTGGGTACTGTATCACCTGCTGGTGGTAACTTGAAGGAGCCAGTGACTGAAGGTACAAAGAAAGTGGCGCGCTGCTTCTACGCACTGGAGCAAGCACGTGCTGACCGCAAGCGTTACCCTGCTGTGAACCCAATCGACTCATACTCAAAATACATCGAATATCCTGAATTTGAGGAGTATATCGCTGGTATCATCGACGATAAGTGGCTCGGCAAAGTGAACGATATGAAGACCTACTTGCAACGCGGTAAGGAGATTCAAGAGCAAATCAACATCTTGGGTGACGACGGTGTGCCAGTAGATTATCACGAGGAGTTCTGGAAATCAGAGGTAATCGACTTCGTGGTACTGCAACAAGATGCATTCGACAAGATTGATGCTGTGTGCCCATTGGAGCGTCAACAATATATCCTCAACCTCGTAATGGATATCTGCAAGCACGACTACAACTTCACCAACTTCCTTGACGTAAGCGAATACTTCAAGCGCGTGATTAACCTCTGCAAGCAGATGAACTATAGCGAGTTCAAGAGCGAAGAATTTAATAAGTATCAACAACAACTCAACGACTTGCTCGCTGAGCGTCAAATAAAAGCATAACGACTATGGCAAAAGCATTTCAAAAGATTTATACTCAAATCACGGCTATCACCAAAGCAACTTGCTCGCTGAAAGCCGAAGGAGTAGGTAACGACGAGCTCGCTACCGTGAATGGTAAGTTGGCACAGGTCGTTAAGATCATGGGCGACGATGTGACATTGCAGGTGTTTGAGGGTACTGAGGGTATCCCAACCAACGCGGAAGTAGTATTCTTGGGCAAAGCTCCATCACTCAAGGTAAGCGAGCAATTGGCTGGCCGCTTCTTTAACGCCTACGGAGATCCTATCGATGGTGGACCAGCTATCGAGGGTCAAGAAGTAGAGATTGGTGGTCCAAGTGTGAACCCAGTTCGCCGTAAACAACCATCTGAGTTGATTGCTACCGGTATCGCAGGTATTGACTTGAACAATACATTGGTGTCAGGACAAAAGATTCCATTCTTTGCTGACCCTGACCAACCATACAACCAAGTGATGGCTAATGTAGCTCTGCGTGCAGAGGCAGATAAGATTATCTTGGGTGGTATGGGATTGACCAACGATGACTATTTGTACTTCAAGAATGTGTTTTCTAACGCAGGTGTATTGGACCGTATCGTTTCTTTCGTAAACACCACTGAGAACCCACCAGTAGAGCGTTTGTTGATTCCAGATATGGCATTGTGCGCAGCTGAGTACTTCGCGGTACAAAAGCATGAGAAAGTGTTGGTGCTCTTGACCGATATGACCTTGTACGCCGATGCATTGGCTATCGTAAGTAACCGTATGGACCAAATTCCTTCTAAGGACTCTATGCCAGGTTCACTCTATTCTGACCTTGCAAAGATCTATGAGAAAGCCGTACAATTCCCAGAGGAAGCAGGTGGTGGTTCAATCACCATTATCGCCGTGACCACCTTGTCTGGTGGCGATATTACCCACGCTATTCCAGATAACACGGGTTATATCACCGAGGGTCAGTTGTACCTCCGTCGTGATAGCGATATCGGTAAGGTAATCGTTGACCCATTCCGTTCACTGTCTCGTTTGAAACAGTTGGTTGCAGGTAAGAAGACACGCGAAGATCACCCACAAGTGATGAACGCTGCCGTTCGCCTCTATGCTGATGCTGCAAACGCAAAAACCAAGCAAGAGAACGGTTTCGACCTCACCAATTACGACGAGCGTTGCCTTGAGTTTGCAAAGGACTACTCTAGCCAAATTTTGGCTATCGATGTGAATATCAACACCACACAGATGTTGGATGTAGCTTGGACTTTGTTTGCTAAGAACTTCAAGCCAGAAGAGGCAAACATCAAACAAGCATTGGTGGATAAATATTGGCCAAAATAAGTGCCGAAGGCACGTAAATGGCAAGCAAAGCTTACGTATGTGGCACCAATGGTGCGAAAATGGCGGCATTGCCGTGAAAGTGGCTAAAGCGAAAAATAGTCTTCGACGTAAATAACGTGAAACCACTCTCGTGAGTGAAATGAACCATTTTCATGAGCGTAGCGAATCATTTTCGTGAGCAACGCGAACCAATAACGTGAATAAAGTGAACAGAAATTATGGCAATTCAATATCAATTCAATAAAACATCGTTGCAGGCACTTGAGAAGGACCTCAAAATGCGCCAACGTACTCTGCCTACGCTTCAGAGCAAAGAGTCGGCTCTTCGACTGGAAGTGAAGCGTGCAAAGGACGAGATCAAGGCGCTGGATGAGGAGGTGGACCGCCGAATCAAGGACTACGACCAGATGTTGGCTCTATGGGGCGAGTTCGACACCTCGCTCATCCATGTGGACGACGTGCGCATGTCTATTAAAAAAATCGCAGGCGTGCGCGTGCCCGTATTGGAAGAGGTGGTGTATTCAACCAAAGAGTTTAGCATCTTCTCAAGTCCTAAATGGTTTGCAGACGGTTTTAACCAACTCAAAGCCATTGCCGATGTAGGTATTCGTCAGGAGTTTGTACGCCGTAAGGTGGAGCTCTTGGACTATGCACGTAAGAAGACCACCCAAAAAGTGAACCTCTTTGAGAAAGTGCAAATACCGGGTTATCAAGACGCTATTCGTAAGATTAAGCGTTTTATGGAAGATGAAGAGAACCTCAGCAAGTCATCGCAAAAGATTGTAAAATCCAAACGCGAAGCAGAAGCACGTATGGCTGAGGAATTAGAAAGAAAGGGGGCACTAGCATGATTACGCAAATGAAGAAATACACCTTCTTGGTGTTCCATCGTGAGTATGAGACCTTCCTCGAGCAATTGCGCGAGGTGGGAGTAGTGCATGTGACTGAGAAAGCGGCAGGCATGGCAGAAGATGCACATTTGCAAGAATTGCTGGCTAAAGCCGACAATGCTCGTAAACTCATCGCGCAGGGTGCTCCTGATCAATTGCTGCAAGAGAAAGCTGCGCTCGAAAGCCGTATTGCTGCTACCCAAAAAGAGGTCAATAAGATGGCTGTCTGGGGCGACTTTTCGGCTGAACGCATTGCTCAATTGAAAGAAGCAGGTTATACTCTCCGCTATTTTACATGCCCAAAGAAACTCTTCCAAGAAGAGTGGGGTATCGTAGTAGCAGAGCAAGGAGCGACAGTGTACTTTGTACAGGTAAACAATGCCGATGATGCACCAGAAGTTTGTCAAGAGCAATACTTGAACGAGAAGTCTGCTGCTGACTTGCAGAAGGATGTAGAGGGTTTGAATGGCTTGCTCGTAGCGCAAAATGCACGTATCGAACTCTGGGCAAAAGAGAATATCCCTGCATTGGAGAACGAACTCAACGAACTGCAACAACAGATTGATTGGAAGCGAGTTACACTCAACACCGCATCTGAAGCAGATGGTAGTTTGAAGGTGCTGGAGGGTTTTTGCCCAATCGACCAAGTGGCTGCATTGGACGCTATGCTCCAAAAGCAAGAGGTATATTACCAAGCCGAAGACCCAACAGCAGAGGACAATACGCCAATCAAGTTGCGTAACAACAAGTTTACCCAACTCTTTGAGAGTCTGACTGGTATGTATGGTTGGCCTAACTATGGTGAGTTTGATCCTACACCTATCTTGGCACCATTCTTCTTGTTGTTCTTCGCAATGTGTATGGGCGACTGCGGATATGGTATCTTGCTCATTATCATTGGTTTGCTGATTGCAAAGAAGAAACTCAATATTGCTATGTTTGAGGGGCTTGGTCCTATCATTACTGTGCTTGGTGTGGGTACTACGGTAGTAGGATTCTTTCTTGGCACATTCATGGGTATTGACCTTTACAACGCAGAGTGGGTACCTCAGGCGTTGAAGAATGTGATGATCAAGGGCAATGTGATGGGCTACGATATTCAGATGGTATTGGCAATATGCATTGGTGTGTTCCATATCTGTTTAGCGATGGTGGTGAAAGCTATCTGCTATACCAAGCAATTTGGCTTTAAGGAGAATATTTCTACTTGGGGTTGGTTGTTGCTCATCGTAGGCGGTCTGATTGTGGCTATATTGGGCTTGACCGTATTGTCAGAGAACGTGTTTAAGTGGGCGTTGATAGCAGTAGGTGCGGTATCTTCATTGGCTATCTATATCTTCAATACACCAGGTCGTAACCCATTGATTAATATCGGTGCAGGTTTGTGGGATACCTACAATATGGCCACTGGTATCTTGGGTGATGTGCTCTCATATATCCGTCTGTATGCCCTCGGCTTGGCAGGTGGTATGTTGGGTGCAGCGTTCAACAACTTGGGCTTGATGGTCATGGGTGGTAGTACCGAAGGTGCCACATGGCAATGGTTGCCATTCGTGCTGATTCTCGTGTTGGGCCACGTATTGAACTTGGCGATGTCAGCGCTTGGTGCGTTTGTTCACCCATTGCGTTTGAGTTTCGTTGAGTATTTCAAGAACGCAGGTTACGAAGGTAAAGGTACTCTATATCAACCATTTAAGAAATAATAAGAATAAAGATAAGGAGTCCCGATTTCGAAATCTAGACTCCCGAATCCCGAATCAAAATTAATAAATTAAATAAAAAATCAAACAATTATGAATGAAATTTTAGGTTATCTCGGCTGGGGCTTGATGTTAGGTCTCGCTGGTGTAGGTTCTGCTTATGGTACCACTATTGCAGGTAATGCTGCAGAAGGTGCGTTGAAGAAGAACAAAGAAAAAGGTAGTAGCTACATGATCTTGTCTGCTCTTCCTGCTACTCAAGGTTTGTACGGCTTTGTTGCATTCTTGATGTGGATGGGTAAAGATTTTGCAGCTCAAGGTCCTATGCTCTTTGCAGTTGGTTTGGCAGTAGGTTTGGTTTGCTTGTTCTCTGCTATCCGTCAAGGTCAAGTTTGTGCTAATGGTATCGCAGGTATCGCTGCTGGTCACGATGTACAAACCAACACCATGATCTACGCTGCGCTCCCTGAGTTCTACGCTATTTTGGCACTCGTTGGTGCGTTGATGTTGCCATAAACGTAATAATAATAGATTTATATTACGAAAAAATGGAAGGAGAATATGACTCTTTCCATTTTTTTATAATTATATTTTGATAATTCAAAAAAATATTGTAATTTTGCAGCCGAGTAGTGATTATTACAATATTGTCAATATGCGACATCATCAGAAAATAGCTATTGCACGTTTAATTTCTGACCTAATCAAGTCGGATGATGTGATATGTCGTGAAGAGATTGCTTTATACAATCAAATAGTTAACAACTTTTCTATTTCTCAAGATGAGTTGTATGAAGCGCAATATATTTCGCAAGCAGATGCTGTTGCATATATATCAAAGATGCCTGCTGACGAACAAAAGCGTATCTTTTCTATCCTTACCAAAGCAGCGTATTCTGATAACTCTTGTGTAGCACGAGAGGCTTTGTTGCTCCTTACATTGAAACTCATTTTGCACGATACCGATGGCAAGTACCATCTCATATCATCGCAAGCAGGTGGGACACAGATTACCGAGAAATATGTAATGTATATTGAGAGCGACTACATGCATGCTATAAATGAGGAGATTTGGCAGCAATATGAAACTATTTCTAACTTACTGCATTTATGGAAGTTTGAATTTATTTTTATACCCAAAATATGTAAATTCTGTTGCGAAATGGATCGCGATTATTTGTGCGATATCATTCGCTATATGAATCCACGCCTTTCTGTGGAAATGTTAGATAATGTGTATCGCCGCTTGACCAATTTTACTACGGAAACTTATACGCGTGATTATTTGGCGAATACGTGTCATAAAAAAATATTTTATAATATTTCTCCATCACTATTGATTAATGTAGGAATATCGCATATACCAGGTAATGCCACTTCGCCTATTGATAGTTATTTTATCAATTACTTAACGATCCGTTTAGAAGATGAGCCTAATGCAGTACTGAACGAGGTACGTAGATTTTTGGATCAGTACGAATCGTTTATTACAGAGCCCGAATACCATCGTCCATTGCGTGGTAAAACAATGTTTAAATACCATGGTTTTTATAAACAATTATTTCATTTTTTGGCTCGTTATCATACCAATGGCGAAGAGAATCGCATATTGATAGACTTGTCAGCACGCCGTATTTGGATGCGTGGTATAGAGGTACCAGTGAGTGCTACGCTGTTAGCGACATATATATTTATCTTATATCAATCGTTTTGTACGCATTATGGTGGTTTGATCAAAGCAGGTCAACACCATCCTTTGACGCCGTCAGAAGTAGATCGTTTAGGGCGAACGTATTATGCCATTTGTAATTTATTTCGCGAGGGAGTTACAATAGAAGAACGCTGTTATCTGGATGATGTACCTAATATTAGAGGATATATAGCACGTTTACGTACAACTATCGCACATTGTATTGATTCAAATGATGTAGATTACTATTTCCCAAAAGATTCAGAGGATAAGAGTATGTACCATATTACGATAGATCCAGAGAAAGTAATGATACGTGATGCAGAAGGTGAGTATCCTTTTGTAGAGTGGGGAAGAAGGCTTAATAAAAAATGGATTAAAAATATTCAACTATAAGTATTATGTCTGTAAAATTTTATCAACCAGAGAATCAAGTTCCTTTGGAGATGCACAAAGTGCGTGTTGTACAAAAAATCAATTTATTGCCTGTGGATGAGCGACTTCGTGCTATTCAACAAGCAGGTAATAATACATTTTTGCTTCAAAACAAAGATATTTATATGGATATGCTGACTGATTCAGGTGTAAATGCTATGTCTGATCGTCAAACTGCATCGATGCACATGGCAGATGATGCTTATGCCGGTAGCGAGACATTTAACCGCTTGAAAGTAGCGATAAAAGAGGTTTTTGGCACCAATAATGTGTTGCCTGCTCACCAAGGCCGTGCATGTGAAAATATCTTAGCTGAACGTTTTGTAAAACCTGGCATGGTGGTTCTAATGAACTTTCACTTTACTACTACCAAAGCACATATTACGCGTTGTGGAGGCGAGGTAATAGAATTGATTCAGAAGAAAGGTCTTATTCCACAAAGTGATGATCCATTTAAAGGTGATATTGATTTGGAGGCACTGAAAAATACAATCCGTGAATATGGACCAGAAAAAGTAGCATTTGTGCGTGTAGAAGCCGGTACTAACTTGATTGGTGGACAACCTGTGAGTTTAGAGAATATGTTGGCTGTAGCTGATATATGCCATGATTTTGGCGTACCAAGTATTTTGGATGCTTCGCTATTGCAAGATAATATCTATTTTATGAAAATGCGTGAAGCACAATGTAAATATATGACCCCTAAAGAAATATATCACCTGTTAGCGGGTAAAATGGATATTATTTATTTCTCTGCTCGCAAATTAGGATTTGCACGCGGTGGTGCTATTATTAGTCATAATACCGATCTCATCAAGAGTATGATGGAATATATTCCTCTATACGAAGGATTTTTGACTTATGGTGGTATTGATGTCCGTTCTATCGAAGCAATGGCTGAGGGATTGTATGAATCATTGGATATGGATTATCTGAGCCATGGACCTGAGTTTATCAACTACTTGGTAAACGAGCTTGATGCTTATGGTGTGCCAATGATTAAACCTGCAGGTGGATTGGGTGCTCATTTGGATTGCCAAGGCTTTGTACCTAATATGCCTCATAATCAATATCCTGCAGCAGCGGTGGCTACGGCAATATACATCGCTGGCGGTATTCGTGGTATGGAGCGCGGTACGCTATCTGAACAGCGTGAACCTGATGGTACAGAACGCTATGCAGAGCTAGAATTGATGCGATTGGCGGTGCCACGCCGTGTTTATACACTTTCGCAAATCAAATATGTGGCTGACCGCGTGAAATGGTTATGGGATAATCGTAATTTGATTGGTGGATTGAAATGGGTGGAGGAGCCTAATGTGCTTCGATTCTTCTTTGGACGACTCAAAGAGATTGGGCATTGGCAAGAAGAGTTAGTGTCAAAATTCAAAGAGGATTTCGGCGACAGTTTGTAAGTCTAATTACGAAATAAAGGCAACAATATTGTTATTTTTATTGGGATATTCTCCATATAGAAATAACAATATTGTTGTTTTTTTGTGCTTATGATAAATGCTACTACCTTTGCAGCGATTTTTTAAAACTCGTGCCATTAAACCCATCAAACCTATTAATAACCTCATACCTTACAACTATGTCACATCGTTATTCTGGTTTATCAGCTCAACAAGTATTGAGCAATCGCCGTAAATATGGCGCTAATGTTATTACTCCGCCAGCACGAAAGACTGTGTGGCAAAAAGTTGAGCAAATTAGCACCTATTGGCTTATTCAATTTTTGATGATAGCCGAGTTTGCCGTTCTATTTTTATTACTGATTTTAGATATATGTCTAGATGATTTATCTTGTGAAGCTGGTTGGATTTTAGTGGTTATAGCGGCAGAAATATTATTGGTATATTTTATTGCTTTTTTAGGTGGACGATGGAACGAAAACAAACAAAAGCATGAGGTTGATCCACTGATTAGTATTCTATTGATGGCACTTGCTTTTTCAGGATGTATTGCCTATTATCAAAGTGTTTTTATAGGCGAAGATGGAATTGAACCATTTTTAGAGCCCATTGGTATTATAGTAGCCATATTGCTTGCTACAGGAGTTACGTATATATTGGAAAAAAAGAATGAGAAGATATTCCGTGCGCTAAATGATGTGAATGACGAAGAATTAGTCAAAGTAGTTCGTGATGGAGATGTCACTCAAGTACCACGTCGCGATATTGTGGTTGGAGATATTATATTACTAGAGACTGGCGATGAGATTCCTGCTGATGCAGAGTTGTTGGAATCATTGAATTTGGTAGTGAACGAATCTTCACTGACAGGCGAACTTGAATGTACAAAGAGTGCGAATATATCAGATTTTGATCTTGAAGCTACTTTTCCTACCAATCATGTGATGAAAGGTTGTACTATTATTGAGGGAGAAGCTATTGCACAAGTGTTTGCTGTGGGCGACCGAACTGTGTCGGGTGAAACTTATGTTGTAGCCAGTGTGAACAATGTGGAGAATACTCCACTGCAAAACCAATTGAATCGATTGGCAAAAACTATAACAATGATAAGTTATGCTGTAGCTATTCTGATTGTGTTAGGTAGGTTGAGCATGTATTTTATAGAAGGTAATGCCGTTTTGAATACCACAACAGGGTGGGTGAATTTTGTAAAATATCTGCTTGACACAGTGATGATTGCTGTTACATTGTTAGTGGTAACAGTTCCCGAAGGTTTACCTATGGCAGTTACGCTTTGTTTAGCATTCAGCATGCGCCGACTAATGCGACAAAATACCTTGCCGCGTACTATGCATGCATGCGAAACCATGGGAGCTACTACTATTATATGTACCGACAAGACGGGTACACTCACGCAAAATCAAATGTGTGTACAAGCAGCCTTATGTATTGGTCATGAAGTAAATAACGAAAACAATTATTTTACCAATCGCTTGTGGGAAGGTATTGCTCTGAATACGACAGCTAACCTAAACCTTAACACCCAACCGCAAGTGATTGGTAATCCAACAGAAGGTGCATTGCTCTTGTGGATGAAATCACATAATCAATCTTATACCGCGTATCGTACTGAAGCAGAAATTATCGAGCGCTTGCCATTTTCTACAGAGCGTAAGTATATGGCTACATTGGTAAAAAGCAACGATGGTAAAAAGATATTATATGTGAAAGGTGCACCAGATGTCTTGTTGCGTTATTGTAAGACAACGTCACAAGAACATATCACATATATCAATCAGTTAGCTGATTATCAGAATCATGCTTATCGTACATTGGGTTTAGCATATCGTGTAATGCAGGATGGTGAAGATGCATGGAGGGATGGAATTTTATGTGTGGATGATATCACGATGTTGGGTGTTGTAGCAATTGCAGATCCTATTCGTGAAGATGTTCCTCAGGCCATTAGAAATTGTATGCGTGCAGGAATACGTGTTATGATTATTACAGGGGATGCATTGGGTACAGCTCGTGAGATAGCTCGGCAATTGGGATTGTGGAGTAATATGGATAATAAAGATGTAATTTTGCAGGGTAGTGAATTAGAGTTTTTAACTGATGATGAACTGATATCTCGTCTACAACAAGTAAAGATTGTATCAAGAGCCCGTCCGAATGACAAAGAGCGAATCGTACGACTATTACGCCAAATGGGACATGTAGTAGCTGTTACTGGAGATGGAACCAATGATGCACCTGCCTTGAATGCTGCTAATATTGGTTTGTCGATGGGTGATGGTACTGCTGTAGCAAAGGAAGCAAGCGATATGACTATCATGGATAATTCCTTTACTACAATCTCTAATGCTGTCATATGGGGTAGGTCGCTTTATAAGAATATTCAACGATTTATCCTTTTCCAACTTACAGTGAATGTGGTCGCGTGTTTGATAGTTACGATAGGGGCTTTTATTGGTACAGATTCTCCACTAACTGTCATGCAGATGTTATGGGTTAATCTAATTTTAGATACTTTTGCAGCTTTGGCTCTAGCTTCATTGCCTCCATCAGCTCGTACATTACGTGATAAGCCACGTTCAATAAACGAACCTATTTTACATGGATTAGAAAAACGTATCCTAGGTGTTGGTACTATTATGACTGTTGGATTATTAGGTTTATTGATACTTTTCATACATATGGATATCACATCATTAGTGCATATGAAATGGCAATGGAGTGAATCAAATCATCTATCAGCATATGAATCGGGATTATTTTTTACCATTTTTGTTATGCTCCAATATTGGAATCTATTTAATGCACGAGCATTCATGACTCAATATTCTGCTTTGTGTGGTCTATCTTGGCAACGAACTCCATGGTTTATTGTCATTACAGTCATTATACTTATAGGACAAATTTTGATTGTCGAATTACCTGGATTACAAGGAATGTTTTCTGTGGCGAGAGGTGGACTATTATGGTCAGATTGGTTATTGATTGTGGTTGGAACATCATTCGTTTTATGGATAGGTGAAATTAGGAGATTCTGGATAAATAAGAAAATGAAATTTGAAAAATAGATTGTTCTATATTCGCAAAATATGTACAAATATTAATATTATTCATAATAAATAGTGACATATTTGCTTGTTCGGAATATTTTTCATAATTTTGCATTGTTTATATAAGGCTGTATGTGTATGAATGGCATACAGTCTTATATTTGCGAAAATAAAGAAAGTACGAACAAAAATTTTACTATCATGGAGTCAAAAACATGTCCATTTGTACCTAATTTTTTGTTAGGTTGTGCTGGAGGTATCCAGTATTTATCGCTGAAGCGTGCGTCGAAAAATCCACGCAAAGCACAAGAGAAAACACTTCGAGAAATCCTTACATACGCACGCGATACAGAATATGGTAAGGAGCATCATTTCGCTGAAATCTTAGAATCCAAGAACGATACCGAACTCTATGCTCGCTATCAAAAGTATGTACAACTGAATGATTACGAGGATCTTCGACCATATGTGGAGAAACACAAGCATGGTGCATCGAATATCCTGTTCCCAGGCAAACCAGTATTGTATGCCACTACTTCGGGAACGACTAAAGAGCCAAAATGGGTACCAATTACCAAGGAGTATTTGCATAATATCTATGGTAAGATGACCAAAGTATGGCTCTTTAACTTTATCAAAAACCGTCCACAAGTGTTTACGGGTAAGATTGTTTCGATTGTGGGTAAAGTGAAAGAGGGTGAAGCACCCGATGGCACTATGTTTGGCTCGGTAAGTGGTGTTACGCAACGCGACTGCCCTGGCTTTGTCAAGAAACTCTACGCTTCGCCAGCATCCGTCTTCTCCATAGAGGACTATACTGCTCGCTATTACACACTGATGCGTATGGGTATTGAGCGCAATATCACCCTCGTAGTGACTGCCAACCCATCGACCATCGTTGAGATGCAAAACAACGTCAATGAGTACTTTGATGACTATTGTGCTGATATTGAGCATGGTACGCTGAATGCGAACCTCAATATCCCACAATGGATACGCGAGGATATTCAGCCATATCTGAAACCCAATCCAGAGCGTGCGGCTGAATTGCGCGCGCTGAAAGCAAAATATGGCATTGTGTTGCCTAAACACTATTGGCCTAACATGCAGATTCTCAATACATGGAAGTGTGGCAATACGGCTGTGTATCTGGACAAGATTAATGGCTCTTTCCCCGAGCAGATGTTGCATCAAGAGTTTGGTTATTTTGCATCGGAGTGCCGCTTCGGCTTGGTACTTGATGATACAGTAAATACGGTACTTTTCCCACACTTCCATTACTATGAATTTGTGGCAGAAGAGGAACTGGAGAGCGAGAATAAGCATTATCTGCAATTGCACGAATTACAAGCGGGTAAACGCTATTGCCCTTATGTAACTACTTTTGCTGGTCTTTATCGCTACAATATGAACGACCTTGTAGAGGTAGGTCCATCGTTCTGCAATACGCCAACTGTACACATGATTCAGAAGGTGAATGGTATTGTGACTATGACGGGCGAAAAACTGCACGAGCGTCAATTCATTGAGGCTGTGCATGCTGCAGAGGAGAAGAGTGGGTTGATGACCAAGTTCTTCGTTGGTTTTGCCGATATGGAGAAGTCTGCGTATCATTTCTACTTAGAGTTTGCCGACCAATCCACTACCCAAGAGCAAGCGGAGAACTTTACCAGATTGGTAGATGAGGAGTTGAAAGCGACTAATATTGAGTACGAGGCTAAACGTGCCTCTTTCCGCGTGAAAGACCCAATCACACATCGTTTGGTGGAGCAATCATTCGAGAAGTTTAAGGCACAATGTATCGCCGAAGGCGCTCGTGATGGACAATTCAAGATGAATCTGCTCATGCAAGATGAGAAACGCCACGCCAAGTTCAAACAATTGGTGATAGAGTAATATACATGCTTTATCCTAATAAAGCATTACACAACACAAATTTTACAAATTAGCCAATAGGGATTGCTCTCTGTTGGCTAATTCATTTTTAGTAGATTACACATAGTTGATTTCAATTCAAATGGATATATAATCTACTCTTGCTTCTTCAGGGGATCAATCTTAGCGAAATAGCGTGCATCCTTGATGAAGCAGAATAGATACATTACGAACATAATCGCTGCTACAATACTCCCTACATAATCCATAAAACGGCAAGTTGTTTCTACTCCAAAAAGCATATGTGAGTGGCTAAATTGTTGCAAGTGAGGAGAACAAATAATGATGGTATTGAGAATGATTACCAATAGTCGGAACTCAGTAGGTCCCATCTTGGCATATGTCAATCGGAACTCGCTCTTCAGGTGCGCATTGATAGACACATAGACTTCCAACATCAAATACATCACCAGTACCAGCATCGCTACCCCCATATTCATCATCGGCGATAATCCAATGCCGCCGAAGATGGCTAATTGGCAGAGTAGGTCGGTATTATGGTCGAGGTAATAGCCATAAATAGGGCGTTGCGTGTTGCGTACACGAGCCAGAGTGCCGTCCAAAGAGTCGCCAAACCAATTGACTATCAGTCCAAATGAGGACAGCCATAGCCATTGGTAACTAAAATAGGTTAGTACGAACCCTGCGCCAGTAAGTAACGCACCGAATACACCTATCAAGGTGAGCATGTCCGAAGTGACCCACGATGGGAGATGATTTGCCATTTTGACGAGCATTTTCTTTTCTATGCCATTGAGCATAGATGTTTGAATACGATGTGCCTGCTTGATTTCAGGCCGAGAGGTAGGAGTTGTCATAGTTGTGATGTTTATTTAGGTTACATGAAATGTGCAAAGGGTTTAACGATTACTTGCAGCAGTCGCTCTTGGATGGAGCGTTGTTGCCACCAGTCTTGTGGGATAAGGTCGCAGTGCCGCATATCTTGTTCAAATATCTGCCGCATTTGTTGAGCAAATAGTGTATCATAGACAAACGCATTCACTTCGGAACTTTGCGTAAAACTGCGAAAATCTATGTTTGAAGAACCTACCGTGGCTATTTTATCATCTGCTACCCACGCTTTGGCGTGGATAAAACCAAAGGTATGGAAATAGATTTTCACTCCTGCTGCCAGTAGTGGTTTGAGATACGAACGCGAAGCGTAAGAGATGAAGATAGAGCGATCGCCCCGTTTAGGCATCATCAGTCGCACATCTACTCCGCGTTTGGCAGCCTCGCATAAAGCCTCTTGTAGCGGCTTTGGTGGCAAGAAATAGGGAGATTGGATATATAGGTACTGCTTCGCAGCGTCCGCCATCTGTATCATGGCATGCAGAATAGGTGGCGTGCTGTCCTCTGGGTCGGAAGCGATAATTTGGACGGCGCTTTGCGCTGGTTGTGCGCCTTCGGCGGGTTGTGTCGGGGATACCGAAGTTGTGTCGGCTTTGCCGAGGTAGAGTGTAGGAAGGTCTATATCGGTAGCAGAAGATTGTTTGCGCCAATCATCCATGAATACTTGTTGCAATTGTTGGCATGCTGCGCCCTCAATGCGCAGGTGTGTATCGCGCCAATCGCCATTGTGTACGCCCTTTAGGTAACGCTCGGCGATATTCATCCCGCCCATATAACCGATATGACCATCAATAACCACGATCTTGCGGTGGTTGCGATTGTTAGAGTAAGCAGACGGAATAGGCAATACGGGGTTGTAACGATGTACCTTGACACCACCCCTTTGCATTTCTCGAAAGAATGAGTGTTTGACTATACTACCTGGAAACGCATCGTAAATGACCAATACAGGAACACCCTCGTTGGCTTTTTTCATCAATGCCTCTCGCACCACCATGCCCAATGAATCCTTTTCAAACTTAAAGAACTGAAACAGTACATATTCTTTCGCGCAGTCAATATCGCGCAAGAGGGAAGGAATGAGTTGGGAGATATTGGTGTATGTTTCTATGCTATTGCCTTGTGTAGCATGTTCAATAGATAGTGGTTGTTTTAGTTCACGGAGTTGCGCAGAAGGTTTGTACTGCCTTCTGCGAACAATATCACACACCATCGCGCCAATGATAACAATGGTGCATATAATGATGATTATCAAATGATTTGTTTTCATTTTTCAGTTTTCCGTTTTCACCTTTCACTTTTTCCGTTTCTTTCGTTCTTCGCGACGCAGTTGGCGTTGGTATGCACGACGTTGGCGTTCTAAGGCGCGCTCTTGGTGTTGCTTCCACATTGCCTCTTGGCGTGCTTGAATCTCATCTTGATGCTTCTCCATATACCGTTGTAACCAAGTCTTGCGCGGACGGACTACGGCAGGTGCTTCTTGCGTATTAGTGACCGTCACATCATAGTAGCTCTTGCGTTTGAAGATACGGTATATCCACCATAGCCACGAGCGCGAGAAGGTGATATGCGTGTAAGCATTGTCTTCCGACAGGAAGGTGGTACTGGTGGAAACAGTAAAATCGAGTGTCTTGCCCTGTTTGCCTATTGGCAGGTATCTGCCGCTACGAATGGTTAAGAAATACGCACCACGAGGGAGCGTAAAGCGCGCTTGCGGTGTTGACATCATGCCTACCAACCGTCCATTAACCACAATTTCATAGCGACGCCCTACGCTTAGCCCTTGGTGCGTGATAACAATATTGGATTTCTTATTTCGCCTAAACGGCTCATGCGATTTTTCCATAGTTAATAATTACTTTATGTTTCGTTGTTGTTTGATATGTTCGTATGCTTTGTTGGCAGCTCGGAACTTCTCGGCAGCTGCTTGTTTTTCTTGCTCGGAAGCATTGACCTGTTTGTCGGGATGATACTCCATCGCCATTCTTCGATATGCCTTTTTCACTTCGTCATCGGTGGCGTTGGGCGATATGCCCAAAGTAGTATAAGCGGTAGGCATATCGTATGCGGGCTCCCGTTTGGGTGGAGTGTGTTGTTCGTAGAATGATTCGGCGTGCTGGAATGTGCTTTGTGCACCTGCCAAACGCTTCATGAGGTGTTGGAAGAAATAAATCACACAGCCCAATTGTAGCCCCATAAACAAGCCCACTGGACCTGCCCATAGCCAACCTAATAATACACAGATGATAATTGCCATTTACCTTTCACTTTTTACTTTTCCGTTTTCCCTTTTTCCGTAGTTCCCGCTGTTTGACCGAATATTGCATATTTTGCTATAGCTGTTCACCTACAATACTCGCAGCGGGAGATTACGAAAAAGAGATTATCACTAACTTATAGGCGAAAACTGTGCCAAAAGGTCATAAAAAAGCCCCTTGACAGGTGTTTTCCGTCAAAGGGCAAATGCGTGTATCCATTTGGACAATTATCGCTGTTCGCGAAAGGACAATGCTGACATGCCTGTCAGTATGTCAAATTCCCTGCGGGTTAGGCGACCACCATAGGACATCTCTGGGACATCTGTGGGCTTTCTGTGGCTTTTAGTTTTCCGTTTTTACCTTTCACTTTTCCGTTTTTCGGTGTGTCTATATATTACTTTGCGAAATGAAATATACGCAACAGCCTTATGCTCTGGATAAAACAGAGGCAGAGAAGATAGCTAATCGCATGGCTCCGCTGCAAACATTCAATCGCAAGAGACATAATGTGCAATGTGTGTTAGTGACCAAACAGCCCGTAAAGCAGAATAGTTACTATAACTCATTAGTAACTAAAAACATAACATTATCTGATTTGATGAGTTGGTGATTTATTTTTGGCTATTTTGCTACAAAAATGTAGTTAGATAGCCAAAAACTCTATAGATATTTTCCTATTTACTTTCAATTGTGTGGGCTTTCGGTGGCTACTGCAAGTTGACTGC
>JAZNJW010000014.1:0-36555 GCA_045578255.1 Paludibacteraceae bacterium
AGTCAAAGCATAGTCGCTGCTCTTTGCCACAAACACATACAATGGTGTGCTACCTGTCCATTGCCACTTCACATCCTGTGCCTTCCATGCAGCATAATCCATTGCATATACATTCAACGCGGTTGGAAGAGATACAGACAAAGCATCGTTAGGAAGCAAGTCAGTCTTCTCTGGTTCTGGTAAAACGGTCAAGTGCAGTGTAGCTTGGTAGTCGCAACCATTAGCATCTTGCAGAGTGATGGTGTATGAGCCACTCTCGGGATACGTAGTGCCATGCCATGTATAGGTCTCACCAAAAGGTACTTCTGCTGTCTCGGTAGTGGCTACTACCTCTGGCAACACGGTAAGGTTGAGAACCGCTTGGTAATCGCAGCCATTCTCATCTTGGAGAGTGGTGCTATACTCGCCTGTCTCGGTATAGGTGGTACCTTGCCAAGTGTAGTTCTCGCCATAGCAAACAGTATCTTTTTCCTCTACTGCTGCCACCTCTGGACGGATAGTGAGATTGAGCGTCACGATACTATCAGCACCGTTGGCTGCTACAAGAGTTTGGGTATATTCGCCAGTTGCGGTATAGGTTTGACCATTCCACTCGTAAACTTCACCATAGCAAAGAGTGGCATCAATGGTGGAGTAAACGGGGTCAAGGACAGTTTTAGTTAATTTGAAATTCACATTACCTTTATTGGTAGGGTTGAAACAAACATACAAATAACCGTCAGCATCTACACGTGGTGCCCAAGATTCAATAGTAGCTGCATCCAGATCCAAAGTGCCCTTACGCTTAATATTGGCGTATTTAATTACACGTGGTGAAGTGGCAGATACGACAAACGAACATGTATCCGCAATATAGGTAGGTAATGTACTATTTCCATTCCATTCTACTACTACATCGCCATTTTTCCAATCATCGTATCGCATACGATAAATAGTAGATTGAGATTTAGCTGCTACAGCAATTGTTTGATTAGGACGAATCATCAACGAATTATTAGTACAAGACGAAGCATCCCAAACTTGAGGAGTAATAGAAGTAGCCGTAGCGCATTGGAAACGAACATACACATAGTCATCAGCCAGCATACCAAGCAATTGCTTCATCTCTGCATTTGACACATAATCATGATACTGACCCATTTCCGAAGAGAACTCATGATAAGCAATCACATTAGCATCAGTAGCAGAAGGAGTGAAATCTGGAGTTGCTGCCATATACATTGTCACTGCTTTATTAGCTGTAGAAACAAATTCTGTAGCTTTCCATGTACGTGGGAAGCAGAATAATTGATCCGCACTTGTTACCTCTACTGCTTTATTATATTCTAACAACGTAGCACCACCTTTGATAGGTGCCATCGGTATCTTCTCCACCACTAATTTTCCTGCTGCTGGAGATAGTATCTTACCGTAATATACACCACCATTCTTGCGTTCAGTGATTATATCCACAATTTGTTGTTGCTGCAATTTGTGTGGAGCATCAGCAGCAAGATGATAGTTGTCCCATACAAAACTACTGGTAAAGTTAGGAGTAAATTCACAACTTTGTACTGCAAGCCATACATCTGCCTCTTGTTCGCCTACCCAAACGAATTGAATACTATCATTTTTCCATTCAGAATAAGGCATCACAAATACTCGATCTGTATCATTTGGAAGTATCTCAATAGTATCTCCTAATTTGACATACTCGTTGTCCATACATGACGTGTATGTTGTATCTGGTGTCAAACTAATAGTACCTCCTTCAGAGTAAACTACGCGAACAAAAGCTTGTACATTATATGTGATACCTGCTTCTGTCAACTGCTCACGATAGGACTTACTAACAGACAAATCCCATTCTTGTTTGCCATTACGGAAGACACCATCGCACATAAATTCCATTGGCAACTGAATACCAAATATCGACATCTTCATCAACAAACTATCCAATTTGGGGTCATCGTATACACCTTCTGTACATGTAAAATCCACATACACCTCTGGAGACCATTCACTACCTGCACTATCTGGAGAGAAATATACGTGCAATGGTAAATCATACGTACTAGCTGTATACCACAATTCACATGGTCCATCTACATGACCACGATAGTTCTTATCTACAGGTATTGCATCCTCACATGTGAGACCTGACTGCGCCATCATTGATGTGGCGAATAGCACTACTACGAGTGCGGAGAAAATTTTCTTTATCATAATTGTGCAGTTTTGTTACGTTTAACAAAAAGTATTATCGTATATAGCAACGCCATCAACAATAATGGCAAAATATTACCCACGGGAACAAACTGATAGAAATAATCATTTGTACCATCATTCCAAGTAAATGAAGAATCTTCACTACCCATAAACCACGCTAACCATTCATCCCATGTAGGTTTCTTACCCATCGTCTCATTCCAACTTGCGCAAAACGCATCGTATGCACTACGCAACTGATACTGATCATAATGATAGGTATTGGTACTTTCATCATATGTACCAAAATTCTGTCCCCACATAGCTAACCAATTCAACCAAGTATCTTCCACTTGACCTGGGCCTAGATTCTGGCGTCCAGCGATACCCGAACGGCGGGCACCATTGTATGTTCCGTTATAGGCATCTATCGTTTGATTGCCAAAAAGGGAAGTTCCATAATCGCTTGCCATCACTGAAGCAGCCATTGGCAAATCAGTAGCAGCAATAGCTGCTGGGTTGTTACCCAATTGATTGTTGCGGGCTGAGGAATAGGCTATTGGCGATGGACTATAGGAGATGGGGCTATTGGCAATGGGCGATGGACTATTGGCTATAGAAGCACCACGCATACTGCCACCCATAGCTGCACCACCGTTGCCGCCACCACCAAAACTATGGAACTCAGCATCGCTGGTCATATACAGACCAGAACCTGCTGAACCGGTCTTAGAAGAGGTATAAGAGATAGGAGATACACCCGAAGAAACAGACATAGACGAGCTCGCGGGCGCGTACGAATAATGATGTACGCGCGCACGTGAGAACATACTACCACCCTGCATTGACAAGGCTACACCACTACCATCAACAGACGGACTACCCGATAACGTAGCACTCGTAAATGAAGACCCTCCAGATATATCCGAAACTGGAGAATCGTATATGGCATTCGGATTCCAACCTAAAGAAGACTCTGAATCACGATTAAAATAACCTAAACCTATGCACAAAACTGCACATAACATCACGATGATAAATACACCTAAATTCCTTTTCATTGTTATACCCTATTATTTTGCTTCGCCATGCGAAATGAATACTCTAAGTAACTGAATGGCAGCATTGTATAGCAGCAAAAGGTATATCACACACTCTTACTCCAGAAAATAGGACACAAAAAGAGCGCAGACCTCGAGTTGCATATTCGCAGTTCGAGGCCTTCGCATTGCCCACCTAATAAAATACACAACAGGAAACCTACGCTGATATGACGACATACCACCCCGGAGATAGGGCAGTATGAGTACGATGTCATACCCATAGGCATCTACTGTTACTTTGAGTTTTTTATTAGGTAATCAGAAAGTTGCGAAGTTTCGAACCACAAAACACAAAGCGCCAATAAACGCTATTCTAATCTCGCCACACAAAATGGCTCAAACGATTAGTTCAACATGTCTAAATCCACCCCTTTTACGAGAGACACTTCCCTCCAGCGTAGATTTGGGGCAAAGGTACAACTTTTTTTTGATATGACCAAATAAATGTGCGAAAACTTGAAAAATTTAAGGAAATTTAGAACATTTGAGGAGAAGATAAAAACAAAATCAACTAAAATTATTTCGTACGACCATAAACATACACAGCAAGTAATTGTGCTTATTGAGGACAACAAAGACAACATTCCATTGCACCGTACACAAAGCGATCGTTCGACCGCAAAGGAGATAAGAACATCGTACCACGGCAAGGGGAATTATTGAAACAAAAATACGCTACGCTATGCTTGCTACAAAAATAGTTAAAAATCATGTTCCTCTTGTGTTTTTGCCCAAAAGAATGCAGTGACTGCATTGGTGGGCAACAACAAAAGGAATAATATAAGCACATTAGCAACCCATAACAAAAAGAAGAACTGACAACGATAACTGTCAACATGTATATAAATCCATAAAAAAAATGGCGAGCCGATGCTCGCCATTTCTAATCTGATTAACGATAAGACGTGTCTTCGTTATTTCACTTCTACACCCATCAGTGTATATACTTTGCCTTCGCGGATAATCAACACTTGATCGCCACGAACCACCTTGCGAATATCCGCAGCATTGGCTGGAACATCCTCAACTGCTGAACACGTTTCGATGGTCAAGTGAAGCGTTTCTACGCGCTCACAACCCGCGTCAGTGGTGCCATTATAGGTATAATCACCGCTCTCGGTATAAGTCATACCATGCCACTCATAGGAATCGCAAGCGGTGACGGTTTCCTCTACCTGCTCAGAGAGATTGATGGTTAAGTGGAGCGTTTCTACGCGCTCACAACCCGCGTCAGTGGTTGTGTTGAAAATGTAATCACCACTCACGGTATAGGTCTCACCATGCCACTCATACGAGTCGCAAGCAGCAACAGTCTCCTCTACCTGCTCAGAGAGATTGATGGTTAAGTGGAGAACCTCCGTATAATTGCAGCCTGTGCTGGTAGTACCATTATAGGTATAATCACCGCTCTCGGTATAAGTCATACCATGCCACTCATAGGAATCGCAAGCAGCAACAGTTTCCTCTACTTGCTCAGAGAGATTGATGGTCAAGTGGAGAACCTCCGTATAATTGCAACCTGTGCTGGTAGTACCATTATAGGTATAATCACCGCTTTCGGTATAAGTCATACCATGCCACTCATACGAGTCGCAAGCGGTAACAGTCTCCTCTACTTGCTCGGAGAGATTGATGGTCAAGTGAAGCGTTTCTACGCGATCGCAACCTGCATCGGTGGTGCCATTATAGGTATAATCACCGCTCTCGGTATAAGTCATACCATGCCACTCATACGAATCACAAGCGGTAACAGTTTCCTCTACTTGCTCAGAGAGATTGATGGTCAAGTGAAGCGTTTCTACGCGATCGCAACCCGCATCGGTGGTTGTGTTGAAAATGTAATCACCGCTCTCGGTATAAGTCATACCATGCCACTCATACGAGTCGCAAGCGGTAACAGTTTCCTCTACCTGCTCAGAGAGATTGATGGTTAAGTGGAGAACCTCCGTATAATTACATCCTGTGCTGGTAGTACCATTATAGGTATAATCACCGCTTTCGGTATAGGTCACGCCATACCACTCATAGGAGTCACAAGCAGCAACGGTAGTTTCTTTCTTAGCTTCCTCTGGAAGAACTGTCAAATGGAGCACCAAAGTGCTGTCGCAACCGTTCTTGTCGGCATACGTCACGGTATAGTCGCCAGACTCGGTATAGGTCTGTCCTTCCCATGTGTAGGTCTCACCATGGCAAACGATAACAGTCTCTTCTGTCATCAGCACCTCAGGCAACACGGTCAGATGAAGCACCACCACGCTATCGCAGCCGTGAATATTTTGGAGAGTAGCGGTGTAATCGCCTGTAGCAGCATAGGTCTGACCATTCCACTCATAGGTCTCACCATAGCAGACGGTAGCCGATTCTTCGGTAGTTGGCACTTCTGGCCAAACAGTCAGATGAAGCGTTACCACACTATCGCAGCCAGTGGCAGTGGATAGCGTAATAGTATAATCACCACTTTCGGTATAGGTAGTACCATTCCACTCGTAGGAAGTGCATGCTGCTATCGTCTCCTCAGTGGCTACCGACTTGTTGATAGTCAGATGCAGCGTAACTGTGTGTTCGCAGCCATTGTCAGAAGTGGTTGTATAGGTATAGTCGCCACTCTCGGTGTAGGTGGTACCATACCAGAGATATGAATCACAAGCCACAAAGGTTTCTTCCGAAGTGGACTCGTCAGGCAGTACATTCAGATGAAGAATGACAATACTATCACAACCATTTACATCGGAATACGTAACGGAGTAGTCACCAGACTCAGCATACGTTTGTCCCTGCCAAGTATAAGTCTCGCCAGAGCAGATAGTAGCGTTCTCCTCTGTGGCTGGCACCTCTGGTAGCATGGTCAGATGAAGCACTACCACACTATCGCAGCCTTGTGCATTTTGGAGAGTAGCAGTATAATCGCCTGTAGCAGCGTAGGTTTGACCATTCCACTCATAGGTTTCACCGTGGCAGATGGTAGCCGTTTCTTCGGTGGCTGGTACTTCTGGTAGCACAGTCAGATGAAGCACTACTACGCTATCGCAGCCTTGTGCATTTTGGAGAGTAGCAGTATAATCGCCTGTAGCAGAATAGGTTTGACCGTTCCATTTATAGGTCTCGCCGTAGCAGACGGTATCCGATTCTTCGGTGGCTGGTACTTCTGGTAGCACGATGAGGTGGAGTGTCACTACACTATCGCAGCCTTGCGCATTTGAGAGTGTAGCGGTGTAATCGCCTGTAGCAGCATAGGTCTGACCATTCCACTCATAGGTCTCGCCGTGGCAGATAGTAGCGGACTCTTCTGTTTCGCGGATGACGTGCAACAGATAACGCTCATCACATTCGCCATCGTTGTGGATAGTCAGGTCGAAATCGCACAAACCATTGTTTGGGATAGTATATTGGTTGCGATAGAGGATAGGCAGGTCGGCAGCGTTTACGCGAATGGTATCATATTGAACCTCAGGAGCCGAGAATAGGATATTGTAGCGATAAATACCATAAGTGGTATTATTTATCCATGCGCGATAGGTATAGGTGGAAGGTTCTGTGATGGACAAACCATTGATATCGAATGATTTGCCTTGGCAGATAGTAGTATCGGTAACAACCTCCTCAATATCGGCTTCGCGCACATCCAGACGGCCATGATCCACATTGTTGTGGGTGTAATGCAAGAAGAGGCTTGTGCCCGTAAGGTGCGCTTGCTCTAAGATAGCAGGGTCGAATTGGTAGTAAGGAGAGGTACTGAAGTCGTGTGTAGCCACTTCTTCTCCGTAAGCAGTACCCAACGTGATGGACAACTGACAATCGTTGTTATCTGCCATCCAATGCGAATAAAGTGCATAAGACGCAGGTATTGCATCGGCATGAAGTTCGTACACATCGTATGAATTAGCACTCACATAGGTCATACCCAGCAGCATAGGCAGGGGGGCATCGGGCGTAGAGTTGGGTCCTTCATTATATGGATAGCACATCAATCGGCACTCCGCACCCTCTATAACGGGATAGAAGAGAACATAGATGACAGCATTAGTATTGCTTGCACCAAAACTAGCCAATTTGTCTAAGATGGCTTGATGATCCAAATCACGTGTTTGGTTTTTAGGAACGAGGAAAGAATAACTTGAATCCTCGTTTTTACATTGCTGAAAAATTTTCACCTGCACATCACTTTCAGAGAAAAGGTAGGCAGTCATACCAGCTTTGGTGAAAGTCTCGAGGCTGGTTTTGAACCAAATAGAATCGGAGAACTCCAAATTTTTAAGTGAATTGAGACTATTGATTCGTGTGTACTCATAGTTACACGCACAATAGTGATCAGCATAACCTTTGGCTTTTGCGATAGAATCACAGGTTTCAGGAATCGCAGCGCTGGCAGAGATGGAAGTCATCATGCCGAGCGCAATCAAACAGATAGAAAGTAAATTGTATTTCATATTACAAATAGTTAGTGATTATTTCAGATGGGTTCGCCAAGTAGCGTATATTGTTGTGTTCCACGTTGGATGTACACCACCCCATTTCGCAGCACCAGGCGAGGTGCAGCATCGGTTGTAGAACACGATGGGATTGCAGATGGGATTTCTTCTTCCACAGTGAGCAAAATACGACGTGTACATTCGTTGGGTACTACTATTTCATATTCGTAGCTACCCGATTGATATACATATTCATCGGCTGGCGCGTAGTAGTAGCCATCGGTCAAGTCGGCAATAGAAACAACCACCGTATCATACTCCACTTCGGGAGCGGCGATGGTGAGATTATAGGCATAGATATTCATTTTTCTGCCCGAGGCAGCCACCGTGTCGCAATATGTGGTTGATTCGGTGAGCAGGGTATCTGCCAGTTGCAAGCCCTTGCCCATGCAGATGGTCGTATCGGTCGTGATTGTTTCATATTTGAGTGCCACACTGCTCATACGGATACGTCCAATAGCAAGGGTATCGTGCGAGAAATGCAGGTAGAGGTCTTCGCCAGCCTCACGCACTTCGCTGAGCAACGAAAAGTCGATGAAATAGTGCGTATCGGATTCCAGATAGTCGTATTCGGTCACAACGCTACCGTCGCACGCGCCACGAGTGATGGTCAGATGACATGGCATATTCGCTTCTTCGGTCCATTTGACCGATATGGTGGAATCTTCGGGCATAGAAGCGTTGGCTATTTTATAGACATCGTTGGTATGCGAAGTGACAAACGTCATGCTTCTCAACAGCGGGAGAGGGTCAGCGCATGTAGAATGGGGTCCAGAGTTGTATGGCGTGCACAGGAAACGTCCTCCCGCGCCACCCAGCGGATGGATGCATAGGTAGATAGGTATTTCCATTTCGGTGAATCCTGCTTCGGCAATCTTCTGCTTGATGGCATCGGCAGTGATGTCGCGTGCCTGGTTCTTAGGCACAGTAACGCTATAGAGTGTATAACCTACATAGCAGGACACATAGATATCGATTTGTACGTCGCAATCGGAGTAGAGATAGGCAGTAAAGCCATCAAAGAACAGTGTGGAATTGGTCTTAAACCAGATAGTATCAGTGAGTTGCATATCTATATCCAGCGAGGACAATCGTATAGGACTCGCGCACTCGCAGTAGTGATTGGGATAGAATGGCAAATAGCCATAGCAATCGGTTCGCGCCATGCTTGGCGTGAAAGGTATGCAGAGCAAAAGGGCGATGCCAACCAGACAGAATAGCTTTTTCATTCCTTCAATAGATTTGATAATCGCCTGCAAAGGTACTACAAAAAATGCAAATACGCAAGAAAAGCGAACAATATTTTCAAAAATGATAGATGTGCTATCTATCTGCAGTGGCTTTTCGCATCACAATAAGAACTTGTTCATAATTGTGTATGCGGAGAGTTACGGCAACAGGTGCAACCGATTTTTGAAAATAATGTGAGCGGTCTGGAGTATTTACCGCATAGTGCGAACGTAGCTACGAGGGAATTGGCTTTGAGATCGCAGTATCAACACAAAGCCAAGGCAGATGTTCGAAATTACTACATTTTTCTGACACTTGCAACAAAAAAACCACAGAAAGTTCATTTTTCTGCGATTTTTTGATTGCGTTCTTATCGTCCCATCGCCTTATTGCCTAATAGCCTTATCGACCAATATCCCATATCCCATAGGCAACGCCGTCCATTAGCCCGCAGGGCGTCCATTATAACGAAGAACTGTCTTGTAATTCGGATAAGATATTCTCCAATATATACAAGTCACTCATTAATTGAAGCCCCATAGCGGGGTCTGCTAACTGTTGGGCAGTTTGCGTAGAATAATATATATCCAAAGCACGGTCTGTATCTATCTGCAGTGTCTTGGCCAATAGCATAATAATGCTTGCTTGTTTACGCCACAAAACATTGTCTCTCATAGTAATCCATCATGTTTAATTAGATATAGACTTGACAAAAGTCAGATAATTGTCTATCACTTCTTGATTGAGAATACAGATTTGATGATTCACTTTTTTATAGCTCAATTGCCCTAATGCTTGTTCGGCGGTAATGATGCCTTTTTCATAATCCTCAACCGTATCAATCACATTATCATTGGCTACACCACCTTCAACTACATCAAACTTGGCATATACGTTCTTTCCCTTGCGACAATCCACTACATATTCAAGCCACTCTATGTCATATGACTCAAATATCTTGAATAGGTATCCATCTTCCATCGCTTTTGTTTTATTAAAGTGAAATACACTCACAACGCCTTTCGCGTTACGTCCTTTGCGCATTGCGATAAGATGTGCCCAGTCGGAAGTTTGTTTGCGAATAGATGTAAGGTAGAAACCTTTCCCAAAGTCCAAGTTCTTTCTTCCTACTTTTGCCAAAGGAGTTGAGACTTCAATATTTGATCCGTGGTAAAGGGTAATCATTTTGCGTATTCCTTTCTTTCATTTTCCCAATTCTTGAGTGTTTCGATAGTATCTTCAACCACCCATTCGAGACTTTGTGTATGAAGTGTTTCATAGTGTTGTAACAAGCGTTGTCGTATCAAATCTTGTGCTTTAAGACGCTTATACATCACATCTCCCTTGATTTGTTGTTTCTTTGCAGTTGCTTCAATTACCATGACTGCAAAATGTAATTTACGATATTGTTTAGAAGATAGTTTCATTCTTATTTATCCTTTTCGCTGCAAAATTACTACATTTTTCTGACACTTGCAACAAAAAATCGCAGAAACTTTCTTTTTCTGCGATTTTTTGATTGCGTTCTTATCGCCCCATCGCCAATAGCCTCATCGCCCTATCGCCCAATATCCCATATCCCATAGGCGGAACGCCGTCCAATTTTATTACTTTATAATTATTACAAGATAATAATTTCTGCAAAAGTACTGCTTTTTTGTCAATCTTGCAAATATTTTGCGAGAAAAACACATTTATGCAACAAAAAACCGCAGAAACTCTCTTTTCTGCGATTTTTTGATTGCGTTCTCATCGCCCCATCGCCAATAGCCTCATCGCCCCATATCCCATAGGCGAAGCCGTCCAATACCAAATAGCCCTTCAGGGCGTCCTATAGCGAAGCGTCCTATAACCTTTAACCTCTTAGCGAAGCGTCTCTTCTGTATTCAATGGCAATTCATCGGGTGGATTGGTGAAGTGCAGCGCGCGTTTGTTGGAAATAATCGTTGTGCCTAATTCATGCTCTAATTGCTCACGAGCCACATGAGCTACGTTTCCGCCACGCTGTGCTATTTGCGCATTCTCTTGAAACCCCTGCGGGTTCTCACGTTGGCTCAATTCTGTGGCTGCTGCTTCAGCCAAGCCGTTGAGCATCAACTCTACATTAGTCATATTGTCACGCAAACTCTCCTTGCGCAATCCTTTGTATTGCTTATATTCACGAGTAGTCATACCACTCCATGCTTTGGAAATAATATCCGTAAGTATCGCATAATCTCGTTCTTCATGCATGCCACCGCGTTTCCATTCATCAGTCAATCCTTTGCGTACTTCAATGGTCTTTATGCGCTGGTTAATCCACGCTTCTGAGTAGCCCAACCGACGGTAATCACGGATAGCCTGCTCTATGCTCTGCTCAGGGTCTTGCAGTTGCTCTAATCGCTGACGACCAACCTCAGCTAACCACAATTTGAATGGTTCGGCTTTCTTGCTTGGCACCGACTGAATAAGGCGCAATAACTGCTCCGTAGTAGCCACATCGGTAAAACGCATTTTGCCATCGGGAGAAGGCAGTTTCAATTGTACGATTTTTTCGTACACTTCACTTCCTTCTGCTGCTAACTTACGTTTAAGGTCACTCCAATAACGCCTTGGAATATTACTATCAGTCAATACTTGGATAACATCTACCACAGAGAAGAAGTATTGTTCTTTCTGCTCATCCCATACGTAACGGATATTTTTTCCCTCGAATAATTTAATTTCGCTTTGCTCCATGGACGTATTTGTTTTACAGCGCAAAGGTACTACAAAAAATGCAAATACGCAAGAAAAGCGAACAATATTTTCAAAAATGATAGATGTGCTATCTATCTGCAGTGACTTTTCGCATCACAATAGGAACTTGTTCATAATTGTGTATGCGGAGAGTTACTGCAACAGGTGCAACCGATTTTTGAAAATAATGTGAGCGATCTGGAGTATTTACCGCATAGTGCGGACGTAGCTACGAGGGAATTGGCTTTGAGATCGTAGTATCAACACAAAGCCAAGGCAGATGTTCGAAATTACTACATTTTTCTGACACTTGCAACAAAAAATCGCAGAAAGTACTTTTTTCTGCGATTTATTGATTGCTATCCTATAACCAATACCCCATCGCCCTATCGCCCATAGCCTCATCGCCCCATATCCCATAGGCGAAGCCGTCCAATACCCAATAGCCCCTCAGGGCGTCCATTCCCCATTAGGCGAAGCCGTCCAATAAGCCCAGCCGACAATCATCTGGGGCTTTTGCATCGGCATCGTGTATATACTCACCAACCGCTTGGCAACGGATAATGCCTGACTTGGGGTTCTTGATAGAGGTGACAGGCGAGAGGATAGTAGCTTCGACAGATGAATGTTCAAAAGCAAGGTCGGCATCAGGTGCAAAGACACAATCCTCAAGGATTAGGTTTTCGCAATAGCAGAGCGGTTGCGTGCCTGATATGCGGCATCTGACTAATCGCAGGTTCTTGGCATACCAGCCCAAATATTCGCCCTTAATTTCTGAGTCGTAGATAGTGCAATCCTCGCTATTCCAAAACGCATCTTTGGTGTCCAATACGGCATGGTGGATCTCGATGTTTCGAGCGTACTGAAAGGTATATTTACCGCGCAAATAGATACGATTGATTGTCAAGTGGTTCGACTGCATGAAGGCATATTCTGCTTGTTCCATTTTCAGGTCAGAAAGATGTCCATTCTTGCAGTACCAAAAAGCCTCTGCAGCATTGGTCATTTTGACATTTTCGAGCAGCAAACCATCCAATTCTCGGAACACTTTTGGGGCGTCCATTAGGCAGTCGTGCATACGGATGTTTTTGCCATACCAGAGTGGTGCACGGTCTGAGGAGGCAAAATGGCAATTTCGACATTCCACGTCCTCACATTCCCAAAAGACATACATCCCTTGGATTTCACAGTCACGCGCCTCTATACGGCGACATTCTTTGAGGGCTGACTCGCCTTCACCAATGGTCACGCGCTCTAATCGCAGATTGCTGCTTCCGTACAATGGGCGTTCGCCTGATAATATTTTGTCTTGAATGAGGGTCATTGTTTTGTTGTGAGTTTTTTATAAGAATGTCTAAATCACCCTATAAGTCATTCCGTTATACTTATTTTGCCCGCTTTTTCCGCTACAAAGGTACAACAAAATACGCACATACACAAATGTTTTGGGCGAAAATTTATTTTCATATAGCAAAAAGTTTACTCTTAGGTAAGTTTTTGCTGTAAACGCCTCCATCAACCTACTCTATGTTTGGCGCTGAGCAATGTTGGCAAAGCCGTCCATCGCCTTCCCACGGACTTCACCAAACAGGATGCAATTGAGCAAGCGCAAGTCCTTGGAGTGAATGTGAGAACGATGGAGGACTGGCTGAAAAAAAGCAGTACAACAAACTGTTATAGAGAGAATTATGAAAGGAATGTACCACAAAAGAAGTGCTTAAATATAGCAACCGTAAACACCGTAAATCCCGTATTTCCCATATTCAATATGTACGGGATTTACGGGAAATACGGGATTTACGGTCATACATTTCCAGCCCCATTTTTATGTTCTACTCTCGGCATACATGCCTCTAACCTTTAACCTATAGCCTATATCCTATAGCCCGCAGGGCGTCCCATAGCGAAGCGTCCTATACAGACTATGACATTACTATGAGATTACTATGATATTACTATGTTATTCCTATCACTTCATAATAGCATTATAATCCTGCGTTTTGTTAATATTTGCCTCTCTCCCGACACTAGTCTAGTGCTCGCGGCTATCCCCGCGAGTAAATTCTCTCCTCTCTATGTCCATTGCCCCGAATGTCATTTGGGTATTTTTGTTTACTGGTTCCACCTCTCGGCGTGCACGCTGAGATTTCCTTGCGTTCCTGCCATCTGTTGTGTTTTTGCCAGTGGTCTGGCAAATAACCTCGTCGCTCGCCATTGGTTTAGTGCTCGGCGATTTCCCGCCGAGTATTCCTCCGTTCCCATCCGGTCACTCCGGTATATCTGGTACTGCCGTCCCATTTGGCTGTCATGCTATGCGGGGTCCCCGAAATAATCGTTCGAGCGAATGCGAGATAAGAACTGATAACTGACAACTTCCTACTTATACAAGTATCGTTTTAGGGTTTGTTTGGCGGTGCGAGCAAGGGGTTTGTTGATACATTCCACATCATACAATTGCGAATAAGATGGCAACTGCGGATTGATGGTGCGTAGAATGAAGCGGCGCAGGTCCTGATGCTCAACAGAAGAAGGAACGACTATCGCCACGAGTTTGCCTTCACGAGCAATGACAATCGACTCTGCTACTTCTGGCAGGGCATTTATCTTGCGTTCTATATTGTCAGGGTGAATATTTTCTCCATTAGGCAGTACAATCATATCTTGCTCCAAACGTCCCTCCACATACAGATAGCCATCTTCATCCAAGTGTCCTCGGTCGCCCGTATGTAACCAGCCATCGGCATCTATCTTCTGCGCTGTTGCTTCAGGATTTTTGTAATAACCGAGCATCACATTCTCGCCTTTGACAAGGATTTCGCCATTGTCAGCTATACGAGCAGTCATACCTTCAACTATCTTGCCACAAGAAGATATCTTTATTTCATTGATTTTTACACCACTAATAGCTATACCAACCTCTGTCATCCCATAACCATTTGATAGAGGCAAACCTATTTTGCTATACGTTTTTTCTAAATCTATGGACAAATCTGCACCACCTGTGCCTATGACTTTAAGAAATGATTTTAATTTTGATAATGATTCTTCGCCATATAACCCCAATAGGCCTCTTAATAATAATGGTACTGCAATACTTGAATATGGTTTAATAATACACAATGAGTTATAGTAAGTTTGTAAAGTTATAGAATTCATAAAGACATAAACATGTTTATCTATACACAATTGCCCCAACAATTCTCCAAAGAAAGATAGCATATGTGCAAACGGATGAAAGGCTATGAAATTTCTATTACTATCTTCGGGGCATTTGAATTTTACATGCTTTACGCTATTACTCATACATTTATGATTCAGCATCACTCCTTTCGATAAACCAGTTGACCCTGACGTAAAACAAATCATCGCTAAATCATCAGGTTCTCCGTGGATAAAGTGACATTGTCCTCTCAACGAAGCTTCGGTAAAGGTAGCGTTCACCTTCGGTTGACCGTCGGCTAACTGTCGGGAAACACAAGGGACTGCATGCATCAATGACCAATCTGCTAAAGAGATAGTAAAAGCAAGTTGATTTCCTTCATCCGAAAATGAGGCACTGATTTCTTCCCAAATCAACTCATCAGTAAAGAGTGCTTTGGCATCGGAGAAGTCTATCTGTCGGGCAATATCTTCGGGCGACTGACTATGCAAAACTGTGACCACCACACCTTGATAAGCAGCGATGGTGAGGTACGCAATTGCCCAGTGGGCTGAGTTGGCACCACAAATTGCGATGTGGTCGCCTTTTTGCAATCCAAGTTGCTTAAAGAGTTCGCCAAGACGTAGCATCTCCATATACATCTCACCATAGGTATAATGATTGCCACGGGTGGTATCTTGGGAGGTGCCGTCCTCAGTAAGATAGAAGTCCGTGAGCGCAGGCGCATCCCAATTCGCATTGATTGTTCGGGCTAATCTATCTAAATAATGTTCAGTCATAGTTCGTTGTGAATTAAAGATTAACAAATATTTTTACCTATATAATCATATAGGTCTTGAAGCGTTACGAGCATCTTGATGGCATTGCGCTCGGGTTGGAAACCGAAAGTACGTTTGATAAATATAGCCGTCTCTACCGCATCTAAGGAGGTCATTCCAAGATCACGTTTCAACTCTGCATCTGGGGTTAGTGCACTTGGTTCGTACTCCAAACGGTCTGCCATAAAGGCATTTACTTTTGCTTGAATTTCTTGCTGTGTCATATCATTCTATAATTTTGATTAATTTACTATAATTGCTCATATAGTTCTGTTTATTATTAACGACAACTTAAACAACTTCTGCGCGCACCCAACATTGGTGCTTGCATATCAACCTATTATATCCCGCTGAGCAATGTTGGCGAAGCGGAATAGTTGTCTGTGTTGTCGTTACAATCCCCCTCTCCTCGCGCCGTGTTCAGTTGTCAGTTTTCGGCTGACCACTGATTGCTGATCACTGATAACTGAAAACACCAACGCGCTATTCGTTCCTCCCATGCCCGAAGAATTGGAGAGGACAGTATGGATTGGGGTATAAACGATCTCAGTCACGATATTAAGGGCTTTTGCCTCATCTATCTTATTCTGAAGATTGATATTCGGTGCCACGAAATTGTGCTGCATCATCAATATCGAATAGACCGCTTCACTCGCCCCTGCCATCCAATTTTCATGACCTGTCATAGACTTGGTAGAAGATATGAATGGCTGTTTCGTGCCACTGAACAATCGCGCAAGGGCTTTTGCCTCTTCTATGTCCCCCACGGGGGTAGATGTGCCATGTGCGTTCACATAGTCTATATCTGCGGGTTGTACATTGGCATCTGCCAAGGCTCGCTGCATAGCTGTATATTCTGCATCTGCAGAAGGCATAGCAATGTCTTCTGTTCCGTTGGATGAAAAACCATATCCACACACTTCAGCAAGAATCGTTGCACCACGCGCCACAGCGTGTTCATATTCCTCTAATACCAATGCCGCAGCCCCTCCTGATGGAACCATACCATTACGGTCTGTATCAAATGGTCGAGAAGCACATTTCGCTTCATCATTGCGAAGCGAAATAGCATCTACTGCATCTCCTGCAACCGTACCCCTCATATCTAGCGTACAAGAACCGCCTACTAAAATCGTATCTTGCAATCCTTGACGAATGAACATCATAGCCAATCCTATTGCGTGGCTACTGCTTGCACAAGCAGCACCAACACACATATTGATACCTTTGATATGAAAGATGGTACTGAGGTTCATCGTTACAGACGATGTCTCGCTTTGAAAAAGTGCACTTGGACCTAACATATGCGAATCATGCTCCTGCAACATAACAGCTTGATGATCAAGCACGTGCGCATTTCCATCATTACCAAAGATAATGCCTACTTCATTTTGACGCAAATAGGTATCCTCTATGCCTGCTTGCTCAAATGCTTGCCGTGCAGCCATATAGGCATATTCTGCATCTTCAGACATCGTACCACGGTATTTACGTGGCAACAATGGCTTTAGATTAGGACGCGGCACATTGCCCGTAAGTCCCGAATGGAGTCCGTATTCTATTCGTTGGGGGTCGAAGATAATTCCCGAACGTCCCTGTTTGAGACTCTCCGTAACGCTCTGCAAGTCTTGTCCGATACAAGACCATATTCCCATGCCAGTTACTACTACTCGTTTCATTGTTAGTTGTCAGTATTCAGTTGTTAGTGGTTAGTATTAAAAGGCAGCTCCGTTGATGCCGATGGTTTGCCCCGATATGTAATCTGCGCGGTTGCTACATAGGAAAGAAACCAAATAAGCCACTTCCTTTGGTTCGCCCAATCGGCGCATCGGAATTAAATTAATATCTTTGAGATGTTCTGGCATATATTCTGCACTCTGTCGTGCCATATCAGTTTGAATCATCCCTGGTGCAACGGCATTGACGGTAATATGCTTGGGAGCTAATTCTGTAGCCAAAGCTTTTGTTACACCAATCAGTGCTGCTTTTGCAGCAGCATAGTTTACTTTTCCTGGATAGCCCGTTTGTCCGCTGATAGATGATATATTTACAATACGCCCATGATGATTCATCACCATACCCTCTATCACACGGCGAGTACAATAGAAAAAGCCATTGAGATTTACATCTACCACCCTATGCCATTGCTCAGGCTCCATCAGAAGCATAATCTCATCATCCACAATGCCTGCATTATTGACCAACACATCTATATACTCATCAGGATGCGCAGCAAACCACTTGTCCAACGCAGCATTGATGGCATCTGGCTGGCTCACATCAAAAGGCATCAGTTCCGCTTCACCACCTGCTGCCTCTATCAGTCGCTTCGACTCCTCTGCTTCAGCTTGATTGGACTTGTAGTTTAATAATATGGCGCATCCGTCTTTGGCTAATTCGATAGCAATCGCCCTGCCTATTCCTCGGCTTGCGCCTGTTACTAATGCGTATCGTTTCATTGTTAGTTGTTAGTTGTCAGTTGACAGTTTTCAGTTGTCAGTTTTCAGTTGTCAGTTTATCGCCCACTTTCATGGGTTTGTTGTTTATGGTATCTATCCCCTTTCCTGCTTCAAAAAGCAGGAGAATATCGCTGCCACCGAATTGGAAAAATCCTAACTCTTGACCTTGCTCTATTTTCGTGCCAACCTGTACAGCCTCGTTCCACACTACAGAGCTGACCTGCTGAATGCCTACCGCCACCAATGCGATACGACCATATTCGGGTGTATCCATTATCAACACGCCTCGTGTCTCCAAGGATTGGAAACCAGTGGATGCCAACTGTGCATAACGATAGCGATGCTCCCCATCGTCCCAAATAATCACACCACCTCCCGCATGAATACCCTCTATCGTTCTACATTCAATAACGGTGCCCGCGCAAGGCGCATGAAAACGATGGTAGTCAAATACATCCAATACCCAGTGGATGGCTTTTCCGCCCACGAAAATATCTTTGTATTGGCTGCCAGCTAACAAGTCAGATAGTTCTTCCACTGAGGTCGTCTTGACAGGCATATCCATCAGCACACCGTCACACGGACTCACCATTCCTGTATTGGGAACGATAAGCGGTGTGCGCAATCGGCGCGCGAAGAAATCATTCCAACTATGCCAATGCTCTGGCGACTCATAGCGCGTAGTGTCCAATTCGAATCGACTATCGGTGCGCGCTAATTGATAATACGCCTCTTGCCAACTATCGCTGCTACTCAACCACTCACCCCATGCCTTGTTGTACTCTGTTAGCCAATGGGCAATAGTAGGTTCGTATTGCAAGGAGGGATACCAATAGCCTCTATCCTTTAGTGCCTCTAATGGTTGGTCCAACAGGAAATAGAAATAGCCGATACCTTGGTCGATGCGGTGGAAGAACGAAGCATCTTCTCCCAAATGAAGACTCTCCCACGGCATACGGTGCAGGAAAGCAGCTATATACGCGTACCACTCCTCCAGCGACTGCACAGGATTGGTGGCGCGGTCGGGATTGGCACGCTTCGCCAAGAGAAGCGACTGCTCCAGCATCGCGCGCAAGTCCGAATGGGACGATACTATTTGCTTTATTTGCTCAACAACCATAGGGCATATTGTTTGACCATTGCAGCGAAATGCTGCATACTCTCCTGCTTGTAATGTGTGGCACTATATCGGAATAGTAACTCCTCTATTCCACCCTGCACCTCGCATATCTCAATATCCAGCATAGCATAGGCTATTCTCTGCTTGGGCATAGGCAGTAGCCTAAAGGGAATAGGTAAAGCGGATAGCCACTCATCTGGATTCTGATTTCGTATGATATTCACCGCATAATCCCAACGGGCATTATAGGGCTCGGTTAGTGTATAAGGGTAGTCACTATGTGCAATGCCTGAGCGAATCTGATGACGCGCCTGACGCACCAATTCTTCGCGGGAATAGGGCTGATTGGTATCGGGATTTATACGACTAATCTGGAAAGGAATATCCCGATGCAGGCTACCAAAGATATGTTGCTCCATAGGCGTTTCTCTACCCTCGTATGCCCAAGTGAGTGCTGCGCTATCAGTATCGCAGTATTCTGCAATTGCCAATGCTACGCACAAAGAGAAGAAGCCATCCAACGTAAGCATATTGTCTTGCAAGAATCGATTGACATCTGCAGTAAGAGCATGGTAATCTTCATTCAAAATCCCCACTCGCATGGGCAAGATAGTCTGTAGGCGTTTTCTATCCATCAATGGTCGCACGGGTACTTGTACGTCTGCATAGGTGGTTTCCAGCCATGCTTTGCTCGCTGCATAACGAGCCGAACGTTGTATGTGTGATTGCTCATCCAAATAGGTTAGATATTCATCTGGGGGCAACACTTCTCCATTGTATGCCCGAATAGAGTTCTCAAATAAGATATATATGCTTTTGCCATCGCCTAAGATTCTACTCCATCGGAATCGACAATACACATCTTCTCCTTTGGTCCATAATCGCACGGCATAATACTGCCCTTTCATCGTAGCGGGCGAGGACTGATAGCTCTGGTAGCCATGCGCATCCACATGCATATTGAAGACAGGATGATGATTCAGCACCCGCAGAATGGCAGACTTAATGCGTTGCAGTTCCTTTTTCTGACCATGCCAACACCACCGAACCTCAAACTTATACACCAACGGTGCCCAACGAGTCATATCGAATACCAATTGCGAGAAGGGCAGTAGTGGGTATTTCTTATTTTTTCTTTTTTCGTGCATAAGCATGTTTGATTGGCTCTAAGGCAAACAACACACTATAGGAGAGCAACAAGATGATATAAGCAGGGTCCACCAACATATGGGACCAGCATACGAGTACCAACGCTTCAATCAGCAGCAGCACGGCGTAAGGCAGCTGCCAGTATTTATGCCATTTCCACAGGAGAAGAGGGAGAGGATTGAACAATACCATCATCAACCATCCCGCACCCGCGAACTGTTGGGTAAACAATGCCGAATACAATAGCAACAATCCCATCAAGAATTGCAAACCTAATAGCACCCATTTCCACCACTTCGCTCCGATAGCCACCAGCAGTAGAGTAATCAACAATAGTGCCCACGCAACCCGTTTTGGGGTGATAAAAGGAGGCTCTGGAGCCACATAATCAGACGAAACAATATCTCCAACATATTCCGCCAACACATTGCCCTTCACCGTGGATTGCGACCATACTTCAGCCAAATCAGCTGGTGCAATCAATTTTTCATCAATCGAGCAATCTTTATCATAGGCATTGGGAACCATGGCACAAGACACAAGTCGCAACCATGGATTCGCTTCCATATCTTGATAGAGGATCTCACGCCGAGATAGTGTCTCGTAGCGTGTACCCAGAGGATATACAATCGGAATATCCTGCAAAGCTGCTTTGATGAAATGTACCGCCGAGATGGCACAACCGCGACGACTGAGGTCTAACTTCATGCTTAGTCCACGGCTCAATTTGTTATCCATAATCTCCCAAAGGCGCGTTTCCACTTCTGGAGGGAGGTTTAGGCGATATTCATGCACTGCACGATTCCAGTGCCGATAATCCTCCAGATAGGCATCTGTAGGATAGGCAAACATACCCATCTTGAGTTTTCCTTGGGCATATTTGGAGAGCTGCGTATTCACATGCTCGCTCTCGTAACTGAAGCAATAATCCAAATCAAATACAGGACATTGCAAGCGCAGGAAGGCATGCCCTTGCGTACCTAACACATCATCACGCCAATCCGTAGGGTCGGCTACCATTAGGCTCACGAATACGAAATCATCCGCGAGGCGGTCGATGGTATCATTAAAACCCATCTGCGCATTGCGTTCGGCTACGGACAATTCTTGCTTTTGCCCTACCATCGTTAGGGCAAAAGCAAGGAATAAAACACTCAATATTGTTCTTTGCATATAGTTTTCCGTTTTCAGTTATCGCCCAATAGCGAAGCGTCCATTATCCATTAGGCGGAACGCCGTCCCATCGCCTCATCGCCCATATCCCATAGGCGAAGCCGTCCAATACCCAATCGCCCTTCAGGGCGTCCAATAGGGCTCTGCCCGTCCCATAGCGAAGCGTCCTATAGCCCTTCAGGGGCGTCCAGCGCAGAGCGCTAGTAAACAATCTTGTGCACTTCGTTCTCGCCGCTGACGATATAGATGCCTGTGGTGGAGAGAGGTACATCCACGGACTGGCTAACCATTCCGCTGAAGATTACCCAACCAGTAGAAGAAACCACGCGCACCTGTTGTGGCTCTGTCACAGCTATATTGATACCCTCCTCAGTAGAAGTAATGAACAAGTCATTGCCACCACCTACGGTTGGAATACCGCCTTGCTCAAGGTCAGAGGTAGTTTTATCTTTTCCATAGTTGATTTTACCTGTTCTACTGATACTATGTGCAGGCATATTTTTCACGTTGTTAGGTAACTCACCATACAAGAACGAGGTAGTAGGAAGAATGCGAGTAGGCGTTGTCACTGGAATCGGATTATCTTCGTCATCATATGCCACATTTCTTTCAAATTTCTCATCATTCAATGCAGGATAACCAGAATTATAGCGATACACATTCTCTTCTACAGTTTCCAGTTGTGCAAACGTACTATTACCCGTAACTATCAATTCATTATCAGGAGCAGGAGTAGTAAAGATATGACCTGCTATGGTATCATTCAAGAAATCACGACCATTTATCGTCTGTGGAGCAGAGTTGCTCTCAAAGATGAGCAACTTACCAGACCAATAATCCCAATCTCTATTATTCAAGTCGTCTCCACATCCTGTACAATATGGGAACATCATTGAATAAGTTTCACCTTGATGCAAGAGAATACCATCATTCATTGCTGTATCAGGAAGCAACTCCCACTTTGGTTCATATTCTTCTTCTCCTACGAGAATCCAATTACCTACATTATGGTTGAGGTAGAAGTTTGCATCACGCCAGTTATTACCAAAATAAGGTACTAGCATTTGTTTACTACGCAAAGTATATGTTTCACCTTCTGTATGGATACCTAATTCGATATCTTTATCCTCTGCCCATTTAATATATGAGTTATAAATATCTTCAAAAGAACCATCAGTTCCAATAGCCATTGACACCGCAAAGAATGCTGCAAAGTCTGCATTATGCTTTGCTTGTTCGCGGAGAATAGTTCTGCGGTCACCTTTTTTCTTTAGTTCTTCTTCGGAGAATGTTTCCACCACCCAAATCTTCTCCACATCAAATGGTGCGGTGAAGGTTTGCCACAAATCAGCCATAGCTGTCGTGACATAGAACACTTTATCAGTAATTGTATATGAGGTGTCACTCAGTACCTGATATTGCAAAGAGTCAGAAACAAGAGTAGGACTAATCTCTGTGTAATCTGCGTTATTGAAATATTTCTTCGCTACTGGAGGTACCGCTACTGGTGCCATATATGTATATTTATCATTGGCATCCTTTTGAGCGATTACATCATGTATATTTTGATCCAATTGGCAGTAGAGGAAATATTTTACTTCTTCGTTAAGCTCAATTGGCGTATCACCACCAACACTTCCTTCTACTACGCCACCCAATCCAGCACGGATTTCGGTCATACATGCTTTCCAAATTGACATTAACTTGTCAATCTCTGCTGCTACACCACCATATCCATCTGGAATCCAGAAATAGAGGTTGCCATCTGCATCTGGTGTAATAGAATGTAGTCCGTATGTATAGCCACGAGACTCGTGATATTGTGGCAGATTACTTACATTGCCTGGGAAGTTAATCTGCGTTACCAACTTAGTAACAGGATCAAGGGTGTAACCATCTGCTGCGGTATATACATACTGACCCAAGAAACTACCTTTCTCCTTATCTTTTGGTGCACCGCCCTTAGATGTTACGTGTTGGCATGCACGCATAAAGCAATGTGAGCCACCTTGTACATAGGTATTTTTAGGTGTACGCAAGCAAGAGGTACGGTATTCGTAGATAGGTTTTTCTTCTGTACCCACATTTCTTTTCCATTCTTTACCATCTGCTAAAGTGTCAATCAGGTAGTATTGCTTATAGCCCTCTTTCACCCACATTGGTTCTACAGTGACAGTACCGTCTAAGAAGTTAACCGTACCGCCCACAGAGTCAGTACCAATACCATATGACAATTGAATACCTGCATCATCACCGCCATAATATCCAGAACGGTGAGAGATTGCGAGTGTGGTTTTGTAGTTAGGGGATACAATTTGTGCGTTTTGCAGTTCTACTCGACCACCATTGAAGTTCACAATCGTATGTGGGTTACCCATATCAACAGAAGGAGCGTTATTGCTTTGCTTCTTGAGTCCGAGATAGCCATTGGTGCGCTTTGTTACGATGATTGAGTCATTTGCATCTACGGCAGTAGGCCAGCAGTCATCGAAATTGAGTGTCGTCTTGGTTTGTCGCACATGTTTGTCCGTCTGCATGTGGATGGAAATAGGTGCAGAGATTTGGTATGCTCTCATGGCGTCAGAACCTCCCACTACGAGTGCAAAGAAGCAGCCATAGTTACTCTTGAGCAAGTTGTGTCCGACAGTGTGCACATTCACCTCGAAAGGTGTATAATTATTCAATAGCTGTTGCGCATCTGTATTTTCGAATACCAACACACCGCCTGAACCGCGTGCATACTTCTCGGAGAAGGTACGACCACCTTCTTTATCACCATAGAAGCCGTTACCTTTTTCGGTTTTGTTGCGGCTAAAGACATGGAAGTCTTCGAGATAGACATCTAGTTTTGCGCCATGTTTACCACGGAAGAGGAATACACCTTCTTGGTTCTTTTGATAACCCGTGGTAGCGTATGGACAGAAACCTGTCATATATACACGCATCGCACCCTCTACTGGTATATATACCGTACCGAGTGAATCGGTAGTAATAATACCTTCCACCGTATCTTTCAGAGCCACATTGGCGTTATCCACCTTACCAGCGAACTGATAGCCCACATATTTGCCATTGGAATCAGCAGCACGCTTGTATATATAGAAAGGTGTCACAGCATTGGAGCCCTCATTTGTAGCTGCATTTGCACTACCCTTGCCAGGAGGGGTGATGTTGGTGCCTGAAGCAGGCGTTGTCTCGCCATAAATAAAGAGGTAATCGAAGATAGCAGAACCGTCAGCAACGAAGGCATTGGTAAGATTAATCGGATGGTGTGAATAATCCGTGTATGTAGCTCCGTGATAGGTATAACCACCAGGAATACCTGTGAATATACCCGTATTGGTTGCATTATCCAGTGTCAGCATACCTTTGGTACCCAAAAGTGGTACAATCGCCAGAACAGAATCATTATCAGCGTTGTAGATGGTGAGTGTAGCATCGTCAATGGTATTGAGTGCTTGCCAAGCCACACCCAGCAAGACATCGCCCACCTTGTTCGTACCTAAGGCATGGGGATATGCTGCGGATGTAGCAGTAAACTCATCGACTTGTTTGCTTAGATCGGTCTCATTATAGAGAATCTTGAAGTTGGCTGGATCATTTGACACCACACGAATTTCTTGAAGGTTAATAGCCGTCAGGGTAAGCAGGCTCATCTTGGTTTCTTCGCTATCATCGGTAAAGAACATTCTCTCAGGCTCAACAATCAAGTGTGGAGTACCCTCGATTTTCACATTTGTTACTAATACGCGAGCTAAGTTTTGGGTTCTATAGGAAAGACGCACATAGCGTGTGTTGTAATCCAATGCTTGGCGAATACCCTTACCCTCGTTGATGATAGTCTTGAGTGAATCTACCGCAGGTTTCCAACCCAATCCGTCTTCACTCTCTTGGATTATCCACTCTGCACGATTCGCATTGATTGAAGTATGGAATTGGATATAATCCGCAGCACCTTCGAATGCGAATACTACCGAACGACGCGCATTGATATCATCTGGGTTTTCGAAGGCAATTGCTCGGTTGTTAGCATTCCATGTTACATTGATTGTAGAGTCAGCCCAAGTGTCGGTAGAAGAAGCAGTTGTCAAGAAGTGGTAGCGCTCCGCATCATCTTGTGCCAAATCAATAGGTAATCCTTGACGGAACTCAAATGGTTGAATAGGCAATGTGAGCAAGGTGGTAGCACCATCTTTCACATATAATTGCACCGCTTCTTTGCTATCAGAATTATTCGTAATGACAATTTCTTGAGCCGTATATAATCCATTGTTAGCAGGTAAAGTATTCACATCCAATGACATTGTACTGCTACTGAGTGAAAGATCCAAAGCTTTGTTTAGAACGCTATAGAACCTCACCTTTTGTGTAGTAGGCAACACATTGTTCTCAGCATCTTTAGCCACAGGCATATATACCTTGTTGGTATTGGCTTTTACTCCTTCTAATGCAGTCACACAGACATTGGTCAATTGACCTTCTGCTCCCTCACCCGCAGCATAGGTGAAACGAACTTGCTTGGTATTTGGACTGAGCGATAATTCGTATTGCTGTTGTGCCGTCAGCGTATTCCAAGGCATGATAGTGCGCCAATACTCACCATTGAATTCCTCCACACGCCATGCTTTTTCTGTAACGGTAGGAGTAAAGCGCAACATATCTGGTACACCCGACATTTCGATTACCCATGCAGAAGTTTCGTTAATAGTGGAAGCAAAGGTGATTGTACCACTATTATAGGTAACAGCCTTTGTTGCCAAAGCGACAGTCACCTCGTTGTATGTACGCTCGTTGTCCACACAATATGGCACGATGCGTGGGTCTGCGTAAATGGTAGATGTAAAGGTTTTGTTGAGATGACCTTGCGTAAATGTAAAGTCAACTGTATATGTTTGCGTAGCATCTGCAGGTGTTGCAATCTTAGCCACATAGCCATTAGTTGGGTCAGACGTGAGCGATTGAATCAGATTATTAGGATCTGATTGTACCATTAAGGTCCATGCATCCGCACTCTGTGTAATGACTGGTTTGGTGGTTGTAGTAGAATTAAAATACAATGTACCCCAGTTCCATGCTACAGAAGGCAACACGGTTAACTTCATCGTTAGGGTCGTACCATTCATAGCATCATCCTCTTCTTGTGTAGCTACAATAGTGATGAGTTGTGGTTCGTCCACTTCTGCTACCTCATGCGCGGTTAAACGATAGTTGCCATTATAAGACTCTATCGTTACCAAATTATTGGTTGCTACTCCGTTATAGGTAAAGGTAACTGGCTTGCTATTACCCATTGTAGAGAAAATAGCATCAATTACTTCTCCTTGGATAATAGAATCGCCAGCAGCCGTAGCCAAGTATGGTTGTAAAGCCAATGTACTCAATGATTTCTGCGCATTACCTGTGAGCGTAATGGTGATCGTGCTATCTACTGGTTGCGATGTAGCATCGGTATAAGAGGCAGTCAGTTGGAGGGTTGCTGTTTGCGTACCTGCGGCAGTTGGCGTGTATGTCAGTGTTGCATTGGTGAGCAATGCAGCATCAGCACCATATTCAAATGCAAACGGAGCAGCGACCTCTTTCTTCCAACCATTAGCAGGCAAAGTTTGTGCCACATTGTTGGTCGCAGGCGTGAGAATCACCTTCGCTGTAGTAGGCATATTCACATATCCCGCCATCGTGTAGGACTTGGTGTAGTCATCAATCTTCACGGTATCTCCCGCTTGACTAACAATAGCCACGCTGAAAGCAGGTTTGTAATCTTCTGTTGCTTTCAAATCAATTTCTTTTACCTTCGTTTTTGTTTCTGAGGTCAAAGGATCTTTATAAGTAATCGTTACCGATATCTTACCCGTATTCGGATTAGCCACATTGTGCTTGCCTGTATGGGTATATTTCACAGGGATAATCAGGTTATCTCCCTCGCGCTTGTATGGTTTTTCTTCATAATTGCCGACTAACGCGAATTGTGTTCCAGAAAGTTGCACAGAGAAACTCATGATCTCTACACCACCATGCTCGATGATTTCTGCTACCACATTTTGTGTAGAATCCTTTGGCAAAGTAAGATAGAATACATTACCGTTAGGATTACGCAAGTCGGCATCTGGAACTTCCCATTTGCCATCGCTATACATATAGGTTTCGCCTTTCTTAGCATCCGTACCACCCGAACGCGAACCATCTGCGTTGCGCAACCATGCGTTGCAGACTGGGATGTTTTGTACCCAAGACACATCAGAATCAGTTTGAGAAATTTGATTGGTTGTCGTTTTGGTACCGATGCTATTAAAATTCATCACACCACCCCCATTGGATATAATGTTGGCACCAAAGGTACGCTCTAATGCATCTTTATTGGTATCAGTAAGCCCTGTTATATCGCTACTATAGGTAGTAGTATAAAGCGCACCATTACCTTCCATGGTAAGTGTACCATCAATAATGAATGTTGCATCCGTTAGTTTTTCTGGATAACGACATTGCATATTAGCATCCTTCGTAGAAGCTTCATTGGTCGTACGTATATTTGGAGTCCCATTATGAGATGCAGTATATGTAATTTGTTTGAGAGCATAATCATTAGAGCCATTATATCCTTTCGATGCATCTAATGGTTGAGTATTCAACTCTCTATCATATACATACATTTCATTTTGAATATTCAGTTTAGCACTCGGTTTCACCTCCATAGTTGCTCCTGCCATAAATGCAACCTTGTAAGGGCAATCCATAGTGACATTGTCAATTGTGAAATCTATGTTATTATTAATTGGAAGCACATATTTGCGAGAGTCCAATGTAGCATCAACTGTTGTAATCACCACATTTACCTTTACCTCCAAATACATATAACTAATCTCCGCCTTCGCATTCTCCCCAAAACCTTTAATACTGATTTTCAATCGATCAGTTGCTCCATCATAATACTTTTGCATTATCGTACTATCTCCCAAAGCAACCAATCCCATGTCTTCACCAGTAGTACTTTTAGTAACAAAAGGAGAGGTTAGGGCAAATGGTGATCCAACATCCACAGCTGTTGTTAAGTATTCCATAGCACCTGCTTCTAATTCAAGCATGGTTTCGATACTCTGCACATAATATTGACCTGCAGGAAATACCTCATATTTATTGTCTATAAGAGTTTTACTTTTATTAAACATAAAGTTTGTAATATTTCCACCAGCCATAGCAGTACCACCACGCCAGTCGGTCAACTGGAATGATTCGTAAACACTTGAGCCATTTTTAGCAGTTACTTTTGACTGCATAGGGTCGCCAGTGATATATCCTAACACATGCAATATACCACCTGCATTGACTTGGATATGACTACCATTCGCCATATGAATTTGTCCATAACCCATTGGACGACCTGTATAACCTTGCGATGGTGATAGACATGAATAGACAGATATATTACCATTCACCAGTATAGTGGTTCCAGACTCTATGGTCAGTTTACAGATACACATAGGATTTGGATAGGATTCTACATAGTCCGATTCTGTGGTTTTACCCAAGAGATATGTATAACCAACTTGTTTGACAACATTATTCGTGCTTGCGGTACCAGTAAGATTTGATTTTTCTAAACCTGGCACTAACAATGTGTATCCCGCTGGAATGGTATATGTACCAGAAACAGGTCTAGGAAGCACCCATTCATATTTATATGCAGTAGGACGAGTTATTTTACTAACATTGCCATTGCTATTTATATTTATAGTCACCGTACCTGGTTGATACACTGCTACTACTGTTTTCCCCAGTTCTGCTGCTTTCTCGAATGCGCGGTCAAGGCTGCTATAATGGATAGAAGTGTCTGAACCTAAAATGATAAATTGAGCATAGTTGGTAGGCACGAACTCAGGTTCGATGGTGGTATTTTCGATGATATTTCCCGATTGCGCATTGCCGTCTTGCTCATCGTCGTATATATAGTAAGGTGTACCCTTTTCTGGTGTCAGTTTGAAGCGATTGAACCGATAGCCCGAAGCGGGTATTATCTCCGAGAAGGATAGAATAAAGTTGGTTGGATCCGTAATTGTCAGAGGCTCGGCGTTCGTAGACTCTTCAATTACTTGCGTATAGGCATCGCCCTGCGACACTCGGTAGGTACCAAGAGCCGACCCCTTGAATGTTACCTTTTGGTTTTCAACAAAGTTTACCACCACCTGCGCAGTTGCACCTTTATCGTTTCTCAATGTAAGTGTGACTTCATCTCCACTGACCGCAGCATCCGTAGAATTCACGGTCAATATCCATGTCTTTGCATCAATTGATGCAACCGTATATGTAAATTTAGCAGCCAATTCAGCCGACAGCGCATCTACAGTCAATTCAGTGGTGTTATAAACGGTAATATTTGTGCTTGCCGTTCCCGTAGCGGCATTGATGGTTAAGTTGGTACTGTTCGGAGTAATTTGCTTGACAAAATAAGCCACGAAGGCAGTAGTTTTAGCATTATTTTCTTGACCTGATATCGTTTGATCCATCTCATCCGCAGTAGCAGCAATCGTTGTCGTTGTACCATCATTCTTTGTCCACTCTTTCACACAATAGTCAGGGTTTGTAGCGATTGCACCAATCATTATGGAAAAGTCGGATTTGTTTGTTTGTGTCATTTCATCTGTTTCTGCAGTTGCTGCTGCGGTTGCATTAGTTGGGAAGTGGTTGCCATCTTTGTCAATGACATAGACTAATCCCACACCTGTTGACTCATCAGCCACCGCTACAGTTGCTTTGGCGTAATAAGTCTTTGATGCATAAACCGTCGAAATGGTCAATAACATACTCAACACAAGCATCAATCGCTTGGTTGGAGCGAAGATTGCTTTAATCATTTGAGAAAACATTTTTTTCATATCTTATTTTTTTAGTTAATATTCTGTTTTGGGGCCGCAGAGCGAGCGTTGGTGGCAGCGGAGCCACGTTGTTTGTTTTATATTGTCGCCCATTGGTTATTGGCTATTGGTTATTGGCTATTGGACGCTCCTTTGGAGCTATCGCCTTATTGCCTCATCGCCTCATCGCCTTATCGCAGCGGAGCTGCGGATTTTATATTGTCGCCCAAGGGGCGGGTAGTTGCGGGCGGAGCCGTGGTGATATTCTGACAATAAAACAAGAACAACTTGCTCTATGCAAATTGCTCCTATTTTGACAATTGTGTACGCAGCGCGTACAAAATCTAAAATGCCTTATTTAATAATTAAACTACCAATCTAATGCTTCTGGCTTCAGCAAGAAATCCGTTAGCGAAATAGTAAGAATACCATCGTCATCATGCCACGGAACAACAGGCGCGTTCTGAATCAATATTCGCTTAAAACCATCACCAATCTTGCGGAAGGACTGCGTTTCTTGCTTGCGTTTCTCGCCAGTTGGCATCTCAAACGCAGATTGAATATAGTATCTACGACTACCACTATTCACCACAAAATCAACCTCGTACTGCTTACGAATCAATTTTTGATTTTCATCCTTTTCCCAAACGGGTACAATACCTACATCCACCAACATACCACGAGAAAGTAACTCATTGTATATCATGTTCTCCATCAAATGACCATCATCTTGCTGACGAAATTGCAAACGCGCATTACGCAAACCCAAATCTATAAAATAGTACTTCTGCTGCGCTCCAATGTACTGCCTCCCCTTAATATCATAACGTTTGGCTTCGTTCAACAAAAAAGAATCCTTTAGATACTCAATGTAACTACCTATAGTATTTTGAGAAATATCGGATTTACACTCGCTTTTGAAAGTATTTCTCAAGCGCGTGGTGTTAGTCAATGAACCAACCGCCGAAGCCAAGACATCTGTCAGCACACCTATCTCCTCTACTCCGCGCAAATGATAACGACCAATAATATCCGATAAATAGACATTATCAAACAAAGCACGAAGATATTGCTCACGTTCTTTTGTATTATCCGTCATCCACACTTGTGGCATACCGCCATAATAATAATACTGACTCAGCAATACTTGTGGATGTTCCTCGTAGAGTGTACATATATCTGCAAAACGGAATGGAAAGACACGAATCTCATCTCCTCTACCACGGAACTCCGTGATAATATCAGAGGACAAGAAACGTGAGTTACTACCCGTGACATACACATCCAGATTATCACGATGAAGAAAACCATTCAGCACCGCCTCAAAGCCTTCAACTAATTGTATCTCATCCAAGAGGACATAATACATTTGATTGTCAGTAACGCGATCTAACACATACTGATATAACGCCTTGGGGTTGCGGTACTCTTCGTTGAGCATGTCATCCAAAGCCAACGCAATGATATGTTGTTCATCCACACCTTGCGCCAATAGATGACGACGGAATAGGGTAAACAACAGATACGATTTGCCACAACGGCGAATACCTGTAATTACCTTTACCATACGATTGCCACGCTTGCTTTCTAAGCGGGTTAGATACTCATTTCTGCTTACTTCTCTCATGCTCTATTGAAAATTTTTGCAAAAATACAACTTTTTTTTCAATAGACCAAAAGATTTTGCATTTTTTTGTCAAAATATCACAATACTTCAAAGGTCACTCTTTTGCTCGGCAAGCCGAGCGTTGGTGGCAGCGGAGCTGCGTTGTTTGTCCGCAAGCGGACGTTTCATGCACCTGTGGTGCGTTGTATGTGGCGGAGCCACGTTGGTTAGCGATTGGTTATTGGCTTTTGGTTATTGGCTTTTGGACGCTCCTTTGGAGCTATCGCCTCATTGCCTCATTGCCTCATCGCCTTATCGCAGCAGAGCTGCGGATTTTATATTGTTCGCCCGGAGGGCGGGTAGCCGCATCGGACAATAACAAAAACGGTAATTCCGTTTTTATTGAAATTACCGCTTAAATTATACTATGGAGAATTGGATTAGTCTTTCAAACAGCCAATTGGAATAACATACACACCATCCTTTCGGCGCAATCCAACCTTGCCTCCTGTAAGAACTATCAGCAAGTCAGGTTCACGAATAGGCACTTGCTTTTCCGTCAGATTATGCTCACGAATCAAGTCTTGCAACTCCAACAAATGAGCTGCACCGGCATCTACATCAGCACTTCCCAACTTACACTCAATAAGCGCATAGCGACCATCATCCAAATGCAAAACAATATCAGCCTCCAAACCATAACGATCATTATAATATGACACCGTAGCATATTGGTCGGCTGTATATGCCTTCAAATCGCGAATACATAATTGCTCGAAAATAAAGCCAAATGTATTCAACTGCATCTGCATAGACTCTGGGGTTAATCCCAACAAAGCAACTGCTATAGAAGGATCACAGAACCCTCGTTTTGCGCCACTACGGATAGTGGTCTTACTACGTATGGCTGGACACCATGCTCCTACATCTTGAATAACAAACAAACGCTCTAAAGCATTCACGTAATCCATAAACGTTGGGCGAGTGCAATCCATATCCTCTGATGCTACTACATCTTGCAACATCTGACTTGTCTTTGCTAATGTAGATATATTGCGCGCATACGAGCGCAATATCTGACGCGTAAGTTGCGAATTACGGCGAACACCATCGATACGCATTATATCAGAATTGCAAACGGTATTCACATAATCACGCGCCACAGACAATGCTGCATTTTTACTCTTTGCACAAACAGCAGCAGGCCATCCTCCACGACAAGCAGCAAATATCAAATCATCTACTGAAAGAGTTGACAATACTTCAAAATCCATTTGAGGGTTGTCAAACAATGCACTAAGAGAGATCGTACCATTGCTCTCTTGCGATTCCCAGAGACTCATCGTACTCATCTGCAATCGAGAAATGCGTCCCGTACCAGAGTGACGTATCTGCGTTTCATCAACCACATTAGAACCCGTCAAGATGAATTGCCCCGTCATTTGGCGTTTATCTACTTCCAAACGCACAGCATCCCATACCACAGGGTAATCCTGCCACTCATCAATCAGGCGAGGGGTATCACCTTGCAAAAACAACGAAGGGCGATTTTTGGCAATCACATCATAGTTGCCTCGCTCATCGGGATCTTGCAAACGAATGATTGATTGAGCTTGTTGGGCAGCAGTAGTAGTCTTGCCACACCATTTAGGACCCTCAATCAACACTGCACCCATAGACGCTAACCGTTGCAACAACAATCTGTCAGAAATACGCTTAAAATACCTCATAATTATATCACTTTTCAAATTCGCTGCAAAGATACTAATAATTATTGAATTACGCAAATTATTTTACATTTTTGGGGCATTTTATTTTACATTTTTGGGGCATTTCATTTTACATTTTTGGGCAAATGCTTGGAAAAATTGTGGCATTTCACTTGGAAAAATTGTGGTAAATCACATGCAGTTTGATATACACAAGAATTTATATTTCTTGCGTATATGCGGTAATTTCAATATTTCAAAGATCGCTTTTGGCTCGGCTAGCGAGCAATTACGGGTTCATAACGGGTTCTTGACGGGTGCATAATAGCACTTCACTATACCTTCCGTAGCACATCTATATCCTATTCTTTCTATTTTTTCATCACGTGACGGAAATGTCGGTTTTGTCGTTTTTGACAAACACTCATCAAAGAACACTTCGTTTGCTCTCCCACAGACAAAATCTTCTCATCTCTAGCCTACCTCCACAGATGTCCGTGGAAAACCATTATCTCAATACATCAAATTTGTAATCCACTTATTATCAATCATCTTTATCTCTCTCCTCACTTGGAGAGCAGTTGAGAATTTCGAGAATTTTGAGAATTTGCAAATTCTCGATTTTCTCGATTTCCTCAGTTTTCCTGCTGGATGTTTTCTATCGAAACAATAGAAAATTTCATAATCTTAACAAAAAGCACTTTTTGACTTATTTACTATTGTTTCGATATTTCAAAGGTCGCTTTAGGCTCGCAGAGCGAGCGTTGGTGGCAGCGGAGCTGCGTTGTTTGTCCGCAAGCGGACGTTATCTGCACCTGTGGTGCGTTGTATGTGGCGGAGCCACGTTGGTTGGCGATTGGTTATTGGCTTTTGGTTATTGGCTTTTGGACGCTCCTTTGGAGCTATCGCCTTATTGCCTCATCGCCTTATCGCAGCGGAGCTGCGGATTTTATATTGTCGCCCGGAGGGCGGGTAGCAAAATAGAATAAAAATAGAAATAGAGCCGTAAGCCCTATTTCATTTATGATAGCAGGAGCAATGGTAATCGCAAACTCTGCTTGTATCTCACGAGATATGTTCTATCACGGTTTGAGACAGCCTATCGGCACCACTAACGTACCATCTTCTAAACGCATCGCAGCATCGCCAACTGCTGTCAGTACCATGCGAAAAGCAGGTTTACCCACTTTATCTGTATCAATTTTAGATGCCAATTGCTGTAGCTGCTGAGCTGCAACATTTACATTATCTTGACCACCTAATTTGATTTCTATCAAAGCATATCTACCATTGCGTAACTCCATCACCACATCACATTCCAACTCATCCTTATCTCGATAGTGATATACTTTGGCATCTAATGCATCTGCATATACTCGTAAGTCACGAATAGCCATCGCTTCGAATAGAAAACCAAAAGTATTCAAATCGCTAATCAAATCCTTTGGGCTAATACCCATAGCCGCCACCGCGATACTGGGATCAACAAAATAGCGAGTTGGCGAAGTTCGAATAACGGTCTTAGAACGAAGATTAGTACTCCATGCAGGCATATCTTCAACAATGAATATCTTACGCAACGCCTCTATATACGAAGCTACGGTATTTTCTGCCAACGTATTATCATCATTCGAAAGCATATCTTGGCGAATAACACCAATGGAAGTTTGCGTTCCTTGCAAACGCGCCAATGAGCGAAGCAGCATACGACTACGATTTTGATTACGAAGGGTATTATCCACACGCACAAAATCTGTTTTTATCACAGCATCATAATAGTCACTCGCTACACGCAAAGCTGCTCTTGCAGAACGCCCCAAGGATGAAGGCCATCCACCACGACAAAGCATGAAAGCAATGTCTTCCAATCGGTGCTTGTTCTCACCTTTGATTGCCAAATCACCATCAAAGAGCGTCTGTAGGCTGACATCTCCAGAAGATTCCTCAGACTCCCAAAGACTCATCGGCCGCATGGTAATCCATGCAAAGCGTCCAGTACCAGTATGCACAATCTTCTCCGATTCTACTGGAACGGCAGAGCCTGTGAGAATGAATTGTCCTTCCTCATTACGAGCATCTACTTCATAACGAATATTGTCCCATAGCTCTGGAAGGGTTTGCCACTCATCAAACAAGCGAGGAACAAGTCCACTCAATAGATGCGAAGCACTCGTAGCGATCATACTCTTGCTTTGCTGCAACACTTCAGGGTTAGCCAACATGACCATACTACGCGCCTGCTGGAGCGCCGTGGTTGTTTTGCCACACCACTTAGGGCCCTCTATCAACACCGCACCTACTTCTTCCAAACGTTCTGCCAACAATTGGTCCACTACACGCCTTTTATACTTCTTTTCTGCCATAAATTTACCTTATAAAATTTGACGCTGCAAAGGTACTACTTATTTTTCACATTTGCAAGTATTTACGCATTTTTTTAAGGCGTTTGGCGGAAAATCACTAAGGCGTTTGGCGAATTTTCGGCACGTAATCTCATAAATGAAACTACATTTATTCTATTTCAATATTTCAAAGATCGCTCTTTTGCTTGGAGAGCATAGGTCAAACCAATGACCTATGCCCAATATCTTTTTGCAGAAGACAATAGCGGATCGCTATCACTCTGCTAATGTGGTCAATTGACCCGATTTCTCGGTCAAAAGGCGCACGTAAATCATACCACCTTCTGCCAAGGACTCCCATGCCGCTACTTGCTCCTTCGTCAACACAATCTCCTCGCCTGGCTCTATTGGAGCAAACAACAACACGTGACGGTTCTGTGGAGTCAAAGCATAGTCGCTGCTCTTT